>CAZJYX010000018.1:0-80863 GCA_964550375.1 uncultured Planctomycetales bacterium | reverse complement strand
CGGAACCGCTTCCTCGCGGTCACTCAGCGCAGCACCGGAGCGGATCTTTGACAACTGAATACTGCCCCCGCGGCGGGCCGCGACTATCGGCACCCCGACCAGCCGGACACCTCCGCCGCCCCCGGCACCGCCCCGCTGACCTTCCAGCACCTGGGTGCCCGCTGGTACCAGCCCAACACCGCCCGCTTTATACAACGCGACCAAATCGGCCTCGCCGGCGGAATGAATGTGTACGCGTATTGCGGGAACAACCTCTTGACGAGTACCGATCCGGACGGCCAATGGTCCCAGCGTTATTGGGACCCCCGGGCCCGGCGCTGGCGTGGCAGCGGCGGCCGGATCGTTTGAACGGCCCTGACTGCCCCTGCGAACTTGCCTGGAGCCAGGCGCTGCGACGAAACGGATGTGTATTCTGCGCCGCCGCGCGCGCGAAAATCCCCAAGACCTAGCCGCCACCGACGGCCCGGCTCACGGGCGGCCGATCAGCAGCGTTCACGGGTCGGCGCGAGCGTGGCCAACGCGGCCCGGTCACTGGCCTTTGCCGCGCCATCGCACGCCGTGGCTTCCTGGCCCGGACATGGCCAGTCCTGCGATTCGGGCGCGCGGATAGTTTTGGCAGCCGGGCCGGTTGCGGCGCGGCACGCCGGTTGCATAATGCCCATTCCCCGGCGTTGCGGGCGCTGCGGGGATATTGTGTGGGTTCACGGCGCAACGCCACCCGGCCGTCTGGCGTTCTGGCGGCCAGCTTGGCAGCGCTTGCGAAGGACCCTGGTCGTCTTTCGAGCATCGGATGGAGAGAGTCATGTCGAACCTCGTTCAGGACATCATGGAGAGCGTGATCGCCAAGAACCCCCAGGAGCTGGAGTTCCATCAGGCGGTCCACGAAGTGGTCGAGTCACTGGTACCGGTCATGGACCGGCACCCGGAGTTTCGCAGGGCCAAGATCCTCGAGCGTATCGTTGAGCCCGAGCGCGTCATCATGTTCCGCGTGCCGTGGGTCGACGACCGGGGCGAGGTTCAGGTCAATCGCGGGATGCGCGTCGAGTTCAACAGTGCCATCGGCCCGTACAAGGGCGGCCTGCGCTTCCACCCCTCCGTGAACCTGGGGATCATCAAGTTCCTGGGCTTCGAGCAGATCTTCAAGAACGCCCTGACAACGCTGCCGATGGGCGGCGGCAAGGGCGGCTCCGACTTCGACCCCAAGGGTAAGTCCGATCTCGAGGTCATGCGCTTCGCCCAGAGCTTCATGAACGAGCTATTCCGCCACATCGGCCACGACATCGACGTCCCCGCCGGTGACATCGGCGTCGGCGGCCGCGAGATCGGCTTCATGTTCGGCCAGTATAAGAAGCTCACCCGCGAGTTCGTCGGCGTACTGACCGGCAAGGGCCTGAATTGGGGCGGCAGCCTCATCCGGCCCGAAGCCACCGGCTACGGGCAGGTCTACTTCGCCGAGGAGATGCTCAAGACGCGCAACGAGTCCATGAAGGGCAAGCGCTGTGTGATCTCCGGGTCCGGTAACGTCGCCCAGTATGCGACCGAGAAGGTCCTCGACCTCGGTGGCATCCCGCTGACCTTCTCAGATTCGAGCGGCTTCATCGTCGACGAAGAGGGCATTACTCGGGACAAGCTCGCTTTCGTCATGCACCTCAAGAACGTCAAACGCGGCCGCATCAAGGAGTACGTGGACAAGTACCCCAAGGCACACTACGAAGCCTTGGATTCGAGCAAGTCGTACAACCCCCTCTGGCAGGTCAAGTGCGAGGTAGCCCTGCCCAGTGCCACGCAGAACGAGCTCAACGACGAGGATGCCGGCAACCTGATCAAGAACGGCTGCTACTGCGTCTCAGAAGGCGCCAACATGCCGACGACGCCCGGCGGCGTCAGCATCTTCCTCGAGTCCAGGATCCTTTACGGCCCCGGCAAGGCCGCTAATGCCGGTGGTGTTGCCGTTTCCGGACTCGAAATGAGCCAGAACTCGCTGCGCATGAGCTGGTCCCGGGAGGAGGTCGACCAGCGCCTGCACAACATCATTAAGAGCATCCACGATACCTGCCGCAAGACCGCCGATGAATACACCACGCCCGGCAACTATGTGAACGGCGCCAACATTGCCGGCTTCCTCAAGGTTGCCCACGCAATGATTGACCAGGGCGTCGTCTAGCGGCGCCGCCGCCAAGCAGCGTCGTACTGACTTGCGTCCAAGCGCCGGACCACACGTCCGGCGCTTCTCATTCTTCACGGCAACAGGTCGCGCTGACAACACGCGCCTGCCGCCTCAGATGGGCCGAGCGGGGGCTTGGCCATCAGGCAGTAGTTGTGCAACTAAGATACTGTCTTCGCCAATCTTACGCGCAAGCAGCGGGTCAGCTTGGAAGCCCTTCACGGTCCTTCGTGGGCCGCGCTCAGGCGCGGAGCAAGAGACGACGGATTCCCCTTCGACACAACTTGGAAACCCCCGCGGCTAGTCGAGCTTGCCCGCCGCCAGCAGCCGCTTCGCCTGGCCCACCATATATACGGAGCCGGTGATGCAGATCAGGTCTTCACGCGTGACACAACTGCGCGCTATCCGGTAGGCCGCTTCCATGCTTGGCGCGGCTTGCGCCATCTTGTGCGATTTTTCCTGGAAGCGCGCCAGCAACTCGTGCGGATCCATGGAACGGGGTGTGTTGGCGGTCGTGAAGATCACCTTATCCGCCCCGAGCTGAACCTGCGACAGCATGCCCTCGACGTCCTTGTCCGCCGAACAGCCGAACAGCACCACCATCGAGTCATAGCTGATGTTCTGCCCGATCGCCCGCATCAGGGCGGCCACGCTGGCTGCGTTGTGGGCCGCGTCGACCACCGTGCGCGGATACTCCCGGATCACCTCCAGGCGCCCCTCGATCCGGACCTTGGCCAGACCGTCGATGGCCGCCTGCGGCGGGATGTCATAGCCGCGCTGTCGCAACGCATCCACCACGCCCAGGGCAACGCCGCAATTGTCGGCCTGGTGCTCACCGAGCAGCGGCACCTGCAGGTGGTCAAAGCGACTCGTGGGCGTGGTCATGCAGACGCGAATATGCGGACCAGTCGCCCGCGAACACTCGAAGCGATAGCTGAACTCGAGATCATCACCGACGACACGTAGCGGGCAGCGCTTGTCCTGAGCGGCCTTTCGCAACACCCGCTTGACGCTCGCTGCCTGCCGCGAACTGATGACCGGCACGCCCGGCTTGAAGATGCCCGCTTTCTCCTCCGAAATCTTCTCCAGCGAATCGCCCAACTGCGCCATGTGATCGTGGCTGATGCTCGTGATCGCACACACCTCGGGCTTGACGACGTTCGTGGAATCGAGCCGACCGCCCAGCCCGGTCTCAATGACGGCGATATCTGCCTTCTTGCTCGCGAAATAAAGGAACGCCGCCGCCGTCAGAACGTCGAAAAACGTAGGATTGTCGCGCTCCAGCCGATTCACCACCGGGGCGATACGCGCCATCAACTTGGTGAAGTCGCTCTCGCTGATCATCTGGCCGTCAACCGCAATCCGCTCGCGAATGTCCAGGAAGTGTGGCGAAGTATACAGCCCGGTCTTATAGCCGCTGTTCTGCAGCATCGCCGCCAGCATGCAGCACGTCGAGCCCTTGCCCTTCGTTCCGGCGATGTGGACGGTCTTGAGCTTCTCGTGAGGGTTACCGAGCTCCTTGAGGAGCCGTAACATCCTGGACAAGTTGAAGTTAGCTTGATTATACCCCGGACGCGCCATCGTCTCGAAATTGGTCCGGGAGTTGACAAACTCGAGCGCCGCGCGATAGGTACGAATACCGGAGCGACTCTGTCTGCGGACAGTTTTCCTTGGGCTGGCCGTCCGCAGCGAAGCCTTTTTACCGGACGACGAGCGCTTTACGGCTACTCGACTCATGGACATCTATGATACCTGGACCCCGAACAGCCGTCAACACCGCGGCGGCGACGAGCAGCCGGGGTGTTCCGGTCATGTTCATTGCTAAGTCATTTTACTTCTGGATCTTAGCTCCTGTTCTCGGTGTCGGCGGCGCCCTTACGCGCGGTGAGAAGCGCTGCCAACATAATCTTATACGCGGCCAGCAGTCCCGGGTGCGGGTGTGCTTGCCGCCTTCGGCGACCTTCCAGTGACGCGAACAGTGAATATAGTACTTGGCGATAGGTCCTACGATGTTATTATAGGACTATCAGCCCGCACGCGCCTGCCTGGGATCTTGCCCCACGAAGATCCACCCTGTCGCCTCGTCGTCATCGCCGATGAACGCGTCGCCAACCTGCACCTCCATTCACTACTCGAGCACGTCGCGCCGCCGCCTGTCGTTCTGACTGTGCCGCCTGGGGAAGCCAGCAAATCACTTGACCTCGCCCGCCAACTCTACGACGACCTCGCCCGCCAACGCATCGAACGCCGGGACATCATCCTCACCTTCGGCGGCGGCGTCGTCTGTGACCTGGGCGGCTTCGTAGCCGCCACCTGGCTGCGCGGCGTCCGCTTCCTCCAAATCCCAACCACGCTGGAGGCCGCGATCGACGCCTCCGTCGGCGGCAAGACCGCCGTAAACCACCCGGCGGGCAAGAACCTGATCGGCGCGTTCCACCAGCCGATCGGCGTCATAGTCGATACCGACTTCCTCGCCACCCTGCCGCAGCGCGACTTCGTCGCCGGCCTGGGCGAGAGCGTCAAACACGCGGCCATCAGCCCCGGGGACTTCCTCGACTGGCACGAGGCCCACGCTGAAGACATTCTGGCTTGCGCGCCGGGCGCGCTGACCGAGTTGATCGCGCGCAATTGCACGATCAAGGCGGCCATCGTGAGCCGTGACGAGCGCGAGGCCGACCTCCGCGCCATCCTCAACTACGGCCACACGATCGGCCACGCCCTCGAGCACCACTTCGGCTATGAGCTGCGGCATGGCGAATGCGTCGCCCTCGGGATGCTGGTGGTGAACGAGATCAACTGCCGGCGCGGCGGCCTGGACCGCAGCGTTGCCGGCCGCATCGCCGCACTCATCAGCCGCCTGGGTCTGCCGACGCGCCTGCCCCGGCGATTCGAGCCGGCGGGAATCGCCCGCCTGTGCCAGGCGGACAAGAAGGTGCAGGGCGGCGCCGTGCGTTTCGTCTTGCTGGCTGGCCTGGGTAGCACGGTTCGAGCGGCAGACATAACCGGCGCTGAAATCGAACAGGCCCTCGCCATTATCCAGCCGTGAGTCCGGAGTGACGCCGTCCGAGTGCGCGGCGTGCGTATCCCCACATCAGGCAACGGATTAGAATCACGCCGCTATGATCTGGGCAAACCAGGATGCACTTGAGCCAGCGCCGCGGCCGGCACCAGCAGCCGTGCGGGTTGCTTGTCTGCTGGGCATCGCAATCGCCGTGGCCGCGCTGGCCTGGGTCGGCGCTCGCTCGGTCCTGCACGGCTGGCCGGATTTCGAGTATTTCTACAAAGCCGGTGCTGTCCTGGTGGAGCGCGGCGGGCTGGACCCGGGCTACGACGTCAGCCCGGTCGGACGCGTCATCATGCGCGGTAGCCTTGATTGGTACCTGCCGTTTGTGCCGCGCCTCATGACACTTCTGGCGTTGCTGCCGCCGCGCGTTGCCGGTCTGATCTGGCTCGGTCTGAACCTGCTGGCGCTGCTGGCCGTGCTGTGCCTGGTCGGCCGCCACCTGGTCGCGCTGCCGCCGGGCGACTGGCCGGTCACGCAGCTCGTACCCTTCCTGGCACTGCTGCTGTTCTGGTGGTGGGAGTTCCGCCTCAACCAGATCAACGTACTGACTCTGCTGCTGCTGGTCGGCAGCCTCATCTGCTGGGAGCGCGGACAGCGGGTGGCTGGAGGGCTCTGGCTCGGGCTGGCCGTGCTGCTCAAGGTTACGCCGGCCCTGCTGTTGGTGTGGTTCGCGCTGAAGCGGCAGCATCGCGTCGTGGCGGCGGCGCTGGCCACCTGCCTGGTCTTCGGACCGCTGGGGGATGCGGTGATCTTCGGGCCAGGCGATGCCGCCGCACACTACCGGGCCTGGTTCGAGACCGCGGTGCTGCGCGGCTCTCATCGCAACCTGATCATGTCGCAAGTCGAAATGGACTGGCGCAACCAGGGTCTCGGGGCGGTTACCAGCCGCTGGCTGCATCCGACCAACTACGCCACGCGCTTCGACAACGACCCCCGGCTGGTGGGTGAGGCCGAGCCGCGCACGATGAACATTGCGGCGCTCGAACGGCCCACAGTCGCCGGGCTGGTTGTGGTCGTGCATTTGCTCAGTCTGGCGGCCCTGCTGTGGGTTGCGCGGCGCCCGGCGGCCCGGCTCACGCCGGCGCGCTGGCGCGTCGAGTGGGCCCTCTTCGTACTCGCCATGCTGTGGTTCATGCCCGTGTTGCGAGCCTACCACCTGATCTGGACCTATCCCGCTCTGGCAATCCTGGCCGCGGCGCTGCACTACCATGGCCGGCGGCACTGGTGGTCGCTGGCGGCGCTGGCTGCCCTGGCCTGGACGGTGGCGGTGCAAGTGGTCAGTCTGGTGCCGGGCGACACGCCGCCGCTGCCCTGGCTGTGGCCGCAGGCAGCCGGCGTGATTCTCAGCGCCGTCTTGATCCTGGGCCTGCCGCTGGTCCTGCTGCTGCGCCGGCGCAACACAAGCCGTGGCGAACTCGTCTCATGAAGGACTGCGCCGACCGCGTTGATCAGTGCCTATTCGTCGTCGCCCGCGTCCGGCAGCGCCACGTTCTGCTGCGTCCGCAGCGTCTCGATCTTGTCGAGCTGGCGCTGGAGCTGGCGCGTCCGCGTGGTCACGAGCGCATCGTAGTGGGCGACGGTCTGCTCGAGTGATTTGCCCATGCGGTCAACCAACTCGCTGTACTTCTCCCACTGCCGCGCGAACGCCCCCAGCACCGCCAGGATCTCCCGCGAAGTCTGTTGCAGATGATAGCTCTCGGCGGTCTGCCGAATGACGGCCAGCATGGCATACAGCGTCAGCGGCGAGCAGAGCACTACCTTCTGCCGCAGCGCGTCGTCCAGTAGCGCCGGATCGTGCTCATGTATGAAGCCGTAGACCTGCTCGTTCGGAATGAAAACCAGCACGTAGTCCACCGTGCCGTTCTCGGGGTCGATGTACGCGCGCGTCGTCACCTCCTTGATGCGCGCCCGCACGTCGCGCAGAAAGGCCGTCCGGCTCTGCGCCTGAGTCGCCTCGTCGCTGGCGTCGAGATACCTGAGATAGTTCGGCAACGGAAACTTGACATCCATGTTGATCCGGCGATCGGGCGGCAACGGGAACGTGAAGTCCGGCCGGTCGCCGGCCTGCGTCGTGCTCTGCCGCGAGTAGTTCACGCCTTCTAGGAAGCCGGCCAGCCGCAGCACGTCCGCGGCCATGCGCTCGCCCCACTGTCCCCGTCGCTGTGGATTGGCCAGCGCGGCGCGCAACTGCCCGGTCGTCTCCTGCAGCGAGCCGGTCACCTTGCCAACCTGCTCAAGCTGCTGCATCAGCGTGCCATATGACTGCCGCCGGTCCTTCTCAAGCGTCTGCACCGTGCTGCTGACTTCGGCCAGCCGCGTGGCGACCTGCCGCACCGTCTCGTCGATGAGCTTCTTCTTGGCTTCCAGCGCGCCTTCGCCCGCCTGGGCCTGGGCCGCGAAGCGCGTCTCGGCCAGGCGGAGGAACTGCTCGCTGGTGCTTGTGAGTGCCTCGCTTGAGAGTTTACCGAAAGCCGCCTGAAGCTGAGTAACGATAGCCTCGACCTCGCCGGCGCGCTCCGCGCGCGACTGGTCGAGCAACTGCTGCGCCACGTTGACCGCTGCGCGCCGGCGCAGCCAGACCAGCAGCCCAACCAGCGCACCGCCGACCACCGCGCCGACGATTGCAGCAATCAGGTATTCCATCGGTCCCTCGCACGCACACTGCATCCGGTATTAATGCGCACAGTGTACCGCGGGGAATCCCGAACAGGGACGCCGACCCAGCCGGACGTCGGGTTTTCCCCGCCGCGCTCCTACAGCAGGGCCGTGCTGAAGTAACGCTCGGCCCGATCGGGCAGCACGGTGGCGATGTTGCCGCTGATTCTCCGGGCCAACTGGCGTGCCGCCCAGACGTTGGCGCCGGAGGATATGCCGACCAGGAGACCCAGGTTCGCCCCCAGTTGCCGGGTCGTCTCGATGGCGTCCTCGTCGGTGACCTCGATGACCTCGTCAACCAGAGAGACATCCAGCACGGCCGGTATGAAGCCGTCGCCGATGCCCTGAATCTGGTGCAGGCCGGGCTCGTGACCGAGCAGGGCGGCAGCATTCTTGGGCTCGACCGCGACGATGCGCACGCGCGGCTGCCGCTCCTTCAGGAACTTCCCCACACCCTGGAGCGTGCCGCCGCTGCCCACCCCGGCCACGAAGCAGTCCACCTCACCGGTGGTCTGACGCCACAGCTCGCGGGCCGTCTCCTCGTAGTGCACGCGCGGGTTGTCCGGGTTCTCAAACTGCTGCGGCATGAAGACGCGCGGATCGCTCGCCGTAATCTCGGTGGCCCGC
Source organism: uncultured Planctomycetales bacterium (assembly GCA_964550375.1). Taxonomy (GTDB): domain Bacteria; phylum Planctomycetota; class Phycisphaerae; order UBA1845; family Fen-1342; genus JAAYXS01. Next base: position 72,353 of record CAZJYX010000018.1, on the reverse strand, counting down.
TCAACAGCCCCGGCGATACCGCGCTTGTCGGGCGTAAGAATCAGCTCGGCCCCCAGGGCGCGGATCAGCTTCTTGCGCTCGACGCTCATGCCCTCCGGCATCACGATGCGCACGCGATAGCCCTTGAGCCGGCCCACGAGCGCCAGGCCGATGCCCGTGTTGCCCGAAGTGGGCTCAACGATGATCGAATCCGGCTTGAGCCGACCGTCGCGCTCCGCCCCCTCGAGCATCGACCGGGCCACGCGGTCCTTCACGCTGCCGCCGGGGTTCAGGAACTCGGCCTTGGCGAAGATTCGTTCGCCGTTCAGCTTGAGCAACGGCGTATTGCCGATCAGATCCAGAATGTTCTCGGTCAACATGCCAGCACCCTCGTCCGTTCTCCCACATCAGGCGCGTCGCCGCCGGAAGCCACGTCTGCCGCAGCGCTCAGGAAGATGCGCGCGGCGGCCCGCATGGCCGGCTTGGAGCACATACAGACTTGGTGCAGCGCTCCTTTCCCCAGGACGGCGTCACACGCCCTCCGCTCATCGATTCTTCCCCCGCGCGGGTGGCCGGGTCAAGGGAAACTTGCGACTCGGCAACGCCCCGGTATTCGGTGTCTGATAAATGTCGCCGGCCTGAACGCTCAGCAGCTCACGCGCATCGCCTAGGGCTGCACCTTCACCACGACCAGCGTGTGTCCGTCCACTGTCGCCAGCCCCAGGAAGTCGTGGTAATCGCCGCCCGTCCCATCGCAATACAGGTTGCCGCCCGCAACCTCGAGGCCCGGAATCTCCGGCAACCGCTGCGGCAGAAGGGGCCGCCGCACCTCCTTGGCAACCGCCAGGGACCGCTTGATACAGATGCGGTCGCGCAGTTGCAGCAGCCTTGCATTGAACGTATCCCCCAACTCCCCCCAGCTAGTCGCGCGTCCGCACGGCCACGCTGCCGTCCCGGCACCGCTAGCGGGAGGAGCGCCGAAACTGGGTGAACTGCTCGAGCCGGCTCAGCACGGTGTAGCGCTCCTCGACCGGCAGGCGGTACAGCGCCGCCAGCAGATCTATCAGTTGCTGCGCGCCGTCGGTTGTCGCCAGCGCCTTGCGCATTCGCCGGGCATCTCTGTCGGGCAGGCGCTGGATCAGCTCGGCCACCTCCCGCGCCAGCCACTTCTTCTCGCGCGCTTCCATACCGCCTCCTCGCTCGGCTCGGCCGTAGCCGTCCTCCCAGACCTGAAGCATACGAAACAAAGCCCGGCGCGACGACGCGAACGCGGCCAGCCCGCGCTGAAGTCAGTTTCTATAGGACGCCGGGCCCGGGAGCGGTTTCGGTGGCCGCCATCACCGCGGGGCACCACCTTGGGAACGCGCGCCAGCCTCGCCACCGCGCCGGCCCGGCCTTCGCCCGGCCAGCTCGTCCGCGCGAATTCCCCGCCGCGTGCACTGGCCACCCGTTCGCATTGGCCTATCATGACGGAATTGGCGTGGCCGAGCGCATCGCGCGGTGTGCGACGTGCGACGTGCGGCGAGTGGCCTGATCCCGGAACACGCAGCGGCAGCTTAAGCAAGGACGCAGACCATGGCGAAGAAATACGTCTACTTCTTTGGAGCGGGCAAGGCGGAAGGCAAAGGCAGCGATCGCGAAATTCTGGGCGGCAAGGGCGCCGGACTGGCGGAAATGACCAACATCGGTCTGCCGGTGCCGGCCGGCTTCACCATATCGATAGCCGCCTGCGCGCATTTCCACGAGAATGACCAGACTTGGCCGCCCGGCCTGGAACGCGAGGTCCGCCAGCAACTGGCCAAGCTGGAGAGGGCCTGCGGCAAGAAGCTGGGCGACCCCAAGGACCCCCTGCTCGTATCTGTGCGCAGTGGCGCCGTCCGTTCGATGCCCGGCATGATGGAGACCATCCTCAATCTCGGTCTCTCTGACGCCGCCGTCCAAGGACTGGCCAAGGCCACGGGCAGCCCGCGCTTCGCCTGGGACGCCTATCGGCGTTTCATCCAGATGTACGCGACCGTGGTCGTCGGCCTGAGTAAGGACATCCTCGAGGACAAGCTGCACCATCTCAAGCAGCGCCTCAACGTCCAGTTCGACCACGAGATCCCGGCTGACGGTCTCGAGACGCTGTGCGGCGAGTTCAAGGCGTTCTTCCGCGAGCAGACCGGCCGCGAGTTCCCGCAGGACCCCTGGGAACAACTGGTCGGCGCGGTCAACGCGGTGTTCAATTCCTGGAACGCCGAGAAAGCCGTGACTTATCGCCGCGTCGAGAAGATAACCGGTCTGGCCGGCACGGGGGTGAACGTCCAGCAGATGGTCTTCGGCAATCTGGGCGACGACTGCGGCACCGGTGTCGCCTTCACGCGCGACCCCAGCACCGGCGAGAACACCTTCTACGGCGACATGCTCATCAACGCGCAGGGCGAAGACGTCGTGGCCGGCATCCGCACGCCCATTCGCCTTACCGAGCTCGAGCAGCTCATGCCTGAGATCTACGACCAGCTCTGCGCCATGCGGGCGATTCTGGAAATCAACTACGGCGAGATGCAGGACCTCGAGTTCACCTTCGAGCGCGGCAAGCTTTACATGCTCCAGTGTCGCACGGGCAAGCGCACGCCGACCGCCGCCTTCCGAATCGGCGTTGAACAGGCCACGCTTCCACTCATGAGCAAGGCCGAGGCGGCGCGTCTGGTGAAGAAGGGCTACCTGCCGCGCAAGTACGAGGCGGCCGCGAGTCGGCCGGTCATCTCCCGTGACCAGGCTGTCGCGCGCATCGTCGCCGAAGACATAGAACGTCTCTTCTACCCGATCATCAGTTCGGACGTGCCGCGCGACGAACTGCTGCGCCGCAAGATCGCAACCGGCATCAACGCCGTCCCGGGCGCCGCCTGCGGCCACGTCGTGTTCACCGCTCGTGACGCCGAGGCCCGCGCCGAGCAGGGCGACCCCGTGATCCTCGTTCGCAAGGAAACCAGCCCTGAGGACGTCGGCGGCATGCAGGCCGCCAAGGGCATCCTCACGCAAACCGGCGGCAAGACCTCGCACGCCGCCGTTGTCGCCCGCGGCTGGGGCAAGTGCTGCATCGTCGGCTGCGAAACCCTGCGCATCGACTACGAAGCCAGGGAAATGCGCGTCGGCGGCACGGTGGTCCGCGAAGGCGACTTCCTCACGCTCGACGGTTCAGCGGGCGAGGTGTACAGCGGTGAGCTGGATTTGGTCGCGCCCCAGCCGCCGGCTGAGTTCGACACCCTGATGAGCTGGGTGGACCAGCGCCGCCGCCTGCGCGTGCGCACCAATGCTGACACGCCTGAGGACGCCCGCAAGGCCGTGCAGATGGGCGCTGAGGGCATCGGCCTGTGCCGCACCGAGCACATGTTCTTCGCCACCCGCGAGCGCCAGCTTGCTATCCAGGAAATGATCATGGCGGAGACGCGTGAGCAGCGCATCGCCGCCCTGGACAAGCTGCTGCCCTACCAGCGGGCCGACTTCATCGGCATCTTCGAAGCCATGGAAGGCCGCCCCGTCACCGTGCGCCTGCTGGACCCGCCGCTGCACGAGTTCGTCCCCAAGACCCGCGATCAGGCCCAGGAACTCGCCGCCGTTACCGGCCTCAGCGTCGACGCCATCCTCCATCGCGCCGAACAGCTCCACGAAGCCAACCCCATGCTCGGTCACCGCGGCTGCCGCCTCTGCATCAGCTATCCCGAAATCCTCGATATGCAGGTCCGCGCCATCATCGAGGCCGCGGTCGACCTCAAGCAGCGCGGCCTGGCCGTCAGCCCCGAGATCATGATCCCGCTGACCATCGACGCCCAGGAGCTGCGCATCCTCACCGAGCGCGCCAGGACTGTCGCGAACGGAATCATCGCCGCCGCCGGCACCAACCTGCCCTTCCTCGTCGGCACCATGATCGAGACGCCGCGGGCCGCCATCACCGCCGACGCCATCGCTGAGGTCGCCCAGTTCTTCAGCTTCGGCACCAATGACCTCACGCAGATGACCATGGGCCTCTCCCGCGACGACGCCGGCCGCTTCCTCCCCGACTATGTCAGCACCACGCGCACCGGCATCTTCCCCGCCGATCCGTTCCAATCGCTCGATCAGCCCGGCGTCGGCCGCCTCGTCGCCAGCGCCGTTGAGCTGGGCCGCGCCACGCAGCCCAAGCTCAAGATCGGGATCTGCGGCGAGCACGGCGGTGATCCGACCAGCGTTCGGTTTTGCCACGGCGTCGACATGGATTACGTGAGCTGCTCGCCCTACCGCGTGCCGATCGCCCGTCTCGCAGCGGCCCAGGCCGTCATCGAGGGCGGTGCAAAGCCCGCCAAAGCCGCCAAACCGGCCAAGAAGGCCGCCACACGGGCGGTCAAGAAAACCGGCAAATCGGCAAAGAAAGCCGCCAAGCGGACAGCCGAGAAGGCCCCGCCCGCGAAAGCCGCCAGAAAGTCGGCTCGCAGGGTCGCCAAGGCTCCCAAAGCCGCAGCGAAACGCACCAGCCCGAGAAAGACGAAGCAGGCCAAGAAGGCCAAGAAAGCTCGCCGCTAACAAGGGCGCTTACGCCACGCGGGCGCACGAACTCCTGCGCTCAGCTTACGCGCCGGAACGAAACCGGACGGTACGTGTAGTTAGCGCCCGAAGCGGCCCCGCATCTGTCAGTGCACAAGATGTGGATAGCATGTGAATTAACGCAGTTTCATACGTTGTGGTTGTATGCGACCCGAATCGGCGTAGTCTCAGCCAATCTGATACTTACGGCTACCCATCCGTTCGTAACTTGTTATTGACAGGGTGTTAGCAAATCAGACCGCCGCATTTAACTTTGACTTGCGCCTGAACATAGGCTATTCTTACCTTTGCGACGTTGAAGTCGCGGACTCGGTACCCAAGTCCGATCCCGTCAGCTCCGGCAGGACGGGGCAGTGTGTCCAAAGATCGCCGGTCAGGCGGCAGTAATGCACGACGCGGCGTGACGTGAACCCATAGCGCGGATACACCCCGCCCAAATGTATTGGGACCGGACCGGTACGAGAACCCTATGAGGGTCGTCAGTTCCAAGTGTCGTGCTCGTCACGGCCGACGGTTCTGACGCGGCAGAGGCCGATTGATACTCTGAGGTGCCGTCGGCGTACTATTATGGCTCGCCGCAAAAGCACGTGAGAGGAGCGCGGGCGAAGGCTCGCCAAGGCTTCTGTCGCCAGTACCCTGAAAGGGCGAAACCCATGGGAGCAACCAGTAGTTGGTGCCCTAATCCGGCGCCGGCTGCCAGGGACTCTCGCAAGGGTTAAAGCCCAGAAACCGCGGCCCGCCGGGCCGGCCCGTCGCTTCGGCGGCGGTAGCAACGGCGGGAGAAACGGTACGTGGGTCCATCCGCGTGGCGACACGCTGGATACCTTGCGGGAGGGGAAGGCTCCGAAGGGTGAATCCCATGAGCGCCGCCGGTGCGAAACAGAACCGGCCCGGGCTCGGAGGGAGTAAGCCGCCGAGAGGGTAGCCAAACCCTGAGGGCGGAACGTAGCGGGTGCGGCAAGCCCGCGACTAGTGGATCTCCGATCCCTCGAGTGCTGAAGGGAGCGAAAGCCCATGAGAGGAGCAGGCTGGCTGCGGCCGGCCCGCTAGGGTCCGCTGAGATGTTCTCAGGCGGAGAGCCAAAGCTCGAAGAGAGGAGCGCACGGCGGCTTAACTGTCACCGGCGATCCCGGCGAGGAAAAACCACACAGCCGAGGAAACGGCCAACGGCATAGTGGGAGCACCGAACCAATACCGGTGCTACTTCGTCGGGACTGAAACTCTGAACGAGCAGCCAACTCCGTGAGGGCCACCGGCGACGGCGACGTCGCCCGGTAGTCGGCGGAACCGAATACTCTGAAGGGCCCGCGAGTCCAAAGACTTCACCGTCGCCTTTTTCATGCGCCCTCTCGTCTACCGTCCAAACCACCCCACTCTGACCCCACATATCAAACGCTCACGCAGTGCCCGGGCCGCCTTGCAGAACCCGTCGGCCCCAGCGTCTAACCGCGCCGGATAAGCTGACCGTCCCGTGCCACGTGCGATTGGTCCCAACAGCGACCCACTAGCGCGAACGGAGCGCTGCTCGCCGAATGCCGCGCCGGCCAGCGCATTCCACCAGAAGAGGGGCGTGCAATCTAACACGCCACCTGCCTTGTCGTGACAGCCCTGGGGGTGGCTAGTCGGAGCACTCGATTCAGGAACCGGGCGGATTTCCGACGCCCCGTCGCAGCCAGCTTGACAAACCCGGAGCGTGCGCAAAAGCGTCGCCCCCCCGTGGTCGACGTTGATCGCCGATGACGTGCCAAGCCGCACTCCCACTGCGGATAACCGATGCGGGCCGTTAGCGTGCCCCGGGTGGGGGACCGTGGGGTGGGCCCAGGTTCGCGAAGTGCGCGACTGGATCGGGCAGCGGCACGGGATGGGGCAGGGCGAACAGCTCGCCATATTCAAACCCGCCACGCCCGCCCTCGCTGGCGTCGAACGCGCGGATGCGGTGCAGCAGGCGCGCCAGCCGCCGCTCATCGAACTGCGAGCGGTAGGCCGAGATTGCCGCAATCTTCTGCGTGTACACGTCGCTGATGTCCACGACGAACGTCGCCGGCCAACTGTCCGCCTGGGCCGCGATGTGCACCGGCCGATACCATAGCCAATCGATGCGGTGCGGCGCTGTGCCGTCGAAGCGCTCATCCCACTTGGTGAGCTGCGAGTAGAAGCGCGCCCCTTCCAGAATGAGCTGTGCCTGGTAGTGATCGGGCGAGGCCGCCGGCGTGCGCCCGGCCATGCCAACCACGATCTTCGGCCGGTGGCGGCGGAAGGCCGTCGCGACGGCATAACGGGCCGCAGGGCTGTCCATCAGCTCGCGGTTGGGGAGCTTGAGCGTCTCGACGTGCGTGACGCCCAGGATGCGGGCCGCCTCCGCCAACTCCTGGGCACGAGCTTCTGGCGTGCCGCGCGGCGTGGGCTCTCCGTTCGTCATGTGTACCACGCCCACCCGGTAGCCGAGCTTCCCCAGCTTGGCGATGGTCCCGCCGCAGGTGATCTCGACGTCGTCAGGGTGCGGCATGGCGAAGATGATATCGAGCGGTGTATCAGACACGGACGGTCTCCTGACGCGCGGCCGGCTACTGGCCCGCGCGTGCGTCACATATCATAGACGCGCTGGGCGTGTCGTGGGCGCGGCTATTCTGGGACCATCAGGCCCGGCCGCCGAACTGCTGCCGGTTTCGCTTCACCGCCCCCGCCGGGAATTCGATAGTGCTGATAGGCCGGGGGCATGAGGTGCCGAATGGACGGCGTTGCAGCAGCAGCGGGAAGTCAGGTGGCGGGGGTGGGGGTCGCAGTCGCCACGCGCGCGTTGCAGGTGGCCAACGACCAGCAGACCGTGGCGCTGGGGCTGCTCGATGCGGCCATGGAGGTGGCCGAGCAGGTGGTGGAGGCGGGGCTGGGCGCGAGCATCGACGTGCGAGCCTGAGCCGCTCACCGACCCGTCCGCGGGGGGATTTTGGCGACCTGATCGACTAAGCTGCGAGCATGAACCGCGATCAGGTCTGCGAGAAGTTCCTCGAAACGATTCCCTTTGAGCTCTACGCCTTCCAGGAAGAGGCCCTGCTGGCCTGGTTTGCGACGGAAGCCGGCGTGCTGATCGCGGCCCCGACCGGCATGGGCAAGACGCTGATTGCCGAGGCGGCCGTCTTCGAGGCTCTGCACACCGGTCAGCGGCTGTACTACACCACTCCGCTTATCGCGCTGACGGACCAGAAGTTTCGCGATTTGCAGGACTTAGCGGAGAAGTGGGGCTTCGCCCGCGATGATATCGGACTTATCACCGGCAATCGGCGGATCAACCCCGAGGCGCGAATCCGCGTCGTCGTAGCCGAGATTCTGCTCAACCACCTGATCGCCGACGATCCGCAGGTCGCCGACCTCTCGACGCTCAGCGCCGTCGTCATGGACGAGTTCCACAGTTTCAACGACTTCGAGCGCGGCGTGGTGTGGGAGCTGTCGTTGGTGCTGTTGCCCCGGCACGTGCGCGTGCTCTTGTTGTCGGCGACCGTGGGGAATCCGCACGACTTCGCCTACTGGCTGGACAAGCAGCACGGGCGCAAGCTGGACGTGGTGCTGACGGATGAGCGGCGGGTGCCGCTGGAGTACCAGTGGGTGGAGGACAAGCTGCTCACCGAGCACCTGGTGCAGATGGTGTCGTCCAATGACGAGGAGAATCGCACGCCGGCGCTGGTATTCGCGTTCAACCGCGACGAGTGCTGGGAGCTGGCGGAGAAGCTCAAGGGGCTGCCGCTGGTTACCGGCGGGCAGAAGCAGCAGATCGAGGCGTTGCTGAAGGAGCGCGCTGACGACCTGGCCGAGGGTGTGGGGCCGAAGCTCAAGCAGATGCTGCTGCGGGGCGTGGGCGTGCACCATGCCGGCGTGCTGCCGCGCCATAAGCAGGTGGTGGAGGACCTGTTCGAGCGGAAGCTGGTGCCGTTCGTGTGCTGCACGGAGACGTTGGCCGCGGGGATCAATCTGCCGGCGCGGGCCGTGGTCCTGACCTCGCTGCTGAAAGGGCCGCACGGCGAGCAGAAGGTCATTCCGGCCAGCAGTGCGCACCAGATGTTCGGCCGCGCCGGACGGCCGCAATTCGACACGCAGGGTTACGTAATCGCCGTCGCGCACGACGACGACGTCAAGATCAACAAGTGGCGCAAGAAGTACGAGCAGATTCCGGCCCAGACCAAGGACCCGGGCCTGCTGCGCATGCGCAAGGACCTGGAGCGCAAGCGCCCCACGCGCCGCAAGACGGAGCAGTACTGGAGCGAGGGACAGTTCAAGACGTTGATTGCCGCCGGTCCCGCCCGGCTGTCGAGCCGGGCGATGATTCCCTACCAGGTGCTGATCTTTCTGCTGACCCGCACCGGCACGTTGCACGAGGTGCGCGATTTTCTCTCCAAGCGCTTCAATTCGCCCGAGCGAATCGAGAAGTTCCAGAAGCAACTGGACTTCATGTTGGACAACCTGCAGGGGCTGGGTTATCTCAAGCGCTCGGCGGACGGGGATCATGTCACGCTGGACGCCAGCATCAACAAGCTGCTGAACTTCCGCAGCGTGGATCCGCTGTTCGGCGCGTTCGTGGCCGAGCAGCTCAATTACGGCAACTTCGAAGAGAAGCTGCTGGCGCTCGAGTCGGTTTTGCAGATGCCGCCGGCGATTCTACGCAAGGTGCGCATCCCGGAGGATTTACCGAAGGGACCTTTGCAGACGGAGTTCCTGGAGCCGCGCCTGCGACAGATGGGCGTGCTGTCGTCGGAGGCGGAGGCTGAGCCGGCCGCGGAGCGCAAGCCGTGGCGCTACCGCGACCCGTGGGACGAGGACGAGGTGGAGCGGCCGCCGACGTTTCCGGAGATGCTGGCGACGCTGTACGAGGCGCAACTGGCGGCGCCCGAGCCGATGCCGGTGCAGCCGAAGTGGATCGCGGGCGGGGCGTTCCAGTTCGAGTGCGAGTTTTTCAAGTTCGTGCGCAGCCGCGACTTGATCAAGCAGGAGGGCCTGATACTGCGGCACCTGCTGCGCCTGGTGATCCTGGCGGGGGAGTTTCAGGTGCTGACCGCGGACCCCGAGTACGGCCGCATGTGCGAGTTGGCGACGCAATGCTGCCAGCGTGTGGACGCCAGCTACACGGCGCGCTTCCTGGAGGAGGCCGAGAACATGCGGAAATCCGTGCTGTCGCGCTGAGCGCCGTGTTGGCGACAGTCCGACCTCACGATCGCGGGCCCTGACGCGCGCCGGGGCGCGGCATTCCGGCTGGTCCGCACCGCTCAGCGGGCGGGCGTCTCCTGGTACAGGTGCACGTCGCGTTGCGGGAACGGGATCGAGATGCCCGCGGCGTCGAAGCGCTGCTTGGCCTGCCGCGTGATGTCCCAGTAGACCGTCCAGTAGTCCGACGTCTTCGTCCACGGGCGACAGACCAGGTTCACGGACGAGTCACCCAGCTCGTGCAGCTTCACGACCGGGGCCGGGTCGGCCAGCACCAGCTCGTGCTGCTGCACGAGGTCTTCCAGAATCGCCATCGCCTTATCCGCATCATCGCCGTAGCCGATGCCGAATGTCAGGTCCACGCGCCGCGTCGGCAAGCCGGTGATGTTCGTGATCACGCTCCCCCAGATGGCGTTGTTCGGCAGGACGACGCGCTGGTTGTCCGGCGTGTTGATCTCCGTGGATACCAGGCTCATCGCCTTCACGACGCCCACCACGCCGCCGACGTTGATGGCATCGCCGACATCGAACGGCCGCTGGGCCAGGATCATCAGCCCGCTGGCGAAGTTGCTTAACGTCCCCTGCAAGGCGAAGGCCACCACGAAACCGGCGGCGCCGACAATCGCCAGCAGCGGCCCGACCTGCACTTCCAGGAAAGTGATCGCGACGAGCACGCCCCCCCAGAATACGATCCGCCGCACGAGCGACGCCACGAATCTCCGCATCAGGTCCGTCGTGCTTCTGGCCATCGTCAGGGCGCGCGCCGCGGCAGCGCTGGCAATGCGTGCCAGGATCCAGAACACGATGATCGTTGCGATGAACTGGCAGATGTTCCAGCCCCAGCGAATGCCGCCTTCCTTCGAGGTCAGCCAGCCGCGCACGGTCGTCCACCACTGCGCTGCGTCGGAAGCGGCCACGTCAGTCGTAAGCCCGGCCACCGTCGCCAAGTACTTGTGATATGACTCCGTCTCACCGCCCTTGGCCTCCAGCGCCGTGAGCACCGTGTTCAAGCGATCCGCCAGCGCGGTCCGCTCCTCACGCAACTTAACGATTCCTTCCAGCAGCTCCTGCCTGCTGCGCGCCAGGCGCGCCGCGGCATCCGCGTCGGACGGTTGCTCAGGCGCTTCCATCTGTCGCGCCATGCGCCTGACGCTGATTTCCTGGGCACTGATCTCCAGCGCCTTGGCCTTCACCAGCCCCAGCCAGGCATCCGCCTCACTGACCAACTCGTCCTTCGTCAGTGGCCTGAGCATCAGCCTGAGGTCCTCAAGCATGACCGTCGGATCAGCCGCCGTCTGCGACCCCGACTGATCCTCCGCGAACGCCGGGGCCGACCAGCCCAGCAGCGCGCCCAGCAGTCCCATGGAAATCACCGATACCCACGGATTCACCGCGGCTCTCCAAAGCGTCATGGCAGTGTCTCCAGCGACTCGGCCGCAGTGCGACCGCCGAGTCAGGTGCCCAACTCATGTGCACGTGGAAATGACTTTGACAAGCGCTGCGGATTGTACCCAACCAGGCTGCCCAGCAGAAGCCCAGAGCCGGATGTCTGCGCGGCGCGCCGGCGTCGGCCTTGGCCCGCGCCTGCCCGAAGCACCATTCTAGTCCGTCGGTGTCGGGAATTCCCGCGGCAATGTGGCCGCTTAGCTCTCCGCCGCGATGCGCTCCGCCTTCTCAGCGGCCTGTTCGACCGAGCCGACATACATGAAGGCCTGCTCGGGCAAATGGTCCCATTTCCCCTCGCAGATCTCCCGGAAGCTGCGGATCGTGTCCTCGCGCTTCGTGTAGTTGCCCGGGAAGCCGGTGAACGTCTCGGCCACGAAGAACGGCTGCGAAAGGAACCGCTCGATCTTGCGGGCCCGCGCGACGATGAGCTTGTCCTCCTCGGAGAGCTCCTCGACGCCCAGGATCGCGATGATGTCCTGCAAGCTGCGGTAACGCTGCAGGATCTCCTGCACCTGGCGGGCGGTGGCGTAGTGCTCCGCGCCGACGATGCCGGGGTCCAGGATGCGGCTGGAGGAGGCCAGCGGGTCGATGGCGGGATAGATGCCCTTCTCGGAAATCGAGCGCTCCAGCACGATGAAGGCGTCCAGGTGGGTGAATGTCGTGGCCGGAGCCGGATCGGTCAGGTCGTCCGCCGGCACGTAGACGGCCTGCACGGACGTGACGGCACCCTGCTTCGTGGACGTGATGCGCTCCTGCAGCTCGCCCATCTCCGTGCCGAGCGTCGGCTGATAGCCGACCGCCGACGGCATGCGGCCAAGCAGCGCCGAGACCTCGGAGCCGGCCTGCGAGAAGCGGAAGATGTTGTCGATGAAGAGCAGCGTGTCGGTGCCGCTCTGGTCCCGGAAGTACTCGGCCATCGTCAGGGCGGTCAGGGCCGCCCGCAGGCGCGAGCCGGGCGGCTCGTTCATTTGCCCGAAGACCATCGCGGTCTGGTCAATGACGGACTTGCCGGTGTTGCCGATCTTGGCCGCCTGCATCTCCAGCCAGAGATCATTGCCCTCGCGCGTGCGCTCGCCCACGCCGGCGAAGACCGAGTATCCGCCGTGCTGCGTGGCGATACGGGCGATAAGTTCCTGGATGACCACGGTCTTGCCCAGGCCGGCCCCGCCGAACAGACCGATCTTCCCGCCGCGCACAAACGGCACGAGCAGATCAATCACTTTGATGCCGGTTTCAAACTGCTCAGTCTTGGGCGTCAGGTCGGCGAACTCGGGCGGCTCGTGGTGAATCGGTCGGCGCTCCTTGACCGCGACCGGACCACGGCCGTCCACCGGCTCGCCGACCAGGTTGAACACCCGGCCAAGCGTGGCCTCGCCCACGGGCACCGTGATGGGTGCCCCCGTGTCCAGGATCCGGGACCCGCGCACCAGGCCGTCGGTCGAACCAAGCGCCACGGCCCGCACCCGGCCGCCGCCTAGGTGCTGGGCGACTTCGCACCACAAGGTCTCCTCTTCGCTCACGTCACCGACCGGCCGCTTCACCTGCACGTGCAGGGCGTTGTAGATTCTCGGCATGCGGTCTTCGGCGAACTCGGCGTCCAGCGTCGAGCCGATTACCTGCGTGACCGTACCCCAGTTTTCGCCGTTCGTAGCCATAATCAACGTCCAATTGATGGTGCCAAGTGACGCGCCGGCGACCGGTGGCGGCCGCACGCGCGCGAAGTTTGCAGGATTTCCGCTGACATCCGGCGGCTTGCGGCAGCCGGACTCGATTCACGCTGACGGCGAACGCGGCCGGTCTCGCCGGCGGGTCGCACGCCCCGCCCGGGCTGGGCTGCCTGCCGTGCCGCCACGCTCATCACTTCACCGCCTCCGCGCCACCGACGATATCCGCCAGTTCGAGCGTAATCTGTGACTGGCGGGCGCGGTTATACTCGCGGGTGAGGTGGCGGATCATGTCCCCGCCGGCATCGGTGGCGGCCTTCATGGCCACCATGCGGGACACTTGCTCACTGACGATCGCGTCGTTGAAGCACTGGTACAAGTGGATCTTGACGGATTCAGGAATCAGCGCCGCGAGCAGTTGCGCCGGGGGCGGCGAGAAGTCAAACTCGACCTCCTGGCGCGGGGTTGGCGCGGTCGGCTCAGCCGGCTCGGCCGGTTGGATCGGCAGTAACTGCACGACCGCCGGCCGCTGGACCGCCACCGAATGAAAACGCATGAACGCCACGTCCACCCGCGCCAGTTCGCCCTCGCGATAACCGCGCATGTAGCGTTCTGCTATCTCGGCCACGCGACTGAAGGCGATGCGGTCCTCGACGTCCGTGATCGTCTCGGCCAGTTCGTAGCCCAGGAACCGGCAGAAGTTGACGCCCTTCTTGCCGACCATTTCCAGCAGCGGCGTTATCTGCTGTTCGAGCAGCTTGGCGTAATGTTGCATGGCCACGCGCAGGACGGTGGCGTTGTATGCGCCGCACAGCCCGCGGTTGGAAGTGATCGTCAGCAGGATGCTGCGCTGGGCTTGCGCGTTGGGCCGCAGCAGGGGGTCCGCGATGTCGGCCTGCCCGGACAGGGTCTGCAACATCTCCACGATCCGCGCGGTGTACGGCTTGCTCGCCATGGCACGCTGCAGACATTTCTGAAAACGCGCCGTCGCGATGAGCTGCATCGTCGACGTGATCTTGCGGATGTTCTGCACCGCTCGGCGGCGCTTGACAATCGCGCGGGCCTTGGCCATCGGCTATCCGTCCTGCTGAGCCGCAAAGGCACTCTTGAAGTTGCGTACGATCTCCCTGAGCCGATTCTCCAGATCGTCCGATAGTGCTTGCGCTGCGGCCACCTCGTCGCGTACCTCCGGGAACTCGTCACGATAATGCTTCAGGAGCTGCTGCTCGAAAGCGCGGATGCGATCGAGCGGCAGGTCATCGAGAAACCCCCGCGTGCCGGCGTGAATCGAGAGCACCTGGTCCACCACCGGCATCGGCTCGTACTGCGGTTGCTTCAGCAGCTCCACCATCGCGCGACCCCGATCAAGCGCCCGCTGCGTGGCGGCATCCAACTCAGTCCCCAGTTGCGCGAAAGCCTCCAGCTCGCGAAAGGCCGCCAGGTCCAGCCGCAGTGAACCGGCGACCCGCTTCATCAGCGGCACCTGCGCCTTGCCGCCGACCCGGCTGACACTGATGCCGGCGTTGACGGCCGGCCGCACGCCCGCGAAGAACAGGTCCGGCTCCAGGTAGATCTGGCCGTCGGTGATGGAGATCACATTCGTGGGAATGTAAGCCGATACCTCGCCTTCCAGCGTCTCGATGACCGGCAGGGCCGTCAGGCTGCCACCGCTGGCGGGCACCCGCCGAATCTCATGCTGATCCTTGTTCGACAGGGCCGCATAATCGGCCTGCAACGCCGCGGCGTCCTGCTCGCCCTTGTAGACTTTGCAGTTGACGCCGGCCTTGGTGTCCGGTGGGGCGTTCCGCGTCGTGATGATCCTCAGTTCCGCCAGCTTGCAGGCGCGCTCCAGCAGCCGGCTGTGCAGGTAGAAGACGTCACCGGGGTAAGCCTCGCGGCCGGGCGGGCGGCGCAGCAGCAGCGAAAGCTGCCGATAGGCCTGGGCCTGCTTCGACAGATCGTCGTACACGCACAGCGTGGCCCGACCGTGCTCGTACACGAAATACTCGGCCATGGCGCAGCCGGCGTACGGCGCGATGTACTGGAGCGGCGCCGGGTCCGACGCACCCGCCGACACGACAATGCTGTAGTCCAGGGCATCATGCTTGCGCAGCGTCTCGACAATCGTCGCGACCGTTGACTCCTTCTGCCCGATGGCCACGTAAACGCAGATGACGCCGGTGCCACGCTGATTGAGGATCGTGTCAACCGCGATGGCGGTCTTGCCGGTCTTCCGATCGCCGATGATCAGCTCGCGCTGGCCACGGCCGATCGGGATCATGCTGTCGATCGCCTTGACGCCCGTTTGCAGCGGCTCATTGACCGGCTGTCGTTCCGCGATGCCGGGGGCGATGACCTCGAGCGGGCGGCGGTGCGGTGATTGAATCGGGCCGCGGCCGTCCAACGGGCGCCCCAGCGGATCGACCACCCGGCCCACCAGGGCGTCGCCGACTGGTACGCTCAGCAGCCGGCCGGTCGTGCGCACCTCGTCGCCGGCCTTGATATCCAGGTAACCGCCCAGCACCACGGCTCCAATGGCCGTTTCCTCGAGATTGAACACCAGCCCTACGGCACCGCTCTCGAACTGGAGCATCTCGCCGGCCATGGCGTTGGCCAGGCCGAAAACCCTGGCGACGCCGTCGCCGACCTCCAGAACCTGGCCCACTTCGGCCACGTCGAGCTCGGCCTGGTAGCGACTGATTTCCTCTTTGATGACGCTGGCGATCTCATCTGCCTTGAATTTCATGACTCTGGCCGGTTGCTCGGGTTTCGTTCCTGTCAGTGTTCCGTCAACTCCGGGCGGGTTGCCGTCACGGTTCCGCGCCGATCGGCAGACCGCGCTCACCGCGCTCCCGCAGCCGCTCGTGGGCTGTGCGCAGTTGGCGCCGGACCGAGTAATCAAAGCGGTGGTCGCCGATCTCCAAGACCAACCCGCCGATCAAGCCGGGATCCACCACATACTCGACCAGCGGCTGCTTGCGGGCCAGCCGCTCGGCGACCCGCGCCACCTCCGCCCGCTGCGCCGCATCGAGTCCCACGGCGCTGGTAGCCGTCACTTCGATCTGCCCCCGGGCATCTTCCACCCGCAAGGCATAGGCGCGCGACAACTGCGGTACCAGCCCGGCCCGGCCGTGCTCATTCATTACGTGCAGCGTGTTGAGCACCAGATCGCTCAGCCGGCGGCGAAACATCCGCTCCAGGCTCTTGCGGCGGGCATCGGTGTCAACCGCCGAGGAGGTCATAAACGCGGCGAAGCCCGGCTCACGCGCGTGCAGCTCGGCTAGTTCGCCCAGTTCGTCGCCGAAGTCGTCAATGCGCTCCGCCTCCTGGGCCAGCGCAAACAGGGCCGCAGCGTAGACATCGGCAACGTCGATACCCTTGAGGATTTCGATCATGTGCGGGCGGCTCCCGGCGACACCGTCAGTTCAGACCGGTCTGCTCCATGCGTTCAAGCGATTCCGTGACCAGTTCTTGATGGTCGCCGGCCGACAGCTCCTTCTGGATGATGCGGCCGGCCACCTGCACGGCCAGCTCCGCGGTCTGATCGTATATTTCCTTTACTGCCGTGTCGGTGGCGAGCTTGATCTCCCGGCGGGCGCGCTCCAGCATCTCCGTGGCCTCACGCTTGGTCTCTTCCTGGATGCGCTGCCGCACAACGGCGGCGTCACGGCGGCCCTCGTCAACCAGCGCCGTGGCCTCTTGCCGGGCCCGGTCGAGCTGCGCCTGGTAGTCCGCCAGCAACTGCTCCGCCCGCGCGCGCTCCGCGCGGGCCGCCTCCAGCGACTCGCGGATCGTCCGCTCCCGCTCGTTCAGCACGGTCAGCAGCGGCTTCCAGCCGAACCTCCCCAGCACGCCGATCACGCAGATGAAGACGATCAGGGTGAAGATGAAGTTGCCGATGTCGGCGTTGAAGATGTCCGTGTCCCCGCCGCCTTCCGCGGCGCCGGCCGCGCCGGCCAGCGCCAACACACCGCCGATGGCCGCAAGCAGCGGGCGATTCAAGTTGAACACAGCGCTACTCCTTGCCGCGCACGGGCCGGAGACGGAGTCGGCCGCCGGCCCGCGCCGCGCTCAACGCCAGAGCTAGAGGATGATCGCCAGCAGGCACACCACGACCGCGAACAGCGTGGCGCCCTCGATCATCGCCGCCGAAACAATCATGGCGAAGTTGATCGGGCCGGCGGCCTCCGGCTGGCGCGCCATCGACTCAACGGCACTGCTGCCAATGCGGCTGATGCCCGTGGCACCGCCCATGATGACCAGCGCGGCGCCGATGGCAGCGCCAATGGCCTTGAGGCCCGCGTCGTAGGATGCGCCGCCGGTGCTGATCACTTCGCTGTGCGCTGCTTCCACGTCGTCGGTCGTCTGACCCAGTGCGACGTCGGCACCGCCCAGCGCAAACCCCGCCAGGATGATCGTCAGGGCCGCGAGTGAACGAAGTTTCCTCATGATCCGTCCTTTCAGACACTGGTGCCGAGCGGTGGGGTGGCCCGACGGGTTACTCTCATTTCGCGCCATCGCGTATTCCAGCCTCCTGGCCCGTTACCCCACGTAGCGGGCCTGGCGTTTGAACTCGGGTTGTGGTCCGACCGCGGCGGTTCAATGACCGTGACCAGCGGCGGACGCGGGCTCGCACTCATTCTCGTGCGACTCCTCGTGATGGATATTGACGGCCTGGCCGATGAAGATCGCGCTGAGGAACGTAAAGATGAAGGCGTGCAGGAAAGCAACGAACAGTTCCAGGAAGTAGATCGCCACGCTGCCCAGCAGCACCGGGATCGTAATGAGCGTCCCACCCACCGCGCCCAGTCCGCCGAAGGCCATGCCGACGAAACCCAGCAGTACGGCCAGCAGAATGTGCCCGGCCACCATGTTCGCGAATAAACGCATGGCCAGCGCGAACGTCTTGGCGAGCAGACCGACCACTTCCAGAACGGCAATAAACACGTTCAGACCCTTGGGGCCCATGAAGAAGTGCCGGACGTAGCCCAGGCCATGCAGCCGCAGCCCGTTGGCGACAATCATCACGAGCGTCGTAACGGCCAGGGCCGCCGTGACCATGATATTGCCGGTAGCAGTGCCGCCCAGGGCGTGCCCCGGCACGAACGGCTTGCTCCAGTCGGCCAGCGGGATCATACCCAGCACGTTACACGTCAGAATGAAGAAGAACGCCGACCAGAGGTAGGGCAGGAATCGGTCCGCATACTTACCCAGCGCCGGCTGCGCCACCTGCGTGCGCAGCGCATCGCAGATCCACTCGATTGCGTTACCCAGGCCGCGCGGCACGAGGCGGCCGATCGGGTCATTGCCGACCCGGGCCCGGGCGGCCCGCGGGATCAGCCACGCCAGCAGCGCCGCCGCAACCAACTGCATGATGGCCTGGTTGCTCAGAACCGTGAACCGGTCGAACGGCCAGAATCCGCCCAAGTCGAAATCGACCAGGCGATGTTGGACCACGTGCGTGAGCGGGTTGGCAGCGGCCAGCAGTAACTGAATCACGTCGCGGTCCTCTTCGCACGCTTCAGCATCCAGGTCACGCCGGCCGTGTCCACCGCCAGCATGGCCAGGTAGCCGATGGCTGTCCAAGTTACCAGCGCAATCTTGGACACCTGCCCGAACAGCAGGGCCAGGATCAGCAGCGTGAGCGTGAGCATGAAGCGAATTGCCATGCCGGTCAACACGCCAACCATCCGCTGGTGCGGCGGCCGACGCAGCGCCACGACCGGCGGCAGCAAGCCCGCCAGTCCGGCAGCCAGGGCGATGCCCATACCGACTAACAGGGACCAGACGCCGGTGTCCCCGGCCAGCGCCCGCGTGGGCGCATAGCCGATCGCGGATATCACCAGCACCACCAGCAGGCAGAGCAGGGCCAGGCGCCACGCGGCGCTGACCGGTCGCAGGTCAGACTTGGGGACCATCTTCATCGCGGTCTTGCGGTCGCTTATCCTGATCTTTCGCGTCATCCTCCTGGCGGAAGCGCCAAGCGTCGCGAAGAAAGTTATACATGCCGCCCACAATTCCCAGGCCGGCCCCCGCCAGCAGACCGACCGGGCTCGTGTTGAAGCCGCGGTCAAACCACCAGCCCAACAGCGTCAACCCGATTACGGCGGCCGCCAGCTCACTCCCGGCCGTTGCGAAGCGCAGCAAAACGCGGCGCGCCCGGTAGTCACTCGAATTGCGCCGTTGCATGACCACCACGCCAACGCCAGCGATCCTCCTGGTGTGCAGGCGGCAACCTGGTCGGTCGGCAGTCAACACGCCCGGACAACTCACTGTCGCCGGCCCGAACGGACCGGCGAGTCCGCGACAGTAGTCCACCACGCTCGCCATCGTCAAGGGCGCGGCACGTCATCCGGCTGTCGCTCTTCGCAGCCGACCGCCCGCACAGGCGCCGCCGATTGCGACCGTCCGGAAATGTGGCTCGCCAAGCGCGCCGATCGGCCCCGGAGCACCTCGGCCTCAGTCTTCACCCGCCCGGCGCTGTGCTGCCTGCAACTTGACTTTCAGCGTCTGCTCCTGCCCGTCGCGCCGAATCAGAATGTCCACCTCATCGCCCGGCTTCAACTCGCCCAGCAGCCGCATGTACGCGTATATGTCCCGCACCTCGTCGGCAGCAATCTTCATGATGCGGTCGCCGTTCTTGAAGCCGGCGGCCTGCGCGGCGCCGCCGTCCAGCACCGTGTCAACCAGCATGCCCGGCTCGCCGTCGCCGACCATGTCCGGAATGATCCCCAGCCGGACGCGCATGCCCCGGCGTGTGGGCGGCTCGTCAGATTCACGGGTAGCCTCGGCCGAAGCACGGGCCTTGCTTTCGTCAACCGCCGGCTTGGGCAGGTCCTTCAAATCCGCATCGTCATCGCGCGCCTCCGGCTCCGTAAAGTCTGGCCCCGTCGTCATTTGCGCCAGTTCAGCAATGATGCGGTGCCACTTATCCAGGAGCAGCGCGGCCCCGTCGGCGTCGATCAGCCGCCAATCGTCCTCGGGCCGGTGATACTGCTGGTGCACGCCGGTGAACGCGAACAGCGCCGGAATCTGGCTCTCAATGAACGGCGCATGGTCGCTGTTGCCGGCCAGCCCGGCGGCGGCCCGATAGGTTACACCCGCCTCGTCGGCGGCTCGCGCGACCAGGTCGGGGAACTCCGCCGCCGTGCCCGTCCCGAAGACCACGTACTTGCCCTGCGATAGCCGCCCGATCATGTCGAAATTGACCACCGCCCGCACATCTTCGAGCGCAACCGTCGGATGCTCGACGAAGTGCCGGCTGCCGACCAGCCCCATCTCCTCGGCGTCGAAGGCAATGAAGAGCACATTGCGGCGTAACGGCGGCCCAGCCCGGATGGCCCGGGCCAGCTCGATGAGCGCGGCCGTGCCGGACGCGTTGTCGTCGGCGCCGGGGTGAATCACCGGCGACATGTCCTGGCGGTCGAACTGCGGCGGTACGCGGCCGAGGTGGTCACGGTGCGCGCCGACGATGATGGTCTCCTTGGTGTTGCCATCGCCCGGCACCATCGCCAGGACGTTTTCCGCGTCTAGCCAGTTGTGCTCGACGCCGGTGCGCAGCTTGACCGTCAGGCCCAAATCGCGCGACAGCGGCTTGCGCTCGCGGTCCAGTTGCTCAACCAGCGCCGTGAGATCGGGCTGGCCGGCCTGGGCCAGAAGCGCGGCGGCCAGATCACGGCTGACATGCACCATCGGCAGGGGGAACGTCTCAACGGTCCGGTAGGGGTCGAACGCGAGCAGCTCGTCGCGATCGGGGACGCGATTGGGCGGGTTGACGATCAGCAGCGCCTTGGCGCCCGCGCGGGCCGCCACGCGGGCCTTGCGGTAGAAGATCGCGTAGCGCGAGGGCGTCGCGCCGCCGAATTCCGCCGCCGGATCCTCGGCCTTCGGCTCGTAGCGGAAGATCAGCAGGACCTTGCCTTCGGCGTCGAAGTCGGCGTAATCGTCGTAGTCGAACGCGTCAGCCCGCACGCCGTAGCCGGCAAACGCCAGCGGCCCCTCGACGTCGCCAAGTTCAGTGAAGGGAAAGGGTATCCAGTCCCTGCCGACCTGCCATTGCCGGTCGCTGCCGCTGATTTCCAGGGCGGCGTTCGCCTCGATAAGTCGCTTACCCTTGCGGACATCGAAGGGCTGCGTCCAGCCGCCGTTTTCGCCCCCCGGCTCGCAGCCGGCGGCCTCGAACTGCCGAATCAGGTACTGAGCCGCCAGGGCCGCCCCGGGGCTGCCCGCCAGCCGACCTTCCAACTCTTTACTCGCCAGGTATTTCACGTGTTCGAGGTAGCGTTCAGGCGCGAAGAGCCGGGTCCGCACCGCTTGTTCGGTGGCGGTCTGGGCCACCACCAGCGGCACGAATATGAGGGCCAGGCCGGCCAGCGCTAACAAGCCCCGTCGCTTCAATGGCATCTTCTGCCTCCTGGTTGGCGTGCCGGCGGCGGCACTGTGCCGGAGTGTATCCGCCATTGACAGCACGTCCAGCCGCCGACGACGTCGACAAGCGGGCGCGCAAGTCGTCCCCGTCGGAACGCGTCAGGCGCCGAATGCTGCCAGAAGCCAGCAACTTGTGGGTATTTGTCCGGCCGTTAGGCCAGCCAGGACCGCGGGCCGGCGTAGGCGCGGATGGCCAGGACTACAAGGTCATACACAACCACCGCGAGCACTGCGAGGACAAGGGCGGCCCAGGGCGAGGTCAAGAGCGGGCGCGTCTTGAAACGCCGTGCAACCGACAGCGGCAGGTTGAAGAGCGCGTCAGAGACGACGTGCTCCGGCAGGCCGCCACGCTCGCCGAAGACAGGAACGAGCCGTACGGCACCGGTGGCCCAGCCGTATCCGATCGATCACTTCGTGTCCGCGCTTGGCCACCACGTGCAACAGATCGAACACGGCTTCGGGCTGCGGACACCGCGCCCGCACATCCTCTTCGTAGGCCCCATCTATATCCATCACGACCGCCTTGAGCCGTGCGCGGCCGTCCGCGGCCCCGCCCGACCCACAACAACTGCTTGCGATAAGGCTCGACGGCCACGGTGGCGCAGCGGTGGCCTTCCTGAATCGCTAACTAGTCCACCGCGATCACCTCGATCTCCGACAGATCGGTCGGCTCCAGCGTGCGTTGCAGGTGCTCTTGGTGCAGGTGTTTGACCGTTTCCAGGTGCAGCTCGTGGAATTCGGCCGGCTGTCCGGCCGGCAGGATCGCCGCCGAGTGAAACGGGCCCAGGCGTAGCAGCGGTCCAGTTGTTCGACCCCGCGGCCCGCAGTCAGGGCAGAGCGCGCGAACACGCTGCACCGGCAGACACGTGTCGGCGTCGATAATCGGCAGGTCGCGAATCTACCGCTCGGTCGTGTCATGGATCGTCCCGACGACCGGGCCACTGCCGCCGCATCGACGGCGTGCTGATTATCCGGACAGGGCTCGATCCAGATCTCGGGCTTCTCGCCGCGTTGCCGGTCCCGAGCAACTCGGCCGACGGTGCCGAGCTGGTCACCTTCCCACGCCCCCAAGCAGTTCGCTAAGCTCGTGCGCGTACAACGACAGCCGCCTGCACCTTGAAGTCGTGAGCAAACAACAAGATGCGCAGAACTGTCGATGGGCTGCATCTGCTCCCCGCTAATCCGTGAAGAACCACTGTTAAGCGAGGAAACGCCGTGGTTGACTTGGCCGTTGCTGAAGCTACAGCCGGTCAGTAGCATTCGAGTATTCGCGTCTTCTGGCCACCAGATCGAGGCGCAGCATGACTGACGTACAGCAACGGAGAGAGGCGCCGGACCAGTTGCGACGGCCGGGGCACGCGCTTCGCCTGGCGCTGCTCGAAGAGAGTTGTCCAAGGCCCCCGACGCCTCACGGATATCCGGGACTTGCTGGAGGTGCGCTAGGTCAACGTCTCGTCTGGCGGTGCTGGACCAGGCGGGAATCGCAGATCGCAGACTGACGCAAGGGAGGTGATCGCCGCTGCTGCTACATCCTGCGTCCCCGGCTGGTCCGCGAACTAAGGTGGTTCCTCCGAAAGGACTACCCGTTGCAGACGACGGTCGCAGATCGGGTCAGGCACTGCGGCATGACGGAATGGAGTTTACGGCGCGACGTGTGACGTTCGGGCGTGTCTTCGAAGTGTCGGCGGCCCTGACGAGCAGCGGCTAACCGGACACGCGCATGAATCCGGCCTGCGTGAGGCCGTAAGAGACGATCATGATGTGGGCTGCAACGCAACCGATCGACAAGCAGGAGTGCCGGAGGTGACGTGGTGGGAAGCACTGATCCTGGGCATCATCCAGGGCCTGACGGAGTTCTTCCCCGTATCCAGCTCCGGTCATCTGGTCATTGGATCGCATGCGCTGGGGCTCCGGCTCCCGGGCATTGTGTTCGAAGTCGCCGTACACGTCGCCACCCTTATTTCGGTGCTGATCGTCTACGGGCAGCGCATCCGAGCGCTGCTGCTCGGCCTGCTCGGTCGCCCCGACGGGGATGAGCACGCCCGTTCATACGCACTCAGGCTCGTGCTAGCCAGCTTGCCAGCGGCGTTGGTCGGCATCCTGTTTAAGGACTGGTTCGAGGCTCGCTTCCTGGATCCAGCCTTCGCGGCCACAATGCTGCTTGTCACCGGATGCTTGGTCTGGTCGATCCGGTGGGCGAGGGAGAAAGGCAGAGTCACGCTGCTCGGGGTACTGCCGATCGCTGCGGCGGCCGCAGTCTCAGCGCTTGCGGGGACTGTGGTCTCATTCATCATCGTGCTCGGCGCTCTGGCTGCGGTCATGAGCATCGCGCGGGCCACCGCCCTGCGCGGATGGCATTCTCAGCCCACCCCGATCTGCGCGATTCTGATGGGCATTGCCCAAGCCATCGCCATTCTGCCTGGCATCAGCCGCTCCGGGGCCACCGTCCTCGCCGGAACATGGCGAAGGGTTGACCCGCTGGCCGCCGCCGAGTTCTCGTTCCTGATGTCCGTCATTGCGATTTCGGCAGCCGGACTGCTAATGGTCCCTGAGGCAATTGAGACAGGTGAGGCAATTGGCCTGGGCCCGCTACTGATAGGCTGCGTGGCCGCGCTACTTAGCGGCGTCCTGGCCATCCGTTTCTTCCTCGTGCTGCTTCGCCGCCAGAACTTCCACGTGTTCGCATACTACTGTTGGTTGGTGGCTTGCCTGTTCCTAATTATGACACGTTGATGGAATCTCTTGGGTTCCTTGGGGGCCGACACTGCGGATTTCGCAATCACTACTGGTCCCCAAGCGAAAGGTTCTTCTGTCAACCCGGCTCGGCCTGTCTACGAGAGAGTACGAGAGTTCACGACCGTCTCCTGCTTCATCACGCATTGCCGGGGAGCGCGGCCAGGATTCCATCGCGAATTCCATGGGGTGGTTTCCCGCCGGACCACGCCCGCCGGCGGAGGGGCACCGGGGCAATCACTTCAGGCGCAGCAGCAACTCCGTGCAACTGGTCAGGTCGAGCTGGTTGTGTTCGAGGATCGGGCGGACCGGGGCGGCGTTGCCGGTGCGGATGAAGTGGTGGAACAGGTCGGGAATGTCGCAACTGGGTACGTCGCCGACCCGCTGCCAGCCCAGCAGATACTGTTCGAGCGTCTGGAGCTTGCAGTTCGGCAAGCCGCTGCGCCAGCGCCGGCGGGCGTGATGCAGCAGGTCGATGTGTTCGGCCGGCTGCGGCAGGGTCACGCGGTGGACGGCGGCGCGGTCTCGCAGGAACGGCTCGTCGAAGCTCTTGCCGTTGAAGGTCACCCACGTGTCGTACCGGCGGGCAAGCGCGGCCATGGCGCGCAGGATGCCGGCTTCCTCCGGGTAGTCGCGGGCCAGCCACTGCACGACGCGCAGCGGCCATTCGTCCAGAAGCACGACGCCGATGAGGAAGACTTCCGTGCCGGCGAAGCCGCCCGTTTCGATATCGACGACGATCGTGCGGCGCGGGTCGCACGGGGCGCGCAGGTCCGGAGTTGGCAGCAGCGTGGGTGCCATGACTTCGGCGAGGCGCCGGGGCATGGCCAGGCTATGCCGGTGACAGCAATCCGTGAAGGTGGTCGTGATCTCCCAGAGGGGCACGCCGGCCTGGCGCAGCTCCCGGCCGCCGACGAGGTCGCACAGTTGGCTGATGGCGCGTGCGGGTGTGATCGGGGCGGCCGCGGGATTCGTGGCGTGGCGTCCCGCGCGTCCAATGTCATCCAGTCGTCGGCGCAAGCGTTCCATCGCCGTTGATGGTACGCGCGCCGGCGGCCGCCCGAAAGCCGGCGTGCGGCGCGTGCCGAGGACCTGCGTCCGTGCGCGCTCCCGGTGCAAGGACTGCAGAAAACCTCAGAGGATTCTCCGAATATTGTGAAGTTTTGGCCACTACTGGGGTTGACTTCTGCGGGGGGGGGGCATACTTAGCGGGTGTTCGTTGGATTCAATTGAGGCACCAGTACGGAGGGCAATCATGTCGAAGGCATCTTCTCTGGGGACCGCTTTGTTCGCTGCGCTTCTGATAACGTTGGTTTGGTGGCCTTGGACGAGTTCGGCCATCGCTGATCCGTGCCAGGACTGTTTTGAAGCGCCACCGGCGACTTGTAGCGGGTTTGCGGGGGTCACCTGCTGGGGATCGGGCTGTCAGTATACCTCAAGCGGCTGCCCGACAATAGGGAACTTGGCGGCGAAGCAGTGTGCCCCTGTTGAAACCGGGGGATTTGCCCATTGTTATCCCCAGTATACACCTTGCGGCAACATTGCAGTGGAGGTCATTCACCCGTGCATTCTATGCTTCCCTGATACAACGACGACATACACGTCACCATGTCCCGGCGCGTTTCAGACAGACTGCGATCGGAACGGCGCTTGTGTTCCCGGGTTCGAACCTGGGATTCCCGCCTGATGTGGGCCGGGCTTACGCAAATGGTACTCGCCGTCCTGCTGCTGCTGATTGGTCCGCGCGGCACGTTGGGCCAGGTGCCTCAGGGTTACGTTCTGAGCATTGAGGAACTGCGTGGGCTGGCGGCTAATCGGCCGGTGCGGCCCGACAGCTTGTTGCTCGCGTACGACATCTTTCAGGATCCGGCTGCCTTCAGCCCGGACAGCCATATTGCTCACATGTACCGCAACGTCCTCGTGGACGCCGCCACGGGACGCTATTCAATGGAGGAGTCGAAGCAGATCGAGAGCGCCGCGCATGACTCCGCCACACAAACGGTGGAGTTCACATTCGACGGCGAGGTTCAGGCGGCGTTCCTGCCTGACCAGATGATGGGGGTGCTCAGGGAGGGCGCCGACGCTGACGGACTGCAGATGTCCGCGCTGTGGGGCGTGATGATGCTGGGCGAGCCGCAGCCCGGCGGCCTGGGAATCGACGATGCCAGCCTGGAAAGCTTGCTGAGCCGCGGGACCGTCCGCGACCAACTCGAGTTCGTCGGCGAGACGCCTTGTCACGTGGTGGATGCATACTACGAGGGCGTCCGCTACGCCACCGTCTGGTTGGACGTTGAGCGTGGTCTGCTGCCAATGAAGCGCGTCGGTTACGGTCGCGATGGCAACGTATCGTCCGCGGTGACAGTTGACTCGGTGGTATTCTTGGAAGCTGGGCAGGTCTGGCTGCCGGGGAGCTGGCAAACGGAATTCCAGGCGATGGGCGAAACGCTGCGGACCCACACGGTCATTGAGCCCGAGTCGGTCAAAATCAATCCGCCCGTCAGCGATGATGACTTCCGGCCGTGGTTTCCGCCGGGCACGACCGTGTCCGACCTGATTTCCGGCCAGGCATACCGGATTACGGATTCCGGCGAGATCGGCGAGATCCTGTACGAGCGCCGTGACGACGAGTGGACCGCCGTCAGCCCGTCCGCAGGCGAGGAACGTGGCGGTCAGGTCGAGTCACCGCCGCGTGCGCTCCAGCCTGCCGAACTCCGGGCGTTGGGCGCGCTGGCGCCGATCTTCAGCGGCCTCGCTGAGCTCATGGAGCTCGCCGCGCAACAGCCGCCGCCCCAGCCGCCGAGAGACGCCGAGCGCCCGGTGGCAGACGATTTGCGGCCGCGGCTGGCGCCGGAGCCCGCGCCCGAGGAATCGGCTACTGTCGTGCTGCCGGATGCTCCCCGCCAGCAGGAGCCCGAGCAGCGACCGGAATCGGACGTCGCACAAGCTGCCCGGGCGCAGCCGACCAAATCGCCGT
This sequence comes from uncultured Planctomycetales bacterium, assembly GCA_964550375.1. GTDB lineage: Bacteria > Planctomycetota > Phycisphaerae > UBA1845 > Fen-1342 > JAAYXS01. The sequence goes on along the minus strand of CAZJYX010000018.1, from coordinate 45,380 downwards.
GGCGCTGGATTGTCGGGCTCGTGGCGGTGGTGACCCTGCTGGGCATTGGTTACGCTGTCCGGCGTCACAACCGCGCGTAACGGTTCCGCAGTCGCGAGGGTTTCGATCATGAAGAGGATCCATTGGCTGCCAGGTGTTATCCTGCTCGTGGCCGCTTTCGCGGTCTGGCGTGGGGCGCTGTACGTTCCGGCCCCGGGGGTGGCCGGAAACATCCCTCAGCCGGCCAGGGCCGAGCCCACGGCCTCCGAGCCAGCGACCGCCGAGAGTGATTACACGCTCGCGGACGACGAAGTAATTCGCTTCATCCCGGCGCCTGATGATGAATTGCGTCGCCGGCTGCTTGGGCAACTGGGGATTCAACTGCGCTCGGACGACACCCATATTGAGGCCGTGACGTTCATCTGGGACGGAGCCCTGCGCTTCGACTCGATCCAATCAGGTACGGGGCTCCGCCCGCGCCGCTTGTTGGACGTGCTGACCAACTCGCTGAAGGTTCCGCTCCACCGGCTGGACGGCATGGACGTGGCCCGGCAGATCGGGCTGCGAGGAGACTGGATCATCCGGGCGGATGCCGACCTGGACCAGTGCATGTCCTACCTGGAGCAGGTCGTGCAGCGCTCTGGCCATCCTGGTTTCCGCGTCGTGCGCAAGTCACGCAAATGCCAGGCGCACGACATGCACGGCGCGGCGCACGCTCCGGAGCAGCCCATCGACATCGTCCGCCCGCATCCCGATGTGCCGCCGGCGCGTGTACGTACGGGCACATTGCGCGAGTTCGGCGCGGTACTCAGCGCGGCCATTCAGCGGCCGGTTTCCATCCACGCCGAGCCGCAGGACATCAAGGTTACCTGGCGGGATAACTCCCGTCCCTATCTCGATCTGGGGCATAACATCACCGCCGAGATGGTCGCCGAGCTTCTGAAAGAGGTTTCCGCCGCCCTGGGAGTAACCTTCACGGATTCCGAAGTGGAGACAACCGTCTGGCGGCTCGAAATCGAGCCGCGCGGCCGCACCGGCCGCTGAGGCCGCGGGACTGCCGGGCGTAGCCTTCCGGCCGCGCCGACAATCCACCCACACACGCCCTGCAGTCGTCGCCCTGCGCCGCTCCGGTCGTCACTGCGCCGCGGTGGGCGTCGGCTTGGGTTTGGGCTCGTGTTTCTCGAAGGGCGCCACCAGCCGGGTGTAGCCGTCGCGGGCGTCGCCCTCGACAGCGTAGCCGGCGTTATGGAACAGTCGCAAGACGCTCTGGTCGGATTCGGCCACGTCCGCCGTGAAGCCCGTGATGCCGCGCGCCCGGGCCACCTCGACGAGCTTCTCCAGCAGGGCCCGGCCGACGCCGCGGTCCTGCCACTCGGCCCGCACGATGAAGGCGGCGTGGGCGAAGTTAGTGTGCGTGTCTTTGCGGTAATGCGCGACGCCGATGAGCTTCTCGGTGCCGCCGGCGCCCGTGAGCACCACCAGGCACATGTCGGTGTCGTAGTCGATCTGCAGCGTCTCCTGGCGCTGCTCGACCGACATGTTCTTGATCATCTCCAGGAAGGGGTAGTGGCTGATGTCCACGGACAGCTCGTAGAAGAGCGAGCGCAGCGGCGAGCCGTCGGACAGCTTCATCGGGCGCATGAAGACGCGCGTGCCGTCCTTCAGCCGCACCCAGGTCTCCCACTCCTCGGGATAGAGCAGCGTGTCGAGCGTCACCTGCATGGCGTCGCGCGGCAGCAACTGGCGCTGCTTGGCCTCGGCCAGCAGCCAGGGCCGGAACTTGGGGTCGCTGATCTGGATAAGCGCCAGGGCGCGCTCGCGGATGCTCTTGCCGTGCAGGTAGGCCACGCCGTGCTCGGTGACGATGTAGTGCACGTCGCCGCGGCTGGTGACCACGCCGGCGCCCTTCTTGAGATAGGGCACGATGCGCGAGTAAACGCCGTCACCGGTGGTCGCCGGCAGGGCGATGATGGGCTTGCCGCCCTTGGAGCGCGCCGCCCCGCGCACGAAATCCACCTGCCCGCCGATGCCGCTGTAGAACTTGGCACCGAGCGAATCAGCGCAGACCTGACCGGTCAGATCGACCTCGATCGCCGAGTTGATCGACACCATCTTCTCGTTTCTCGCAATGATGAACGGGTCGTTGGTGTACTCGCTCGGATGACATTCGACACACGGATTGTTGTGGATGAAGTCATACAGCTTCTGCGAACCCATGCAGAAGCTCATTACGATCTTGCCGCGGTGCAACGTCTTGGCCGCGTTGGTGATGATGCCCTTCTCCACCAGCGGGATTACGCCGTCGCTGAACATCTCCGTGTGTATGCCCAGGTCCTTGAAGCCGTCCAGGAACGTCAGGACCGCGTCCGGAATCGCGCCGATGCCCAGTTGCAGCGTGGACCCGTCCTCAATCAGATTGGCGATGTGCTGGCCGATCCGGCGGGAGATTTCGTCCAGCTCGCCCTGCGGCGCCTCCAGGACGGGCCGATCCGTGGAAACCGCGACGTCGATGTCGTTCATGTGTATGAAGCAGTCGCCCAGCACGCGCGGCATCTGCGCGTTCACCTCGGCAATCACCAGCTTGGCCGACTCGGCCGCCGCCGATCCGACGTCGCACGATACGCCGTAGCTGCAGTAGCCGTGGTTGTCCGGCGGACTGACCGAGATGAGCGCCACGTCGATCGGCACGCGGCCGCTGCGAAACAGCGCGGGAAGCTCCGACAGAAAGATCGGCGTGTAGTCGGCCCGACCCGCCTGCACGGCCGCGCGCACGTTCGGCCCAATGAAGTACGCGTTGTGCCGGAAGCGGTGTCCCAGGCGCGGTTCCGTATAGCTCGCCACGCCCAGCGTCAGAATATGCACAATCTCCGTGTCCAGCAGGTCCTCGCGCGCCGACAACGCCTCCACCAGCGTCTGCGGCTCGCCCGCGTTCGAGCCCACGTACACGCGCTGCCCGGCCTGCACCAGCGCAATGGCGGTCTGCGCCGACTGCACCTTGCCCGGATAGCGTTTTTCCCAACCGGCCAGCTCTGGGTTTCTCATCGGTTCTCCGCCTCGGACTGCGGCAGCGTCATCGAGACCTTCACGACGTCGCCCTCTTTCGAAGTCTCAATGTTCAGCCCCGAGCGATGGAAAATCTTCAGCATGCCCGAGTTCTCCACCAGCACGTAGGCGTGGAAGTGGCTGATCCCATGCGCCCGGGCCACCTCGATCAGCCGTTCGAACAAGTGCGTCCCCAGGCCCTTGCGCTGATAGCGGTCGCTGACCGTGAATGCCACCTCGGCGTTCTCCTTGGCCGCGTCCGTCATATAACGCCCCACCCCCACCACCTCCTCGTTCCCTGGCGTGCCCACCAGCGCGATCAGGGCCATCTCCGTGTCATAGTCCACGTTGCAGAATACCTGCAGCTTGTTGTGCGGCATCGCCTTGACCGAGGCATGGTAGCGCAGGTAGACGGTCTGCTCGCTGAACTCGTAGAACATCTCACGCATCAGCGGCTCGTCGTCCGGGCGAATCGGCCGTATGAACGCCTCTGTGCCGTCCGCCAGTTCCACCGTCGTCTCATACTCCGCCGGGTAGGGCGCCTGCGGCGGCGGCATGATCTGGTTGGGATACACGATGCGGCGGCGCTTGGCCGCATGCAGCAACTCGGAGCGGAAGTCCGGATGGGCGATCGTAATCAGCGACATGGCCCGCTCACGCATGGTCTTGCCGTGCAGATAGGCCACGCCGTACTCGGTGACCACGTAGTGCACGTCGCCGCGCGTCGTGATGACACCGGCCCCCGGCTGCAACACGGACACAATGCGCGAGCGCACCCCCTCCGGCGTGTCCGCCGTGCTGGGCGCCGCGATGACCGGCTTGCCATTCCTGGCCAATGCTGCGCCGCGCATGAAGTCGGCGTGGCCGCCCAGGCCGCTGTACAACTGCTGCCCCAGCGAGTCGGCCACCACCTGGCCGGTCAGGTCGATCTCCAAGGCCGAGTTGATCGCCACCATGTTGTCGTGCTGGGCGATGACGAACGGGCTGTTGGTATACTCGGACGGCCGCATCTCGATCTGCGGGTTGTTGTGCAGGAACTGGAACAGCCGCTGGCTGCCGGCCGCGAAGCTGCCGACAATCTTGCCCTTGTGCAGCGTCTTGTGCTTGCCGGTGATAACCCCGGCCTCGGTCAGCTTCAGCACACCGTCCGAGAACATCTCCGTGTGGATACCCAGGTCGTGCTTGCTGGTCAGCAGGCCCAGGACGGCGTCCGGCACGCGCCCGATGCCCAGTTGCAGCGTGGCCCCGTCCGGCACCAGCCGGGCCAGGTTCGCCGCCAACTGCCGCGTGACCTCGTCCGGCTCGCCCGTGTCGGGCCACTCCAGCAACGGCTCGTCGTGCGACACGAGATAGTTGATCTGGCTCACATGCAGGAACGCGTCGCCCAGCGTGCGCGGCGAGTGGCGGTTCACCTGGGCGATTACCAGCCGGGCCGCCTCCACCGCGGACTTCGTAATGTCCACCGACACGCCCAGGCTGCAGTTGCCGTGCTCGTCCGGCGGGCTCACCGTGATCAGGGCCACGTCGATGCTGATGCGCCCCGATTTGAACAGCGCCGGCACCTGCGACAGGAACACCGGCGTGTAATCCGCCCGGGCATCGTTGACCGCCCCGCGCACGCTGTTGCCGATGAAGAACGCGTTGGCCCGAAAGCTGGCCGCGTAGCGCGGATCCGCGTACGGCGCCACGCCCAGCGTCATCACGTGGATCAACTCCGTGTCGGCCAGCCGGTCGCCCATGCGACTCAGGGTCCGTACCAGTTCCTGCGGCTCTCCGCAGGCCGACCCGATGTACACACGGTCACCAGCCTTGATCTTGCTGATCGCGGCCTCGGCCGAGACGACCTTGTCCGCGTAGCGCTCGGTCCAGTTACCCATGCCTAGCTCTCCGTGAGAATGATGCGCGCATCGGCCACCATGGCGCCCTCGCCGCGCGCATAGACCATCAACGGGTTGATGTCCAGTTCCTTGATGCGCGGATGCTCCGTCACAAGCTGCGACAGGCGCAGCAGACACTCGCCGATCATGGCGACGTCGGACGGCGGCTCGCCCCGCACGCCCTCCAGCAAGCGATACGAGCGGATACTCTTGATCATCTCCGCTGGAACCTCCTGCCGTAGCGGCGCCAGCCGGAATGATACGTCCCGCAGGGCTTCGGTGTAGATGCCACCCAGGCCGAACATCAACAGCGGCCCGAACCGCGGATCGCGCGACATGCCCAGAATGATCTCCTTGCCCGGGGGCAGCATCTTCTGCACCAGCACGCCCCAGACCTCCACCTCCGGGCCCAGCTTGTCGCGCACGGTCGCCACCATCTCGTCATGGGCCGTCCGGACGGCATCGGCGTCAGCTAGATTGAGCCGCACGCCGCCCACGTCAGTCTTGTGCAGAATCTTCGGCCCCGAAATCTTCAGCACGACCGGGAAGCCCATCTCCTCCGCGGCCGCCGCCGCTTCCTTGGCACTGGTTGCCAGCTTGTACGGCACCGTCGCAAAGCCGTAGTGCCGCATTATGTCCAGAGCCTTCAATTCGACGAGCTGGTTCCGTCCCGCCGCCAGCTCCTCGTCAAAGACCCGGGCGGCCGCCTCCCGGTCCACCTCGAATTGCTGGTAACCACGGCTCTGGGTCCGGCACCATTCCGTGAAGCGACACTTGGCCAGCATCGCCCGCATCGCGTCCTCCGGGAACGGGTAGGTCGGAACACCGTGGTGCTGGAGCAACTGCACGCCCGCCCCCACGTCCACCAGCCCCATCAGGCAGCCCACGATCGGCTTGCCGCAGAAAGCCTTGGCCTCGCGAATGACGTCGGCAATCTCCGTCACATCCGTCATGGTCTGCGGCGTAACGACCACCAGCACCTGGTCAACCCCCTCGTCCGCGGTCACCGCGTCCAGCGCCGCCCGGTAACGGTCGTGCCGGGCGTCACCTATCACGTCAACCGGGTTCTTGATGTTGGCCGTGGCCGGCATCTGGTATTGCAGCGATTTGCGCGTGTACTCCTGGAAGCGCGCCAACTGCATGCCGCTGCGGATGCACGCGTCGGTGGCCATGATGCCGGGGCCGCCGGCATTGGTAATGATCGCCGTGCGGCGGCCGTTCGGCAGGATCGGGTCGGCGAAGATCTCGGCGTAGTCAAACAGCTCCTTGACCGATTCGACTCGCTGCACGCCCGCCTGCGTCATGATCGCGTCGTACACCTCGTCCGACCCCGCCAGCGAGCCCGTGTGCGAGGCCGCCGCCGCGGCCCCCTCGGAGGTCCGGCCGGTCTTGATTGCCAGGATCGGCTTGGGGTTGTTGCCGTGCGTGATTGCGTAACAGGTGTCCACGAACTGCTGCCCGCTGCCCAGCTCCTCCACGTACATCAGGATAACCTTGGTGTACGGATCGAACGCCAGCGACCTGAGCAGGTCCAACTCGCTGACCGCCGCCTTATTTCCAAAGCTGATGAAACGTGAGAACCCGATGCCGATACCCTGCGCATAGTCCAGCAACGCCGTGCACAACGCGCCGCTCTGCGAAATCAGCCCCAGCGATCCCGGCCGCGGCATGGAGCGGCCGAAGGTCGCGTTCATGCGCACGGTCGGGTCCGTGTTGATCACGCCCAGACAGTTCGGCCCGACGATCGTCAGGTCACGCTCGCGGGCCAGAGCCTTGAGCGACTCCTCCCGCTTCACCCCCTCACCGCCCACTTCCTTGAAGCCGGCGGAGATTACGACGAAGTGCCGCGTGCCGTGGTCGGCCGCCTCCCGCACAACCCCCTCGATGAACTGCGGCGGAATCGCCAGAACCACCAGATCCACATGGTCATCAATCGCCGAGATGCTCGGCACACAGCGGTTGCCCAGAATGCTCTTGGCCTTCGGATTCACCGGGTAGACCACCCCCGTGTACCCGGCCTGGACCAGGTTGTGGGCCAGGGCGTGCCCCACGGACCCCGGCGTCCGCGAGGCGCCCACTACCGCAATCGACTGGGGGCAGAATAGCGGTTCCAGAAAAGACGCCTCGTGCTCGACAACTTCGGCAGTCGCGGAACTTCGTGTCATAGTCCCCAGACTCCTGTGCGAATTCCTACTAAGTCGACCGGGGGATCAAACAGTGCCGGTCAGTCCATTTTCGGATTGTGTTCGCCTCACGCTGGCCGGCCACGCCGAGTGATGTCGGCTTATCCCGGCCGGCACAACGTTCGCCTCACGCCCGAATCCCACTCGTCCACCTGCGCCGGTGGACCCGCGCCCTAATCACGCCCTGCAACTGCCGTTCCAAACCACGCGCCTGACCATTCATTCACTGACCGGCTCGGCCGCAACACCCGGCGATGCCCCGCTGGCGGCCTCACCCGGCGAACTGCCGGCCGGCTCGGCCTTCCGCCGACTCGGCGGCGGCGTCACTCCGTAGACCAGGATGTCCCCGGCACCGCGATCCGCCTGGTCGAACGCCAACGCGCCGTCCTCGCTCGCCACGTAGACCACGGTGACAACATGATCCTGCGGTCGGCGTTGCCGGTACTTAACCGTGGTGCCACCCTCGTGCGCCACGTGAAATGCGCCCACCACCAGCATCATCCGGTGCGCCGAAAACCGCTCGCGGAACGCCGCCAGTGCATCCGCCATCGCCTCGTCCCACAACAGTTGGGCTCGATAGAAGGCCGCCGGAGACGCTGCCTCCGAACGCTCCACAGCCGGCTGCGCGACCGCCGGCCCTTCTGCCGCCGACTCGTCCGCCGCCGCCGGTTCCTCAGCGGAAGGGGCTGAAGTCGGCGCCGGCGTCGTCATCTCTTCCACGCTCGGGGCGTCCGCCGGACTGGCAGCGGGCTCGGATGGCTCCGGCGTCGCCGGCGCCGGCGGAGCAACGTGCGACGCCATCACCTCCATGAACCGCTCCCGGTACGCTCCACCCAGATCCTCGCAGGTCGGCGGCAACCAACGCTGCTGCTCCGGATCCAAGGCGGCACGGAATTCAGAGTAAGGCTGTCCAGAGACTCGGTATGCCCGCACGAGCCCGCGCGGCGCGTTGGCGGCAATCACCGGCACGCCCGCCGCCCGACATAGCTCCACCAGCGGTCGGTGCGAACGCACATATGAAGGACTCCGACGAGTCTGCTCGTAAAAGGCCGACTCATCAATGCGGCGCGCAAGATACGCATCCACAGATGCTTGCGTGTCAGCCTCGAAGAACTCCATCGCCAACGCTACCGGCCGACGCTGCGCCAGCAGTGCCGCCAGGAGCTGCGCCTCGATTTGGTTGCAGACCGCGTCCGAGTGCCGCTCCCCCACCAAAACCACGTCTGCCGCCGCACAGCGCCGGACCACCTGGGCAAATGTCAAGGGCCGGCCGGTGCGACCGTCATAAGCGCGGAACTGCCCGAAAAGCGCCGCACTGCCGCCTGTCTGTTCAGCCAGGTCTAGTCGCTGGGCGCCGGTGCAACCGGACGCCCACAACGCCAGCGCTGGCAGCATGATCATCAGTATCGGGCGAGCATTCATAAGCGTTCCTAATCGCGGCCGGCCCTGGCTGGCACCACACAACACACGCTTGCTGCGGGTGCCCGAGCGATTAGCGGCCATCATCCCACACCCAACGCCGGCTCACAAGACTGCCGACATCGGTCGCCAAGCCGGCGCGCGCTCGTGGCGAGTGCAAGGCGTCGGCGGCACTATCGGTCCGGCATGAGTTCGCGCGCGGCCCGGCTACTCATATAATACCTGTCCGGGCGCGCAGCCCGTCGGAGTGCAACGCGATGGCCATTGAAGAGATGCCTCCAATCTCGCAACTCAAGGGTCGCCCGATTGGGCGGATCCTGATCAAGATGGGTAAGGTCACTAGGGCGCAAGTGTCCGAGGCGCTTGAGCTTCAGAAGAAGAAACGCGGCCCGCTTGGGCAGCTCCTTATCGAGATGGGCGCCGTGGAAGAGGTCGACGTCCATCGCGCGCTGGCGGCCCAGGTCGGGATGGAGTCGATCACCCTGGCCAACATCGATGTCGATAAGGCCGTCATCGACCTGATTCCGGCCCAGATGGCCCAGAGTTACCGTATCGTGCCGACCGCCTACGATCGCGAGACGAACACGATCGAGGTCGCCCTGGCCAGCCCGGACAACTTCCACGCCACTGACGACTTGAAGACGCTCATGGGTTTCAATGTCGTCGCCCGCATCACGACCGCGGCCGACATGGCCGAAGCCCTGAACCGCTACTACCCCGAGGAGTCCGCCCAATCCATGAGCGACCTCATCTCGGAGATTGGCGAAGACGAGGATCTGGCCAAGTACGCCGGCCGCGGCGAGAGCATCGATCTGGACGAGCTGCGCGAAATGGCCGAGAGCAATCCGGTCAAGAAGCTCGTGAACCTCGTGCTGCTCCAGGCCATCCGCGACAAGGCCTCCGACATCCACTTCGAGCCTTTCGAGGACGAGTTCAAGATGCGCTACCGCATCGACGGCGTCCTCTTTGAGATGGTCCCGCCGCCCAAGTATGTCGCCATGGCGATTGCTTCCCGGCTGAAGGTCATGGCCAACCTCGACATCGCCGAGCGCCGTATGCCACAGGACGGGCGCGTCGAGCTCCTGATCGAAAAGCGGCCCGTTGACCTGCGCGTCAGCGTGTTGCCGACGTTGTTCGGCGAGAGCGTCGTACTGCGCGTGTTGGATCGGGCCCAGGTGAACCTCGACCTCGAGTTGCTGGGGCTCAGAGAGGACGACCTGGGAACGGTTCGCCAACTCATTCGCAAGCCGCACGGAATCGTTGTTGTTACCGGACCAACCGGCAGCGGCAAGACCACCACCCTGTACTCAGCCCTGCGCGAGTTGAACTCCCCCGAGGTCAAGATCCTCACGACCGAGGACCCGGTCGAGTACGACATCGACGGGATGGTCCAGTGCCAGGTGCGCCCCGAGATCGGCCTGACGTTCGCGCGCTTCCTCCGCAGCTTCCTGCGGCAGGATCCGGACATCATCCTCGTCGGCGAGATCCGCGACCTGGAAACGGCCCAGATTGCGATCCAGGCGTCGCTGACCGGTCACCTGGTCTTCTCGACGTTGCACACGAACGACGCGCCCAGCTCCATCGCGCGCCTGCTCGACCTCGGCATGGAGCCGTTCCTGCTCACGGCGACGCTGGAGGCCATCGTGGCCCAGCGGCTGGTCCGCAAAATCTGCGAAAACTGCAAGGAGGAATTCGAGCCGAGCGAGCAGCAGTTGATGCAGTTGGGCATCACCTACGAGGATCACGCCGGCCGCCCGCTCTATTACGGCCGCGGCTGCGACTACTGCAACAACACCGGCTATAAGGGCCGGCTGGCCCTCTTCGAGGTAATGCTCATGTTCGAGGAGATCAAGGAACTCGTCATGAAACACGCCTCCACGGCCGTGCTGCGGCAGGAAGCCCGCAAGCGTGGCATGCGGGTCTTGCGGGAGGCGGGCCTGCTGCTCATGTATGACGGCGTAACGTCCCTGGAAGAGATCATCCGCGAGACCATCACGGAGGAAGCGGTCTGAGTGGCTCGGTGGCTCGTAGCGCGGGGCCGGACGCAATGGCCCGCAGCTATACGTCCGATAATAAAGCGCGCCTGTTCGGCCACTTGGTGGGCGAGAATAATGGTGTGCAGGCCGGGGCGTATTCGGAGACGTGGACCGGTTGGGATGGGTCAATTCGACCGAGTCCGCAGCGCAGGTGGTAACGCCAGCATGGAGTTAATGCGATGGCGGTATTTCAATACGAGGCCCTGAACTCCTCGGGTCAGGAAGTCAAGGACAGCGTCGAAGCCCCCACCAAGGAGGACGCCGTCGCCAAGGTGCGCGGCTTGGGCTACTTCCCGACCAAGGTCGTCGAAAAGACCGACAAGAAGCGCTCCGTGGCGCGACAGGTCTCCGGCGTCAAGCGCAAGAAGGCCGCCGGCACCGGCTTCGGCAAGGTCAGCCTGAAACAGTTGACCGCGTTTACCCGCCAGCTCTCGACGCTCCAGGATGCCGGCCTGCCCATCCTGCGCAGCATCCGCATCCTCGAACAGCAGCAGAAGCCCAGCATGTTGCGCAGCGTGCTAAAGGAGGTCCACGAGGATGTCGAGGGCGGTGCGACGCTATCCGAGGCGATGGCACGCCATCCCAAGGCGTTCAACCGCCTGTACTGCAACATGGTCGCGGCCGGCGAGGCCGGCGGCGTGCTCGATGTGATTCTCCAGCGCTTAGCCGAGTTCATGGAGAAGGCCCAGAAGCTCAAGCGCAAGATCGTCGGCGCCTGCGTCTACCCCGCCGTCGTGATTACGATCGCCGTCGCCATCGTAACTTTCATCATGGTCTTCGTGGTGCCGCGGTTCGAGGCGATCTTCCTGGATTTCGGCCAGGAGCTGCCCGGCATGACGAAGCTCCTGATCGCCATTTCGCAGTGGTTTGCCACGGGTACCCCGCCCGGCTGGCTGGTAGTGATGGGCACGCCATTATTGTTTATCGCCATAGTCAAGCTCGTGCGCAAGGCACGTGCCGGCCGCTGGATCATGGACGTCGGGCTCATGAGCGTCCCCGTGGCCGGGCAGATCGCCTCCAAGTCCGGCGTGGCGCGCTTCGCCCGCACCCTGGGCACGCTGATCTCTGCGGGTGTGCCCATCCTCGAGGCCATCAAGATCACGCGCGACACCAGCGGCAACGAGGTCTACGTCAACATGCTTCAGCGCGTGCACGACTCCATCCGCGAGGGTGACACCTTCGCCAACCCCCTGCGGGCCTCCAAGTGCGTCGACTCGCTCGTCGTCAACATGGTGGACGTGGGCGAGGAAACCGGCGAACTGGACAAAATGCTGACGAAGGTGGCCGATAACTACGACGATGAGGTCGATACCCTGGTCGCCTCCCTGGTCAGCCTGCTGGAGCCGATCATGGTCGTCGTCCTGGGCTTGATCGTGGGTTTCATTGTTGTTGCTCTGTTCCTCCCCCTGGTGGCACTGATCAACAGCCTGCAGGGCGGCGTGTAGCGGTCCGGCGAACGCTTGGCGCGAGGTTTGACGCATGAGACGCATGACATATCACATACACAACGGCCCACGCCGAGCGCGGTCCGCCTTCACGCTGATTGAGCTCCTTACCGTCATCGGGATCATCTCCCTGCTGGTCGGCATGCTCGTCCCGGCCATCAACAGCGCCCGCAACCAGGCCAAGGCCGCCGCCTCCCGCGGCACCATTGCCTCGATCGGCAAGGGCTGCGAGATGTTCCGCACCGAGCTCGAGAAGTACCCCGTCTCGCGTGGCGAGAATCCCTTCGAAGCCGACGGTGCCGGCGTCTATCTCAGTGGCGCCCAGTGGCTGGTCCTGCAACTTTCCGGCCCGGACCTGCGCGGCTACATCAAGCCCAGCCGCCTCTACGAAAGCAGCGACTGGCTGGACTGGTACGATCCCGACTCCGAAGTCGAGTACACCCGCCAGAGCCGCTACGTCGAGGCCAGCGGCGAGGAAGCCCCGACCCCCACCATCTACAAAGCCCGCCACGGCTATGTCGGCAGGGTTCCCGACGCGCTTACCCAAGGCGGCTCGGCCGCGGGCAGCACCGTCTGGAGCAACGATCGCATCCCGTTCTTCATCGATGCCTTCGGCTACCCGATTCTCTACTACGTCGCCAACCCGCATGCCAAGAATGCCCTCTCCACCGGCAACGTGCAAGCTAATCCCAGCCTGGCCGGAGTGTACGACCAGTCCGACAACGCCGTCTTCACCGGCAGCGTTGGCGGCCACGGGTTCTACCAGGTCACGCAGGACGGCTGGGACCTCGGCGCCGGCAAGCTGCCCGGCTCCGATTACTTCCATGCCCTGGCCGTACTGGGCTACGATCCGGATGACCCGCGCGCCCGACCGGACCCGGATACGTTCATGAACGCCATCTACGACCGTAACCTCTTCGAGGGCACTGATCACGGCGACGGCGGCCGCGTGTGGCCGCGACAACCTGATACTTTCATGCTGATTTCGCCGGGCCGCGATGCCCGCTACGGAACCGCCGACGACGTGCGCAGCTTCTGATGCCAACACGCGCCGCCGGACGCCCGCGTCCGAACCGGAGCAAGCCCGGCAGGAGTATGACGATGACACTGAGGACTCAGAACCCGGCCCCGCGCCGCACCCAACCACGGGCATTCTCTCTCGTCGAGCTCATGGTCGTGATCGTCATCATCGGCGTGCTAATCGGGCTGCTCGTGCCGGCGGTCAACGCCGTGCGAAACACTGCCCGCGACACGGCTACCCGCGCCGTGCTCGCCACGCTCGAAACCGGCCTGCAAACCTTCCAGGCCGACACGCTAGTCGGCGGCGATTTCCCACCGTCCTTCTCCGATGCCGATGGCGGCAGCGGCAGCCTGCCCTACGGCCTCGTCGCTAGTCCTTACAGCGGCCTCGACGGCGCGCCGAGTGGCCCCATCCGCGTGGCCGGCGCCGGCTTCCTCGTATGGGCCCTAGCCGGTGCCGACGGGCTGGGCACGCCCGGCTTCCGGACTTTCCGCACTGCTAACCCGCCGATCAGCACGTACTGGTCGCAGGATACCCATGACGAGAACGTTGACGACAACCCCTACCGGAGCGGCGCCTATGCCCTGCGCGACGACGGCCGACCGCTGCAGCCGCGCTCCGGGCCCTACGTCGACACCACCAAGATCCGCATGAGCGAATGGGATCGCGAAACCGGCAGCTTTGAGATTCCCGCGGAGGTCGATGCTTTCGCCGGGAGCGGCGACGCGCCCGTCCGCCCCCACCCCATGTTCCTAGACGGCTTCGGCTTCCCGGTCCTGTACTGGAAGGCCGATCCGGCCGGCATCTACATGGTCGACCAGGGCCGCGAGTTCAGCGATCCGACCAGCCGCGGCATCTACCACTGGGAGGACAACGGCCGCCTGGTCGATCCGACCCATGCCGACCGCCTGATCCTGCGGGCCGGCGCGCCGGAACACCGGCTGGCGATGGTGCCAGAGGATCTGAGTGGCTACCCACCCACCGCCCCCGCGAGTTTTCCCACTTACGACGAAAGCATCTCGTTCGCCTGCTACATCCGGAATATGGCCGTGCAGGCCGCGCTGTCGCCGCAGCGGCGCGATTCGTACCTCCTCATAAGCCCGGGCAATGACGGCGTGTACGGCACGGGCGACGACATTACTAACTTCCAGCACAACAGCCGCTAATGCCCACGATTCTGGCACATCCTGGCGCCCGGCAGCCGGCTCGCACGACCAACGCGATCCGCCGACCGGCCTTCACGCTCGTCGAGCTGCTGATCGTGATCGTCATCATCGGCCTGCTGGCCGGCATGGTGCTGACCATCGGCAACCAGGTTGTGCACGGCCAGCGTGTGGCCGCCACGCGCACCATCATGAGCGCCGTCCACGGCGCGATTGACCAGTTCGCGGTGGAAAACCCGCTCGGCATGATCTACGACAACCCCCGGCGGCCGGGTGGCCGGACCTTCGGGCCCTACCCGCCGTACCAGCTTCGCCCCTCGCCGCAGTCCAACTCGGTGTACGCCGTGCTGGAGCCCGAGGCGGCGTACGGGTCGTACTCGCCGTGGACGCTGGCCAACCGGCTGCGGCGCGACCTGAACTTCGACTTTATGTCGGACGCCGTGGACCTGTCGGAGCGCTCGCCCATGTGGGACGACAGTCGCGCGCTCTACACCTACCTGCGCGTCTTCAGCCCGGGTTCGCTGTCAGCCGTGCCCGAGGCGCGTATGAAGCGGCGCGCCGCGCCGGACGAGGACGACGACTTCGTCAACCCGACGGGCAACCCCGCGACGCCGGGCGAGCCCGGCACCGTGGACGTAATGGCCATTGAGGACGTCTGGGGTGTGCCGCTGGATTACTTCCTGTACGTGAAACTGGGGGCGGACACGAATGGAAACTGGGTCGTGACTGATCGCATACCCGTGCTGCGTTCGCGCGGCGCCAACTCGGAGCGCGTTGCGGCCGAATTCGGCGACGACAGCCTGCTGGAGCCGGCCCGCTGGATCTACAGCGTGCCGTTCCCGACGCCGGCGGCCAGAGCGGCGGACCCCCTGAGCGGCTTGCTGGACGCCACGTCCACGCACGAACGGGCCGGTTGGGTGCGGGCCGTCGGGTACGCGGAGCAGGAGACTTATGTGCCCGATACCAACTAGGTGCGGGCCTGGATCGCGGCCGGCCGGCTGCGGGAGTATGACCTTGAGAACGACGTCGGCACAACGTGGCGCCTTCACAATGACCGAGATGGTCGTGGTGATCGGCGTAATCGTGCTTGTGCTGGCGATGGCCGTGCCCGGGCTCAACGCGATGGCCACGCAGTCGCGCCACAGCCAGGCCACGCAGGTCGTCAACGGGGCCCTGACGCGCGCCCACCTGTCGGCCCTGGCCGACATGAGTCCCACGGCCGTCCGCTTCGTCCCCGGCGAGTGGGACTCCGACGCCAGCGCCGAACCGCAGCGACCGCGCGGCCGGCAACACATTGTGCTGTACAGCTACGTCGCGGTCCCGTACGTCCACTCGAACGGGCGCATCGAGTTTCGCCAGTACTTCGAGCGCCGCGCGGGGGCCGCGTCGACGCAGTTGCCGGAAGATGTGTGGGTCGCGCCGGTCGAGGCGCTCGATACCAACAGTCGCCGGGTACCGGTCAGCGATGGGGCGATGAGCCTGTTCAGCAATTTTGGCGCGGGCATGGTCCTGAACGGTCAGATTGACGACGGTGACGGCCTTTCTTTTACGCTTGATGCCGGCAATCCGACGGAGAGCTTCTTCCAGGCCGACGACTTCCTGATCGTCTTCGACCCGCAGACGGGTTTGCGGACGACGCTGAGCCTGCTGCCGCTGAAGGCCTACGACCCGCTGAGCCGCGAGGAGAAGGATCGCAGTCGGATCGATGAAGTGGTAGGCGGCAACAACCGGCCCTATGAGCGGTACAACTTCACCGGGGTCGCCCTGTACGGGCGCAGCGCCTTCTTGTCGCTGGGTAAACAAGCTTGGCTGGGTCAAGTTCGGCAGGACTGGTTGAAGGGCAACGCCCGGCCGTACCTCGTAAGCCGCTTCGGCGGCGAGCTGGTGATGGGAAAAAGATAGAGGATTTCGGCATGCGACTGAGCCGAGTCAAGCTCCGACATAGCGCTGCTGCGCCCGCGTTCAGCCTGGCCGAGATGATGATCGCGCTGGTCATCCTCGGCTTCGGGCTGCTGGTCATCGGCGCCGCGCTGCCGGTCGGGCTCAAATATACGCGTGACACGATTGAGCGCGGCACGGGCGAAGCCGCCGCCGAGTACGCCCTGGACGTGCTCGAACGCTGCATCCGCCTGCGCCGGGATTTGAAGGCCAGCGTAACAGCCACCGCGCCGACCTACTACTCCGACCTATTCGTGCCGCGCCGGGATACCACCGTGACACCGGAGAGACGCACATTCCCAGACCACGATTACGAACCTTTGATCAAGGTCCGTCCGTTTGTGCCGCCCACGTTCAACCTGGCATACGATCCAGACGTCGATTCGTTGCCGTCCGATCTTGCCCCCAGCGTCTATCGGGACGTCGAGGCTGCGGTCGCTGAATGGGTCACCCGCCTGCTGCCCTTGGATGCCGTATTCCTGGAATACGATGAACCGGAGTGGTCCAGCCGACCATGGACGGCCACGCTGCTGCCGTCCGTCGCCACGGTCTACCCGCCCGTCCAGGCGGAAGGTACCTGGTCCGCTTACGAGTTCGTGCCCGCTATGGGCGGTCACCAGGAAACTGTCAATCCAGTGACCGAACTGGCACGCCGCCGCGCCATACAGCGTGACATCACCTGGCTCGCATTCTACCGGCGCGTCTCCTACGCCGACGGTAGCGACCCGCTATTGTACGAGTTCATCGCGATGGCCATTCGCCGCCCGCGCGGCGTGGCGGCGGGGGGCGGCGAGCTCGGCTTCGCGTCGTTCAACCCGGCCGGGATGATTAGCCCGCGTCCGGGGCTGGCCGCCGGCGCGCGCGGCACGCCGCTGATTACCCCAACGCCGGTGCCTTGGCTAGGGACATTCACGCGGCTGCCGCTTGTTCCTGATACGGCGTACGCCGGAGCGGATCGCGTGCTCGACCCGGATTTTCTGGATCCGCCCGAATTGCGTTTCGAATGCCACAAGGATCTTTTCGAGGTCCTGATGCCCGGCAGCATCTTCATCCCTGCGGTCAACTGTGACCGACCTACTGGGCTTGGCGCAGCGCCTACCGCCGGGCCGCGTCTGGCCGGGTTCGTGCCGCACGCCCCCAATACCCTGCCGATCTACGAGGTCACGCGGAGCGCTGATCTTGGCGGCGAGAACTACGAAATCGTCGTCAAGAACAACGGCTACTACCCCTGGGTGCGAGCGACCGGCAGCACGGCTGACTGGCCGGTGTGGGTGATCCCACCAGCGATTACCGGCTGGCAGCCCGACGGCACACCCATCTTCGACGATCGTTCGCCGGTCCTGTCCGTGGCCCGGCGCATCGTTCGTCTGGCTGAGGTGCCATGACGCGCCGCCGTGAACAACCTGACTGCCGCCGAGTACGTGCCGCCACGCCGCGGCGCGACCCGCTATGCTGCGCTCGCCCCGCCTTCACGCTCGTCGAGATGCTCGTCTCGCTGGCCGTGCTCAGCCTCGCCCTGACCGTCGTCGGCGTGGTCTTCACCGTCACGGTTGACACGACCCGGCAGGCAGCGGCCTACTCCGAAGTCCAGAACCGCATGCGTCATCTCGTGCGCGAGATCCAGGCCGACCTCGCGGCCTGCAACCCCAGCCGTGGCGTGCTGCTCCTCGTCGGCCGCACCCAGCCGGCCGCCCTCACCCAGGCCGGCCTCGACGCCCGCCAATTCCACCGCGTTCTGGTCGGCGATCCGGCACAGGCGACCGGCTACGACCCGGAAACCGCGCCGCTTGCCAACGACCACTACAGCGACCCGCGGGCCGACATCCTGATGTTCTTCACCGATCGACCCACGGTCTCGAAGGCGCCGCCGCATGATCCCACCACGGCCGGCGATCTGGCCCAGGCCGCCCGCGACGGCGCCAAGTTCTCCCCGACCATGGTGATCTACGGCCACGCCGCATTGGCCGAGCCTACCTACGACGGCGTGAATTTCGACTACCCGGCTGCCGCCAGTAGTGTGCACATCCAGAACACGATCGCCGGGAGCACGCTCAGCCGGATCCCCGCCGACCAGTGGCACCTCAGTCGGCGCGCCACCATCATTACGCCGACCGGGGACTACACGTACACGGGGCCGCCCTTAGGCCTGAATACCGTAGCGCGTGATGCTATGGTCGTAGGCAGACCGCACCTGCAAGCCTACCTGGGAATGGGAACCCTGCCCGGCGACGTCGTCGCCTTTGATCTCCCGCGCTTTCTTGGAATACTCGAGCCAATGGGTGGCTGGCAGTATCTCGACGAGCCGGCCGTCTACAAGCGGCCCTACCAGTTTGGAACCATCACGAGCTTTCCAACCTGGCATCCATACGTCAGGGACCGCGTAGACTCTCTCATGTACGCGGGCTGGCCGGGGGCCGCCAACGTCCACCATATGGCCACCGTTGTCCCCAACCCCCCGGTGCAACTCTCCGGCAACCTCGGCCTGCACCTCCTGCCCGGCTGCGCCTGGTTCCAGGTCGAGTTCCTCATGCCCGAGGACCCACGCAACAGCCTGGAATATGACACCATCAATCCAGATGACCTGTCGACGGCCCAGCGCCACGACATGCCCCGCTGGACCGAGGTCTTCCCCGGCGACACATACCTGTTCGTGCCTGATACGCCGGCTAACCGTGACGCGCTGGTGGGCAGCGCGCGGGAAGCGGACTTCGGCCGGCTGGACCCAACCTCGGCCGACACTTCGGCGAACAAGCGTTTCCGCACCTGGCCGTACGCCATCCGAATCACCGTGCGGGCCTACGATCCGCGCGGCCGCCTCGATGAGCCGCTGGTGCGAGTTATCGAGCACCGCTTCGAGTAGGCCGGCCCGCCGCTCCCGGGAGCGGTTACGAAACGGGGCCTGCCGCCGCACCGTCGCGGCTTCCGTCGTTAAATGACTGATAACACACGACTTAATCCAGACCGCAGAAACCTGGGAACTTGACCCTGGGGGCACAATGCAGGCAGAGGAGCTTGCGATATGATGGTCCGAAAACGCTCCCGAGGTTGGTGTTGAAATGCAAAAAACTGCCAAACAGCGCAAGCGCGGCACGCTCCTGCTCATGGTCGTCGGCCTGTTGGCGACGCTCTTCCTGATCGTCTCCGCCTACATCACCGTGGCGCAGTTTGACAGCTTGGCCATGCGCAGCGCCGGACAACGCGATGCCGTGGATCAGATCCTCAAGAGCATCGACCAGATGGTTCTGGCCAACGTCATGCAGAGCTGGGTGGACGGCGAGGGGAGCGTCCTGGCCGGTGGCCGCCGCGATCCCTCCAGTACCACCTCGGCGGCAGTTCTCAAGACCTATTCGCCGGAGGATCGGCTCGGCTCCCGCGGCACGCGCTGGCTGGCGGGTCCGGAGCCCGTCCGCGACCGCGCCCTGGACGCGTATCTGGTCGGCTTAACGTCCGCTGGCGCACGATCAGAAATGCGTGTCTACCGCCAAACCGTGTCGATCATGGACGGCTCCTACCTGGAGTCCAGCGACACCCGGCAATCCAACCAAGTGCCACTGGTGGGTGCGTCCGGCCAAACGCCGGACTGGCATGATACACAGGCGCGGGTCGGGTTGATGCTCGAGAATCCAAGCGACCAGGACGCGGATTTCGACCTGATCTATGGCAGCGACGTGCGCAGTAACGTCCTGCGCCCCTTCATGGATGCCGACGGCGACGGCATAGCCGACTCCAGCTTCGCCGGGACCGCGGCCCTCACCGAAATCGCCAACGCCGTCGGCGGCGTCGCCGTGCGCGCCCCGGGCGGCGCGCTGGATCCGTACGGCTTCGGCGTGAGCACCGGCTTCAACCCGAGCGCCGTTGGCGACTCAGGCTCGGACCTGATGGCGGCGATGTTCAGCCGCTTCGATGAGCGGGCCCGTTACGAAGTCGCCGCCAAGATCATCTCCCACGGCGGCCTCGTGGCGCTGGCTTCGCCCGGGAATCATGTCTCTGGTTCCGTCTGGAACCGCGAATTCGTGACCGAGATGTTCAACTGGGTCCGCAAGCGGCAGTATGAGGACTACAGCAGCTCGTGGGGCGATGAGCGGCTGGGTTACGTTGCCACCGGATGGCAGGATCCCAACCGCTGGTTCAACGAGCTGCACGCGTCGGCCGGCGCTGTGGAGCCGTTCTTCCGCTATCGCGGCGGACTGATGGCCAACCACGCCGAGGCGACCGGCGCGGCGACCGGCCTGCCCACCGTGCTGCAGGGGCTGCGTGACGCCTTCCCATTCACGTTCGACTTGACCCAGCAAGTGGTCGGCGTTTCGTCCCGGACGGACCCGACGCAGCGGTTCAACCTGGCCACGCTGTATGACCCGTTCGTCACCAGCCTGCAGAGCGACTGGTTCCTGTGGCGCGCCGGCGCCACGATGGACCCGAACGAGTACCTGAACCAGACGAGCTACAACCCGCGCGCCTACTACGTGCGCCGCCAGTTGCTGACGACGATCAGCAACAGCGACGAGTTGGCACGCGAAATCGATCCGCAGTCGCCCAATCCCGCTCTTCCGCAAACCAACATCGGCTTGTACCCGGGGCAACTCAAGTTCTACCTGGGCGACGTCGCGCGGGCGTTCAATGTCAACGGGCAGTACATGTCGCAGGTGCTGCCGGACGGCAAGAGCAGGGGCAACATCGTCGTGCGCCGCCTGGCCGACTTCTTCTACGAGATGCTCGCCGACACGCAAGGCTGGAAGAATCTTGCTGACGAGACCGAAGTTCTGACGCGGCGGCAGCAGGCCTGCATGCTGGCGGTTAACACCGTGGCGTTCGCCGCGCCGCGCAGCAACACCGGCTTCATCGACGCCGTCTGGCTCGAGGATTTCAACGGCATCGAGGTGGTCAAGTACGTCGGCTACGCCCCGCAGCCGTTCATCACGCAGGTCATTGCTTACGGCGAAGAAGGCGACACCACCTCGAAGAAGATCGGCGTGGCGGTCGAGCTGTTCTATCCGCACGACCCCGGGCCGGACTGGAACCCGCTCACGGCCGACAAGTTAGACGAGAACGATCCCTTCGCGCTCGACCTGAGCCAGTTCTACATCAGCGTGACGGAGCGACACGCGACCGGACTGCCGGGGGCCGGAGAGGAGCCGACCTCTACGGCCCTGCGGCTGAGTGAAGCGGTGGGGGCCCAGCCCATGACGCGCCTGGTGGGCCGTAACTTCCTCGCGCTCACGCTTGACAACGGCTGGACCGATTCGCCGTTGCGCGGGTTTGTCGGCGTCGACGGACACCTGAACACGCTGGCGCCGATCGGCACGACGCCGCACGGCGGCCGGGACGTCATCGAGGTCAAGCTCTGGCGCCAGGACAGCCAGAACGGCCTGCACCTGATCGACAAGCTGGTCGTCGGCGATCTCCAAGAGGCTCAGATTCCCAGCCGGCCCGACGGGTTTGGCGGCGGCGGTCTTGGCGAGGAGGAGGATGAGGATTTCAAGTGGCTGGTGGACTACTACCGCGACACCGGCCTTGAGCCCGTCTTCGGCGGCGACTGGAATGACGACGGGTTCGTCGATACGCCCGCCCGTTGGCGCATGGTGATGAACACGCGCGGCGCGCACGCCGAGGATAACGACGGCGGCTTCACCGTCTCTGTTTCCACGCGGATGGAGAAGATCGGTCAGCCCGGCCCCGTGCCGAGCACGTCCGCGGACGAGCACTTCGCGCCCACGGTCCCACTCTACACCATGAACGCCGGCAACACGCAGAACAATCCGGCTTCGTGGAGCCTGACGGCCAGACCGCTGCCGCGCGGCTTCTTCACGGAGCAGCCGATCCACGGCTCCTACCGGCCGAAGTCCTTCCCGACCGTCGGCTTCATGCTCTTCGTGCCGCGCTATGCCCACACCAGCTCGAAGCCGATGAGCGAAGTGCTCGCCGAACAGTGGGCGAAGTGGGACGGCGAGGTGGATCTCGGCGATGACAGCAGCTACTACGAATACGACACTAGCAGCGAAGATCCGTCCGGTGGAACTGGCGGGTTTGGGGGCGGCGGCCGTCCGACCGTTAGAGTCAACCGCGGGCTTTACCCGGCGGACTTCGGCCACATGCCGGTCTTCGACAACAACCAGGACGTCCGCAACAGCTCGTACTTCGACCTCGACCCCGCCGCCGGCACGCGGCCGGCCATCCCGTGGGGGCAACTCGTATTCGACTACTTCACCACGTTGGATCCGAACGCCGACTACGACGGCGACGGCCTGCCCGACGTTGACCCGTGGCGCGTGCCTGGCCGGATCAACATCAACACGGCCCCCTGGTACGTCATCGCCGGACTGCCGCTCGTTCACCCCATGTACTTGAACGATGGCAGCAGTTCGCCCGCCTCACCGGCGTTCTGGAGCCCCAAGTCGGGCGTGCTGGTCGGAGACGTCGACTATTTCATGCGGGGCGCGCACGACCGGTTGTACCGCTTCGAGGAGCCGGCGGGATCGGGCCTCGCGGACTCACCATACTCGCTGCTGTGGTATGACCAGGAGAACGGCTGGTATCGTCTGGGACCCGAGTTGGCGTTGGCGATCGTGTCCTACCGCGACCGGCTACGCTACGTCTCTGATAACGTGGCCGAATCCTATGACGCTTACGGCAATCCGGTGTGGCCGCTGTGGTTGGCCGAGTACCGCAACCGGACAGTGGACCATTCGGGCTTCGCGTTGGCGCGGGAAGTGCAGGCCGCCAGCCGTTATCGCAACGAAGATCAAATCGTGATGGCTGGATTCCCTGACGGTTACCCGTATGGTCCGATTCGGCGCGGGGGTCAGAACTACGAAGCTGGTCCGGCCAAGTATGAGCGTGGCTTCCTGACGCTGGGCGAACTGGCCAACGTCAAGGGCTTTGACTCGTCCGTGCCTGACCCCGCCTATCCCGGCGACTGCCGGCAGATGCTTTATACCACGCTGGGCCCGGGGCAGGCCGTTGTGGGGCTGAAGCCTGATCGCCCGGACTTCTTCAAGGCGGTCAGCCTGATGGCGCTGCTGGATACGCACTTCCTCGTGACGCGCAGCAACACGTTCACCGTCTACACGACGCTGAACGACCGCGACCCCGAGCGGCCGCACGGCAGCATTCGCACCCAGTACACGGTGGACCGCAGCAACCTGCTGCCGCGGCTCGTCATGCAGGATACGGATGACGACGGCTTCGCCGACACGCCGCTGGTGGAAAGCGAGGTGCCGGTCGTAATCCAGGGCACCGGTCAGCCGGAGGTGCTCAGTCGGCGGCAGGTCGGCTACTACGACACGCGCTTCGACCAGTAGCACCGGGCCGGGCGCACGGCGCTGCCATCAGGGGTCCGGCTCGTCCACACGCTCGTTGAGCTGCAGGATCTCCACCAGGTCGTTCTGCTGCTGGGCCGCGCCGCTGTAGGCGTGGTGCGCCACCGGGTTGTTCGTGCCGGCCGCCTCGATCACGATGCGGTCCGGGTCGATCCCGTGCCCGATCAGCGCATCGGCCACGACACAGGCGCGCTGATACGCCAGGTCGCGGTGCTGCGCAAAGGGCGTGTCGTCCACCGGCCGCCGGCTGCAATGTCCGCTGATGCGCAGCCTGGTGCTCAGGCCGCGCAACTCCTCAGCCAACTGGCCGATACGGGCGGCTTCCTCGGGCACCAGTTCGGCCGACAGCGGTGCGAACTGGAGGCGCCCACCGACCACGTACACGTCCTTGGGCCGATTGTCGCGCGTGCTGGGCCGCTTGCCGCGCACGCCCGGGTCGCGCGTCTTGCTGAAGTCGTGTGAATGCAGCGGGATGATGAGCATCTCCGTGAAGTTCACGTTGCGCGGCATCTGGACGTGTTCAAGCGGCACGGCACGCACCCCGCCCACGTAGCCGAAAGCCTTCTTGATGGCCTGCATGAACTCGATGAAGCGGTCTTCCTTCTTCACCTCGCTCATCGCCAGCAGCAGCACGAAGAAGGTCAGCAGCAGCGTGACCATGTCGCCGTAGGTCACCATCCAGGCTGGGGCGCCTTCGGGCTCCTTGCGTTCCTTCTTGGCGACGGCCACGGCGACGGCTCCTGCGGACTAACTCTTGCCGGTCTGACGCTCGGTGGCCTGACGCTGCCGCGCATCGAGGAAGGCCATCAGCTTCTGCTGCACGATGCGCGGGTTGTCACCCGCCTGGATCGACATCACGCCCCGGATTATCAGCAGCTTGCCGGCAATCTCTTCCGCGCTGCGCAGCCCGAGCTTGTCGGCGATCGGCATGGCGAAGAGGTTCGCGATCAATGAGCCGTAGAACGTTGTGATCAGCGCGACCGCCATCGCCGGCCCGAGGTCGTCGGGGTTCTGCATGTTCTGGAGCATGATGACCAGACCGATCAGCGTGCCGATCATGCCGAACGCCGGCGCGTACTTGCCGATCTGGTCAAACAGCGCTCGCCCGCTGGCGTGCCGGTCCATGATGGTCTCGACCTCGCACTCCAGGGCCGCCTGAATAACCGTCGGATCTTGCCCGTCAATCGCCATCCGCAGTCCGCGCGTCAGGAACTCGTCGTGCTTGCCGTCCGAGAGGTGCGATTCCAGACTCAGAATGCCGTCGCGCCGGGCGACTTCCGCCAGGCTGACCAGCGCCGTCACGTACTGAACCGGGTCGATCGGCTTGGTCAGGAACGCCTTTCGCAATACACTGGCGACCTTGAATACCTGGTTCAGCGGGAAGGATATCAGGGCGGCCGCCGTGGCCCCACCGGCCACAATCGCCACCGACGCCACGTCAATGAACGTGCCGATGGACGTCTTCATGGCGATCGACCCGACGATCAGGACGACGCCCAGTATCAACCCGATAACCGTTGCTATGTCCATGTAGCCCTGCGCGCGTTTGCAGCGGATACTCAAGCGGCGCGCGGCGCTCCGCCCGCGCCCATCCAGAATCTACTTGTGTATCGTCGTGCCCCCCCCCTGCGTTCATTACCCCCGCCCGCGTACGCCCCGCCTACTCACGATCAAGAATCCAGGCCCTCCCCGGGCAGGTGCGCGGCGACCTGCCGCAACTCAGCTTCCGCTAACTCGCGCTGGCCGGCCTGCACCAGCCGGCCCAGAGCGCTGCGCAAGTGCTCGGCGGCCCGGCCCCACTCACCCAGGTAGCGCGAATAAATCAGCCCCAGCAGCAACTGCACCTGCGGGGCGTCCGGCGCCGCCCGATAAGCCGCCAGAAACGCTTCGTAGGCGTCGGCTGCTTCGCCATGCCGCTGCGCCTGGGCCAGATAATTGGCTACCTCTAACTGCGCCTCGCGCGGCAGCGCCTGATGGGCGTCCATGCGCCGCAGTTCAAGGTAGCGGTCCGCCGCGCCCCCCAGGTCACGGGCCGCCAGTCGCTCCAACGCTTCCTCGCGCAGTCGCTCCGCCGGCGAAAGCACCAGCGGCTCCAGCGGCCGCGACGCCATCTCCTGCACCCGCACCGGCCGGCCTTGCGGCATTGCCCCGCCACTCCCGGGCAGACCCGCCCGCCGCTGCCAACGATTCCACACCGCCAGCAGATCAAACTGGTTCCGCGGCAGCGCCCGCAGCGCCAGCATGCTCAGCCCCACACAGAACCCGAACGCGTAGCCGCCCAGATGCGCCGAGTACGCCACGTTCGACACGATCCCCGATTCCAGCCGGGGCGCCAGCACGTTGTCCCACAGAATAATCTTGAACACGATCACCACCACGGCCGGCACCTGCAGCGCCGTAATCACGAAAAACCACAGCAGCATCGTGATCCGCACGCGCGGATACAGCACCAGAAACGCCGTCGTAACCGCCGCAATCGAACCCGAGGCCCCCAGCAGACCATTGTTGCTCACCGCCGCGAAAACCACCCCGGCAAACACGCCCCCCGCCAGGTAGAACAGCAAGTAACAGATCGAGCCCATCCGGTCGCAGACGGCGTTCCCGAAAATCCACAGAAAAAGCATGTTGCCCAAGAGGTGCAGCCAATCCCCGTGTAGGAACTGATACGTTATGTACTGCCCGAGGTCCGGCACTGCCGCGTACAGCGTCCAGAGCGCTTTCTGATGCTGAGCCGCCGCTCCGCCCACAACGTCCGTATAAAGAAAAATCAGGATGTTCAGCAGCATTAACGCGTAATTGCCTGCCGGCCTCCGGCGCAGGCGCACTTCTGTTCCAATTGGAATCAGCATCCGGCCTATCTCGATTCTGCGCTAACCAACCCGCCGGTCTAATCGGCGAGCCATCGTCTCCGCTTCTGCACCCGCGCACGCCCGCCGTTCACGGATTGCGCTCAGCAGCCCGCAGTCGCGCCATTCTGCCGGCAATCCTATGCAGCCGCTCCTTGGCCTCACCCGGCAGCGACGCGACGCGCTCCAACCGGTCGATCATCGGCACGCCGCCCAGCGCCAGAGTATAGCCAAAGTGCTCCCAGCCGGGGCGGCCGGCTTCCAGTTCGGCCACTGGCGGAAGCTGCCAGCCCGCCGGCCAGCCGCTGGTCCATCGACCGGCCTTGGCGTCCAGCGCCCCCAGCGCCGCGAATGCTAACGCCCGAACCCATCCCGGCTGATCGCGCGCCTCCTGCCACAGCAGCAACTCCCGACTAACGTCCCGCGCCTCACAACCTGCCGCAATAACCAGCGCTGCCGCCAATGCCGGGTAGTTCGGCGAACGCTGCCCCGGATCCAGCAGCGCTCGAACCTCCGCCGTACAGCCCAGCCCGGCCACCAGCCACCGCTCCAGGGCCGCCCGGGAACGCTCCCAGCCCTGCCCGAACTCCTCTAACAGGTCCCGCTCCAGTTGCCGCAGCGGCGGCACCACCCGGTAGGTCAGCCGGCGCGGCGTCGGGTAATCCTCAACCGACGTCCGCAGTGTCCCGGGTTCCGCCACGCCGGCACTGCGCGCCCAGCGCAAGACGGCCTCCACGTCCGTCCGCTGCACGTCGGCCGGCCGGCCGTGTCCGCTGATCCGGCCGAATTGACGCCCCGTCAGGCGCGCCACCGCCCAGGTCAACCGCTGTTGCACTGCCGGCTCGCATCCCGCCAGCACGCTGACCACGGCGGCCACGATGCGCTGACGGGCCGATTCGTACTGCGGCGCACAGTGCGCCAGCACCAGGCCGGCCGCCGCGCGCGCCGCCGGCGCCGCACGCTGTCCCGCACGCTGCAAAGCGTCACGCGCCCCCCGGATCGCCTGCTTCTCCAGCTCAAAGCCGGCGTCAGCCGCGGTGGCCGTAGCGCGCGGCTTCGCCAGCTCAAACAGCTCCTCGCTCAGAGCTTCGCTGCGCTGCTGCCCCAGCCAGGTCCGGCCATCCCAGTAGCTCTCCAGCAACGCGTCCAGCACGCCCTCCTCACGCGTCTCTTTCAGTCCATGCAGCGCCGCCGCCACGTAGTCCAACTCCGCGCGTGCGGCGCGGACGGCGGTCCCGGTAACCGCCGCGTCACCCGCCGCCGTCAGCCGCGCCAGTTGCCGCAGAAATACGTAGCGCCGCGCACGCTCGAGCCAAAGTTCGCGCAGGTCCGGCAGGGCCGCCGCATCGCCGAGCAGCCCCTGCGCCCGCCTGGCCGCAACGTGCAGTTCTGGCCGCGCAGCGCAGGCCGCCAGCAGGGGAGCCAACCCCGTAGCCGCCCCGCCTTCGCGGTCAACCGCGAATCCCAGAACGTCCAGGGCGGCCCGGCGATTCCACGTCACTCGCTCATCGCTCACCAAGTCGCCCAAGGACGCCTGCAGGGCCGCGGCCACCGCGCGCGCCACCTGCTCGGCCGCACTGGCGCAACCCAGCACCAGCGCCTCCCGGGCACTCGCGCGCTCCTGCTCGTCCGGGGCTCCCAGCAGCCGCGCGGCCCATTGTTCGGCCGGAAACCCGGGGGCAGGCGCCGGTGCCAAGACCGTCTCGGGGGTCTGGGGCCGGGCCAGCCGCACGGTAACCACGTGTACGCCCACGTAGATGAACAGCGCCGCCAGGGCCACCGTTAAGCCGCACACCGTCCAGGTTCTGATCGGAATGCGCGCCAAGCGCTGCAGCAGCGGCAGCCGCATGCCGGTCGTGATGTCGGTGAAGCATCGCTGGCAGATGATCGTGCCGGGCGCCACGTCCGCCCCGCAGCGCGGACACTGGACGGCCACGTTGGTCAGTTCCAGCTCGGCGCGCAGCGGCAGCGGCACGTCCAGCGGCCGCTGGCAGGCGGGGCAGAGCTTCCGCTGCCCGGCGGTGTCATCTTCTGCCAGCAGGATCCTGCGGCAGTGGGGACAGCGTATCTTCAGCGGCATGGCGTCCTCGCCGGCTCGACCGCGCGGCCGCACTGTGCGACCGCCAGTAAGTTGTAGTAGCACCCGTGATTCGCTTCAAGCACGCGGTTCGTTTGTCGTGCGTCGCGCAGCGCTGCCCGCTAGAATCAAGTTCAGACCCCGCCGGCAGCGGTTGCCCGGGGGGGATTCGTCCTAGAACTTCACCGGTAAGCGAGGATCATCACGTGTTCGCACCCGCCCGGACGCCCGATTACTTCGACTTGGACGCCCTGTTGAGCGAGGACGAGCGCCAGGCGCATGCCGCCGTGGCGCGCTGGGTGGATGAGCGCGTGCTCCCCATCATCGGCCCCTGCTTCGAGGAAGGCCGCTTCCCCCTCGAGCTCGTGCCCGAGATGGCCGAGATGGGCCTCTTCGGGCCGACGCTCCACGAATACGGCTGCGCGGGCCTGAGCAACGTCGCCTACGGCCTGATCATGCAGGAGTTGGAACGCGGGGACAGCGGACTCCGGAGCTTCGGCTCCGTTCAGAACGGCCTCGTGATGTACCCCATCCACGCGTACGGCTCCCCGGAACAGAAGGACCGCTGGCTGCCCGCCCTCGCCAAGGCCACGGCTATCGGCTGCTTCGGCCTGACCGAGCCGGACGGCGGCTCTGACCCGGGCACTATGCGCACCAGCGCCCGGCGCGACGGCGGCGACTGGATCATCAACGGCGCCAAAATCTGGATCACCAACGGCACCTTGGCCAATGTGGCCGTCGTGTGGGCCATGACAACCGACGGCGTGCGCGGCTTCCTGGTCGAAGAAGGCACCCCCGGCTACGCCGCCCGCGACCTCGCCCACAAGTTCTCGCTACGCGCCTCCGTCACCTCCGAGCTGTTCTTCGACAACTGCCGCGTCCCAGAAACGGCCCGCCTGCCGCTGGCCGAGGGCCTGGCAGCGCCCCTCAGTTGCCTGAATCAGGCCCGCTACAGCATCGCCTGGGGCGCGCTCGGCGCCGCGCAGGCCTGCTACCAGGAGGCCTGCGAATTTGCCCGGCAGCGCGTCCTCTTCGGCCAGCCACTCGTCAAGAAACAGCTCGTCCAGCAGCGACTGGCCGAGATGGTCCGGCGCATCACTGCCGGCCAGATGCTGGCCTGGCGGCTCGGCCGGCTCAAAGACGAAGGCCGGCTGCATCATAGCCAGGTCTCGCTCGCCAAGTGGAACAACGTTCGCATGGCTCTCGACATTGCCCGCGACGCCCGCGACCTGCTCGGGGCCGGCGGCATCAGCGTCGAGTGCTGCCCAATCCGCCACATGCTGAACATGGAGAGCGTCTTGACCTACGAGGGCACCGAAACCATCCACCAACTGATCGTCGGCCGCGAGATCACCGGCGAAGCCGCCTTCTGAGCGCCCGCGCAGCGCCGCCGGGCGAGACACGCGCCAGTCCGTTACGACGCAAGCACTGCGTCCGCAACACGCACACGCTGACCCTCGGCCTGCACGCGGTACGCCGCCGGATCATCGCCCAGGCCGCGATACTCACGCACCCACGGCGTCGTGCGCGCGTCTATCGTGAGCAGTCCCGCGAACAGCTCCGTGTCGCGCGCCGGCCGATTGAACGTGACGCACGCCGCCACGATGTACAACGTCGGACTGGCCGGCTCGTGCGTATTGATCTCATCCTCAACGCAGCGCAACTGCCGGTGCGCGTTCACCAGCGCGACGAACAGGCTGCGGCAGGCGGGTTCGACCTGTTGCTCATCCAGTAGCACCGCCAGGCGGTCGACACCATCCGCCTGGAAAGCTGCCCGCAACTCCCGCAGGAAACCACCCTCGCCACCGGCCAGCAACGCGTGCAACGCCCCACAGGCGGTCGAGGTCGTGTCGTAACGCCGCATGCTCCCATACTGCGCCGCCCGGCCCGCTCCCGCCACGGCCACGTGCGTGCTGACCTTCACCAGCATCACTTTGAAGGCTCGCTGTGACGCGGGCGCGGCGAAGTGGTGCTCCGCTACTGCGATCGCACCGCGCTCATGCCGGCCGCCCAGATTCGACAGCCGGAACGGCGACTTCTCCGCAAACTTCAAGTCCGGCAGGAGCTGCTCAACGCAACAGCGCTGGAACGAACCCGCACACTCCCATTCTGATTCGTCGGCGCAGGTCAGATGCAGCGCCCCAACGATCGGCGGCGCAAGCTGGCGAATGTGGCGCGTCAAAGCCAGGTTGACTTCGTCAAGATCGTGTTCTTTGCCCAACAACGCCGTCAACGCGGTCATCGGCAGAACCCTCACTTATCCCGTGGCCGCCCGACGCAGCCGGCCCGGTCACCACGCACGGTATAGCCAGTACGGAAAGGTCACGCAAACCGGCCGCCGTGTCGCACTGCTGGGGCTTTCCGGGGAACCAACCGCCAAACCGGCACGCCCCGCCATCGAATGCCATGCCGCGCTTAATGAAATACGGATTAAGATGCAAACGTAAGTGCTTGTAAGTCAGTATCTTATGGCATCAGGGGCCGTTGAGGTTTTTTCTGATGCATCAATCGGCCAAAAGGTGGTAAAATGCTGCTCGGTGCAATCGATACTCACGCGCTCACTCGCGCGGGCAATATCAGGAGGTGCAAAATGCGACGAAATGTAGCGCTGTTCGTAATCATGCTGACGCTGACGGCTACAGCGCTGGCGGGGCCGACGGCAACGTTCACCGTGAACGTCCCGTTGAACGGGCAGGTGGTGACCCCGGGGACCCAGATTGACTGGACGATTCAGTTCACCATCTCCGAGGGAGACAACTTCGGGGCGGCGCTCGTGTGCTGTGACTTGGTGCAGGACGCCGGCAACCCCGCGTTCTTCGACCTACCGCCTGCTCTGGGCGTGCCCGCCGGCATGGCCAACTTCAATCGCCCCGAAGGCATCAGTAATCCCGGCGAGGGCGGCGCCGATAGCGGTTACATCGGCGTACAGCGCGGCGATGACAACGCGAAGAACCTGATCCAGATCGGCGGCGGCCAGAACACCTTCGGCGCCTCCGGCGGCATCATGGGCACCAACCCGTACGTCGTCGCCGGCGTAGGCCAGGGCGGCGCCCAGGCGCTTGCCTCCGGCTCGTTTCCGGCCCCGGCCACTGCCGGTACGTACACCTTCAAAGTAATGAACGCGCTCGTCAATGTGCTCACCGAGGTCAACGAGCCGCCTGATTACTCGCCCGTAATCGCCGCTATTGCCGACGCTTCGGCTGCCACGTTCACCTTCACGGTGGGCGCCTATGCCATCGGCGACCTCAACTGCGACGGCCTGGTCAACTCGTTCGATATCGACCCGTTCGTGTTGGCGCTGACCAGCCCGGCGAGCTACGCAGTGGCCTTCCCCCACTGCAACTACATGCTGGCCGACATCAATGGCGACGGTATGGTCAACTCCTTCGACATCGATCCGTTCGTCATCCTGCTGACCAGTGGCGGAAAGTAGCCTCACGCGGACGACAAGCACGTGATCTCCAGCGGGCCGCCGACTATCGGTGGCCCGCTTGCATGTGGCGAGGCCGCCCCTGCCTCATTCCTCCGGGGCGCTATACCGCCAGGCAAGCGCCCTACTCGCCGACGATCTTGACCAAGGCGCGTTTGCGTCGCCGGCCGTCAAACTCCCCGTAGAAGATCTGCTCCCACGGACCGAAATCAAGCCGGCCGTCCGTTATGGCGACCACGACTTCGCGCCCCATCACCTGCCGCTTCAGATGCGCGTCACCGTTGTCTTCGCCGGTCCGGTTGTGCTGATAGCGGGAGACGGGCTCGTGCGGGGCAAGCTGCTCGAGCCACACCTCGTAGTCGTGATGCAGCCCGGCCTCGTCGTCGTTGATGAATACGCTCGCCGTGATGTGCATGGCGTTGACGAGCACCAGCCCTTCACGCACGCCGCTGGCCCGCACCGCCGCCTCGACCTGCGGCGTGATGTTGACGAAGCCGCGCCGCGCGGGCACCTCGAACCACAGCTCCTGGCGGTAGGACTTCATCTCATCAGACTCCTCGCGCGCCGGCGCGCGTCATTGGCAGGTACGGCCGTTCACACGCCCCCCGCTCAGCGCTGTCGCCTGAGCGTCTCCGACCAATGGACAATGCCTTCAGCCTGGGGACCACCGAACGTCCCATGCTTGTGTACCACATCGCCCGTGAACTGGAAGAGGTCCACGAAGTTATCCTGGTAGTGAATCCGCAGCAGTAACTCCTTGCCGATTTGCATGCCGCTCGCCAGGCGCGCATTGTCCGGGACATCGTCCAGGCTGGGTTCATCTTCGTCGAACGACAGGCCGAACTGGGCCATGCGGTACAGCGCGACCGTGTCCGCGAGCACGGATTCCTCTTTCTGGAGCACCACCACTAGGTGCGTCCGGTCGCCGTCCAGCTCCTTGGTCTCGCCGCGCAGCGAGACAATCTCCATGCGCACGGCCGGCCGGCCCTCGAACGTCGCCTCTTCAAGCGTCAGGCTCGTATCATACGAGCCGTACTCCACCACGTGCTCGGCCGCGTTTTCCTCGTCGTCACCCCAGCGATCGAGCACGAACAGCCCCTGCCCTTTCCAGTGCCCCAGAGGAATCTCGGCCGTTCGCGACCGCGCAGCGCAGCCGAGCGCATACGTCAGTAGCATTGCGGCTGCCATCACCTGAACGTG
Source organism: uncultured Planctomycetales bacterium (assembly GCA_964550375.1). Lineage (GTDB taxonomy): Bacteria > Planctomycetota > Phycisphaerae > UBA1845 > Fen-1342 > JAAYXS01. The sequence continues at coordinate 12,408 of CAZJYX010000018.1, read as the reverse complement.
TCGAGTCATGTCTTCATCCTCCGTTTGCCGGCGCGCCTAGCGCCGTCTGGTTGACATTGTGCCTGTTGCAACGGTCAGCGTCTGAGCGGCGCGTACCAGGGGATCGTTGACCAGTACAGTGGCCGCGGCCAAATCGTCGATTTCCGCGCCTGCGCCGCGAACCCCCGCCGCGCTGCTCGCTGCCCACGTCGTGGGCTGCCTAGTCCCGTTCACCGCCGCCTCGTCTGCCCTGACGTAACGCCAGGCCCGCGCGTGCGGGTCCAGAAAATCGCGGAAGGCCGGCACGGCCCGGCCGCGCCGCCCGTAGTAGTAGTGGATGCCCTTCCAGATCGCCAGGTTGGCTATCCACGAACGCCACTTGAACGGCAGCACCTTGAGGCGCCGCAGCGTCGAGCGCAATGAGAAGAACTCGGCGAACGCCGCCATCTGCGCGTGCCGCAGTTGCTGGGCCGACATCCGCCGCGGCTCAAACACTACCGACGCCCCGTTGTAGCGCAGCCAGTCACGCGTGCGAATCCGCCCCTCGCGCTCGAATTGCTCATAAAACGCCGTGCCGGGATACGGCGTCAGGATCGGGTAGCAGCTCATCGATAGCCCGGTGCGCTGCGCGAACCGGCACGCCTGCATGCAGTCCCGCCACGTGTCCGTGTCGAACCCGAAAATGAACGCACCCCACAGGTTGATGCCGAAGCTGCGAATCTTGCGGATGCGCTCGGCGTAGGTGTCGCTGCGGACGAAGCGCTTGCCGGCCACCTGCAGCGTGTCCTGCTTGGGACTCTCCAGGCCCAGGATCAGCCCCACGCAGCCGCTGTCGCGCATGGCCCGCAAGAGCCGGTCGTTGTTGCTGATCAGCGCGTCACACTGGCTGGCCCACGAGACCTTCAGCGGCCGCAAGGCTTCACACAACTCGAGCGCCCATTTGTGGTTCCCCCCGAAATTGTCATCCGCGAAGATGTAGCACCAGGCGCGCTGCTGCTCCTTGGCGGCCCGGATCTCCTCGACAATATCGCCGATATCACGCTGCCGAAAACGCCGCCCGAACACCGCCGGCGTCGTGCAGAAATTGCAGTTGTGCGGACAGCCGCGCGTCGTCTGCAAGGGGTTCGCCACCAGGTAATCGCGCGGGTCGTAGATGTCCTTACGCGGCGTGGCAATCGGCGCCGGCTCGAACGCGGCCCAGTCATAAATCTGCCGCAACTGCGAACGCGGGTCCAGCCCCTGGTCCGCGGCCGCCTCCCAGTCCGCGATGACGTGCGGCAAGGTGGACTCCGCGTCACCCTTGCAGACCGCGTCGCAGTGTTGCAGGGCCTCGGCCGGCAACGCGCTTGGATGAATCCCGCCCAGCACCACGGTTACGCCCAGCGCGCGGTACGCGTCGGCCAACTCGTACGCCCGCGGCGCCTGCGTCGTCATGGCGGATATGCCCACCACGTCCACGTCCGGCCGCGCCACGTGGGGCTGGTCAAGCGTGCACTCGTCCACCAGTTCAATGGCCCAGTGTTGCGGCACTACCGCCGCCGCCACGGCCAGGCCCGTCGGGGCGAACAGGGCCTTGCGCGTGAAGGTCATCTTGCGGATGATTTCCGGCATCGTGATGTTCGACAGCGGGGAGTTCGGGTTTATCAGCCGAATCCGCCGCTGCCGGGCCGGTGTGGCACTGACCATGCTGAGCCACCTCTGAACGCTCGTCGGACGCGTACCGCGGCACCCTGCGGGCCATTGTTGCCCGGCGTGCCGGCCCCGTCCACTACTTGTCCGGGGCGCCGCCGCCCGCGATTCCCGCCGGCTGCAATACTGGTGAACAGTCCGGGATTTGGGCGTGCGAACCGTGGCCGGCGGGCGTATACTGAGTTGGTTGGGCCCGCCGTCCGCAGTTTGGGCGGCCGCGTCCGTCTGAAGATCTTTGAAAACGAGCGGCGTTTTGGGGGCGAATGGCTTCGACCGGGCAGGTTGAGGTCTGGGTGGCGTGTCGAGGTTGTCAGGAGGCCTCGTAAAACACCTGGCAATAAACCTTTACATGCCAATGATGGCTACCGTTTGGCTGCCTAACTAAGGCAACCCGTCGGTCCGCGACGCCTGCTAGCGGGTACCGACGCCGACAGCAGGCTGGCGTAGCCGTTCCTGGCCGGCGGCGGCTCCGTGAGACTCAGCCAGCCTCGGCCCGCGGATGACCGGTCGGTTGGTCTGCCAAGGGCCTAAACACAGAACAGCCGACTACACACGTAGAAGCCCAGGCTGAAATGCACCGGCACGGGGGTTCGATTCCCCCCGCCTCCAATTGCGAAGTGCTTTATTGACAAGCACTTACAACCCGCTGACCCCCCACTACGGGAACTGAATGCGGGAACTGCGTTTCAAAACGGTTGCTAACATCAACCGAACGAACGCGGTTCTTGAGCCAGAAAGACGGTTCCGCTTCGGGGCGGCGGGGCCGGATCCCCCCGCCTTCACGCTGCGGAAGCTGGCCGTATGCCGATTGCGGGAGATTGACCGCTTCTTGGCGATCAATGGGGGGCAAACTTCGCTCTCTTGCTCCGGGAAGGCCTCCCCGGCTCCACCTGGGTGGCGGTACGGACGCAGTCGTCTATGGGTAATCGAGATTAGCTGAGAACCGGTGCCCGTTCCTATTCGGTCCGCCTCGTCACCGGCCGATCCGTTCGCGAGGTCCGGAGAACGACGCGGGCGGCCGGAATTGCCGGGCGGACGGCGCTGTTCTAGTATCAAAGACGATGAAAGCCGTGATTCTCATTCTCGCGCAGCTCGTCGGACCGCTGACTTGGGCTCTACCGACCGAGTCGCCATCCGAGGAAGCCGCACCTGTCCGCTGCTGTTGTTGCCCGGCTGGAGCGTGCGACTGCGGCTGCGAAGTCCCTGTCGAGCCGATCGGCTCGAGTGATGAGGAACAACGAGTCCATCCGCGAATTTGCCTCTGCGATGACGCACCGTTGGGCTTGCCGAATGCCCCGGTGACGACGCCGGAGCGACTTGCCGTGACGGTTGTGCTCCCGGTGCTCCAGGCTGATGCGGCTGATCCCACGCCGATCACCCGTTGCTGCAGCCACTGGCCCCACGGGCCGCCTCCGGCGATTGCCGTCCTGGCGACGATCATCCTTCTGAATTGACCCCGCCTCCCCGCGCACGGCTCGTTACGGACCACCCGTAACCGGCTATGCTGCGCCCGAGCCGCATAAGTCTCTGTCGAAACCTGAATTACGCCGCCGCGTTGCGGGGGCAAGCGCGGTGCCATGCCGCGGAGGATCGATCATGCGCAGACGATCCGAGAATCGTACGCCGAAGCGTTGGGAGGTCGTGGCGTTTACCTCCTCGGTACTCCTCCTGTGCATTCCGGCGGGTTGTGCGACCTACGACCGGTCGCAGCGGGACGTCGAGCATGCGGTGCACGGATGGCGAAGGCAACGTGCTACGTTGACGCCGCCTGGGGCGCAGCCTGCCCGATCTGAATCCGAGCCAGCGAGCGAAGCGATTCATCCGGGCGCGCCACGCCGGCCCGTGGACACCTACATTCGGGAGGCGTTGGAGCGGAATCCAGCCATCCAGGCTGCCGGTGCTGAAGCCCGAGCGAAGCTCGAGCGTATTCCGCAAGTCACTTCGCTCCCCGATCCGATGATCCGGACCGTCATTCGGCCTGAGCCGATTCAGACGGCGGCGGGTGACATGTACTTCACGCTGGGGGTCGCCCAGACGCTTCCGCTGCTGGCCAAGCTTGAACGGACCGGCAACGTCGCCGCCGCTGAGACGCGGATGGCGCTGGAGCGGTTGAACAGCAAGCGTGTTGAACTCATCGCCGATGTGGAACGGGCGTATTGGCAAGTCTACCGACTCGACCGCTACGTAGAGATCACGCGCGAGAATCGACAGTTGCTCGAAGATCTGGAGCGCGTCATTAACACACAGTACCAGGTCGGCAAGGTCCAACAGCAGGACCTCTTGCGGGTGCAGACCGAACTCGCGAAGCTCCGCGACGATGAGCATCGCTACCAGATCCGTCGCACTTCGGCTGTCGCGGCGCTGAACCAACTGACGGACAACCCGCCGCAGCGAGCGATTCCCGCGACAACACCGGTAGACGTTTCCGCCGTCAACGCCGACGTGGAGAGTCTCATCGCACTGGCCGGTGAGCACAGTCCAGAGCTGGCTTCGCTGCGCGAGCAGGTCGAGCGCGACCGTGAGCAGGTCGAATTGGCCAAACTAGGCTACTGGCCAGACGTGACCGTGGGATTCGAGTGGAACTACCTTGACGGTCGCGAGCCATTCATCCCGCCGGTCAACCCTACGACGGGTCAGCGTCCGCCGATGAACCGCAAGAGCGAGGTGGGCGATGACAACTGGGCCGTCACCCTCCAGATGAACATCCCGATCTGGACGCAGCGCATAGAGGCTCGCAAGCGCGAGGCGCGACAGCGCCTGTTGGCCACACAGGGCGAACTGCGCTCGAAGCAGAATCTGATTGCCTTCCGTATCTTCGATGCGTGGTCGCGTGTCGACGCGCAACAACAGACGCTGCGTGTGCTCGACGGCGAGCTCATTCCGCAAGCACGGCAGACGTACGAAGTGACGCTGACCGCCTATCAGGCCGGCGAAGCCGACTTCCTCTCATTGATCGACAACTGGCGGCGCTGGCTCCAATTCGAGCTGATGCGCCATCGTGAGACTGTGGACCTGGAAACCGCCTTCGCCGATCTGCAACGCGAAGTCGGGCTTCAACTGCTCCGCCGCGATTCCGCGCGGGATTCCGCGGCTGTCGAGCAGACAGGAGATATCAGCGATGAGTCATGAGATTGCCCCTGCGACGATGAAAGAACTCCGCAGCGTGCTGATCCGTTGGGCGGTCGTCCTGAGCGCGCTCGGTGCGTTCGCGCTGTGGGCCACGTGGCGGATGTCGAGCGCGGCGAGCCGACTGCCCGCACGGGGCGCGCCGGTCGCGACCGGAAGCCTTGCCCAAGAGCCGATGATTGACCACTGGACGTGCACGATGCACCCGGAAGTTCAGCGGTCCGAGGCGGGCAAATGCCCGATCTGCGGCATGGAACTGGTGCCGAAGTACGTCGGCAGTGATGACCCTGGCGTCAAGCCGGCTGCGATATCATCTGCCGGGCACCAGCACGGTGCGAGCCCGGGCGGCGACAAATCGTCGGCTTGGTACCGGTGCACCATGCCCGAATGCGGCGATCAGGGCAGTTCGGATCCAGAGAGCCGCTGCCCGGTCTGCGGGATGAAGCGCGAGCGCGTGGAGACCGACGGCCAGGGTGCGGGCGATTTCGAGATCAAGCTCAATGAACGGGCGCAGCGCCTGGCAGAGGTTGAGAGCGAGCCGGTCGAGCCGCGCTTGCTGTTTAAGCGCATTCGCACCGTGGGCCGCGTGAGCTACGACGAAACGCGCTACCGGATGGCCAGCGCGTGGATCGATGGGCGCATTGATAAGCTGTTCGCCGACTTCACGGGGATGAACGTAAGCCAGGGCGATCACCTGGTTGAGATCTACAGTCCCGAACTACTGTCGGCCCAGGAGGAGTACCTGCAGGCGCTCCGCGCTGTGGATGCCTCGCGCGACGCGCAAACCGCCGTCTCGCGGCGCAGCAGCGAGCAGGTGCTGCATTCAGCCAGACGGAAGCTCGAACTGCTGGGCGTGACCGAGGTCCAGATCGAAGCCGTTGAGCGCAGTGGGAGGCCGCAGACGCACTTGGTCGTGTACGCCCCAATTGGTGGCACGATCGTCGAGAAACACGTCATGGAGGGCAAGTACGTCAAGACCGGTGACGCGCTTTACACGATTGCAGACCTGCAGCACCTGTGGTTGCTGGTCGACCTGTACGAAACCGACTTGCCGTGGGTGCGGCCGTTTCAGCAAGTGCTGGTTTCGACACGCTCGCTGCCGGGCGAGGTGTTCACCGGCGAGATCGTCTTCATTGACCCGAAGGTGGACCCGCAGACGCGGACCGTCCCGGCACGCATTCACGCGGACAACCCTGCTTTGCGATTGAAGCCGGACATGTGGGTCACCGCGCAGATTGACGCAGCGCTCAGCCGCGGCGGGCGAGGTGCGGTCCCGGCGCCGACCGGAGCATACGCTTGCCCCATGCACCCATGGGAGACGGCCAGCGAAATGACGCTCTGTCCGATTTGTAAGATGGACATGGTCCGCGTGGAAGACCTGCCGCAATACGCCTCGCCGACCGAAGCCACGGCGGTGCTCTCCGTGCCGCGTGACGCGGTCATGCAAACCGGGCAGCGGGCGCTCGTCTACGTCGAATCGGCGCCCGGTACGTATCGCGGCGTGGAAGTCACGGTCGGTCCGCTCGCAAGCGATGAACGCGGGCAAGAGTACTATCCGATCCTGGCGGGGCTCAGTGGTGGCGAGCGTGTGGTCACGCGCGGCAACTTTGCCATCGACAGCCAGATGCAGCTCGCCGGCAAGCCCAGCCTCTTCTCGGCGCGGGGATTCGGCGACCACCAACACCATGACCCCACGGCGGACAGTGCCGCGCACACAGCGGACGACGAGAAGGGTCTGGAGCAGACGCTCTGTCCCGTGATGGGCAATCCGATCAATCCCGATGTGTTCATCGAATACAAGGGCGTGAAGGTCTACTTCTGTTGCTGGGGTTGTGATGACAAGTTCCTCGCTGAACCGGAGAAGTACATACCCAAGCTGCCCAAGGCCGTGCAGGAGCGCATTCGGTCGGCCGAGTCGGGTACACATACCGGCCACGACAACGTCGGCGACATCAAGCAGACCGTCTGCCCGGTAATGGGTAACGAGATCGACTCGGAGGTATACACGGACTGCCGCGGCGTGCGCGTCTACTTCTGCTGCCCGCCGTGCATTCCGAAGTTCGAGGCCGATCCGCAGCAGTACATCCCCAAGCTACCGCAGGTGATCCAGGACCGGATCGCCAGTGCAAGCGCGAAGGAGGCCGACGGTGATTAACGGCCTGATCCGCCTCTTTCTGCAGACGCCGTTGCTGGCACTCATCCTCGCCGGCGCGCTGGTGATCTTCGGCTGGCGGGCCATCGAGGAAAACCCGAAGGACGCGCTGCCGGACATCGCGGAGAATCAGGTCATCGTCTTCAGCGAGTGGATGGGCCGCAGCCCCAAGGACGTCGACGAACAGGTCACCTACCCGCTAACCGTCGCGTTACAGGGTGTGCCGGAAGTCAAGGAGATCCGGGCTACGAGCGGCTTCGGCTGGTCGATCGTGTACGTGGTCTTCCAGGACGACGCCGAGTTCTACTGGGCCCGCAGCCGTGTGCTGGAGCGATTGAATGTCGCGCAGGGGCAGCTCCCGGCCGGCGTGACGCCGCGGCTGGGACCCGACGCAACGGCGCTGGGACAGATCTTCTGGTACACCGTCGAGAACGGCTGGTATTCGCCGGACCGTCCGGGGCTGCGTTTCACGGACGATGGAGTTCTCACCTCGGCGTCACGCGATGCGCTGCTTGAGAGCGACCCGAGTCTTGCTGCACAGCTCGACGCCGCCGAGCCGTACACCGACCCTGTCAGTGGTACACCGCTGGTCTTCAGCAAGCTGCCGCTGGATCGGCTCCGCAGTATCCAGGACTTCGACGTCAAGCTTGCCCTGGAGAGCGTGGAAGGTGTCAGCGAGGTCGCCAGCGTGGGCGGCTTCGTGCGCCAGTACCAGATCGACGTCAATCCTGAAGCGCTCCGGGCCTTCAACGCCCCGCTCTCCAAGCTCGTTGCCGCGCTGAGCAATGCGAACATCGACGTCGGCGCGAAGGTCATCGAAGAGAATGGAATGGAGATCCTGGTCCGCGGCATCGGCTTCCTGGGCGGACAGCAGCGCAGCGCCGCAGAGCGCGAAGCCCGCGAAGAGGCCGTCATCGAGGACATCGAGAACATCGTCATCCACGCCGAAAACGGTACGCCGGTGTACGTGCACCAGGTGGCGGCCGTCTCTGTCGGGCCGGACTTCCGCCGCGGCGCGCTGGACAAGATGGGCGCCGAGGCGGTCGGCGGCTGTGTGACGATGCGTTTCGGCGAGAATCCGCTGGGCGTGATCGAGGGCGTCAAGGCGAAGGTCGACACGGTCGAGCGCGGTCTGCCGCCGGGCGTGCGCGTCAACGCGTTCTACGACCGCACCGACCTGATCCACGAGACGATGGCCACGCTGACGACGGCATTGGGGCAGGAGCTGCTCATCACCGTGGTGGCGGTGGTGCTGTTCTTGCTGCACTTCCGCAGCAGCCTGGTGATCGCGGTCACGCTGCCGCTGGCGGTGCTGTTCGCGTTCATCTGCATGCAGGCCCTGCGGCTGCCGAGCAACATCATGAGCCTGGCCGGCATCGCGATCGCGATCGGCACGATGGTCGACATGGGCATCGTGATGCTGGAGAACATCTACCAGTACCTGACCGACCATCGCGACGATTACACGCGCATCGAAACGGACGACAATGGCACGCAACGCGAGGTAATCGACCGCGCCCAGCGCAGCCAGTATGTCGCCGAAGCGGCCACGGAAGTCGGGCCGGCAATCCTGACGGCCGTCAGCACGACCGTGATTTCGTTCATCCCGGTCTTCTTCCTCGAAGGACAGGCGGCGAAGCTGTTCACGCCGCTGGCCTGGACCAAGACGTTCTGCATGGTCGGCGCGGTGATCCTGGCGCTGACCGTCGTGCCGCCGCTGGCGTCGCTGCTGTTGCGCAGTCGCCGGACCGGCTGGACGACGGCCATCATCACCGCCCTTGTGCTCGGTGGCCTCAGCGCCGCGACCTGGTGGTCGGCCGATCAGATTCACCCCGCACTTGCCGGCTTCGCGGCGGACATCGAGCAGTACCTGGGCTGGTCCACGGCCGTCGCGGCCGGGGCCGCAGGCCTCGCCGTGGCCCTCATCGTGGTCGTCGTTCTGCGCGAGCGCATCCGGCCGATCGAGCAGAACCCGACGAGCAGGTTCATCCACTGGGTCTACGAGCCGACGCTGCGCTGGGTCCTGCATCACAAGGCGCTGTTCCTGGCGGTTCCCGCAGCGCTCGTGATCTGGGGCCTGTCCATCTGGCTCGGCTGGGGCGCGCTGATCGGCCCGCTCACATGGCCGCTGGAGCAACTTGGGCTTTCCCCGCTGGAGTGGACGGCGGCGTGGTGGCTCCACCTGGGCCTGGCGGCGGTGGTCGGTTTTGTCATCATGCCGCTGCTGTTCGATTCCGCCCGCGTCGGCATCGCGACTTGGCGGGGCAAGACGAAGCAACCCGTCTGGCTCGGCTGGTCACGCCGCGCGCTGGCCGTCGTCGTGTTCATCCTCGCCGCGCTAGCGTTCGAGCGTGCCGGTGTTGTCCCCGGGAACCAGCGGGCCTTCGCTGCCGTGCTGGCGCCACCTCCCGGAGGCAGTCTCGAAGAGTATGAGCCGCTCCAGGCGCTCGTGGACGGCCAGGGCATCGGCCAGGAGTTCATGCCGCCGCTGGACGAAGGCGACTTCCTCTACATGCCCAGCGTGCTGCCGGCCGGCTCGATCAACACGGTGATGGACGTCATGCAGAAGCAGGACGTGCAATTCGCCCAGATCCCCGAGGTCGACCTGGTCGTGGGCAAGCTCGGGCGCATCGAGTCGCCACTCGACCCCGCCCCCGTGGGCATGCTGGAGACCATGATCCTGCTCAAACCGCGTAGCGATTGGCCGGTCATCGACGACCCGGAATTCGAGGGAATGCGCCGGAAACGCACGATGGACGAAATCTGGGCCGACATCAAATCGGCCGGGAGCTTCCCCGGCGTGCTGCCATCGGTCGAACTCCAGCCGATCCGCACGCGTGTCGAGATGCTCAGCACCGGGCTGACCGCCAAGATCGGCATCAAGATCTACGGCGACAGCATCGCCCGCTGCGAGGAGCTGGCCGTCGAGATTGAGCAACTCCTGCGTGAACGACTCGATAACGCCCAGGCGATCAACGCCGTCCGCATCAGCGGCAAGCCCTACCTCGAGTTCCGCATCGACCGCGAGGCCATCGCCCGCTACGGCGTGAATATCGCCAACGTGCAGCAGGTCATCGAGGTGGCCATCGGCGGCAAGAACCTGACGACGACCTACGAAGGGCTCGACCGCTATCCAGTACGTATCCGCTACCAGCGCGAGCTGCGCGACGAGGTGCCCGATCTCGAGCGGATCCTCGTGCCCACCCCGACCGGTGCCCAGATTCCCATTGCCCAAGTAGCCGACATCCAGCGCGTCACCGGGCCGATGAGCGTGCGCCGCGAAGGCGCGAAATATGTCAGCTATGTCACCATGAGCAACCAGGGCATTGACGAGACGACGCTCGTGCGAAATGGTCAGCGCATCATCGACGACGCGCTGATCAACGGCGAGATCGAAATGCCCGAGGGCTATTACCTGCGCTGGGCCGGCAGCTACGAGCGAAACATCCGCGCCAAGAATCGCCTGGCGATCCTCGTGCCGCTCGTGCTGGTCATCAACTTCCTGCTGATCTACCTCCAGTTCAAGCGCTGGCCGCTCACACTGGTGATCTTCCTGGCGATCCCGGTCGCCTTCTCCGGCGGCTTCATCCTGCTCGACTGGTGGCCACAGATCCAGGACGGGCTTCACACGGCTGGGGTGATGGACCGGCCCTTCCCCGGCGACAATATGTACCTGACTGTCGCCGTGTGGGTCGGATTCATCGCCCTGTTCGGCATCGCCGTTGACGACGGCATCGTCATCGGCACGTATCTCGACCAGACCTTCACCCGCAGCAAGATCAAGCGGTACGAGGAGATCGAGGAGTGCGTCGTCCGCGCCGGCCTGCGGCGCATTCGGCCCGCGCTGATGACCACGTTCACGACGCTGGCCGCACTGCTGCCCGTATTGCTCACCACCGGCCGCGGCAGCGACGTGATGACGCCGATGGCCCTGCCCGTCTTCGGCGGCATGCTCGTGGCCCTGGTCACGATACTGGTGGTGCCGACCTGCTACTGCGCGATCAAGCAGGCCAAGTGGAAACTCGGCCTGCCCGACACGGATTTCGTGCCAGCCCCGGAGCGTGAAGCATGAGCGATACCACCAAGCAGGTTGAATTGAGTGGAATGCACTGCCAGAGTTGCGTGAATTCGATCGGCGAAGCACTCCGCCAAGTCCCGGGTGTACGCCGCGCAGAGGTCACGCTTACGCCGCCTCGTGCGATTGTGCATGTGGCCACGGGGACGAGCGATGAGACGATTCGAGCAGCCGTTCGGTCAGCCGGCGACTACGACGCGACGACTATCCAGTCGGCCACATCACAGCCCCAGGCAGCCGAAAGCTCGCCTGAGCCACAGGAAAGCCTCTATCCGCTGCTGCTGATCGTCGGCTTCATCGCCGCTGTGACGGTGCTTGCCGCCATCCGCACCGGCTCTTTCGGCCTCAATGTAATGATGGCCAACTTCATGGCTGGTTTCTTCATCGTGTTCGGCTTTTTCAAGCTGCTCGATCTGCCCGGCTTTGTCCGCACCTACCGCACCTATGACTTGCTCGCCAAGGCCGCGCCTGGATGGGGATGGGCCTACCCGTTTGTGGAACTGGCCCTTGGAGCGGCTTACTTGCTCGGACTCTTCCCAGTCGTGACCAATCTCGTCACGCTGGTGGTGATGCTCATCGGCGCCGCGGGTGTCGGCATTGCGCTCGCGAATAGGCAGCGTATCCGCTGTGCCTGCCTCGGCACAGTACTGAACCTGCCCATGACCACCATCACTCTCGTTGAGGATTTGGGCATGGCTGCCATGGCGGGGGCGATGCTCATACTTCTGCAATCTGGATAGCACGAATGAATTACTACCGGGAGCGGAAAAGGTGTGACATACCAGAGCCGCCGTCTAGCAGCACTTCCGCGTCAGAATTCGATTGGGATGCCACACATTAATGGTTCATCTCCGAATTCCGGGGCGTAGATGAGCCAACGGCAGTCCCGTTCTATCTTGTTGTTCTGCAAGGACATCAAGAGAACAGGAGCTGCCGATGGCGGACGCGAAGCTTATCGAGGTGCTGGGTGGATGGGAAGGGTATTCGCTGGGCGCGGTCGACGAGACTTGGCTCGTCGCGTGTCGGCTTGGTCGGACACCATTGTGTCGCGGGGCCGATGCACGGCGCTTTGGAGGCGTCCGTCTGCCCCTGGGCGCCGCTGGTCACGGCCCACCGCGGCCGCAGTATTCAGTTGTCAAAGAACCGCTCCGGTGCTGCGCTGAGTGACCGCGAGGCGGCGGTTCCGTTGCAGGCAGCCGCGGCCCGGTTCACAGCCGATGCGATTGGCGTCCTCGCAGCGCGGGGGCGTCGAAGATCCGCCCGGTTCCTCGGTCGAGCGTTCCGGCGGGCCACCCCAGGGCAGTCCCAGTAAGGCAACGAGCGTGTCGAATCGCACGCCGATCCCTTGAGGGGCTGCGCTGGCCGGCGCGGCGAGGCGTTCGGCGAG
>CAZJYX010000017.1:0-84120 GCA_964550375.1 uncultured Planctomycetales bacterium | reverse complement strand
GCAGTGCCCGGAACGCCTTGGCGAACCTGTCGGCCCCAGCGCCTAACCGCGCCGGTCAAGCTGACCGTCCCGTGACACGTGTTACCGGGGCGAACGGAGGACTGCCGTCGCGCCGGTGGCCGCCGGCGGCTCGGGCTGTGGGCGTCTGGCGGGCCGCGGGCGGGGTCTGCCGGGGGTGGAGGCGCATAAGTTTTGTGCGGCGGGGCCCTTTTCTATGGCGCCCGTTGGCGTACGATTGGGCCCGCGAGTCTCAGGACCACGGGAGGCCGAGCGATTATGGAATATCCCCTGTTCGAGGTGACCGGTCTGGGCGGCGGCATGCTGATAGCCATCGTGGCGATCGTGCACGTGGTGATAGCACAGTTCGCGGTCGGCGCGGGCATCTACATGGCCATCACGCACACGGTGGCGCTGCGGCGCAATGATCAGCTCCTGCTGCGCTACCTGAAGGACCATGCCCAGTTCGTCGTGTTACTATCGTTCGTCTTGGGGGCTTTGACCGGGGTGGGCATCTGGGTGACCATCGGCCTGGTTTCGCCCGCGGCGACAAGCCGGCTGATCCACAACTTCGTCTGGGGCTGGGCCATCGAATGGTGCTTTTTCGCGATCGAAATCGCGGCGGGGTACGCGTACTACTACGGCTGGGGCCGGTTGTCGCCGCGGGCGCATGCCGCCACGGCGTGGATCTACGGCATCGCGGCGTTCATGAGCCTGGTGGTGATCAACGGCATTCTGTGCTTCATGCTGACGCCGGGGCGCTGGCTGGGGCTGACGGCGGAAACGGGGGGCGGGGCGCCGCTTAACCCGCCTCTGGGTTTCTGGCTGGGGTTCTTCAACGAGACGTACTGGCCGTCGTTGATTCTGCGCACGATCTCGTGTTTGTCGCTGGCGGCGATCTTCATCGCCGTCATCGTCAACTTGTACGGCAACTACACGCGTGAGGAGCGGCAGCGCATAATCAACCACGGGGCCTGGTTCATGGCGCCGCTGGTGCTGATGGTGCCGGTCGGATGGTGGTACTTCGCCCAGTTGCCGCCGACGTCGCTGGAGTTTCTGCGCGGCGGCGCGGTGGCGATGATGATGTTCCTGGCGTTCGGCGTGGTGGTGTCGGTGGCGATCGGGCTGTACGCGTACTTCGGTCTGCTGCGGGCGAATCGCTATGTCAACCTGGAGACGAGCCTGCTGCTGCTCGGGTGCGCCTTTGTTGCCACCGGGTCGGCGGAGTTCGTGCGTGAGGGGGTCCGCAAGCCGTACGTTATCTACGGCTACCTGTACAGCAACGGGATTCCGGCCCTGGGCGAGTGGCCGGAGCGGATCAACCGCGAGGGCATCCTGGCGCACGCGCCGTTCGTCCTGCCGCCGGGCATGACGCCTGAAGAGGCGCGCGCGCTACCCTTGCCGGAGCAGGGCCGGTTCGTGTTCCAGGCCGAGTGCCGCATGTGCCACGAGCTGCGCGGCACGAATGCGATTCGGTCGCTGATCTCGGGCAAGTCGCGCGAGCTGCTCATGATGCAGGTCAAGGAGTTGGAGCAGTGGGGCTACATGCCGCCGTTCCACGGGACGGAGGGTGAGTTGAAGGCACTGATCGAATACTTGGTAGAGCTTGACCGGGGCAGCGACTATCAGCCGCCGCCGCCGGAATACGCGCACCTGCCGGTGTCGCAGATTCTGGCGGACCGGGCCGAGGCCTTGGCCGCCGAGCTGGCCATACTGGGCCGGGAGGTGCAGCGATGAACCTGTTGCTGGCAACGCCGCCGGTGCCGCCGTTTGACCCGCTGGGGCTGCCGGCGCCGACCTGGGTGTTCGAGTTCCTGTTGGCGTTAACGATGCTGCTGCACCTGCTGTTCATGAACATGACGCTGGGCGGCGCGATCGTCGCCACGGTGCTGGACGTGCTGACGCTGGTCAGGCGCGGCAACCACAACCTGACCGTCCGCGTGATCTGGCAGATGCTGCCGGTCACGTTCAGCTTCACGATCACGACCGGCGTGGCCCCGCTGCTGTTCGTACAAGTTCTGTACGGGCAGTTCTTCTACACGGCCAACATCTTCCTGGGGTTTGTCTGGTTCGCGCTGGTGCCGCTGCTCATTGTGGCCTTCTACCTGACCTACTTCCTGGTCTACCGGCTCAGCAGCGCCCTGAGCAATCGTCTGGGGAGATGGGATCGTTCGCCGGGCAAGCGCCTGCCGTTTTCGGCGGCGTGCGCGCTGCTGTTCTTCACGGTGAGCCTGATTCTGACCAGCAACCACATGCTCTCGATTCAGCCGGACCAGTGGGCCCAGGGCGGTGAGTGGGTCCAGAACCGGCTGGCGGTGACGCCTACGACCACGCATGTGCGCCTCGGGCACAATGATCTGGGGGCGGTAGTGGTTTGCGGGTTGTGGCTGGCGGGTGTCGGTTGGTGGCGGCGGTGGCGCCAGGTGGATCCGCCGGAAGTCGCCGCGCGCATCACGACCACGGGCCTGTGGGTGGCGCTGCCGGTGATGGCGGTCACGGCCGTGTTCGGCCTTACGTTCTTCTTCATGCTGCCGGGCGAAGTCCGCGGTGGGCTGCTGCGGCCGGGAGTGTATCCGGTGCTGTGGTGGTTGGGGCTGCTGGCCTTGGTCGGGCAGATCTTCCACGCGCTCATGGCGTTGCAGCGCCCGCAGGAGTTTCGGTGGTTCGCGGGCCTGGCCGGCTGCGCGGTGGTGACGCTGGTTGGAATGGTGGCGGCGCGCGAGGCGGTGCGTCTGGGCTATTTGGCGCGCGGCGAGCTGTTTTCGCGCGAGGTCTGGCACCAGAATGTGAATACGCAGCTCTCCCCACTGATCTTGTTCGTCGCCATGCTGGTGATAACGCTGGGCACCGTCGGCTGGTTGCTGTGGGTCTCGGCCAGGGCGCGGCCGGCGGCAGGATCACGAGCTGTCTGACTTGCGGCGGGCACGCGCACTTGCCCGGAGCACGATCGTATGAGTCACTCTCCGCCACCAGTTCCGCCGGCGCATTGTGTGGATTACGTCGCCCGGCCGTCGGAGGCTCGTCGTGCTGCTCCTGGTGACCGGCGTGCTACTGAACTGGGCCTACCTGCTTGCGGCGCGCGTGTGAGCCGGCCGGCCGGGCGAATCAGAACGGCAGCCCGCATTCCGGGCAACGCCGCTCCGGTAACTGCCATAACACGTAGTCACAGCGGGCGCAGCGCGCCTCCTCGATCTCGATGCGGAACTTCAAGCCGCAGGCCTGGCAGCGCGACGCCCCGGCTGGAACTGTTTGTCGGGTTGTGCAGCGTGGGCAGACGATCTCCAACTCGGCGGCCGCGCTGGCGAGTGACTCGATGCGCTGCACGCGCCGCAGCTTGGTCATGATCACCAATGCGAGCGACGCGCTGGCATCAGTCACGCCCAGCGCCCCGAGCAGCCGGAAGGGAAACTCCTCGTCCAGCTCCAGGGCGATCATGACGGCCGCCAGCGCGCCCGTGGCCCAGGCAGCGTAAACCGCCGCGCGCTGTAGCCAACCGAGTTGTCGTGCGGTCGGCGCCCGCAGCAACACACACGTGTGTGCCAGCGTGAAGGCCGCCACCGCCACGATCGCAGTGGCCTTGCCGAAGGTCACGTTCTCAACCCGCTCCGCCCAGATGCAGACGACGAGCATCACAAATCCGACCGCGCACGTGCCCAGCGCCAGCAGTGCCAGCGGCACGAGCCGGCGCTTCTCGTACAGGGCCGCGCCTGGTATCGCCAGCACGTAGTAGCCCAGCAGGCTCCCCGTCATGAGCCAGGCCCGCCCCACCGTGTCATCCAGCGGGCCGGGCCACCACGTGCACGCCATCAGCACCGCGAAGTTCAGGCCGAAGAGCACCAGGCCCAGCCGGCTCAGGTGCGGCCACCAGCGCCGCTCCAGGGCGTGCGTGCTGGCCATGGCCACGCCACTGTGAATGGCCAGGGCAACCAGCGTGCCGAGAATGCGCCAAGTGGTGGCGTTGAACTCCCAGAACAGCAGCACCGCCACCGCCACCGCCGCGCACGTCACCAGCGAACCAACCAGCGTCCAAAGGAACACGCGCTCTGCGCGCCGCCGGGCCGGTGCGCCACCCGGGCGCTGACGATGATTACTCGAAGGCATGCCTGTCCTCCACGGTTCACCGCCCAACGGGTCGCCCAGGCGCCGAGTCAGGCTTGATTCTCGCGACGGGCACGGCCACGCTGCCCGCGGCCCCTTGGTCCGCAGCATACACGAGACGCCGGCGGCGCGTGATTATGCGACAGGTGTGGCCGAACTGCACACCGTACGCTCTTCAGCACGACGTTTTCCCGTGTGTGGCCGGGCTCAATCGGAGAGAAGCTGCTAGAATCCACCGGCGGTCCGCAGGCGAGCCGGGCTGTTGAGAGCGGTGTTGTTACCGTGGACTGGCAGCAGTTCGAAACGCTGGCGCGAGACTACTTGAAGCAGCACCTCGGGCATGCTGTGCCGGGCGAGTTGCGGCGCGAGCGCATGTTCGACGAGCAGCCGCTGGAGGGCGAGGGACGAACCGCGCTATTGTCCTGCCTGTTATCCATGCCGTCGGCCATTCTGGCACGCGGCGTCCAGCCCCGCCCGAACTTCTACGTGGCGGTCGGCGAAACAGAGCCCGGGCTGTTTCCCACGTACGACCTGGGTGTGGACGACGCCTACAGCCTGCACGTCGGCACGCGCTTCATGGTCGGGATGCGGGCAGCCCGCCTGGAACCGTCGGACGAGCCGCCGGACGCCCGCGCGGCGTTGCGCAGCTTTGTGCGCGAGTGCGTGCCGGAGGCCCGAATCGAGGCGGAGGAGTTGGCCGTCCTGTTCGGCGTGGACGAGCGATTCTTCGCCGTGTATCGGCTGACGATCAACGGTGAGCCGGTGTACTGCGTGGGGGCGGACTGTCCGCCCGGGTTCTACCGCATGACACAGCACCCCCCTCAGATTGCCCTGCGTCTGCACCTGGGCAAGCTCATCCGCAACGAAGCCCGGCTGGAACGTCAACTCTGACGCCGCCGCCAGGGGGCGTTTCGAGCTCTCGGCGGCCGGGCGAATCCGGCCGGCGATTACTCTTGGTACTTGAAGGAGAGTGTCACGCGCGCCCGGTAGGCGACGACCTTGCCGTCCTCGATGCGCATGTCCAGCTTGCCGATCTCGGCAATTCGCAGATCGCGGAGCGACTTGCTGGCAGTCTCGACGGCGTTCTTGGCGGCACGCTCCCACGACTCCTCGCTGGTGCCGATCAGCTCGATTACCTTGTACGTGCTCTCTGGCATGTGAAGCTACCCTCTCTGTCAGTGACACGCGGACTTGCCGGGGACCAAAGTGGCGACGGCGGACGGTTACGCCTGCCACTGCCAAAGTGTTGGATGCGGCCCATCTCAGGCCGGACCGTCATGACAGCGCATGATAGTCGCCCGGCTCGGACTTGGCTATCGGTTGGCCGCGAAACGCGCCGTGGCGGCCCGTCGGCCGTGACGGGCGGGGGTGCCGGGGCGTGTGCGGCGGGCCGCCAAGCGTGGTGGCGGTAGCTATCAGGGTGCGGAGCGGTCGGTCATGGCGGTGATGAAGCGTTCCAGGCGGTCGCGTGTGGGCCAGGCGAACATCAGGCCGCCGACGGCGAGCGCGGGGGCGGCCAGAGCCGGCCATTGCTGGGTGAGCAGGAAGATGACGGACCCGAGTAAGCCCCAGCCCTCCAGGAGCGCGGCCGGCACGAGCGTCAGCCGGAAGTACACGTCTTGCAGGCTTCTGGTCACGTCGGCGGTGAGCTCACGCCCAGCCAGGGCGGCTTGGAGTCGGCGCAGGCTGGTATGGCGAATGAAGAAGTAGACGGGCATTTGACTGACGGCCAAGCCGGCGAGGACGATGAGCAGGAGGTTGGCGACCTCCGGCGGCACGCTTTGTTCGAGCCGCGGGGCGAGCACAATCATGATGATCGCGGCTGCCAGGAGCGCAAGCGTCATGGAGGCGATAATGAGGCGCAGGACGCTGAGTTGCCGGGCGGCGGAGCTGTTCATTGGCGGCGGACCGGTTGTGGATGCCGTGGCATAAGTACCAGAATCGTAACATGGGCCGGCCGGCGTCGCGAGCGGGCGGGACGCGGGCGGCCGGTGCGCGTAGAATAGCGGCATGGAGAAGCTAGGACTACTGATCGACGATCGTTTCAAGCGTCACACGACGGGTGGTGGGCATCCGGAGCGGCCGGCGCGGCTTGACGCGGTGGCGGAAGGGCTGTCGAAGGCGGGCCTGTTGGAAGCGTGCGTGCGCATCGAGCCGGCGCCGCTGGCTGAGATGAAGATTCAGCGGGTCCACACGCGCGACTACCTGATCCGGATCGACGCCGCGTGCCGACAGGGGTACCCGTACGTCGACGTGCCGGACAGCGCGATCGGGCCGGAGAGCTACGAAATCGCGAAGCTGGCGGCGGGCGGGGTTGTGAAGGCAACGCGGATGGTGGCGGACGGCGAACTGAAACGGGCGTTCTGCGCGGTGCGGCCGCCGGGGCATCATGCTGAAGCCGACCGCTCGCTGGGCTTCTGCCTGCTGAACAACGTAGCGCTGGCGGCGTACACGCTGAAGGACGAGTACGACATCAACCGGATCCTGATCCTGGATTGGGACGTGCACCACTGCAACGGCACGCAGCACGCGTTTGCGGCCGACCCGGGTGTGCTGGTCGTCAGCCTGCACGGGCATCCGAACTACCTGTATCCGGGTACGGGTTTCGAGGAAGAGGTGGGCGTGGACCGCGGGCGGGGCTACACGATGAACATCCCGTTTCTGCCCGGGTCGGGTGACGATGATTATCGCCGGGCATTCAAGCAGCGGATTGTTCCCGAGGTGGGGCGATTCGCGCCACAGTTTGTGCTGCTGAGTGTTGGGTACGACGGGCACGTGGACGATCCGCTCGGGAACCTGGCACTGTCGGATGAGATTTTCGCCTGGATGACTGAGACGGTGGTGTCGATGGCGGAGGAGCATGCCGGCGGGCGGATCGTGAGCGTCCTGGAGGGCGGCTACAACCTTGGGGTACTGAGCCGGTGTGTCGCCGAGCACGTACGGCTGCTGGGGGCCTAAGCGCAGAAAAGTGGCCCGTTCTCTCCGACCTGAGAACGGGCCAACTCCAAGCTGACGAGAAGGGCGAGCCGAACTACATCTCGCCAACTCCTCTCCACCCACGTGGAGAAGTCTGTACGCCTGTAAAACCGGGCCGGGTCCGGGCGTATTCCCGCCGGAGCGGAAATGTTGTAAACTGTTACTGGAGTGGGGCTTGAGGTAGGCACGTGAAGCGATTTGAAGGCGTGTTCAAGCTGCATGATCGGCAGTGGCGGGAGTTTCGCTACGTCTATCCCGTCGTATCCCGGCGGGCGCGTGGGCTAAGCGTCGGCGTGAACCTGAACGTGGACAAGGCCTGCAATTTCGACTGCGTCTACTGCCAGGTAGACCGGTCGGAGCGGCAAGCTGGGCTCAAGGTTGACCTGGCGGTCCTAGAACAGGAACTGCGCTGCCTGATGGCAGATTATCATAAGCTCTTTGAGGAGAATGAGTTCCGGCATGTGCCGCCCGACTGGCGGCGGCTGAACGACATTGCGTTCTCCGGGGATGGCGAGCCGACGGCGTCGCCCGTGTTTGCGGAGGCCGTTCAGATCGGGGTGGACGTGCGGCGCGACCTGGGGCTGAGTGCCGCCAAGATTGTCGTAATCACGAACGCCTGCTACCTGACGCGGCCGAAGGTGGCGGCGACGCTGGCCCTGCTTGATGAGCACAACGGGGAGGTCTGGGCCAAGCTCGACGCGGGCAGCGAGGAATACTTCCGGCGAGTGAACCGGCCGAGCCACACGCTGCAGCACGTGCTAGACAACATTCTGGCCGCGGCGCGCGTGCGGCCAGTGGTGATTCAGTCGCTGTTCCTGCGGCTGGCGGGTGAGCCGCCGAGCGCGGCGGAGTTGGTGGCCTACGCCGGGCGGCTGGCCTGGCTGATGGAGAATGGTGGGCAGATAGCGCTGGTGCAGATTTACACGGTGGCGCGGCGGCCGGCGGAGGATTACGTAAGTGGTCTGACAGCGGCTGAGCTGGAGGCGATTGCCGCGCGCGTGCGTGGTTTGGGTTTGCGGGCCGAGTGCTTCGCATAGGGCCGCCTGGTTGGGGGCGCGGGGGCATCGCCGGCGGGGCCTGGGCGTTAAACTCTTGGCCTGGAGATGATGAGCGCGGCGAGCGGCATATTGGCGGTAGAGGTTCTCGGGTGGGGTGAGCTGACACTTCAGGCCGCGCTGCTGCTGACGCTGCTGGCGTTGTCGGCGGTGTTCTCCGGAAGCGAGACGGTGCTGTTCTCGCTGACGCGCGTGCAACTCGAGAAGCACAAGGGCAGCAGCAACCCGTTTCGCCGGTGGGCGCCGCGGCTGATGGCGCGGCCCAAGGAAACGCTGCTGACGATACTGATCTGCAACACGACCGTGAACGTGTTGTTGTTCGCGACGTCCTACGTGTTGTTTGACCGGCTGGGGCGCCAGTGGGGGCCGTGGGTGCGGCCGGTGTCGGCGGTGTGCAGCGTGCTGCTGGTGGTGGTGTGCGGGGAAGTGGTTCCGAAGGTGCTGGCGGTGAGGTTCGCGGACCGGCTGGCGCCGCTCTGCGCGCTGGTCGTGCGCGGTGCCGGCACGGTTGCCGAGCCGATTGGCCGGCTGATCGACGCAGTGTTGGCGCGGCCGATTGAGCGCATGATGCTTGGTCCGCAGCCGCGCCCGGCCAGCAAGCAGGACGTAACGATTGACGAGTTGAAGGCATTGCTGCACCTGGGCCGGCAGCGGGGGGATATTGACCGGGTTGAGGATGAGTTTCTGCGCGAGGTCATTGACCTGCGGTCGGTGCGCGTGCGCGAGGTGATGGTGCCGCGCGTCGACGTGGTGGCGTACGACGTCAACCAGCCGGCGGAGGAGCTGCGGGATCTGATGCGGACGACGCGGCTGAAGAAGGTGCCGGTGTACGAGGGCCGCGTCGATGACCTGATCGGGGTGGTATACGCGAAGGTGCTGTTTCTGAACCCGGGTCGGGCGCTGCGTGAGCTGATTGTGCCGGTGCGGTTTGTGCCCGAGGTGGCGACGTGCGAAGACCTGCTCCAGCACTTTCGGGAAACCGGCACGCAACTGGCGATTGTGGTGGACGAGTATGGCGGCATGGCGGGGCTGGTAACGCTGGAGGATGTGCTTGAGCAGATCGTCGGTGACCTGAGTGAGCCCGAGGAAGTTCCGACGGCGCCGGAGGTGGTGCCGCTGTCGGACACGGAGTACGAGGTCAGCGGGCGGCTGGATGTGCGTTACTGGGCGCAGCTATTCGGGCTGCCGCGGCTGGCGGGGCGGGTAGTGACGGTCGGCGGCCTGGTGACGGCGCGGCTGGGTCGGCCGGCGCGCCCGGGCGACACGGTGCGGCTGGGCAACATCGAGCTGCGGGTGACTGGCATGCACGGTCGGCGGGTGGAGCGGGTCCACCTGCGATTGATGGAGGCGGGCGAGCCGCGGGAGGAGTGGCGATGATGGTCCTGCTGTTGATCGCCGGCCTGCTCCTGGCCGTCCTGCTGAGCGGCTTCTTCTCAGGCGCGGAGACGGGTGTTTACTGCCTGGACTCGGTTCATCTGCGGGTGGCCAGCGACCAGGATCGCCCCGGGGCGCGGCGGCTGGCCCGGCTGATGCAGCGTCCGGAAGACCTGGTGATTGCAATGCTGCTCGGGACGAACGTATCCGACTACCTGGCGACCGCGTTCGCCGCCGCGTTGCTGCTGCACATGGCGATGCCGGAGCGGCTGACCGAGGTGTACGCCACGCTGATCGCGACGCCGTTGATATTCGTGTTTGGCGGGTTGATCCCGAAGGACCTGTTTCGGCGGGAGGCGGATCGGCTGATGCGGGGGTTGGCGTTGCCGCTGGCGCTGTGCTGCCGGGTGGCGTCGTTGACGGGCGTGGTGGCGTTACTGCGGGGACTCGCGCACTCCCTGATGCGTTGGATCGATCCGCAGAGCGCGGCGGGGGCGGACGTGCTGCCGCGGGCGCGCACGCTGGGATTGGTCCGCGAGGGTGCGCTGCGCGGCGGGCTGACGGCGGTGCAGATGGACCTGATGGACCGCGTGCTGCGCATTTCGCAGACGCGCGTGGCGCGCGTGATGATCCCGCGCGAGCGGGTGGCGATGGTGCCAGTGGACATTGCCCGCGCAGATTTCCTGCGCGTCGCACGGATGGCGCATTTCTCGCGGTTGCCGGTGTATGAGGGTGACGCGCGGTACGTCGTCGGCGTTGTGAACGTCTACGATGTTCTGGCGGACGAGTCGGAGCGGCCGGTTCGGGCGCACGTGCGGGCGGCGTATGTTCTGCCGCCGGGGGCCAGCGTGTCGGGTGCGCTGCTGCGCATGCAACAGGCTCGCGAGACGCTGGCGGTCGTGCAGGATGGGGCGGGGAAGTGCTTGGGGATCCTCACAATTAAGGATCTGGCGCAGGAGATCATCGGCGACTTCGAGGTTTGGTAGGCGCGGATTGTGCGTTTGACGGTTGCCGGGACACCCAGGTGGGTCCTATTATCGGTCAGAGCGAGCCGAGGCGCCGGAGCTGTTCGGACGCCGCGGCGGATGCGGATGCCTCGGGCCTGGGCAGGACTGCCGGTGCCGGGCCGTGGCGGCCGCACGTGGCATGCCGCCGCGCGGCGTCCGAGCCGTCGAGAGGTGCGCAGGATGGGTAGCGCCGGGGCTGTCGGGCTCTCTCAGTCTGGGCGGCCGGACTCGGCGTGGCGTTTTCCCTTCAGTCGGCAGACATCTAATGTGAGTGCAGGGTGTCTTGTTTGGCTGACCGCTGTAGGTGCGGCGACCGTGTGTGGTGGCCGGGCCGGGCGGTTTGTGCTGCGCTGGGTCGTGCGTCCAGATAGGAGCAGGTGGGCAGCGGTGCTGTCCGGTAGGGAGAAGCGCGCGGGTATTCCGCGTTGATGGACGTACATTCATTCCAGCGCAGGCACGCTTCGTGGGAGCCGGGCCCACGGAGCGTGCCGGCGGTCCGGGGGTGTTATCGTCTGGTGTTGTGGTTTGCTCGCGCTGGTGGGTCGGTTATGATGATGCGGGTCGGTTGCGGGGCGTAGCTCAGACTGGCTAGAGCGCCGGCTTTGGGTGCCGGAGGTCGCAGGTTCAAATCCTGTCGCCCCGACTCTTTTCAAGAAAAGGCCCTTCGGCGAGAACGTCGAAGGGCTTTCTCTTTTGTATACAAAGAGTTGCGTCGCTCAGGGTACGGTTCAAACTCACCGCGTCCAGGATCTCGCGCCGCGTGGCCGAGTTTGAACCGCGCCAAACGTCTGCCGCGTGCTGGGCAAGATCGAAGAGGGCCCCGGCCCGGTCGATGGCCCCCTCGTCCAGCCGCGTGACCCCCTCTAGCCGACATCGCCGCCCAGCTCGGCTGCAACGCCTACCTCGCCGGCACGATCGACGAGGCCACGTTGCGGGCCAAATCGGACGACCTGAAGGGTGACATGGCCCGGGTAACCGAGGCGATAACGTCGCACCGTTGGACAGGGCCTCGCACACGACCCGTTCACGCGGCGGCAGCGTGGCTACCGCCTGGCGGACGTCGAGGGCCAGCGCGACGGCTTCGTCGGTTGCCGCAATGCGCTGGTGCACAGCGGCAGCTCGCCAGCGCTCCAGACGGCGGCGATAGCGCTCGGAGGCGCGGGCGGCTGCCTTCAATTGCTGATCAATGACGGCCACGACCGCCGTGCGCGGCGCGGCGCCGTTGCTGCGGTGGGCGTCGAACTGGAACGCGGCCAGGTGCGGCACGATGCGGGCACAGCGCGACCTCGTGCGAATCATACGACACCTGCGGCCGGTGCTGTGCTACGAAGGTATCTGAGCCTGAATTGTCGGATTAAGCGGCCGACGCCACGTTCACGGCGAACTGCTAAGTCACTCCTCGTGCCGGATGTAGGCCGCCAAGCGGAGCAGGCGGTTCAGGGTGCGGGATGCGATGAGGACGTGGAGGATGGCGGGTGATCGCCCAACCGTCCATCCTGGGGCCCGTGACCGGCTATAATCACGCGAATCTGGGCCCGATCAACTTGAGGCTGGAGATATCCAATGCTGACGTCATCCTCTCACGTCGTGACCCTTACCGCAGTAACCGCCGGTTGCCTTGTTCTCGCTGGCTGCTCGTTTCCGCTGCCCTGGCCGGAAAGCCCGCTGTATGAAACGCCCACCAACGATCCGAGTTGGGTCCCACCGGCCACCAAAGAAGAGGCCATCGCGGCCATGGCGGGACGCTATGCCCACTACGACGTCGTCGCCTACGACGGCGAGACGGTCAATGGCCCGTTGGCCACGTTCATCATCTCGTATGGCTTCACCGATCTGGTTATCGAAGACGGGCAGCTTGTCGCGTACGACCGCTTCTGCCGTGCCGAATACATCGCCAATCAGCCCTTCGACACGATCTTCTCGGATGCAGCCACACAGGCCATTCAGCCGCCCGGTGCAATACTTGATGTTTATGAAGAAAATGGGCAGTGTAAGCTCTACCGTCCTGCGACCCCAACGCTCAACGGGATTGACGGTGACCCGAACGTGCCGCTTTCCATGGACCGCAACGATCCCCTGATCAGCGACGACGACAACGACGGAAAGCCAGGCGTGACCGTGGTCGTGAAGCTGTTCGGCTTCATTCACGGAGAGATCTATATTGCCCGGCGTGAGATCTTCAAGAACGAGTTGACGCTCTACTCCGATGGTAGCCTGCGGGGCAGCGTCATTGACGACTCGGAGCAGCTCGTGATCGGGGCATCGCTCGCGATACTGGATACGCCCAACAACCCGCCCCAGCGGCGTGATCCCGGGCTGAATCCGATCATCCTGATACCGGTCTCAGATGACATCGACACGTGCGAAGAACTGATGGCGATTCGAGATTCGCTGTTCCCCCCGGAGCCTCGGTTCTAGGAACGTGTGAACCGTGCCGGTCAGGGCCTTGCCCAAACGCCCCGGCGTTCACCCGGCCGGGGCCCGTCTTGACGGAACAACACCGTCTTCACCACCGTTCACAACCCAGCGACCCCGTTCTGCACATCCTCTTCCGCCGTCACAGGAGGGCATTGGGAGTGTTTCGTGATACACATGTCCTCATACGAGAAGTTGAATTCTCTGGCGGCTCGTCGAAAAGCAGCGTCCACTTCGGGCGGCAGCGCGGCATTGGACGGTTCTGGTGCCCGGGTCATGACATTAACCCCGGCATACTCGCCGACAGGAGTTGAGCCGCAATAGGTGTACATAATCCAATCCGGATGAGGCCTGGAAAGGACGTACCAGCGTTCATGCTGGGGCTGAAGGGGCGGGTTAATGTAGAAGACCTCCAGCAAGCCCGGTTCCCGATCGCTTAGCCTGGGCTCCGCAATCAAGTGAACGGCTTCCATTTCACTGCAACTACCATCTGCCGCAGGATCGCAGAAGGACGTATGATACCACCACCGTTGCGCAATGTTGACCCAGGAACTCGATCTGCACGGCAAGGCATCATAGCCGCCTTCCCAATTTGACCCGGGAACACCACAGTTCAGCCCCCGCACTTCCCACCATGTGCCCTCGATTTCGTCAAGGCTCTCAAGAACATGTACTTCGTGGATATTCTCGCCGGTAACCACACATCGGCCATCCGTGCCCGCAGGTAAGCTTGGCAAACAACCGTTGTCGGCAAAGCACCGAACCAACAACCTGTATATCTCGCTTCGTTGTCCTTGGGAAAGTTGACAGAACAGGTGACAGGCTTGTTGCTCACTTCGCTGTCCTGCTGAACCGCATCCCGCGTTGCATGCGAGTGTGTCACGGCAAGCAGGTTCCGACACGCAACGGACCATTTGCAGCGGGCAATTCGTCAGGCCACAGAGTAGTAATTCAAGGTCTGAGGTGCTCACATTAAAAGGGGCGCAGCCTTGATTCAAGGCTAGAATGAGAAGACCGAGAATGGCAGGATGTGTCTTATCCATTCCTGTGCGAGTCTTGCCAGTTCACAGGGTCAACTCTTCACCCAACGTGCGTCCGTGGTCGAGCCTCTGCCGCTGATGCGATCTGGACGACCTGCTGTACCAAGCAAGAACGACCTCTGTCGTTGTGCACCGCGTCTGCTTGCCCGCTGCACGGGGCACATCCTACGGGCTGAGCCGACCCTTTGTGAAGGCCATCGCCACGAATCCGGCTTCGGCAATTGTCCCTTCGCGCGTGCTTCCGGCCGGGCGGAGTCACCTCCTGTGACACTCGTCAGCCCTCGTGCTGAACGTCGGCCGCCATGCCGTGCAGGTGGCTCAGGGCGCGCGGGGCGATAAGCACGTCAAAGATGGCGCGGCCGTCCTCGAATCGGCGATCGACGACCTCCGCGAAGCGTTCGAGGAAGTACTGGGCGCGACCATCGGCGGCCGGCAGTGAGAGCGTCACGCGCTGCTGTTCGCCGCGCATCGCCAGGTCGACGGCGGTCTGGAGCGTGTCCAGCCCGACGCCAGTGTGGGCGGAAACCCAGAGGGCGTCGGGGTGCCGGTCGCGCAGCACGGCCAGCAGGGCGCCGTCCTCGGCCACGTCGAGCTTATTGAAAACCAGGCGCGTGCGGCGATCGCCGGCCCCCAGATCCGCGAGCACGCCCGTGACGGCCGTAACGTGCTCAAGGGCATCGGGATTCGAGGCATCGACAACGTGCAGCAGCAGGTCGGCGTGAATGGTCTCCTCAAGCGTGGCGCGGAACGACGCGACCAGGTGGTGCGGCAGGTTGCGGATGAATCCGACCGTGTCGGACAGGAGCGCGAAGCGGCCGTTGCCCAGCGGCCAGCGCCGCGTGAGCGTATCCAGCGTCGCGAAGAGCTGATCGGCCGTGAAGGCCCCGGCCGCGGTGAGCGCGTTCATGAGCGAGCTTTTGCCGGCGTTGGTGTAGCCAACGAGCGAGACGGTGAAGTAGTCCTGGCGGGCGCGGACCTCGCGGACTTTGCGCCGGTCAATCTCGGCGATCTGGCGCTGCAGTTGTGCCACGCGCTTACTGACGAGTCGGCGGTCGATTTCGATCTGGCTTTCGCCCGGGCCGCGCGTGCCGATGCCGCCGACGACGCCGGCTCCGGTGGCACCGCCGGCGCCGGCGATACGTTCCAGATGGGTCCACATGCCGCGCAGGCGGGGGGCCGTGTATTCGAGCTGGGCCAGTTCGACTTGCAGGCGGGCTTCGTGGGTGCGTGCTCGGCTGGCGAAGATATCGAGGATGAGTTCGCTGCGGTCGAGGACTTTGCGTTCGGTGGCGCGCTCGATTTCACGGATTTGCGAGGGGGTGAGGTCGTTGTCGAAGATTACGACGTCGGCATCGTAGGCATCGGCGCGTTGGCGGATTTCCTCCAGCTTGCCCTTACCGACGCAACTGGCGGGGTGGTACGCCCGGCGGCGCTGCACGACGCGGCCGACGACCACGGCTCCGGCCGACTTGGCCAGCTCGGCCAGTTCAGCGACCGGATCGTCCACCAGGGGGGCACCGCCAAGCAGCACGCCGACCAGCAGGGCGCGCTCTTGCCGAACGGACAGGTCCTCGCGCACCTCCGTCGCCATTACAGTACTCCCCGGCCGGACGCGCGGTCCGGCGGCATCAAGATGTGCGTAAGTAATTGCAAACAGCCCAGTTCCGCACTCCTGCACGTGTGACGGCGGATGATGCCCGCACGCGTTTGCAGCCACCTGTCGACCAGTTGATTCTAGCATGTGGGCGGAGTGCGGCGAAGGCAATCTGCTGAGTCCTATAACTTCACGAACTGGTTGGCGCCGGGCGGTCCAGGTCTATCGTTCGGGTCTGGCCGGGCGGCAGTTCAGTTGTCTGGCCGGCGATCTCGGCGGACAGCGGGTCCTCGCCCTGATGCACGACCGTTACCCGACCGTGTTCGACGGTTACATGTAACGGCTGGCCGCGCCAGACCAGCGGAAAGCGCAGTGCGGACCAGCGCGGCGGCAGACGCGGGTCGATTTGCAGCACGTCTGACGGCATGCAACTCTGCACGCCGGCGAAGCCGAATACGGCGGTCTGCCAGTTGTTGGCGGCGGCGGCGGCGTGGATGCCGTTGGACGCGACCGGCGGCATCAGATCGAGGCTGATGGAAGCATCCCAGTGGCGCAGGGCAGCGTCCGGTCGGCCGAGGCGTGCGGCGATGAGGGCGTACGTGCCGTGGCTGACGGGCTCGTCGTGGGACGTGAGCGGCGCGTACGTGTCGTAGGCGGCCTGCATCTGTGCCGTGGTGAATTGCCGCGGCAACAATGCCATGAGTTGGAGCACGTCAGCCTGGCTGAGCACCTGGCTGCGGTGCAGGCGTTCACGTGCGACGCAGGCGGCCAGGAGGCGCGAGCGGTCCGGCCACCAGCGCTCGAAATCAAACGGCTCACGCGCGTCGAAGTCGTCGGCGGGCAGAAGCAGGTGCCGATCGGCGTCGTAGGGCTGGCGGAGCTTGCCGGCGATTTCGGTGAAGCGGACCAGCTCGGGGTCGGACACGTCGAGGCGGGCGCGCAGCTCCGCGGCTGCTGCCGCATCAGCCTGCTGCAAAGTCTGCCAAGCCGGCGCCACGAGCGCCAGGGTGGTGGCGACAAGTCGATTCGTATAGGCGTTGTTCCGCACGAGCGGCGTGTATGCGTCCGGGCCGGTAACGAGCAGTAGCTCGTACTGGTCCTGGGCGGCGCGGTGCGTGACGCGCTGCGACCAGTAACGGGCTGCTTCGGTCAGACCTTCCGTCACGCGGGCCAGGAACTGCACATCATGCGGATTCGCCCGGTGAGCGTGCCAGAGGGCGTAGGCGACGTCGGCCGTAACGTGCAGGGCGTGCTCCGCCAACTGGCGGTCGGTGCTGTGTTCGCGGCCGTCAGGCGTGCTGGCCCAGGCCCAGCGGGCTCCGGAATAGCCGTGGCGGTGGGCGTTTTCGCGGGCACTGACCAGTGAGTTGAGGCGGAAATCGGCCAGCGCGCGGCCCACGGCCGGCCGTGTGTACAAGAACACCGGCAGCATGAAGACGTCGGCGTCCCAGAAGTAGCGCCCGCAATAGCTCTCGCTGGTCGCGGCCGTGGGGTCGATGGAGATGCGCGGATCGCCCTGGCCGGCAGAGCGCAAGAGGTGATAGAGGGACGCTCGCAGGCCAAGCTGGGAGGGCGGGTCACCGTCGATTTCGACATCTGTATGCGCCCACCATTGCCGCCAGACTGCGGCCGACTCCTCGGCAAGCCGATCGAAGCCCGCCGCGGCGGCGTTCCACACCAGGTTGCGGGTGGCGTCGAGCGGCGCGTATTGCACATGGCGTGAGGAGACCATCGCGGCGAACTTGCAGATGGTCAGCTCAGCGCCGGGATCGAGCACGTGCAGGCCGCCGATGGCGGCCCAGCGCTGCTCCAATTCAATATTCAGCACGATGCCAGGGGTACACCGCACCAGGGCCGCGGCGGCCGCGTCGGTGCCGCCGTCGGTTTGCACGTGCACGGTGATCGGGGCGTGCTCGCCGGTGAAAGTGACGCGCTCGAAGTGATCGTGGCCGTTGGTGCGGACGTCGGCGTCGAGCGTGGACAGCAGGCGCAGCTCGACTGGGGGCCCGGAGAGGTGCCGCAAGTGGCAACGCAATGCCAGCACGTATGGGCGGGCGGCGCTGACGAACCGGTCGAAGCGCACGCCGATGACCGCG
Source organism: uncultured Planctomycetales bacterium (assembly GCA_964550375.1). Lineage (GTDB taxonomy): Bacteria > Planctomycetota > Phycisphaerae > UBA1845 > Fen-1342 > JAAYXS01. The sequence goes on along the minus strand of CAZJYX010000017.1, from coordinate 66,468 downwards.
CCGCGCTCGGTATGCCAAGTCAGCGCGCGGCTGAGCCGGCCGCAGCGCAGGTCGAGGCGCCGGCAGTAGTCCGTGACGCGGCTGCGTTGGAGGTCGAGGCGCTCGTGACCGGCGAAGAGCAGCAGCCCGTGCAGGGCCGGCAGGTTGATCATCTGCTCGCCGCAGGTCGGGTGCGGCCCGGTGACGCCCGGCATGAAGGTGCCGACGCGGCTGATGAACCTGGGCGGCACCGCGGCGGCGTCGGCAGACATGGGCAGAAGGTATTCGCGATCCTGCGGGTCGCCGGCGAAGCCCTCCTCGAAGGCGGCGCGCTGCTGCAACGGCCCGCTGCCGATGGCCATCAGGCTCTCGTAATGGCGGTTGTCAGCGGCGTCGAACTGGCGCTCTTCGAGCACCCAGGCGTCAGACATTGTTTCAGCGGTACCGGTTTCCATAAACACCAATCCTGCGCGTCGGCGCGGCCGGTCTGGAACACACCCAGGCCGCGCGCTGCGCAATTCTGCGTGTTCCGACGCCGATCCGCCAGTGCAGCCGCGCCGGGGTCAGAACGGCAGCAGGCGCCGCAGCAACTCGGCAAACAGGCGCAGGCCGAGGTGGTCGAAGTCCACGAACACGACGATCGTGATGATTGCGAAGTGCATCGTGAGCAGCCAGGAGAGGACACGTCCGGCCGGGCCGCCCGACCCGGTCCAGCCACGGCGCTGCCGCAGCCGGTCCCACAGCCGTTGGGCAGTCAGCGCCGCGGCCTGCGCCAACCCCCAGGCCAGGAACGACCAGCTTGGTCCGTGCCAGACTGCCACGTAGATGAACACGGCGAAGTAGTTCAGCCAGACATAGCTGCGGTTGCCGCCCAGCGGGATGTAGATGCACTTGCGCACCCAGGCCCCGACCGTGATGTGCCAGCGGCGCCAGAAATCGCGTACGGAGGTGGCCAGTGGCAGCCAGCAGAAGTTGTCGTCCACGCGGATGCCGACCCAGGCCGCCAGGGCGGCCGCCAGCTCGTTATAGGACCACAGCAACAGGTAGATCTGCACCGGAATCAGGTACAAACAGGCCAGGAGCTGGTCGGTCCGGTAGGCGCCGGGATCGGCGAAGAAGTCGAGCTGGCCGGCCGGCACGCGCGGCGTGTTGTGCAATGTCACGCCCAGGGCCACGCAGCCGAGCAGGAAGAAGCCCAGTCGGCGGCCGACGGTGTGCCAATCCGGGCGGGCCGTCGGCTGCCACTGGTCCAGCCGTTCGAGAAACGTCTCGCGCAGCAGGACCGGTCCGAGCCGCATGCAGGGCGGGTATAGAATCCAGCAGATTGTGTCTGTCAGGCGGCGCGGGGTGCCGGGTCGTGCGGCCAGCTCATGTCCCCAGGCGATGAACCGCAGCAGGAAGTACGCGAAGCCGAGGTTGTGCAGGATCGGCATGCGGGCGGGCTGCCAGCCGGAGAAATGCCAGGAGGGGAACCACCAGAGCGGGAGGGCCAGGGCGTGCAGCCCGAGCCAGACGCCGGCCAACATGGTACGCGGCCCGAGCCGGCCGCGCTGTCGCCAGGCGTCCAGGGCCAGCACCCAGCCGGCGCCGCAGGCGACCCAGCCCAGCAGGAAGGCGGTTGAGGTGGGCCCGAGCGTGAGCAGCAGCCAGAGCAGTGCGATGGTTATCAATGCCGCGCGGGGGCGCCGGCGGGCGGCCAGGCGCAACAGCGGCACGAGCGGCAGGAACCACAGCAGGCCGTAGGGCCCGGCCAGCATCTCCGGGCCCGTGAGCGGCTCGCTTGCCGGCGCGGTCAGCGGATTGAACAGCGCTCCCGGCAGCCACCACGCGCTCACGGCAGGATCGTCACCGTGGATTCGCCCGGCAAGAGCATGCCGTAGAGCAGGGCCACGTCGTCGTTGAACATGCGCACGCAGCCGAGCGAGACGGCCTTGCCAATCGACTCCGGCTCGATGGTGCCGTGGATGCCATAGCCGGTGTGTCCGACGGCTTCGCCCTCAACGCCCTCCAGGCCGATCCAGTAGCCACCCAACGGGTTCTCGGGGTCGTCCGGCGGAATGATGCGTTTGATATCAGCGGAGGCGGGCGGGTAGTAGGTTGGCTTTTGGAGCCGCTCCTTGACCCGCCAGATGCCGGTGGGCGTGCCCTGGTCCGCGCCTAAACCTACGGGGAAACTGCGCACGAACAAGTCCTGCAAGTACACGTCGAGCCGGAAGTCAGACTTGCTGATTCTCACGTGAAACGGTCCGCGCAGGACCTTGATCTTCTGTTCGGCCCGCAGGCGGGACGCGTCCTGAATGCCGTTGATCCGCATCAGGATTTCGGGCGGGACCAGGTGGCGCTGCCCGATGCGAACGAGCACATCACCCGGTTGAACGGTGTACGTATCCACCAGCGGGTCAGTGGCCGGGTGCTGGCGGCTGAACAGGGTTTCGTCGGCCAGGCGCGTCAGCGCCGCGCGCGCCTCCGCGGCTTCGCCGCGCGGGAGCTGCTGCTGCAGCAGCGCGTTGAATGCGTGCCGGGCTTCGATGGTGCGCCCTTGTGCGAGCAGTGCGCGGGCGGCGGCGAGGGCCGGACGCTCGCTGACGGGTGCCGGCTCGTCCAGTTCGTCCGGGGCATCCGCCTCCGCGGCCACGCTCGGGGGAGCCGCAGCCATTGGCACCGTGCCGGCGCTGGCGATGCGCCCGCCCGTTGGCACAAGCAGCTCATCGGGCTCCGCCGGCACTTCGCGTGGTGTGGGGGTCGGCTGGGCCGCCAACTCCGGCTCGGCCGCCGGGAGCGTGGCCGTCACGTTCGGGTCGGCGGCGGGACTTGGGCCGTAGAAATACCACCAGCCGCCGCCAGCCGCGGCGGCGATGATTAGCAGTGCCGGCAGAGTTGACCTTCGACGTTTGGCCGGGCGTCCGGAGCGTCGCACATCGCACCTCCTGGCTCCATCCCCCGCATACACATTGCCGTCCGTGGCGGCCGCGAAGATACCCGCTCGCCGGGGGTGCGGCCAGCCCCCGCGGCGCGGCTGCGTCGGTACTACGGGCCCACGATCTCCGGCAGGTGTGTGGGCAACTCGCGGTCGGCCGGCTGGATCATGTCCTTGCGCTTGTAGAGGAAGGCGTTGACCTTGGGTATGTCCGCCAGGCGCTCGTAGTTCTCGTCGATCCAGGGCCCCAGCAGCAACCTGGTGGGGCGATCGGTCCGGAGGCCGCGCAGCCAGTGGTCGTCGCCGGCCGGTATGACCAGGACCACGGGCGGTTCGCGCTTCAGGGTCTCATCCAGTTCGCGCATTACGAAGTCGGCCTCGTCCTTGACCTGGCCGACCTTCTCCGTGGTGGTGTAGCGGGACGCGTTGATGCGGCGGGCGTGCAGATACACGCCGGGGTAATAGCCCCAGCACTGGATCTTATCATGCGGGTCGGTGACGCGCGCGACGGCGTCGCCGATGATTTCCCACTCGGCGCGTTGCCCCTGAATGAAGCGCGGCACGATGACCTTGGCCAGCTCTTCCCACTGCAACTGCACGGACTTGATCGCGAAGAAGCCGATTACGACGAACCCGGCGGTCACCCAGGCGCGTTGCTGCAGCCGGACGAGCAGCCGCATTTCGGCCTGTAGCACGTTGACCAGGTAGCCGGCCATGAGCAGCAGCGGCGGGATCGTCGCCACCAGGTAGTGTCGAAAGGCGTGCGGACTCATCACGGCGCCCCAAACGGCCACGAGGTACCAGATGCCGAAGAAGAGCATGTAGCGCGGGCAGACCGGCCGCAGGGCCTTGAGCGGGCGCTCGATCTCCGGCGGACGGAAACGCGGGCGCAGCGCCCAGAGCGTGGCGTGTATGACGGCGGCTATGGCCATCAGCAGCGGCAGTTGCAGGATCGGAAGCGCGTGGTTTTTCAACAGGTAGTAAGAGCCGTAGTTGTAGGGGAAGCGACTGGTGCGCGTCGCGAAGTATGCGCGGTTGAACTCGAAGGTGGCGAACCAGGCGGCGGCCAGCGCGCCCTGCGCGGCCAGGTACGCCGCCGCCAGCGCCAGCAGCGTGACGCAACCGCCGAGTAGCAGCAGGCAGCGCCGTAGTCCGGTGCGCCACGGTAGTTCGCGCGTGCAGACCAGGATGATGGTGTGCAGCCCCATCGCCCCCCAGGCCGCCAGACCCACTTGCTTGAACAGGAAGGCTCCGCCGCAACAGAGGCCGGCGGCATACCACGTCCACCAGCGGTCCCGCGCCCAGCCGCGCATGTAGAACAGGACGGCGGCCAGCTCGCAGGCGACCAGGAATGTTTCCGTGCGGTTCGTGCCGCCGGTGAAGAAGGCGTGCGTGAGGTAGAAGCTCAGCAGCACCGTTGCCATGACCGCGGCGCCGCGGTAGTAAAGCGAGCCGCAGATTGCCAGGAAGCAGGCGTGCGCCGTGAGTAGCGCCAGCACGCACATGGCCATGACGCCGAAGTAGCTGCCGCCCCCGAGCAACATGCCGAGGGCGTTCATCCAGTAGATGCCCGGCGGCTTGTTGTCCCAGACGTCCAGGTAGACCGTTGCGCCGTTCGCGATGCGCCAGCCGAAGTAGCCGAACATCTGGTCGTCTACAACGTCCGTGCGCCAATAGGCAATGAACTGCGACAGGGCCACCATCGGGATGATCAGCAGGAACGTCAGTGCGACGAGCAGGGGCCAGGATGTCCGGCGGTCGATTTCGGCCGGCGTGGCCGCTGGGGTGCCCGGGATCTGATCAGGATTGCTCAACGCTTCCTCTGTAGCTGCCGGCTAACCGGGCAACATGCGCGCGTGGCGCCTAGTCGCCGGCTATCAGCCGCCTGGCCTGCGCCAGGCGCGCCTCCACGCTGTCCCAGTCAATGACGTTCATGAACGCCTTGAGGTAGTCCGAACGGCGGTTCTGGTACTGCAAGTAATAGGCGTGCTCCCACACGTCCACCACGAGCAACGGCACGCACCCCCACACCGTCAGGTTCTGGTGTTTCTCGGCCTGGAGCACGAGCAGCCGGCGTGACAGCGGCTCCAGCGCCAGCACGGCCCAGCCGCTGCCTTGCACCTGCTGGGCCGCGGCCGCGAACTGCGCCCGCCAGGCTTCGATCGTGCCGAAGTCGCGCGTAATGAGTTGGGCGATGTCGCTGTTCTTGGATGGGTCACCCCCGCCGCGCTTCTTCATGCTGGTCCATAGCAGGCAGTGCAGGACGTGGCCGGAGGCGTGGAACGCCAGGTTGTCGCTCAGGGCCCGGACCTGCCGGATTTCCTCGCCGCCTACGCGCCGCACGCGTTCGAGGGCGGCGATGGCCTGGTTGGCAGCGCGAACGTAGCCGGCGTGGTGCGTGCTATGGTGGAGCTTGAGGACTTCGGCGCTTATGAACGGCTCGAGGTCGGCGTGGCTGTAGGGCAGCGGCGGAAGTTCATAGGGTCCGCCGGGGTCCTCGCCGGTGGTGCCGGTCGCGGGGCCGGCAGCCGCGTCTGACTGGGCCCGGGCCGGCTGCCCCCCCAGCAGCAGCCAGCCGCCCAGGGCGGCGGCTGACGATCTGAGGACTTCGCGTCGCGTACTCGGGCGCATGGTCAAACTCCCTCTGAACGCCTGGGCCGGCGCTACGTACACTGCCGCGGGGCCGGTATCAGGCAAATGAACTCCAGTGGGCCATCGCCGGTGTTGCGGAACTGGTGCCGCTCATCGGGCGGCATCCAGACCACGTCGCCGGCCTTGAAAGGCTGCTCGCCGTCGGCCCCCTGAACGACGCCGGCGCCGCGCAGAATGAGGACCTCGTGCTCGTAGTCGTGGGCGTGGTGCGGCGTATGGCCGCCGGGGGCGACCTCGAAGTGGCGCATGTGGAACGTTTCGGCGCCGTCGGCCGGGCCGATGAGCATGCGCATGCGAACGCCTTCAGCGCCGGGCAGCTCGACGGGTTTCTGTTCGTGAGCGGTTAAGGGCTTGACTTTCATGCCGGGACCTCAGCGGCGCGGGTGTTCGTGGTTACTCCCGGACAATCCAGCGGTCCGGGGAGCGCGTGTAGCTGACCAGTTCCGTGGGCTTGAAGAACAGGTCGATTTCCTTGGTGGCCGTCGCGGGGCTGTCGCTGGCGTGGACCAGGTTGTACTGCTGGTCGAGGCCGAAGTCACCGCGAATCGTGCCGGGGGCGGCCTGGCGCCCATCCGTCGCGCCCAGAAGGTTGCGGACAACGGTGATGGCCTGGGGCCCTTCCAGCACGGCCAGGATGACGGGCCCGCTGGTCATGAACTCGACCAGTGAGCCGTAGAAGGGGCGGTCTTTGTGGACCTCGTAGTGCTGCTCGACCTGGGCGCGCGGCGACTGCTGCAGCTTCAGGCCGACGATGCGCAAGCCCTTGTCTTCAAAGCGCGTCAGAATGCGGCCGACCAGGCAGCGGTTCATCGCATCCGGTTTAAAGATGATCAGCGTCCGTTCCATGCCTGCTCCTGATACGTTAACCTGCCGGGTCGGAATTGTACCGGATGCCATGCATGCGACCAAGGCATGAGTCAGCGGTGTGGGGGGTTGTGCTACTAGCCGGTCTGGTGGCCGGCGGCTGCGCGCCGGGTGTGCAACGGCTGTCGCCGCAACAGCGGGCCATCGCGGCGGCGGCACAGCCCATCCTGACACTCGACCCGGGGGCGGTGTGGACGGATTGCTACAACCGGCTGGCGGCGTTCGGGCCGGCAGGGATCGCCTACCTGGCCGAGCATCCGACCATGACCAGGCCGGCTGCTCCGGACGACCTGCGGGTGATGGTGCACACGTCGCTACTGCGGTTGCTGGCGCATCCGGCCACGCGCCCCAAGACGACCGTCAACTGCCTGGAGACGTCGCTGGACCTGCTGCATTTTGACCCGAAGGTTCGCGGCCACACCCTGGGCATCGTGCTGATGCCGATCGGCGCGCCGCCGAGCACCTGGCCGGACCTGTATCCGGGGTCGTTCGATCATGCCCTGGCTGCGGAGATAGACGTGGAGGGTGACCGGCGCGCCTTGCGGGAGTGGTGGCTCAAGTATCGCGAGCGACCGGCGCTGCTCGCGCACGGTCAGCCGCTGCATCCGCGGGCGGAACGGCTGTGGCACTTACTGGCCCAGCGCTACTCCGACCGCTGGGAATACAGCCCGCAGGAGCGGGCGGTGCGCTGCAGCAACGGGGTGCGCGAGCCGGTGCTGTTGTGGGTACAGAGCACGGACTACAACGTGGTGCGGGCGGCGTGTGCGTGGCTGGGCGCCGCGGAGGACACGGCCGTCCGCCGGCGGCTAATTGAGATGGTTGCCAGCCCGGCACCGGTCGTGGCGCACAACGCGCTCGTGGCGCTGCGCTACGCGTCCGATCCCCGCATCCGCAAGTTGCTTGAGCAGTACAAGAGCATGGATGGCGACGAACCGCGGCGCGAGCGGCCCCAGCGGGCAACCCGAACCATTACGTGGCGGGGCGGCGCGCGGCAAGACGGCAGCTCATGAGGGCTGGGCAAGGGAGTGCCACGCATGAAATGGTTGAACTTTGCGGCCGGGTCGGTACTGCTGGTGGCCGCGGCGGTATTCACGGCGGTGCAGCTCGGCCGCCACGAGGTGCGCGAGCTTGAGCGGCAGGTCGGCGAACTGGAACAGAAGCGCCAGCAACTGGTTGACTATGCGCAGCGGCTGGCCGCGGCGAGGCGCGTTGCCCAGGTGGATGTCATCCGGCAACGGACCGACGACAGCGGACACACGATCAGCACCCTCCTCTGGCAGGAAATCGGCCCGGACGGCACGCTCGGCAAACCGGCGGCTGTCGAGGCCATCGGCAGACTCGTCTACTTCGAAGCACTGGTCGTGAAGTTCGCGCACAACCTGGTCGGGGAGGGCGATCCGGAGCGCGGGACGAGTCTGGCGATGTTTCGGCGGATCTTTGGCGACCGACAGGCTCCGGAATCCGTTTCGGACCTTGACCGAGCCGCCCGACCGCCGATTGTTGATCCAAGCCAACCGGCCGGTATTCAGCAGGAGTTATGGGACCAGTTCTGGGAGCTGGTGGACGATCCGGCTTTGGCACAGCGCTATGGTGTGCGCGTGGCGCAGTGCGAGGCTCCTGCAGTACCTCTGACGTCGGGTGACCTGTGGGAGGTAAGTCTGGACGCCGCAGGCGGCCTTAATCTGCGGAAACTAAGCAGACAGACACCTCTAATACCCGCTAACGGTGGTTAGCAGGTCGCAGATTTGTGTTGCGACGAACGGGCTAAAGGCTTGGGTCCCAAAAAAATTGGGCGGATGTCGGTGGGCGCCGGGGGGAAACGCCGCAGCCGAGCATGCCGCCCGTGGATCGAAAAGGAAACCTGGGGGTTGGTCAGGTCACCTTTGTCTGGGTAATATACCCTAGGCTTGGCGGAAAATCAACCGCACAAGCACGCAGTTTTTGCAAAAAGGCGCGATATTTCTTATCTCGCCGGTCACCGTGGAGCTGGAGCGGTCTTAGTGCGCGCTCACGGTGGCCTGGGTCGGTCGGTCTACAGAGCCTAAACTTAATAGTGGTACCGGCTTATCGTTTGGGCCATAATGCACGGCCGTCTCGCCGGGAGCGGGTTCTGAGAAGAAGGCAATTGGTGCTGTAAGTGTTTGGAAAGACGCAGGATGAGTTGGATCGGTGGTTCATGGAGGAGGCGCTGGATCTGGCTCGCCGGTCGCTTAAGTACGAGGACGTGCCGGTCGGCGCCTTGGTGGTGCAGCATGGGCGCGTTATCGGGCGTGGCTACAACCAGCGCGAGCAGCTCCAGGATCCGACCGCGCACGCCGAAATGATCGCGTTGTCGGCGGCCGCGGCGCATATCGGGCACTGGCGGCTGGAGGATTGCACGCTGTACGTGACGTTGGAGCCGTGCCCGATGTGCGCGGGTGCCTTGGTGCAGAGCCGGGTGGGGCGGCTGGTGTACGGCGCGGCGGACCCCAAGACCGGCGCGTGTGAGTCGCTGTTCACTATCACGACGGACGCGCGGCTCAATCACCAGGTTGATACGGTGGCAGGAGTGTTGGCGGAGCCGTGTGCGGAGTTATTACGCGAGTTCTTCCGCAGGCGGCGGGCGTTGGGCGAGAAGTGATTTGCGCCGGGGCCGGACCCCGGCGCGGGCGCACAGGCCGGGGATGACTGGCCGGCGGGGGTTGTCAGCGTGCGAGCAGGCGTGGCCTACTCAGAGCTGGACAGCATCGCCGCCAGCCGGGCGAGTTCCGTTTGCGCGTCCGAGGGCGGTGGGGTTTCCGCCGAGTTGTCCTCGGCCCCCGGCGTTGCGGCCGGTGCTGCGCCGGGCTGTTGGGCGGCCGTGGTATCTGGCTCGGCGTTGAGGGCGCTGCGGTCCTGGCGCCACCAGCGATCCATGATCTGCTCGGCGTCGCCGCCGGCGGTCTTGCGGCTCCACAGGCCGAAGAAGTCGACGTCGCCGCTGCGTGGCAGGCGCGGCGGCATGCTGATTAGCGTGCGCATGGGCATCAGGACGGAGTCGCCGATGATGAACCCTTCGCCGGGGCGCATGCTGGGCAGCAGGCTGATGAGGCTGCGGAACTGGTCGCTGACGACGCGGGCGGCGTATTCCTGGTCGTCGGGGTTGTTCATGCGCATCAGGACCATCGAGTTGCACTGGCTGAGAATGGTCTCGGAGATTTCGCTGGGGCGCTGGGAGACGATCATGGCGGAGACGCCGTACTTGCGGCCCTCCTTGGCGACTTTCTCGACGGCGTCACGGGCGAACATGCGGCCGGCGCGGTCGCGGCGTGGGAGGTAGTTGTGGGCCTCTTCGTAGACCAGCACGAAGGGGCGGCGCACGTCGAAGGGCGACCAGAAGTTGAAGTCGAACAGGGTGCGCGTCAGGACGGCGACGGTGATGTCCACGACGTCGAAGGGCAGGCCGGACAGATCGACGATGGTCAGATTCTTGCGGGTGCCCTGCTGGCCGAGCATCTGGCGGATGACTGAGGCCACGCTCTTGCTGAGCTCGCCGGGGGGACGATCGGCCTGGAAGCAGCCGGCGAGGTCCGGATTACGGCTGGCCTGCTCGAAGGGGCGCAGCAGGAAATCGTAGCGGCGGTCGTTGAGGCGCGTTTCGAGCTGATTCACCAGGCCGAGCAGGCGCCCGTAGTACGTGGCGTGCGGCACCTCGCCCTCGGCATTGCCGCGGTTGAACTCCATGCGCTGCGTCAGCATCATCTGTTCCTGCTTGGCGACCGGCAGTTGCCGGTAGGGCAGGCGCGAGAAGGCGTAGTTCTCCGAGCCGAGCACGAAGCGCGCGTCGTTGAGGTTTTCGGCGTAGGTCTTGAGGCTGTCGATGGAGTAGTAGATCGGCGTATCGATGCTGTACTCGCACAGCAGGCCGAGTTCGCTGGCCGCCGGCTGCTTGAGCTTCTCGAGCGCGGAGCGCAGGAACACCGTCTGGGGGTTGATGTTCGCGGGGTTATTCGCATCGACAAAGAGCTGCTGGAACTCCTCGAAGCGCAGCATCCAGTAGGGCAGGACGAGGTTGCGATCGGAGAGGTAGGTGACGTTCGGCAGGGGATTGCCGTTGTCATCGCTGAAGGCCGTGAGGTACTCGCCGTGCATGTCGAACATGATGATCTGCGTCTCGGGGAGCTGGAGCGCCTCGTGGATGATCTTGGCGGTGGTGACGCTCTTGCCCGAGCCGCTGTTGCCCATCACGGCGACGTGCTTGGCGAAGAAGTCCTTGCCGAGCACGCGGACCTCGAAGTCGGTGTCCACGGCGAAGCGGCCCATCGGGAAGGATTTGCGGGCACCGGCGCCGCCGGCCAGCTCATCGAAGCAGCCGAAGATCAGCTCGAAATCCTCGTCGACGCCCAGGCGGACCGGATCGCCGAGGGTTGGGTATTCACTGACGCCGCGGGTGAACTTGTCGTTGCGAACGGTGCCGAGTAGCTGAATTGTCATGGTGATTCGGCGTGGTCCGCCGGGATCGGGCAAGGGCTCCAGGTCGCCGATGGCGCCCACGCGCACGACGTAGCCGATCAGGGTGGTACGTCCCATCGGGATGGTGACGTAGGTACCGAGTCGGCCGACGCGGTATTCGGTGCCGTGGTACTTGATGCAGAGATTGGCGACGGAGATCTGCACCTCCACCGAGTCGCCCTCAACTCCGATAACATGTCCGACCTTGAGTTGGTCCATGCGCGGTCTCCGAGCAATTGCTGCTATCGCATGTATCGAACGATCGTCGGCGGCGCATCAGCAGCGTGGGCCCGAAGGGTGCGGGGAAGGCCGGGGGCTGCGCGGACAGCCGTTGGAATCCCTTGCCAAGGCGGATACCTTGTGCTAGCTTCAGGTCGAGTGTACTAAATATAGTGGTAGAGGGCTGTTGCGATTTTGGCGGCGGGCGCGGTCTTTGGTGCTGAGGGATTTGGCAATCGGTAGTCCCACACTGTGTTCCTGAAACGAATCATCCTGCACGGTTTCAAGAGCTTTGCCGACCGGACGGAGTTCGAGTTCGGCCCGGGCGTCACTTCCATTGTCGGGCCGAACGGTTGCGGCAAGAGCAACGTGCTGGATGCGCTGCGGTGGGTGTTGGGCACGCAGTCGGCGCGCAGCCTGCGCGGCAAGACGATGAGCGACGTCATTTTTTCGGGCTCGCGCTCGCGCAAGCCCGCCAATGCCGCCCACGTTGAGCTGACGTTCGATAACCGCTCCGGGTTCCTGGCCAGCGACGACGAGGAGGTCACGGTCACTCGGGCGCTGCACCGCAGCGGCGAAAGCGAGTACCGTCTAAATGGAAACGCCTGTCGGCTGAAGGATATCCGGCATCTGCTCATGGACACCGGGCTGGGTGTGGACGCCTACAGCATCATCGAGCAGGGGCGGGTCGATATGCTGCTGCAAGCCGACCCGCTGCAGCGGCGCGAGATTCTCGAGGAGGCGGCCGGCATCAGCCGCTACAAGGTGCAGCGGACCGAGGCGCAGCGCAAGCTGGAGCGCACGCAGAACAACCTGCTGCGGCTCAACGATGTAATCGACGAGTTGGAGCGGCAGTTGCGCAGCGTGAAGCTGGCGGCCGGCAAGGCTCGCCGCTGGCAGGAGTACGACGGCCGGCTGCGGGCCTTGCGGGCCTCGTTCTCGCTGGCCGAGTATCACGAGTTGGAATGCGGTCGCCGTACGGCCCGCGCGCAGGTGACCGCCCTGCAAGACCAGGTGGCTGCCCAGCGGGCGGTGCTGGCGTCGCACGACGCCGCCGCGGCCGAGCAGCAGCGGGTCCTCCAGCAACTGGACGAGGGGATTCAGGCCGCCGACGGGCGTCTGGCCGCGCTGCGCAGCGAACACAGCGCGTTGTCCGAACGCATCACACAGAGCGACCGGCGTGCGGCCGATCTGGCGGCGACGCGTGACCGGCGCCGCACGCAGGCGGATGAGTTGGCCGGCCGACTTGACGATTTGGAGCAGCGGGCCGGCCTCGAGCAGGCCGCGCTGGAGACACTGGCCGCGGAGGCGCAGCGGAGCGGGGCGGCCGCCGCGGAGTTGCAGCGCAGCTACGAAGCGACCGTGATGCGGCGCAATGCCGCGCGCGAGATGCTGGAGCACGCGAAGACGGCGGCCTTCGAGGCCGTGCGGAGCGCGGCGCTGCTGCGCAGTGAGCAGAGCAACCTGGGGGCCCAACGGGATCGGCTGCTGGGGCAGCGCCAGCGTCTGGCTGAGCGGCGCGCGGTGCTTGACGAGGAATTAGGGGAGCTCGGGCGGCAGCGCGGCGGGGCCGAGGAGAATGTAGCCGCGCTAGAGCGGCGCTCGACGGAGCTGGCCGCGGGGCTGCGGGCGGCGGAGGTCGAAAGCAGTGAGCTGCAGGCCGGCTGCGAGGAGCAGGAGGCGCAGATTGCGGCGGCCAAGGAGCAGCGCAGCGCGGCCTGTTCGCGGCTCGAACTGCTGGAGGACATGGAACGGCGCCTGGAGGGGGTGGACCAGGGCACGCAAACGCTGCTGAGCTGGCGGAACGAGGAGGGGGGCGACGGCAACGTGCTGGGCCTAGTGGCGGACCTGCTGCGCATTACCGACAGCCGGGCGCACGCGTTGGAGCCGCTGCTGGCAACCTTTGAGAATCACCTGGTGGTGGCCGACACGTACGCCCTGCTGAGCGAGTTGGGCCGGCGCGCGGAGCCGCCGGGGCCGGTGCGGGTGTTGGCGCTGGATCGTATTCCCGCTCAGAGCAGGCGCGTGGAATACGAGGGTGCCCCGGGGGTGGTGGCGCGGGCGGTTGATTGGGTGGCGTGTGCGCCCGCGTACCGGGCGCTGGCGGAGCACCTGCTGGGGCGCGTGATCATCGTGGATGAGTTGGAGCGCGCCTTGGCGCTGGCGGCGGGCGCCCCGGCGGGATTCAGCTTCGTGACGCTGGACGGGCAGATCGTGACGGCCGAGGGGCGGCTGACGCTCGCGGGGGCGAAAGCCAGCAGCGGGCTGATGAGTCGCAAGGCGGAGATCCGCGAGCTTCGGCAGCAGCTTGACGAAATAGAGACTGGCCTGGAGCGTGCCATCCGGCAGAAGAATGGGTTGGAGGCCCGGCGGGCCGATGTGCAACTGCGGCATGGCGAGCTGCTGAACCAGATTGCGGTGGTCCAGCAGGAGCGGGCCGAGGCGCGCGCGGTGCTTACGCGGGTGGGTGGCGAGTTGGCGCGGGGGCAGCGCGAGGCGTCGGTCGCCGACAGCGAGCTGGATGCGCTGCAGCGGGCGCTGGCTGAGCTGGAACAGCAGGCGGTGAAGCTGGCGACCGAGTTGGCGAGCGTCGGCCAGGCACAGCAGGCCCAGGAGACGGAAGTCGGCGACGCCGAGCGCGAGCTGCTCGAGCTGGAGTCGGCGGTCGGCGAGTTGGCCGGTGAGCTGACGGAAGCGAAGGTGGCGGCCGGGCGTCTGTTCGAGAAGCGGACGGCCGGGGAGGAAGCGCTGGCGCGTCTGGCGAGCCAGCGAACCGCCCTGGAGCGCGAGCGGAGTGCGGCGCAGCAGGAAGCTGAGGCGGCGGCGCGGCAGATGGCGGAGGCCGAACAGGAGCGGTTGGCCGCCGAGGCCCGGCGGGAGGCTTGCGCGGCGGAGTTGCAGCAGGACGAAGCGGGGGTCATGCAGTTGCGGGCGCAGCGGCAGGCCCGGCGGGGGGAACTGGAGGAGTCCGGCGTGGCGGCCCGGGCGGTGAGCGAGCGGATTCGCGAGTTGGAGGCGGACCTGCACCAGCAGGAGGTCGCGCTGCGTGAGCTGGACGTGCGTCAGGAGGGTCTGGTCGAGCGGATCCGATCCGACCTGGACCTCGATTTGGCCGCCTGTTATGAGCAGTATGAACATGCGGAGCAGGACTGGGAGGCGATCCGGGCGGAGATCGCGGAGTTGCGAGAGAAGCTTGCCCGGCTGGGCCATGTGAACCTGGAGGCGCTCACCGAGCTGGAGGAGCTGACGCCGCGCTACGAGAATCTGGTGGCGCAGCGTGACGACCTGGTGGGTTCGATCGAGCGTCTGGAGGCGCTGATTTGCGAGCTGGACGCTGAGTCGCGGAGTCGTTTCGCGGCCGTTTTCGAGCAGATTCGCGTGAACTTCCAGGAACTGTTCCGTCAACTTTTTGGGGGTGGCAAAGCCGATATTCTCTTGGAGGACCCGGAGGAGCCGCTGGAATGCGGCATCGAGATCATCGCGCGGCCGCCGGGCAAGGAGCTGCAAGCGCTGTCGTTGCTGTCGGGTGGCGAGAAGACAATGACGGCCGTGGCGCTGGTGATGGCGGTGTTCAAGAGCAAGCCGTCGCCGTTTGCTTTTTTGGATGAGGTCGATGCGGCCCTTGATGAAGCGAACACGGAACGCTTCAATACGATGCTGCAAGGGTTCTTGTCGCACTCGCAGTTCGTCGTGATCACGCACAGCAAGCGCACGATGCAGAGCGCGGACGTGCTATACGGAGTGACGATGGAGGAGCCGGGCGTGAGCAAGCGCGTGAGCGTCCGGTTCAATGATGAACGCGTGAAAGCGCCCAGTGTGGCGTGAAATGGTTCCATTTCCTGTTTTGTGAGGTTGCGCCATGGCTAAGAAGAAAGTAGCGAAGAAGAAGGTGGCCAAGAAGAAGGTGGCCAAGAAGAAGGTCGCGAAGAAGAAGGTCGCCAAGAAGAAGGTAGCGAAGAAGAAGGTGGCCAAGAAGAAGGTCGCGAAGAAGAAGGTCGCCAAGAAGACCGCGAAGAAGTGCCGCACGGCTCCGTGCGCGATGTAGTTCGACCGTAGGCACGCGCGGCCAAACCGGTCCGGACGACGGTGCTGACAGGGCCCCGCCGCCACGCCGGTTACCAGAGCCAGGCGCTCTGAGCGTGCGTTCTCCTGAGTGACGAGTCTTCCGACAGCGGCCCGCGCCGTGCGATGGCTTCGCCCGATGCGAACCGTCCTTGGTAGTGCGTGAGCGAACCACCGGTTCGGTCACGCGGCACAGCGCGGGCCGCTGTCCTTTGTGGGTGGTCGGGGGGGAGGTACCCTCGGCTGGCGCCATACCGTCCGGAAAGAACGGCGGTGCGCTGCGCCTGGTGCAGGGACGGGCTCTGCGAAGCATCACCCCCGGCTGTCGGTGTATGGGTCGGGCACGGGTGGCCGACCTTCCGGCGAATACAGTGTGTTTTCGGAACCAGCGATACTCTGTCTTGTTTCCCCGGATCGATCGAGCTATACTGGCGGGATGGATAGCTTGTCACGGCGGGGCGCTCGCGTGACGCTGCCGTACCGCTTCGGCGGACCGGACACCAGTTGAGTGTTGCCGTGACGGGCACTTTGGAGGGCGATCGAAGCGGGGGGCGGTTGCCATGACTTTGGGATTTAGGAGGAGTAATGATGAGAGTGGGGCGAGTTTTTCTAGGCTGCATTGTGCTGCTGGCCGCAAGTCCGGCGTGGGCGGATATCACGCCGATCAGCCACTTTACGGGTGATGTCTCGGAGACTTTCGAGACCATACCTGACGATACTTACACGGGCCCGATCGACGTGTTTGGTGGCGTCGCGACGATGGATGACACGTTCGCTCACATGGTGGTGGTTACGTGGATCTGGACGGGCCCGGGTGGCGAGGTGACCCCATACGCCGGCGGGAGCATGGGTGGCAGCCCGCTGGGATCGATCTTGTTTGAGTTCGCGGAGCCGATCGCGCAGTTCGGCGGCTACTTCACCACCAACAGTGTCGACCCCGACGGCACGGTCGTCTTTCGTGATGAAGCCGGCGAGGAAATCGACTCACTTGAGATGCGGATCAATATCCTGACGTGGGCGTGGCAGGGCTGGAGTAGCGACGTGCCGGTCTACAGCGTCGAGGTTATTGGGAACTACGCTGCAGGCCCGCCCGGGTCCGGCGCTCCGGCCGGTGGACTCGTCCAGATGGACAACCTGGAGTTGACCTGGGTTCCGGAGCCGGGTGCGCTGGCGCTCGTGCTGGTGGGCGCGGCATTGCTAGGGTCACGCCGGCGCTAGCCTGCGTACCGGGCGAGTTCGCTATCGGATAGCAGATCACGGCCTCTGGATCGTGTGTGCAGGAGTCCTGGAGGGATTCCATCCGCGCGGTCCGGGGGCCGTGTGTCGTCAGTGCGGTACCTGTCATTGATACCCGCGTGACATGAGTTTGCCGGCCTGATGGCGCGAATCACCGTCCGGTCAACGTGAAACGCGCCGTGCAGGCCGGCAGGTCCGCCGGATAGAATATGTTGTTCGGTTGCAGGGGCGCTGTGGACGGAGGAGCGGCAGTGGCAGCGCAACGCTATGAGTTGTTTGACCACACGGCCGACGTCGGCGTGCGGGTGTGTGCGCCAACGCTGGCGGAGCTGCTCGGGCCGGCGACCGCCGGTCTCTACGCGATCATCGGCCGCCTGGTTAATGATGGTCGTGAGGCGGAATCCAGGGAGTTGGAACTAGGTGCCGATGAGCCGGCCCTGTTGCTGCGCGACTACCTGGCCGAGGTGCTGGGGTTGTTCGAGATGGGGCGGCGGATGGTGACCGCGGTCGATGTGCGGGAGTTCAGCCAGACCCGTCTGACGGCAACGGTGCAATTGCAGCGCGTTGATGTGGCCGCCAGCAGCTTGGAACGCGAGGTCAAGGCCGTGACTTATCACGAGCTGCGCATTTGGCCGGTGGCGGACGGCTACGAGGCCACGTACATCGTCGATATCTGATTCGAGGCGCGGCGGCGGTCCGAAGGTCCTTATTGCGAGGTCGAACATGGCTGGCAAGTACACCGGTCCGGTTGAGCAGATCGACAACTGCCGCTGGCGGATTCCGCGCTCCTACAAGCCCGCGATGCGCGTAGACGGCATCATCTACGCCGACAGCGAGTTGATGGAGAGCATTCTCCTCGATCAATCGCCCGAGCAGGTTGCCAACGTAGCCACGCTGCCGGGCGTGGTCGGCGCCTCGCTGGCGATGCCGGATATCCACTGGGGTTACGGCTTCTGCATCGGCGGGGTGGCGGCGACCGATCCGGACGAGGGCGGCGTGATCAGCCCGGGGGGCGTCGGCTATGACATCAACTGCGGCGTACGGCTGGTTCGCACGGATATTCCGGCCCAGGAGGCGCGGGCGCGGATAAAGGAGCTGGTGGACACGTTGTTCCGCGAGGTGCCCTGCGGCGTGGGTGGAACGGGCAAGGTGAAGTTCAGCCAGAAGGAGCTGCGCGAGTTGGTGACCGGCGGGGCGCCCTACGTGGTGGCGCGCGGTTTTGGCTGGGAGGAGGATATCGCGCACACGGAGGCGCATGGCGCGCTGGACGGGGCTCAGCCCGACTGCGTCTCCAACCACGCGTATGAGCGCGGCCTGGACCAGGTCGGCACGCTGGGCAGCGGCAATCACTTCATCGAAGTGCAGGTGGTGGAAGAGGTTGTCGACGCTCAGGCGGCGGCGGCGTTCGGCCTTGTTCCCGGCCATATTGCCGTGACGATTCACTCCGGCTCGCGCGGCCTGGGGTACCAGGTGTGCGACGACGCGATCAAGGAGCTGCGTGACGCGCCGCGCAAGTACGGCATCGAGTTACCGGATCGCCAGTTGGTCTGTGCGCCGGTCGCTTCGCCGGAGGGGCAGCGTTATCTCGGCGCGATGCGGGCGGCGGCGAACTACGCCTGGTGCAACCGCCAGCTTCTGCTGCATCTGACCCGGAAGGCCTTTGCGCAGGTCTTTGGATCGCCCGCCGAGCGGCTTGGCATGCGGCAGGTATACGATGTGGCGCACAACATCGCCAAGCTGGAGCCGTATGAAGTGCGTGGGCAGCGCCGGACGCTGTGCGTGCACCGCAAGGGTGCGACACGGGCGTTTCCGGCGGGTCATCCGGAGGTGCCGCCGGCCTACCAGGAGGTGGGCCAGCCGGTGCTGGTGCCGGGCGACATGGGCCGGGCGAGTTGGGTGCTGGTCGGTCAGCCGCGGGCAATGGACGAGACTTTCGGCAGTTGTTGCCACGGGGCCGGGCGGGTCTTGTCGCGCGGGGCGGCGATCCGGGCGGCCAAGGGCCGCTCGATTCAGCAGGAGTTGCTGCGTGCCGGCGTAGTCGCGCGGGCCCGGGGTCGCAGCGGGCTGGACGAGGAGCAGCCCGAAGCCTACAAGGACGTCAGCCGGGTGGTTGACGTGGTGCACAAGCTGGGCATCAGCACGAAGGTAGCGCGGTTGCGGCCGATCGGCGTGATCAAGGGGTAGTGGCGAGCGGGGCGGTGCGTGTTGCAGTGCGCGGGTGGCTGTGGCGCGGCCGGCCAGGGCCCGTGAGGGTCAGGGTTCCGCGAAGATCGATTCCACTTCGGTGACCAGTTCGATAAGCGTCTCGCAGATAGTGGCCAGATCGGCCTGTGTCACGCCGATGAGGTCGAGCATGTCCGTGGTGATTTCCTGGGTCTGGGCGGTCAGGTAGAAGCCGTGCTGCATCTTGCAGCAGATGGTGTCGGCGACGTAGATGAAAGTCGCGATTCTGCGGACATCCGGCTGTAGCGGGGAGGGGTCGTGATGATAGGCGTTGGCGTAACGGAGCGCGGGGGGGAAGCGCCACTTGGTGGCCAGCACGCCGCCGAAGCACTGGTGGTCAGCG
Source organism: uncultured Planctomycetales bacterium (assembly GCA_964550375.1). Classification (GTDB taxonomy): domain Bacteria; phylum Planctomycetota; class Phycisphaerae; order UBA1845; family Fen-1342; genus JAAYXS01. The sequence goes on along the minus strand of CAZJYX010000017.1, from coordinate 47,503 downwards.
CCGATGAGTTGCTCCTCGAGGGCGCAGAAATCGCTCGGTTGGCTGCTGCAGCAATCGGCCACCTCGCGGAACTGCCGGGGGAACAACTGCCCGGCGACCAGGAGGCCCAGGTCATGTACGAGGCCGGCCACGAAGAACTCCTCGGCCTGGGGGTTGTGGGCCGCGTGCCCCAGGGCGCGGGCACAGACGCCGACGGCGATGCAGTGGCGCCACAGGTCGCGGGCGGAGAAGTGCTGAGAGACGGCGTCACCGCGGAAGAGGCGCGCCAGCGAGGCCGCCATGGCGATGTTCTTAACAGCGCTGAGGCCCAGCATGATGATGGCGCGGTCCAGGCTGGCGATTTGGGAGGGCAGGCCGTAGAAGGCCGAATTGACCACCTTCAGGATCTTGGCGGCGAGGGCCGGATCGTTCTTCACGATTTCGTGCATGTCGAGGGCCGTGGCGCGCGGATCCTCCACTACCTGCACGATCCTGGTCGTTATCTCCGGGAGTGAGTTGATTTCGGTCACGCGCGACATGGCGCGCTGCAATTCCGGCGGCAGGGACTTCCCCGGCAGGACAGCCGGCGGGGCGCTGTCCGGACCGCTTCCGGAGTCGGTGGTCGTCGGCATTGACGTTTCCTCTGGACCGTACGAGTGCAAACTCCTGCTATTCTTCGGGTAGATGCAGGTCCGGCATTATCGCGGCCGCCGGCACGCCGCACCGGCCGCGCCGGCCGGGCGGCGAGGTCCAGATAACCCCTGCAGCGCTGCGCGCAGCGGTTTCGGGGCGGTGGGCGGGGCAGCCGGCGTCCGCCGACGGAGTGCGCACCGGGGGTGGCAAGCGTCCGGTAAGGCAGCTTGCCGGTGCGGTGCGGCAGGGCTAGACTGCGGCTCCTGGTCAAGGCGTGGTCATGGCGCGTGGTGTGCTCGCCCAGTACCGAGCCGGACCATGCCACCAGCCGGGACGGCGGTTCACCGGGGGCCAGGCGGGAGTGTGTGCGTGGAGCAACTCGAACGTATCATCCCGATCGCGAAGCAAGTTCTGATTCTCCAGGTCGATGATGAGCAGCGTGACTTGTGGTTATGGGAACGGGCTGAGCGGGTGGCCCGGCTGACGCAGTTGGTCGGGCGGATTCCGGAAGTGGCTGACCAGGCGGTTGATCAGTTGGCGCTGGCGGTGGCCGGACTGTTTCACTGTGCCGGGTGGGCCACGCAACTCCAGCAGGGCACGGTTGACCGCTGGCACGTGCTGACGCGCCCCACGAGCGATATTCAGCGCGAACTGGGCGCCGCCCTGATCCAGGAATACGTCGGGTCGCAACTGCCCCCCAAGACGGTGCGACTGGCCTGCGAGGCCGTTCGCCAGTGCAACGACCGCCGCACGGACCTGGTCGAGGCGCAGTTGCTGGCCGAGGCGGAGAACCTGGATGAAGTGGGCGTGGTCTACATCCTGCGCCAGTTTCGGCAGTACCAGGCCGAGGGACGGCCGCTCACGCAACTCTTCGCGAGCTGGGAGCGTCAGAAGGAATACCGCTACTGGGAAGTGCGGGTCAACGACGGCTTCCGATTCGAGACCACGCAGCGTCTGGCCCGCCGGCGTCTGGAGGCGGTTGAGCACTTCATGCAGGCACTGGCACGCGACACGGGCGGTCTGGACCTGGCCCAAACGTTGGTGCAGGCCGGAAACAACATCCCGGAGGATCTGCTCCGGCCGCTGACGCCGTCCGTGGAATGGACGTCATGAATGGTCGCGACTTGCAGCACGCCCCGCACCCGGCCGGTAGCGATTCCGCCGCCATGGAAGCGGATATTCGCACCATCCTGTTCACGCGCGAGCAGATCCAGGCGCGCGTGCGCGAGTTGGCGGCTGAGATTGCGGGCTGCTACGACGGCGAGGAGCGCGGCCTGACGCTGGTGCCGGTGCTATCCGGGGCGATCATCTTCCTGGCGGACCTCATTCGCGAACTACCGCTGAAGATGAAGATCGCACTGGTGCAGATTTCGACCTATCCGGGGGCGACTACCACCGCCGGGCAGCCCGAACCGCTTATCGAGCTTACCGGCGAGGTGCGCGGGCGGCACGTGCTCGTGGTTGACGACATCTTCGATACGGGGCGAACGCTGCGGCGTGTACACGGCATGATCAGGGCGCGGCAGCCGGCCAGCCTGCGCACCGCCGTGCTGCTGCGCAAGCCGGCCAAGGCCCCGCCGGATGTTACGGTTGACTTCGTCGGCTTCGATGTCGATGATCTATTCGTGGTAGGCTACGGCCTGGACTACGACGACCACTATCGGAATTCCCCGCATATCGGCGTGCTGCGGCCGGAACTAATGCCATGACCAGACGCCCGGCCATTGATCCCGTGAAGTCGACAGTGGCTGAGGCTCCGGCGGCCACGGCCGCGGAGCAGAAGGCGGCGGCGGCGGTCGCGCTGCGCGACGACGAGATCATCCAGTTGTCGATCCGGCCGTCGCCGTGGAGTATTCTGGTCAATTCGTGCAAGCTCATCATCGCGATGATGCTGCTGGCGGCCGCCCTCGTGATCTACAGCCAGGGGCAGCCGGCGCTGGGCGCGTCGATTGCGCTGCTGGGCACGCTGCTGGTAGCCTTCTCGGGGGTGCTGATCGCCACGCTGCAATGGGCCACGCATCTGTACGTCCTCACCAATCGGCGGGTGATGCGTTTTGGGGGGATCTTCAGCGTCAGCGTGGTGGAACTGGGCCTGACGCAGGTGGGCGACGCGCAGGTGCGGCCCGCCTGGTACCGTCCGTGGCTCCACATGGCCTCGATCGGCATCGTGCCGCGCGGCGACGGCCAGGGCGAGATGCTATGGGAGCACGTGGCACGGCCCGATGAGGTTCAAGAGATTCTCATCCGCGCTATCCGGCGTGCGAACATGAAGTAGGCTGGGTCGCCCGCTGACACGCCTCACCGCTGGCCGTCAACGCAGGATGGAGCAGCCCGGAGGGGGTGCTTGCAAACATATGCCGAACATGTTCGATTCGGGCCGGGCCGGGCGGTGCGCCCGTTGCCGAATGCGGCGTGCGTTTGCGTCTGGCGGCCGGCTGGCGTAGGATTCGGTCCCGTGAATGGGACCCAGCTTTCGCCAGGTGCTGCATGAGCGTAGTGGCGATCATACCCGCCCGCTACGGATCGACGCGGTTTCCCGGGAAGGCGCTTGCTCACCAGACCGGCAAGTATCTAATCCAGCATGTTTATGAGCGCGTCATGGCGGCGCGGCGTGTGCAGCACTGCCTGGTGGCGACGGATGACCAGCGCATCGTTGCCGCGGTGCAGAGCTTTGGCGGGGAGGTGGTGCTGACGAGCCCGGATCATGCCAGCGGCACGGACCGCATCGCGGAGGTGGTGGCCGGCCGGCCGGGTGCCGCCGACGACATTATCCTGAACGTCCAGGGGGACGAGCCGGAGATCGAGCCGCAGTATCTGGACCGACTGGTCACTTGTCTGGCCGAGACGCCCGACTGCGAGATGGCAACGCTGGCCTGTCCGTTTCCGGCGGGATCGGACCCGCGTGATCCCAATTGTGTGAAAGTTGTCCGCGGACTCGACGGTCGCGCGCTGTATTTTTCGCGTTCTCTGATACCATACGTTCCTGACGCGGGGGACCCGGCGGCGGCGGGCAGTTGGCTGCTGCACCTGGGCGCTTATGCCTATCGCCGGGAGTTCCTGCTGAAGTTTGCCGGCTGGCCGCCGAGCCCGCTGGAGTTGGTCGAACGCCTGGAACAGTTGCGTGTCCTGGAGCATGGCGGCCGGTTGGCGGTCGAGTTCGTCGAGCAAGCGACGGTCGGCATTGATACGCCGGCCGACTATGCGAGCTTCGTGGCGCGCTGGCGGGCGCGCGGCGGCTAGACCTGCGAGCGCGGCGCGCCCGCGGACGATAGCGAGTGATGCTGTCCGGCCTGGCCGGCGGCGTTGGAAGAGAGGCTTGGCATGCCGGTGTGTTGTTCATGATGGACGCCCGCGCGATATTCGATGCCATTCGCAACCGGTCCGGCGACACGGAGTTCTACATGCCGTTGCCGGCCGGCTACGAGCTCGGCCACACCAAGTACGTGATCGTCTTCGGCACCGTCATGAGCGGCCTGGGCAAGGGCATTTTCAGCTCGTCCCTGGCCAAGTGTCTGCAGGACAAGGGTCTGCACGTCACGCCCGTCAAGCTCGAAGGCTACCTGAACATCGACTCCGGCACGCTGAACCCCTTCCGCCACGGCGAGGTGTTCGTACTCGACGACGGCACCGAGTGCGACATGGACCTGGGCACCTATGAGCGGGCCCTGGATCAGAATCTGACGCAGCTCAATTTCTGTACCAGCGGCCAGATTTACCGACGCGTCCTGGAGCGTGAGCGCACCGGCGGCTACCTGGGCCGCGACGTGCAGATGATCCCGCACGTCACCGGGGAGGTCAAGAACCGCCTGCGCGAACTGGCCATCGCCTCGCAGGCCGACGTCGTGTTCGTCGAAATCGGCGGCACGGTCGGGGACGTTGAGAACGCCTACTACATCGAGGCGATGCGGCAACTCGCCTTCGAGGAAGGTCAGCGCAGCGTGTGCTTCGTCGCCCTGACCTACGTCATGGAGCCCGCCATCCTGGGCGAGCAGAAGAGCAAGGCCGCCCAACTCGGCATCCGCCGGCTGCTGGAATGCGGCATTCAGCCGCACATCATTGCCTGCCGCGCACAGAACCCCGTCACGCGGAAGGTGCGTGAGAAGATCGCCATGTTCTCGAACGTGCCGCCGAACCGCGTGTTCAGCATGCACGACTGCGAGAGCGTCTACCAGATTCCCGAGATGCTCCGGGGGGCCGGGTATGACCGCGCCGTAATCGAATGGCTGCAAATGGAATCCAGCGTTGATGAGCAGGCCGAGCGCCGCCAGCGCGACGTGTGGGCCCGCTACCTCAATCGGCTGCGCACCGCCGAGCGCCAGGTCACCATCGGCATCACCGGCAAGTACACGTCGGTTCGCGACGCGTACGCCAGCATCCTCAAGGCCCTGGAGCACGCCGGTGTCTATTGGGGCGCCAAGGTGCACATCAGCTGGGTCGACACGTCCGAACTAACCGATGAAACGGCCGCGGCGGCCGTCAAGGATCTGCACGGCATTATCGTGCCCGGGGCCTTCGGGACGCGCGGCGCCGACGGCAAGATCGCGTGTCTCAAGCACGCGCGCACCTCCGGCCTGCCCTGCCTGGGCATCTGCTACGGCTTCCAGATGGCCGTGATCGAGTTCGCCCGCAACGTCTGCGGCCTGGAGGACGCCGACTCGACGGAGATTGACAGCGAATGCCGCTACCCCGTCATCAACCTCCTGCCGGAGCAGAAGAAGATCGAGGGTCTGGGCGGGACCATGCGTCTGGGCGGGCAGGACATCCGCATCCGTCCGGGCACGCTCGCGCACACCATGTTCGGCGAACGCACCCGCATGCGCTTCCGACACCGCTACGAGGTCGATCCCCGCTATATCCCGCAGCTCGAGGCCCACGGCCTGATCTTCTCCGGCCGCTCGCCCCGGGCCGAGATCATGAACATCCTTGAGTTGCCGGAGAGCATGCATCCGTACTACGTCGGTACGCAGGCCCACCCTGAGCTGAACAGCCGGCCGCTCCGGCCGCACCCATTCTTTGCCGGGCTGGTCCATGCCGGCCTGCGCCGGGCCGACCCCGCCTTCGCCGAGCCGCTGAGCTTCGGGAACCTGGTCGACGTCGACGCGGAAATGGCGGCGCGTACCGGGCCGGCTACCCCCGAGTGAACAAATACGCCGGACGCGTGCGCCCGGCGTGGTGCTCTGTGGTTAATCCGAATCAGGCCGCTACGGACGTTCCGGCGCCGGTGCTCAGCGCTGGCGCGCCCGCAGGAAGACGGCACCCAGGCAGAACAGGAGCAACGTACCGGGCTCCGGCACGAGGCCGGCCGTCGCGGGATCCCGAGACGCGAGGCCCAGGTCGGGCACGGTCGCCGTTTCCAGGCCACTAAGCGGCGGCGCGGTCTCCGCCAGCACCGACAGGTCGGCGATCAGGCCGGGCGGGAACAACTGGCTCTGAATCTCGTCCACAATGCGGTCGATGGGCGAGGCGGGGAAGAGCTGCTCGAGGGCGGTCGTGTCGGCCCCGAGCGTTCCAAGCAGGGCAACTATCAGGTCGTAATAGATGTTGCCCTTGATATTAATGGGGCCAATGTCCCAGTTCGTGCTGTCAGAACCCTCGATCAGGACGCCGTCCACGCGCAACTGGGAGTTGCTGTTGCCGATGTCCATGTTGAGCCGGTAGAAGCCGAGCTCGTCGATTTCGAGCGAGGTGCTCGAGTCGAGCCGGCCGAAGAGCTCGACATCCTGCAACCCGGACTTGGTGCGCAGGGAGTAGTTCAGGTTGTTCGCCAGGAAGGTGCCGTTGCCGATCAGCCAGCCGCGGTTCGTGTAGCTCAGCGTGGACTGTACTGAGCCCGCGAGCTGCAACTCATACATTCCGAGGTCTATGATTTCCGGTCGTCCGCGCGAGTCGACCCCGAAGGTGCGATCGAACTCCAGCCGGTGGCCGCGGCCGACGTCGTCGGGCACGATGCGCAGGCGTCCGAGGCGTTGGCCGTTCACGCGCGTACCGTCGAATGACGATGCGAGGGGGCCACCGCTGGGCGTGGCCATGATTTCCAGGCCGCGGTAGATGTCTTGGAAGAGCCCGCCGTTGGCCGTCGCGCCGCCCAGCAGGCCGGCAATAACTACGGCACAAATTGTCGGACGTCTCATGGTTAATCCTCTGCGTCGTTGTCGCCGCTGGGGGCCGTGTTTGGCCCGCGCGAGCCTGGACGCCGATGTCCGCCAGATCGTCTCCCTGCGGTCCGGCACGATGGTCGAACCCGGTCCGGATGCAATTACTACGATAGCGCGAGGCCGCGCGGTTCGCAAGCGTAGCGCGCGGAGCCCGCTATGCTTATCGGTGAGGCCGGCCGGCCGCTTCACCGGCCGGCCGTCGGCGTACGGGGCGCCGGGCGCGGATTGGGGATAACGGCGAAGGGACTGCAAGTTCCGAAGAACGGTCGTCCGCTTGGCGCCAGAAAACGCTATTATGCCGCTACTTGGGTTGGTTCGGCCGGTAGAATATTTGGCCGAGTTGGGCGTGCGGCAGTTGGGTTATCGGACGTTTTTGATCTAACACGCGTGGTAGATTTCGTGTCTGATATGTCGGATGATCGCTTGCCATGCCGACTAAGTGCGCGATAGTCCGTTTTTTGCTGCCGGCGGTACTCGTCATGGTGCTGCCGGCGCCGGCGCGCGCCCAGGCGGACCCCACCCAGCCGGACCCGGTCCAGCCGCCCGCCGCCGAGACGGCTCAACCCAGCACTGCCCCCGCGGAGGCGGACTCGCAGCGCTTCGAAGACTTCGTTGCCCTGATCAAGGGGCCGAATCTTCCGGTGGCCGCCCGCCGAACCGGTGCCCGTGAGCTGCTGCGACAGAACTGGCCGCAGACGCCGGCCCGGCTGGTTGACATCCTGAACGGCGAGAGCCCGCAGGCGCGGATAGCCGTGGCGCTGGCGCTCACAGATCTCCCTGAATTCCTGGCAGAAAGCTACATTGACCCGCTGATGACCATGCTGGGCGACGCGGATGGCGAGGTTCGGCAGGCCGCCGCGCTCGCGCTAGCGGGCTACCCGGACAACGGCGTCATTCCCCGTCTGCGCGGCATCGTTATGGACAACAGCCAGGCGCCGTCGCTGCGTCTGGCGGCGGTTGAAGCGCTGGGCATGATGAGCAAGCGTCCCGCTGTGGCGGCGCTGGTGGAAGCGCTCGCACGCGATGAGGCGGCCGTCAGCAGCGCTGCCCTGGCCGCGCTCGAACGCGCGACCGCGATGAGCTTCGGCGGTGATGCCGGTCGGGCCCAGGCCTGGTGGGAACAGACCAAGCACGGCGACTTTCCGGCATGGCAGCAGGGCCAGATCGAGCGCCTCGTCCGTCAGTCGCGCGAGCTGGGCTGGCAACTGCGCGAAATGGAGACGCGCCTGGTCGAGGCGTTCCGGGCCGAGTACATCCGCACGCCGGACGGCGAGCGCGGCCCGCTGCTTGAAGCGTATCTGAAGGACAACGCGACGCTTGTACGGCTGCTTGGCCTGGAGTTGGTGCAGCGGCAATTGGGGGAGGGTCGGCCGCTGCCGGCCGAGGCTGCCGGCCGCATCCAGGCGCAGCTACGTGTGCTCCTGAACGACACCGAGCCGGCTGTCCGGCTGGCGGCTGTTCAGACGGTGGCGCGTCTGCGTGATCCGGAGGACGCGGCGCGCTTTTGCGCCCGGCTCTCGTTGGAGCGTAGTGCCGACGTGCGTCGCGCGCTGGTCAACGGGTTGGGGTACATCGGTGATGCGGCGGTCGTCGACGCGCTGATGGAAATCGTGCGCGCCGCTGAAGACACTTGCCGGACGGAGGCCGTGGCCGCGCTCGGGCGGCTGGCGGAGCGGCGCGTGCTGGCGCCGGAGCAACGTGACGCGGTGGTCCAGGAGCTGCTGGCGGCCTTCAAAGGCACGACGGCTGCTGAGACGGTGCTGCGCGAACGGGTGCTATGGGCTATGATCATGGTCGGCGATGCCCGTTTCGGGGGGGCGTACCTGGCTGCCCTGGCCGAGGATGAGGCCCCGCTGGTGCGACAGACGGCCGTGCGCGGCATTGCCGCTCTGGAGGACTCGCCGGGCAACGATACGCTTGTGCGACTGACGCGTGACGCTGACGCCGCCGTACGGAGAACGGCTGTCCAGGCACTTGTTGAGCGCGCCAGCACGGACGAGCATCTGGCGGCGTTGTGGGAGCGCCTGGCCGCGGCGCAGGAATCCGATCAGAGCATCCGCCAGACGGCCTGGCGCGGGGCAGTCCGCGTGCTGTCCGGCCGCTCGGTCGCGGAGGTTGAGCAGTGGCTAGGCCGCTTGCCGGCCGGCGATGACCTGCAGGAAGAGCGCACGCGCGAGTTGCTGGGCGTGCTGGAGACTTCGCTGGCCAAGGTGCCCGGCGCGCTGGCCGACCTGGGCCACGTATGGGTGCGCATTGCCCGACAGCGTGCCGCGGCAGACGAGTTGGATGCCGCCATTGCGGCCTACTGCGCTGGTTTGCGCGATTTGCGCGGCGGGCAGGCGGACGCATGTCAGCCGGTGGCGCTCGAGTTGCTGAGCTTCTCCCTGGCTCAGAACCGCTACGGTGAGCCGGTCGCCGCCTTGCTGGCAAACGGCAATCCGCCGCTGGACGCACCGGCGATGTGGGCGGACCTGAAGGCACAGCTCGAAGAGTTGTTCACGCAGGGACAGGCGGCGAAGGTTGTGCAGATGCTGCAAGCACTGCGGGCGCTGCCGCCGGCCACCTGGTCGCCGGAGATCATCGCGGATGTGGATGAGCTGCTGGCCCGGGCTGAGATGGCGCTCGCGCCGGCGCCGACCAGCGCGCCCGACGCGGCCCCGGACGACTAGCGTCGCGACCGCGCTGCCGCGGATGGGGGCGGCCGGCCGAGCCCCATCAGGTGGGGCGCAATTCACGCATATTCCGACGGCGAGAATATGAAAGGTGCAGTTCGCGCGCCGTGGCGTTGATCCCGCCGCGGATTTCCGTTGCAATGGTGCCGCAAAGTAATCAGCCGCGGCTGCGCGGACGCGCGGAAGCATGGCGGCGCGGCTGTGGTGGATGCCTGGAGAGGGCAGTATATGCGCGGTCGCATCCTGGTCGTGGACGATGAGCCGCTCAAGCGGATCACGCTACAGATCGAGTTGTCCGAGTTGGGGTACGAGGTGTACGAGGCCGCGGATGCCCTGGCCGCGCGGCGCATCTTCGACAGCAAGCCGGTGGACGTCGTCGTGTCGGATGTGCGCATGCCCGGCATGAACGGGATCGAGTTGCTGACCTACGTCAAGCAGGCCCGGCCGGAGGTCGGCGTCATCCTGATGACGGCCTATGCCACCATCGACACGGCCGTCCTGGCGATCAAGCGCGGCGCCTTCGACTACATCACCAAGCCGTTTACGACGCAGGAGCTGCTGGCCAAGCTGGAGCGGCTGTTCGCAACCCGCCAGCTCAGCGCGCACAATCCGGGCTGCGAGCAGCTCGGCCAACTGGTGGCGGTCAGCCAGGGCATGAAGCGCCTGTTCGAGAAGGTGCGCGCGGTGGCCGATTCCGACCGCACGATCCTGCTGTGCGGCGAGAGCGGCACGGGCAAGGAGCTGTTCGCCGAGGCCATTCACACGCTCAGTCGCCGGGCCGCCAAGCCGCTGGTGCGCTTCAGTTGTGCGGCGCTGCAGCCCTCCGTGCTCGAAAGCGAGCTATTCGGACACGAGCGTGGGGCCTTCACGGGCGCCATCCGCCAGAAGGCCGGTCGTTTCGAGCTGGCCGACGGCGGCACCATTCTGCTCGACGAGGTCGATGACATCCCGGTCGAGTTGCAGGTCAAGCTGCTGCGGGCCGTCGAGCAGCAGGAGTTCGAACGCGTTGGCGGCGAGGACCCCGTCCACGTCGACGTGCGCCTGATCTGCGCCACCAAGTGCGACCTGCTGAAGCTGGTCAAGGAGGGCCGCTTCCGCGAGGATCTCTATTACCGCCTCAACGTGATCAGCCTGGCCATTCCGCCGCTGCGCGAGCGGCCCGACGACATCCCGCTGCTGGTGCACCATTTCCTGGATAAGCACGCGGCACTGGTCGGCGGCCAGATCGTATCCATCGCGCCACATGCGCTCGAGCAGCTCATGCAGCACTGCTGGCCGGGCAACGTCCGCGAGCTTGAACACGTGATGGAGCGCGCCTTGGCCTTCTGCGATGGCAAGGAAATCCGCCCCGAACATATCCTCCCGGCCGGCGTGGAAACGGGGGAGCAGGCCGCCGGAGCCGAGCCCGAACCGGCCGAGAGCGGCAAGCTTGGTCTGACTGATACGCTTTCCGACATCGAGCGCCGCATGATCCTGATGGCCCTGCGCCAGTGCGACCACAATCAGGTGCGCGCCGCGCAGCGCCTGGGCATCCCCCGCACGACGCTGCGCGACAAGATGGCCAAGCACAAGATTCCGGGCAACTAAGAGCCCGGTCGCCGGTCGGCGCAGAGTTCCCCGACGGCTCAGTTTCCTTCCAGAAGCAGTATGAACGGGTCTATGTCGAACACGTTCAGCAATCCGTCGCCGTTCACGTCCGCGTTGTTGATGCTGCAATCCGGATACAGGCTCAGGTAAAGCTGCGGGTTCACGAGCGCCTGCACGAAGGGCTCGATGTCGAACATGTCCACCGTGCCGTCACAGTTCATATCGCCCGGCAGGAAGACCTGGCATTCATCTGGAATTCCGTCGCCGTCCTCGTCCAGGCTGGTGCCCAGGGCGATGTCCGCATGGTCGGCAACGCCGTTGTCATTGCAGTCGATGAACGGGCGGAACCACGCGAGGATGGCGGCCAGCACGGCCTCGCGCTCCGCCGTCCCCGGCAGGGACTCGAACGGGAAGCCCAGGTAGATGGTGCGGAAGATGGGGCTGTCCACACTGACCGCCGCACTGCCCTTATCGCCAATCAAGGCCGTCGCGGCGCTGTCGTTCGGGTAGACGGCGTCGCTGAAATTCGAGAACGGATAGCTCAGCACATACGGACCCAGGCCGTCGAGCGCGCTGCCGGCACCGGTGACTACCGTCTGGGCGACATCGTTGGTGACAGTCGCGACGCCCAGGTAATCAACCATCAGCGTCGTCAGGCCACGGTCGTAGTAGTAGTCCTGGCTGCTGATCATCAGATTCTTGCCGGTGTTCAAGAAGGCGATCAGTGCGGCTTCCCCGGCCGCGCCCGGGCCGGCCGTGCCGCCGTACGCGTCCCCCGCGAACCACACGACCGTCTCGTAGTTCGCCAGGAAGTCCGCGCTGGGTTCATTGTCGGAATGCTCGGTGTCCCAAACGTCGTAGGCCACGCCCAGCGCGGCGAGGGCGTCGGTGTAGTAGGACCGCACGTCCGGCTGGTTGTCGTCGTCGTCCACCAGTAGCAGCGTCGGCACCGCGCGCGTGGTGAAGGCGAACACCGGCGAATATGCCCCATCGCCGCACGCGTTGGTCGCCCAGACGCGCCAATAGTAAGTTGTCTCGGGTGCCAGGCCGATCGCGGGGGCGTACGAAGTACTTTGCAGGCCCGCCACGGAAACCAGCGGCTCGGCCAGGCTTGGCTCAGCGGCCAACTCCAGCGTGTATTCCTGCGCCCCCGCGGCTGCCTGCCATGTCAGCACCGGCCACAGATCCGCGTCAGTCGCCCCGTCCGCCGGCGACTCCGGCACGGCCGGCCCCGGAACATCGTCAAACAGCCGCAGCCGCAGCGGCGCGTAACGCGCCATGTCGCCCGCCGTGGCCTGAATCTCCAGGTCGTACGAGCCGGGCGGGGCAGCGGCCGTGTCGGTGAGCGTGAGCGTGCTCGTGCCGGGCGGCAGCACGGGGTTGGGTGTGAATGTCGCCGTCATGCCCGCCAGATCGCCGGCCAGTGCGAGCGTAACGGGCTCGTCGAAGCCTAGCACATCTTCGACCACCACGTCGTACACCGCCGCGTCCGGCGCGCAGACGGCTTGCTCCCCCGGATCCACCAGCACCAGAAAGCCGGGCTGCAGGACGCAGTTATAGCAGACCAGCGCGAAGTCCTGGTCGGTCTCGTCGCCGTTGCCGGGCACGCCGTCGGAATTGATGTTGCTCGCGACTACCCGCACCGTGTAGGTATCCGGCGCCGTGGGGCCGATGAACACGCCTTCCGTGTTGTTGCGGTAGTCGGGGCTGCCGCCGGGCGCCGACCAGCCGTCCGAATCGAAGTGGTTGCCCACGTACACGTCGGCGTCGGCTTCCACGATCAGGTCGAGATCGTTGTTCCAGGCCGGCGTGCTGCCGCCCAGCCCATGCCCCGGCGCGTCCGTCCAGACCAGCATCAGGCGCAGGGGCTGCGTCGGGTCGTCGGCCGTGACGACCTGCGCCCACTCCTGTCCGCTGCTGGTGAAGATGTACGGGTTGTCGAGATACTGCACCGTCAGCGGCGGATCGACAACCGCCGCCACGTCCAATCGGCCCCAGCCCTGTTTGCTGTCGAAGGGATGCCCCAGGACGCCCCCGTCCGCATCCAGATGGCCGGCCAGGCTGCGTGCCACTGGCAGAAAGGCCGCCTTGATCAGGGCCGGACTGGGATCGTCCACGTAACCAGGCAACTGGCGGTAATACTCCACGAACAGGGCCAGCGCACCGGCCACGTGCGGCGCGGACATGCTCGTGCCGCACTTAAGGCCATGCGAAGTCGGCCAATTCGTCGAGTCAACATAGCAACCCGGCGCCACCAGGTGCGGAATCGTGCGTCCGTCCAGGGCCGGCCCGTGGGCAGTGTTGGACGACAGGCTGTTAATGTCGGGGACCTGCGCGCCCAGCGCCGTCTGCAACGCCGTTGCCCCGACCGTCAGGATGTTCTTGGCCTCGTCGGGCGTACCTTGCGTGCTCGTACCGCCATGACCGTTCATGATAGACAGCACGTACGCCAGCGGCTGGTTTCCGGGCGTTTCCGGATCAGCGTCACGAACGCCCGCGTCCACCGCCATGGTGTCGGCATCGTAGCCGCGCGGCGTGCCGGACGGTCCCCAACTGTTGCTGGAAGCCAGCGCGCCGTTGTTGTACGAGTCCTTCATCAGCAGACGCATACCGCCCGGCTGCCGATAGAAGGGCGGGTAAATCTGCTCGACCAGGTTGACCGCGGGGGCCACGCCCAGGCCGCGCAAGAATCCGCCGGAGTCCGTGACACCGCTCGACCCGTCAGCCGCTATCAGCCCGGCCGTGTGCGTGCCGTGGCTGCTGGTCGTGGTTCCGCCGCACGTGGTGCCAATGCACGCTATGAGCCGGTTCTCCAGGTCGGGATGGTTGTCCTGTATGCCTTCATCGACGCTGGCGATGATAACTCCGGCACCGCTGAGCCCACGGCCGGCCAGCCAATCGCTATAGCCCGGCACGATGAAGCCCTCGCTGTCGAGGTTGCCGGCGCAGGCCTGGGCGCCCATCTCGCCGCGCGAGCCACCGTCGAGCGGCACGGGCTGCACGCTGTACACGCCCGGCACAGCCGCAAGGGCGGGCAGTTGCGAGCCGGCCACGTCGACCGTAACGATCTCGAGCCGCTTGTTCACGACCTGCCGGCCGCGCGGCTTGGCGCCGTGGGCCGCCAGCGCGCGCACGACCGCGTCGGTATTCGCCGCCCGCACGACCAGCACGCGCACCGCCTGGATTTCGTCGCCCAGGTTGCGATGGCGCGGCAGCAGGCGATAGGCCGGCTGAAACGCGCCGCTCCAGCGCACGTTCGCCGCCCGCCCTCCGTCCGGCAGCACGGCCGCTGCGCCCCAGACGACATACGTGTAAGGATGAATGTACTGGACAACTTGCAGGCCGCGGGCGCGCAAATCTGCTAGCCAGGCGCACTGCGGCGGCCCATCGAACTGGACGAGGTGCAGATCGGGCCCGGATGTTCGCACCCCCGCCAGTTTGGCCGGGCCCGCCGGCACGCCCACAAGCGGATCGAAACGCTGCTCGCCCAGCGTGAGCATGTACGATTCGGCTAACTGGCCGGCCGCGGACGGGAGCGCGCCCGGGCCCGCTCCGTGCGCCGCCCCGACCACACCCACTGACACCAAGCCCGCTACCAGCACCAATGTCGTTTTGCGCACCGTCAATCCCACTCAGAATGCCGCCTATCAGAAGAAGCCGCACGTCCCGTGTGGACGCCGTGCCCGCACGGTCCTGGTCGGGCGACGGTTGCCCTGGAGAGCACGCCGCCGCGTCATCATCATCGATAATACCCGCCCGTGCCGCCAGTTCGGCACAATCTCGGCTCGTCGTGACGGGAGGGGCACGTGTGGCGAGGCTGCCGCCGGCTGCAATCGGCCTGATTACCGGACTTCCCCTGGCGACCGTCGCATTCAGCCGCCGATTCCGGCACGCGCATGACACACGGCGTCAAAAGCCGCGATGGCGGCGTCGATCTGGGCGCGCGTCACGTCCAGGTGCGTCACCGCACGCGCCTGCCGCGGCCCGGTCGCGAACATCCACACGCCGCGGGCGCGCAGGCCGTCCACCAGTTCGGCGGCCGACCGGAACGGCTCGGACACGTCGAAGAGCACGATGTTGGTCTCGACCTGCGCGGGGTCGAGGCGGATGCCGGGCAGGCCGCTGATGCCGTCGGCCAGCCGGCGGGCGTTGGCGTGGTCCTCGGCCAGACGCTCCACATTGTGCTCGATGGCGTACAGCGCCGCCGCCGCGAGAATCCCCACTTGGCGCATGCCGCCGCCGAACATCTTGCGGTAGCGGTGGGCGCGGGCGATGAACTCGGCTGGGCCGGCCAGGATCGAGCCGATCGGCGCCCCCAAACCCTTCGAGAAGCACACCGAGACTGAATCGACGTGGCGCGTGTAGTCGGTGGGGGCCGCGCCGCGAGCGACACACGCGTTAAGCAGCCGGGCCCCGTCCAGGTGCACGCGCAGCCCGTGCTCGTGCGCGACGGCGGCCACTTCCGCCACCGCCGCGCACGGCCACACTGAGCCGCCCCCGCGATTGTTAGTGTTCTCGATGATCACCAGCCGGGAGCGCGGAAAATGCGCGTCCGCGGCGCGCACGGCGGACGCCACGTCGGCTGCGGAGAATATGCCGCGCGGCGTGTGAATCAGACGCATGCTGCAACCGGACAGGGCCGCGGGCGCGCCGGACTCGAAGTTGTAACTGTGCGTGTGGAAGTCGGCGATGATCTCGTCGCCGGGCTCGGTGGCGGCCCGAATGGCGACCTGGTTGGCCATTGAGCCGGAAGGCATGAAGAGTGCGGCCGGCTGCCCCAGCAAGTCGGCCATGCGCTCTTGCAGAGCCTGCACGGTGGGATCGTCGCCCAGCACGTCGTCGCCGACCTCGGCGGCGGCGATGGCGGCGCGCATCGCGGGTGATGGCCGCGTGACCGTGTCGCTGCGCAGGTCTACGTTACTCGCCATACTCCGCCATCCAGCGCGCGGACGCTTCTTTGACCAGCGTGCTGACGCGTTCCACTTCATTGGTCACCAACTGCGGCTGGGCCCGTTCCCACCAGAGCGGCGACTTGCGCGACATGATGTTGCAGGATTTGACCAGGGCGTCGTAGACATAGGGACGCACCTTGCCGTCCGCCAGCAAATGCGGCAGCATGAGCTCGGCGCCCACCGGCGTGCAGGCGGCCAGGGCATCCTGGGCGGCGGTGTTGCCCTCCGCGGCCAGCGTCAGCAGTTGGTCGATCGACGTTCGCGTGGACAGATTCGCCAGGACTTCGTAGCCCTGCCGCAGAATCTCGCGGCTCAATCCCTTGCGCTGCACAACCTCGCCGACCGTCCGGTCCGCCACGGTGATGTGGAAGAGGCGGATCCACCCCAGGGCCTCGCGCAGTTGGTCTGCCGGCGTGTCAGCTTGCGTCAGCACCGGCTTGATGTGTCGCTCGAACAGGTCGCGCCGGTACGCGTCGAAGACGAGCTTCATCTTGTCCAGCAGCGACTCGGCCCGCGCCACGCCGCTGGGTGCGAGCTGGTCGATCACCTTGCCGTCCGGCGTTACGAAGGCCATCGCCATCGAGAAACTGCCCGGCAGCCCCAGGCTCTCGATGATGTCGCGGTGCGCGCTCCGCGAAAGGCGGGCGGGCACGAAGCGCTCGCACATGCGCACCACCCGGGGATCCGCCAGCGCCCGGCGCTGATCACTCTCCAGCCGGCTGTCGCGGTTGTCGCTGCTCGGCAGCACGTAGAATACGAGCGGGAGCATCGTCTCCTGGGCGCGCGCTACCGCCCGCTCAGGATCGCGCTCCCACTGAATCTGCTGCCCCTGTCCCCATCCGCTCGTCACACTCAGCAGCAGCACGGTAGCCAGCGATACCACGCGCAACATGATCGGCCTCCTTGGCGACCCACCACCGAGCCGCACCCAGATTCTACTCCGCTCTACGCACGTTCGCCGTCATTTTAGTCACCACCAAGCGTCCCCGACAGGACCGCCGGCCGCTCCGTCAGGCTTCGGCGCCCCGCCCGCGGCTGTTACCATGTCGGCGGCAGCACCGTATTCGGGCACTGGCATACCAACGGAGCATGGCATGGATCTCTTCGCAGCATTCGCCCAGCGGCACAGCTATCGCGGCCCCTTCCAGGACAAACCCGTTCCGCCTGAGGACCTGCGCCGCATCGTCCAGGCCGGCCTGCAGGCGCCCTCGGGCCGCAACATGCAAACCACGACTTTCGTCATAGTCGATGACCCCCAGTTCGTGCGGCAGATCGGGGCCCTGCACAACAGCAACACCGCCGTCCAGCAGGCCCGCGCTTTCATCGCCTGCATCGTCGATGAACAGCCCGCGGCCGTTTACGAAGGACACAGCTTCCAGGTCGAGGATTGCGCCGCCGCCGTCGAGAACATGCTCCTGGCCATTACCGCCCTGGGCTACGCCAGCGTCTGGATCGACGGCTGGTTGCGTCTGGCGGACCATGCAGCGACCATCGGTCGCCTGCTGCAACTGCCCCCCGGCAAGCGCATCCGCGTGCTCCTGCCGATCGGCGTGCCGGTCGAGAACTGGCCGCAGAAGGAGAAGAAGCCTTTCGAGCAGCGGGCCTGGTTTAACCGTTACGGCCCCGCCGCCACTTGAACCACCCCGCGCGGCCAGGAGCCCCTGCCGGCCCGCCGGCGCCGTAACATGTGGGGGTGACGACCGTCGGATTAGACAATCCGCCGCGACTGGCCTGCGACGCCATGTGCGGCGGCCTGGCGCGCTGGCTGCGCTTCTTCGGCATCGACGCCAGCTACACGCCGGGCATCGCCGACGCCGACCTGGTCGCGCACGCGCTGGCCGAGCAGCGCATCGTCGTCTCTTCGGACCAGCGGCTCTTCGAACGGCGGCTGTTTGCAGCGGGCGTGCTGCGCGGATTGCTGCTGCCGGTCGGGCTGAAGCTGGCGGCCCAGGTGCGGTTCACGGTGCGGTATCTGCGGCTGCCGCTGGGGTTTCCGCGCTGCTCATTGTGCAACGGGCGGCTGGAACCAGTGTCACGCGCGGAGGTCGCCGAAGTCGTGCCAGCCCGCAGTCTCATCTGGCTGCGCGAGTTCTTCCGCTGCGAGGCCTGCGGGCACGTGTATTGGGAGGGCACGCATTGGCGCCGCCTCGGCCGCATTCGTACCGAACTGCTTGAGGACTTGGAGCCCAACGGAGCTGCCGACGACCCGTGACGCCCATGCTTCACGACGCGATCAGCTCTTCGAACTCGCGCTCGCTCAACACCCTGACCCCCAGCGCCTGGGCCTTGGCGGCCTTGCTGCCCGGCGCAGCCCCCACCAGCACGAAGTCCGTCTTGCCGCTCACGCTGCTGCTGACCTTGCCGCCCAGCCCCCTGATGCGTGCCTCGATCCCCTGGCGATCGTAGTTTTCCAGCGTACCCGTGACGACGACCGTCTTGCCCGCCAGCGGCCCAGCCTGCTCCGCCGGCCGCCGGCGCGGCTGCGTCATGTTCACGCCCACGGCGCACAACGCCGCGACTGTCTTCCGCCCTGCGGCGCTGTTGAACCAGGCCCGCACCGCCGCCGCAACCTCCGGGCCGACCCCCTCGACCTCCTGCAACGCCGCTTCGTCCGCCGCCGCCAATGCATCCGTATCGCCGAAATGCTCGGCCAGCAGTTCGGCCGTGTTGACGCCCACGTGGCGAATGTTCAAAGCGGCCAATAGCCGGGCCAGCGGCCGCTGCTTGCTGGCTTCGATTCCCGCCAGCAGGTTGTCAACGCTCTTCTCGCCCAGACCCTCAATCGCGATCAGCTCCGCGCGGTGCTCGTGCAGCCGATACAGGTCGGCGTAACAGCCCAGCAGGCCGCGCCCCACGAGCGTCTCCACCAGCACCGCGCCGGCCCCCTCGACGTCCATCTGCTTGCGACCGCAGAAGAACTTCAGCCGCTCGACGAGCTGCGCCGGGCAGGCGGGGTTGCTGCACCGCAAGTACACTCCGCCGGCGTCCTGCTCCACCGCGCCGCCGCACTCCGGACAGGCCGCCGGCGGCACGATCGGCCGGGCCCCCGCCGGCCGGTGCTCGACCGCGACGCCCACCACCTGCGGGATGATCTCCCCGGCCTTCTCGACGCGGACGAGGTCACCTTCATGCAGGTCCAGGCGCCGAATCTGGTCGAAGTTGTGCAGACTGGCGCGTTTCACCGTCGTGCCCGCCAATTGCACCGGCTCCAGGTTCGCCACCGGCGTAATCGTGCCCAGCTTGCCGACCTGGAAATCGACCGACACCAGCCGGCTCTCGGCCTGCTCGGCCGCGAACTTGTACGCGATGCACCAGCGCGGCGCCCGGCTGGTGGCCCCCAGCCGCTCACGCTGCCCCAGATCGTTGATCTTCACTACCAGGCCGTCGGTGTCGTAATCCAGACCATACCGCTCGCGCTCCCACTCGTGCACGAACGCGATGACCGCGGCCATGTCGGCGCAGCGCCGCGCATGCGGGCTGGTGGGCAGGCCCCACTCGGACAGGCGCCGAAACAGGCCGACGTGATCCGCCGTATCCGGCGGAAACGGGTCGATCTGTCCGTGCCCGTGACACACGAACGCCAGCCCGCGGCCGGCCACCTTACCGGGGTCGAGCTGCTTGAGCGTGCCGGCCGTCCCGTTGCGCGGGTTCTTGAAGGGCTCCTTGCCCGCGGCCACCAATTGCTGATTGAACGCCACGAACGCCGACCGCGGCCAGAAGACCTCGCCGCGCACCTCCAGGACGGCCGGCCAGCCGGTGCCGTGCAGCTTGAGCGGGACACTGCGAAGCGTGCGGATGTTGTGCGTAATATCGTCGCCGGTCGTGCCGTCGCCGCGTGTGGCCGCCAGCGTTAGCCGCCCGGCTTCATAGCGCAGTGAGACCGCCACGCCGTCGATCTTCGGGTCCACCACGTACTCGTAGCGTTCGCCGCCCAGCAGTTTGCGGACGCGCTCGTCGAACTGCCGCAGTTCTTCCGGCGAGTACGTGTTATCGATCGAGCGCATCGGGACGGCGTGCGTCACGTGCACGAAGCCCGCGATCGGCGCGCCGCCGACGCGCTGGGAGGGCGAGTCGGGTGTGATCAGGGCCGGAAACCGCGCTTCCAGGTCGCGCAGTTCGCGCAGCAGCGCGTCGTATTCCTGGTCGCTGATTTCGGGGGCGGCCACCACGTAGTAGAGGTAGTCGTGCCGGCGCAGCTCTTCACGCAGTCCCGCGATGCGCCGCCCGGCCTCGGACTCGTCACTGCGCCGCGTGCTCATGGGTGCTAAGGCTGGACCGGCGGGGCGGACCTCGTCGCCACGCCCATCTCCAGCTTCGTCAGACGCACCGTGCTGGAAGCCGAGCGGCCCTCGCGGATGTTCACGTTGGCCTGACCGGCCAGGAAGACGTTCACACTCGACCGCGGTGGCAGCGTCAGCGTGAAGGCCACGCGCTCGTCCGACTCGCGTCGCGCCGCCCCGGCCTCCGAAGAATGCCCGGCCAGGTTCAACTCCCGCAACAGCCGCCCGCGATTATCACGCGCGTACAGCCGCAGCCCGGCCGTCGCGTCCGGATAGCCCGAGTCCGGCGTAGCGGAGACCTCGAACGCGTAGCCGAAGCCCACATCCAGATCCAGATCCATCTGCTGATCCGTCGCGTTCTCGAAGGCGTGACCAAGCTGGAACATGCCCAGGGCCTCGCCGCTCTCGGTCACGGCGGCACTGGCCTCGGCCGTACCCGCGCCTTCCGCACGGGCATCCGACTCGGCCAGGCCCCCCAGCCCCGGCTTGCGATTGACCTGCGTCAGGACGATCGAGAAGGCCTCGTCCTGTGGCAAGCGCAGGATCTGCGCCTCGGCCTGGTGGAGCGGACGTGGTCGTGGCCGGGCCGACAGCTCGCTGCCGAAGCGTCCCTGCCCGCAGCCGGCCAGGAGCAGCAGCGCTCCGCCGGCCAGCAGGGCCAAACTGAGGGTTTCACCGAATCGCCTGGTTGCGTGCATTGCTCTGGTCTCCAATCTCGGGGGGCTGCATTGAAGCACCAACCCCCCCGGCAGGCAAGCGGCCGCCAGGAGCGTGCCGCCGTCGCCGGCTCTCCCGCTGGACTCCGGGCTAGCCGGACCATTCCAACAGGCCGAAGCGGAACGCCCAGGCCGCCTGCAACAGCAGCAACAGCGAGAGCAGCGCACTCCAGGCGCCGGTGGGCCATTCGCGCCGACACCACGCCGCCAGCACGACAAAGGCCGGCACGGACATGAGCATGTAGCGTGCGATCGGCTCCACGCCGAAAGCCGCCCCGCCCGAAGCCAGGTACGAGTGTATGAAGATCAGCGGCCCCAGTGCCAGCAGTGGGCGGAAGCTGCGCGGCACACGCGTCAGGCCGGCCAGGCACAGGAACAGGATGAAGAAGCTGAGCGGCATGTTCCAGGTGAACGGATGCGCCAAGGTGGTCAGGCCGGCTGGAAAGTCCAGCACCACGTCACGGAAGTACTTGAACCGCTCCCAGACCACCGTGCCGGTCAGGAACTCGAGCCACGTGGCGCGCTGCTTGTCCGCCACCCAGCCGGCCCGGAAATTCGCGAAATAGACCAGCGGCGAGCCGAAACGCACCGTCAGGTAGATGGCATAGCTGATGATGCCGCCCGCCGAAACCAGCGCCAGCGGCACCAGCCGGCGCAAACGCGGCCCGCGCGGCAAGCCGCTGTTGAACCAGTGCGCCAGCACGAACACCGCGGAGATCGCCAGGGCGGTTGGGCGGGTCGCCGTGCACAGCCCGCTGAGCACCGCGGCCGGCACGAACGCCCGCCGATCCAGCAGCCAGAGTGCTGACACCATCAGCAGCAGCGTGACACTCTCGGCATAGGCGAAGCTATAGAAGGCGGCCGGCGGCCAACAGAATGTAACCGCGACCGCCAGCAGCGCGGTCGGTGCGTTAATGCGCCAGCGCACCCACAGATATAGGACGATCGCCGCGGCCAGCCCGCAGACGTGCGCCAGAAGGATCATGGCCGCCCGCGTGCCCATGAACGCCGTCAACGGCCGCACCAGTTGTGGAAACAGCGGGAAGAAGGCGATGTTCTGCTCGACCTCCCGGCGGGTTGTGATGACCTCGGGCGGCGGCGCGTAGGCGTAGCCTTCCTCCACAATCGACTGGTAATGGGCCCCATCCATCCGACACAGCGGCGCGAAGTCGCCCAACAGCTCACGCCGCGAACGCTGCTCCGGCGAATCGGCCGGCTGCGTGGCCAGGCGCTGCTCGTGCTTGATGTAGGGGCGATCGAGCTGGTGGCGAATCCGGAATAGCGTGTGCGCGCCGCAGTAAGTCGCGGTCCAGACCACCGCGCGCGTCATGAGGAAGATCAGCGCAACCAGCAGCAAGCCGCGCCAGATTCCGCCAGATTCCCGCGCGGTGGGGCTCTGCAGGGCATTGTCGTCGAAAAGTGGTTCGGCTTTCTTCATCCTGCTTTGCGCGCTCAACTACGGCGACCGATGCCGACGGCCGATCAGGCCGGGCGCATTCAACCCGCCCGCAGCGCCGCCAGCAACCCGAAATGTCCGCAACCTTCGCCTTCCCGGCGAAACGAGTAGAACAGGTCCGTGCGGCACATCGTGCAGATGTCGGCGAGTTCCATGTTGTCACGCGGCACGCCAGCCCTATCAAGCTGGCGGGCGTTGGCGGCCCACAGGTCCAGGTAGTGCCGGCCGGCGCGCTCGTGGATGATCTCCGTCCGGCCGGGCAGGTCCGCGGTCGCCGCCAGCACGTCCGCGCGGACTTCGTAGCAGCACGGGCCGGCCCCCGGACCGATGCCCGCCAGCAGGTCCGCCGGCCGGCACCCCAGGCGGTCTTCCATCGCCCGCACGACGCGCTCCGCCAGGCGGGCCGCCGTGCAGCGCCAGCTCGCGTGCACCAGCCCCAGAACCCGCCGCCGCGGGTCGTACAGCAGAATCAGCGGGCAGTCCGCCGAGAACGTCATCAGCGGCACGCCGGCCAGCCCCGTCACGACGGCGTCAGTCTCCGCCAATTCGCCCGACGAGCGCGCATCATCCACGATTGCCACCCGATCCTGATGCGCCTGCCGGCAGTAGCACAGACGCTGCGGGTCCAGCTCGAGATCCAACGCCATCTGGGCCCGCCGAGCCGCTCGCTCCGGCCAATCGCCACCGGGCCGCGGTGAGATGTTCAGCGGCCGCGTCGAGAAGGCGTGCGCCAGCCCCGGCATTTGGCCCAGCCGCTCGAATTGCCCATAACGGCGCTCGGCCCGCGTAAAGAAGTGCATCACGCCGCCCCGGGCCGCAGCAGTACCTTGATGTTCCGCGGGCTGTCGGCGGCGGCGAATGCCTCGACGCCCCGGCGTAGCGGATACGTGCGGCTGACCATCTCGGCGACATCCACGGCCTGCTCCTGCAACAGCTTGAGGGCCTCGGGGAACGGGCCGCAGCGATTGCCGATCACGCGGATCTCGTTGACCACGATTGGCGACAGGTCCACCTGGCTGGGCGCGGCATACGTGCTCTTGAGCACGATCGCGCCGCGCGGCCGGCACAGCTTCATGGCCAACTCAAGGCCCTCCGGCGTGCCGGTGCAATCGACGACCAGGTCGCGCGTCGCGCGTGGCACGAGCCCGTCCAGCTCGACCGGCTGGATGCCGTGCCGCTCGCAGAAAGCCAGCGTCTGCGGGTTGCGCCCCACCACCTCCAGCCGGCAGCCCGCCAGCTTCAGCACCTGTGCCACCAGGAGCCCCAGCCGGCCCGAG
The DNA here is from genome assembly GCA_964550375.1 of uncultured Planctomycetales bacterium. Lineage (GTDB taxonomy): Bacteria > Planctomycetota > Phycisphaerae > UBA1845 > Fen-1342 > JAAYXS01. The sequence continues at coordinate 23,796 of CAZJYX010000017.1, read as the reverse complement.
CCGAGCACCGTCACGTCCATCCAGCGGTCGATCGGATGCAGCCGGGTCACCTCCACGGCCGCCGCCAGCGGCTCCACGAACACCGCCTGTTCATCACTGATCCCGCTCGGCACCACGTGGCAATTCTGCTCTGGAAGCGTGACCCACTCCGCGAAGGCTCCGTCGCGACCCTGAATGCCCAGGACGGTGCGTTGGCGACAATGCCCGCGCAGCCCGCGACTGCACATGTCGCACGTGCCGCAGATGCAGTTGATTTCCCCCACCACGCGCTGCCCCTTCAGCCGGTCCGAGCCGGCCGTCACAGTGCCAACGAATTCGTGGCCGGGTATGCCGGCGAAGTCCATGTAGCCGCGCGCGATTTCCAGGTCGGTCGCACAGATGCCGGCCAGGTGCACGCGTATCAGGACCTCGCCTGGCGCCGGAACCGGGTCCGGATGACGGTCAAGGTACGCGATCTTGTTCGGGGCATCCCGCCGTGCGATTAGTGCTTCCATGCACCGCTCCTCCCCCGCGGACTCCCAGCGCTGCCCCGCTATTCCTTCCGCGCCGGCACCAGCCACTGCATGAACTGCTTCATATCGTAGCCCGCCTTCTCCAGCCGGTTGTTGTACGGCAAGCGGCGCGACTCGGGAATCTCCCCGGCCCGGGCGAACAACGCGCCTTCATTGGCCGCCACCCACTCCGACCACGCCAACGCGTCACAACTGTGCGTCGTGCCCGTCAGGAAAACCAGCGATTCCTCGCATTCATGCACGACCGCGAAGTCCACGTCCCCCAGCCCGTCGACCAGCGCCCGCACCGTCTCCGCCGCCGAGTAATGCCGTAGGCCCTGCGCGGCCGCCCCGCGCACGTGCCGATCGTCATCCAGCCGCAGAGTCTTGATCAGCGTGGCACGCACCTCGTCCCGGCGTTCCTCCGGCACCTGCGCTTCGGCCGACAACCGCGCGAGCGCCAGCGCCGCATCCCAGCGCACCACGGCCTCGGGCGGCCGCAGCGTACCGGGCGGCTGTTCGCGGTGATTCAACAGCTTGAGTGCTGTGTCCGTTGCCTCCGGAGCGCCGGTGCGGGCCAACCCGCGCAAGGCCACACAGCGCGCCTGCGGGTCGCTATCCAGCAGCGCCACCGTCACGTAGCCCTTGACGGCCCACTCGCGGTCGTACTTCTTGCTCTCCGCCACCTTGGCCAGCGCGGCGCGCCGCGTGTCGGCATCCTCGGCCGCAAACGCCACCACCAACTGCTGCTCCGGCGTGCGCTTCGGCTCGAACAGGTTGACCACTACCGTGTTGATCTTGGCATCGCTGCACCCGCCCGCGCACACAGCCAGCACCCCCAACAGCACCAGGGCGACACGCCTACCCAGGCTGGGGATGGCGCGTGCCGGCGGCGATGTAACGCTCGGGCTCGACGAACTCAACGCTTTCGATTTCCTCTTCCAGGAAGCGCGAACCGACGCGCCGGAAGCGCGGCGCGTTGTCGCTCACGTAGTAGGCCATGCTACCCCGCCGCCCCGGCAGACACAAGCCGCCGACTCCGCGCAGGTGCGTCACCACCGCCCGCGCCGTCTCGCGCCCGCTCTCAACTATCTCAGTATCAGCGCCCAGACACTCCGCAATGGCCGGCCGCAGCAGCGGATAATGAGTGCAGCCCAGAATCACCACGCGCACGCCCTGTCCCCGTAGCGGCGCCAGATACTCCTCAGCCACAGCACACACGATCGGGTCGGCGCACTCACGGCCCTCCTCAACCAGCGGCACGAACAACGGGCAGGCCCGCTGCACGACCACCTGGCCCGGGTGCAGCGCCTGAATCGCCGCCACGTACGAGCCGCTGCCGATCGTCGCTTCCGTTCCCAGCACCGCGATCGGCTCACCGCCGGCGCGCTCGACCGCCGCCCGCGCCCCCGGCTCCACTACGCCAATCACCGGCACCGGCAACTCGCGCTGCAACTCGTCCAGGGCCAGCGCGCTGGCAGTGTTGCACGCCGCCACGATCAGCTTGGGCTCATACTGCAACAGGAACCGCGCCGCCTCCAGCGCGAAACTCACGACGGTCCGCCGCGACTTGCTGCCATACGGCACGCGCGCCGTATCGCCGAAGTACAATAGGTCCTCGGCCGGCAGCTCGCGCCGCAGGTGGTGCACGACCGACAGCCCCCCCAAACCCGAGTCAAACACGCCGATCGGATTGAGATTCACCGGGCCCTCCTTGGCCATTCACCATCTGCCACCCCAACCACAGCATACTCCCAGCGCCGCGTCGCGCACAGCCTACTTCTCCATACGCTCCACCGCCCGGCGCGCCAACCGCGCCAGGACAATCGCCACCCCCGAGCCTACCAGCAGCAACCCGCCCGCCACGCCGCACACCTCCGGCTGCCGCACCCATGTGTAGTGCAGCGCATCGCAGTACTCAGCCGCCACGCCGGCGGCCGGCCGGCTCAGCCACAAGGCCGCGATGAAGCCTAGCGCGAGCCAGGGCCCAAACGGAATTATGACCGTCTGCTTCAACAACAGGCTGAGCACATAGCCGGCCACCGCGAAGCCAACCGCCAGCAGCAAGCCCAGCAAGGCCATATCCCAACCTGCCGTCGCCCCCGCCGCCGCCAGAATGTAGATATCGCCCACCCCTAGCGCCTCGCGCCCGAAGATCAGCGTGAACACGATTCGGAGCAGCCAGCCGGCCGTTGCCCCGCCAACCAGCCCAAGCATCGCGTAAGCGAAGCCGCCCAGCGGGCAGAACCCGCCCGGCAAGCCCCACGCGACGCCCGCTCGCCAGGCCGCTCCGACCGCCGGGACCTGCCACACTGCCGCCGCCGCCAGACCGCCGGCCAGGATCGGCCCCGCCAACCACAGTAGCTCCCACAGCGCCAGCCGGCGCGCCTGCCCCTGCTCCGCCTCGATGGCCTCGCGAACCTCGTCGTCCGCCGTGCGCCGCTGTCCGCCGGCCAGAACCATCGTCGCAAACAGCACCAGCAGCGCGGCTCCCACGGCAATACCCTTCCCCGCGTCTAGGCCGAAGGCAGCCGGCACGGCCCCGCCGAACGGCCCGGCACTCCCCTGGCCGGCTTGCGCCGTCAGCACCAGCAGCCACAACGCCACTGCCACCAACGCCAGGCTCGCTATGATCCCACCCGCCAGCGTCCTCTGCGGCGGCGCCGCGGCGGGGCCGGCCGCGTCCTCGTCCGCGTCCGCCGGCCCGTCTTCCTCGCACGCAAGCACCCGCCAATGCCCCCAGATCAGCATTACCAAGCTGCCGAGCCCCACCGCCAGCGCGGCCGCCCCCAGCGGTCCCGCTGCCACGGGGGCCGCCAGCTTGCTCACCTCCGGCCAGACGCCGTGCAGCACGAGCCCGGCGGCCATCGCCACGTACGTCACGCGCACATCCACGATGTACCACGCCAGGTCCATTGCCGCGCAGGCCACCAGCGCCGCGACCAGCACCAGCCAACTAGCCAGCAGCGGCCAGTCGCGTGCCAGCTCCAGCTGGCCGACGCCGGCCCGGGCGTCCGCCACGTACAGCAGGTAATACACCAGCACGAACGCCAGGCCGGTGGCCGCTTCTACCAGCGGATACTGCGCCGATACGGCCCCGCCGCAGCGGCGACACCTGGCGCGCAGCACCAACCAGCTCACCACCGGCACGTTGTCGTACCATGCGATCAGGCCTTGGCAGTGCGGGCAGAACGAGCGCCGCGGTCGGGCAATCGAGAGGTCGCGCGGCAAGCGATAGACCACCACGTTCAGGAAGCTGCCGACGCACAGCCCTAGCAGCCAGATGAAGACCCCGATGATCAGGTTTAGCGTCATGGCTCTTCCGCGCCGGCCGCCACCAGTTCCACCACCTCCTGCGCGACCGCCGCAACGCCGCGGCCGGTCGTCTCAACCACGTGTGCGGCCACAGCCTCGTACAAAGCCCACCGCTGTGCAAGTATCTGCTCGACTTCGGCCAAACCACCCGCGTCGGTCAGCGGCGGCCGTTGCGCCGGCGACCGCTGGTCGGATTGAATTCGCCGGTGCAGTTCCGCCGGCGGCGCCGTCAGCCAGATGCACAGCGCCAGCCGGCGCAGGTCGTCGCGACTGTCGGCATTCAGCACCGCGCCGCCGCCCACGCTAACCACGCAGCGCGGGTGGCCCAGCGCCTCCACCAGCACCTGCCGCTCCAGCGCCCGAAATGCCGCCTCGCCATCCGCCTGGAAGATCTCCGCGATGGTGCGGCCGGCCCGTGCCTCCACCAGCCCGTCAGTGTCCACGAACTCCCACCCAAGCTGCTGAGCCACCAGCCGGCCCACGCTCGTCTTCCCACACCCCCGGCAGCCCAGCAGGGCCACTCGCTCCACGGCAGACCGCGACGTGCGTTCCCCGGCGGGCGTCAAGCGTACACCGTGTGCCGCAGTGACTTGGCCGGCCGATCCGCCTCGAACAACACGGCATGCAGCCGCTCGTGCGTCTGCCCGGGATTCACGCACAGGGTCCGGCCTACGCGGTCCACGTACGCGCCCGTCACTTCGGGCGATTCGTGGACGTGCCCATGCAGGCTGCAAAGCGGCCCGCTCCGCTCGATGAACTTCCGCACGGCGCGCGAGCCGATCGGGTAATCAATGTGCGGCAGCCGGTCGAGCTTCGAATCCGCCGGCGGGGCATGACACACGAAGATCCACGGCGCGGCAATCGCCGGCACCGCGCGCAGCTCGTCCGCCAGCGTCGGCAAGCCCCCGAAATGCGCCGCACCGCTGACCGGCCGCAGCCGGCCCGCCGCTTCGTCCCAGACATACCCGCCCTCCCGCGGTAACTCGTCACCCGGCTCGTCCAGCCGCTCGAAGTCCTTGGCCCAGTGCGGCGTTGGCGGCGTCGTGGCCAGGCCGAGGAAGCGCACGCCGGCCCGCTCCACTACGCGCCGGTGATCCAGCAGGACCAGCCGATCGGCATCCTGCTGGCGCAGCAGCGCTGCGGCCGTGCAGCCCAGGTCGTGGTTGCCCAAGAGAGCGAGCACCGTCAGGCCGGGAACCAGCTCCCGCCACAGGTCGATGCGCGGCCCCAGGTCGCGCTCGACAAACGCGAGTTGCACGGCCGCCGTGTCGGCCGGCTCGGCGTCGGCGTGCATGTCGCCGCCGAGAATCAGCACGTCGGGCCCCTCCGCGCGCAGCAGTTCCGTTAACTGCTCGAAAAGTTCCAGGCGACCGTGCAGGTCGCTGGTGAAGCAGATTAGCATGCGGATTGCGTCCTCTCGCCCGGCAGCAGAAGTCGCGTGCAAATCACCAGATCATATTTTCGAGCCGCGCGTCGAGGCTGTCGAGTGCCTCCGCGCCGATCTCGATGATCTGCTCGCAGCGGTCCAGGAACGTGCCGTCGCCATGGCCCCGTGCATAGGGGTTGAAGCGTGGATCGTTCCGCGTCGCACAGCCCGCGCCACTCATCAGCAGAACCGCAGCCGACAAGATGGCCACCCGGCATCCCAACACCCGAATGCTAATGCCGCGCCGGGCTCGACCAACTCGCCTGACACACACTCTCATGCTCGCGACTCCCATCGCCGGTCATCTCCCCAACTCTTAAATCGGCCGGCCGCGCGTGCCCGAACCAGTCCGAAACGTCACTGGCAGACTTCCACTAGCAGCCGCATGCGGTATCCTGGCGCGAATGTTCGAAGTGCTTGTAAGCGACCATTTTGTGGCTGCTCATCAGTTGCGACTCCCCGACGGCACTTGCGAGGCGCTGCACGAGCACGACTGGCACGTGGTCGTCACGTGCGCCGGGGCAGCGCTGGATCCGGCCGGCGTGCTGGTCGATTTCGGCGTCCTGCGCGGCCATCTGCGCGACGTGCTGGCCGGGCTGCACGAGCGTAACCTCAGCGAGGTTCCAAGTTTAGGAACCGGCAATCCTTCCGCCGAAGCAGTGGCAGCCTATATCGCGCAGCAATTGGCCGGCCGCCCCCTGGGGCATGCAACCCTCAGGTGTGTCGAGGTCGAGGAAGAGCCCGGATGCCGGGCGCGCTTCTGGCCGGACGGCGAGCTGGGCCAGCCGACACGCTGACCACCCCGGTCCAGCCGACCGCTCGCCGGCCGGCCACAATGTGCTAGAATCCGGACATGAGCCCCGGCAAACCCCTGCCCGTGATAGCGCCGCCGGCGCAAGGCCGCCGGCTGCCACCCTGGCTGAAGCGGCCCATGCCGGCCGCCCAGGCCATGCTGGACACGCGCAAGCTACTTAACGGGCTGAAGTTAAATACGGTGTGCGTGGAGGCGCGCTGCCCCAACCTCACCGAGTGCTGGTCACGCCACACCGCCACGTTCATGATCCTGGGCGACAAATGCACCCGGCGTTGCCGCTTCTGCGCCGTCCGTACTGCCCGCCCCGATCCGCCCGAGCCGGACGAGCCGCAGCGGGTCGCCGAAGCCGCTCACCACCTGGGCTTGCGTCACGTCGTGATTACCTCAGTGAATCGCGACGACCTGCCGGACGAGGGTGCCGGACATTTCGCCCGCTGCATAACTGCGGTGCACGAGCTGCTGCCCGAGAGCACGGTGGAAGTGCTCGTCCCCGACTTCCACGCCCGGCCCGACTGCATCCAGACGGTGGCCGACGCCCGGCCGGAAGTCTTCAACCACAACATCGAAGTCGTCGCCAGCCTGCAGAAACGCGTTCGCCCGCAGGGCAAGTATCAACGCTCGCTTGAAACCCTGCGCCTGGCTAAGGAAATCCGGCCCGGCATGCACACCAAGAGCGGCATCATGGTCGGACTCGGCGAGACGCGTGCCGAGCTGACCGAAACCTTCCAGGACCTGCTCAAAGTCGGCTGCGACATCCTCACGATCGGCCAGTACCTTAAGCCGACGACCAGCGACCAGCACGCCCAGGTTGAACGCTACTACACGCCCGCGGAGTTCGACGAGCTGGCTGATGTGGCGCGGGACTTCGGCTTTGCCGCCGTGGCTAGCGGCCCGTTCGTCCGCAGCAGCTACCGCGCGGAAACCCTGTACCGCGAGTCATAGCGCGGCGCGCATGGCGTCCAGCGGGGCTTTGCGCCCGTGCCAAAGCGCGAACTGCGCCGCCGCCTGGCTCAGGAACATCTCCACCCCGCTCACGGCGCGAGCGCCCCGCGCCGCAGCCTCGCGCGCCAAGCGCGTCTCCGCCGGGTGATAGACCGTATCAAGCACTACCAAGCCGGGCCGCAACGCATCGGCCGGCAGCGGCGTCTCATCGACGTTGGGCCACATCCCCACGCTCGTGCAGTTCACAACCACCCGCACGTCCGCGCCGCCGCGCTCTGCCCACGGCCGCGCCGCGCAGCCGAACGCCTGCGCCAGCTCCGCCGCCCGCGCCTCCGTCCGGTTGAATACCGTCACGCGGCAGCCGGCGTCACACAGCGCTGCCACCGCCGCCCGCGCCACGCCGCCGGCTCCCAGCACCACCACCTGCGGCCGACGGCCGGGGTCATCGAGCACGCCCGGCACCGTCCGCAACGCCGCCAGCAAGCCGACCGTATCGGTGTTCCCGCCCGACCAACTGGCCGCGCCGGTCCTGATCAGCGTGTTCACCGCCCCGACCCGTCGAGCACCCGCGCTGACCGTCTGCGCCTCCTGCTCCAGCCAGCGCAGCGCGTGCTCCTTGTGCGGCATCGTCACGCTCAAGCCCTGCACGCCCAACTCGGGCTGGGCCGTGAGCAGCGTCATGAACTCCGCGAAGCCGGCGTAGTCCGGCGGCACCGGCATCGGCAAGTAAACGCCCGCCATGTCAGCCGCCGCCAGCGCCGCGTTGTGAACCCGGGGACCCTTGGACTGCCCCACCGGCCAGCCCACCACGCCGTACACCGGCGTATCCGGCCCAATCGCGCGCCAGCGATACACCTCCAGCAACTCGGCGAGCGTCGGCTGTCCCGGCGCCACGGCACTCTCCGCATCCAGCGCCGCAAACGTGAGAAAGCCCCCGAACTTCGGCGCCAACACGCGCGTCAACAGCCCGGCCGCGCCCATCGCCATGGCGATCAAGGGCCGCGATCCGCCCCGCCGCCGCAACAACCCCAACACCCGCCACGCGTCCGTTGCGCTGTGGGCCGTGAAGACGACCTTCGCCACATCAGCCGGCGAATCGAGCAACGGCCGTACGACCGTATCGAGGTCGTCCGGCGTAGCGCGCCAATCGTGATACGACAGTATCAGCCGGTTGCGCGGCCGGCCGCCATCTGCCCCCGGCGAACTCACCAGACCCAGCTTCTGCCGCAGGTTGGCCGAACGGGCCCATGCCGAGTACTCGACGTCAACGTAGCCCGGCAGCTTCAAGCCCAGCGACTCGAAGAGCGCCACCCGTTCGGATTCGTCCCCGTCCCAGCCGCCGCCCTCCGCCGCCGACCGGATCGTCAGGATGAACGGCACTTCGTGCGGCTGCTCCAGCAGCTTGGCCACCTGGCCGATGTCATCCAGGCAGTCGACCCGCAGTTCGATCAAGTCCGCCCCAGCCGCCAGCGCGGCGCGCACCTGCGCGCCCACCGGCAAGTCGCACCGCGTGATCGGAACCGCAAGCAGGGTCCTGGCGTTCACAGCGCCTCCCGTGCCGACTGTTGTCAGAGCTGGTCCAGCAACGATCCGGGCGAGGTCTTCAGCACGCTGCAAATGCGGGCCAGCGTCCAGGTGGACGTCGCCGTCCGCCCAAGCTCGATGTGCGAAACCTGCGCCGGGGACAAGCCGCAGCCGTGGGCCAGTTCACTCAGTGTGAGGGCCGCGGCCGTGCGTGCTGCCCGGACCCGCGCCCCCAGCCGCCGGTTGTACTCGGACTCCGTCCGCACCATTACGCCGCTTTCAGCCAACTGCCGCTCGATCGCGGCCAGGAAGCCGGCCGGCTGCAGCGGCTTCTCCAGCACATCGGTGGCACCCGCCCGCACGGCTGCGATGACCTGCCCAACGTCCGGAAATGCACTTACCGCAATGATGCGCAGCCGCGGGTGCGCCCCACGCAGCGCGCCTATCAACTCAACCCCGTTCGTATCCGGCAAGCGCAGATCGACGATTGCAAGTTGGAACGAGACTTGCGCGGCCCGCGCCAGGCCGGCCGCCGGATCCGTGAACGTTAGCACATCGTAATGCGCCTCGGTCAGCCAGCCGGCGAGTCGACGGCATACCGTCTCATCGTCGTCTATAACGAGCACCCGGATAGGAATCACACGCGTCATGCCGAGTATTGTGCGGCCGTGTGCCACGATTTCCATAGGCATTCCCGAAAACGCTCCCGACGGACACTCCCGCCGTTGTCAAACAATGTAAGAACCCGCCGCCCGCCGCACCTGCCCGGTACGCCCCCCGGTACAATCCTCGAAGCACACTCGGCGCCAGGCGTGCGCGCCTGGTTCGGCCGCGGGTATCGCGGTCCCACGCGACCGGTGGTATCCTTAGGCATTCCGCCGCAGAGAAGGTGTCCGCTCGCGTGGCGGACTGTTGGCTGCGGGCCACCAAGCGGAGAATGGGCATGATGAAGGCCGGCCGAATCCTGACGCTGCTGGGCATGGTCGCCCTGGCCGGCCCCGCGTTTGCCCAGCGTACGCCGCGTCAGGACGAGCAGCAGCAGATTCCCGCCGCGGGCTTCTGGCCCACGCCGCTCATGATGGAGCGCTTCATCGACCGCCTGACGGAAGACCTGGCCGTGACGTACGACTTGGACGAGGACCAGCTCTACAACACGCGTGAGCTCTGGAAGGAGCGCTTCCCGGGCTGGCTCAACGACCATCGCGGCGAGATCATGCAGCTCACGAACGAGTACTTCGAGGCGCTGCTGGCCGGCGAGCCGCCCGCGCCCGCGGAGGTTGCCGGCTGGGCCGGCCGCGCGCTGCCGCTTTTCGATGAGTTTGCTGACCTGGTCGAGGGTGTCACGGAGGAGATGGGCACGTATTTCACCGACGACCAGCGGGTGATGCTTGATAGCCACATGGCCGGTTTTCGCACCGGCACGGGCTTCGTGGTGCAGCGCCTAGGCGTCTGGTCTGAGGGCGGTTTCGATCCCGAGACGGAGTGGCCGGGCAGCCCGGGGCATGGTGCCGCTGAGCGGCAACGTGAGCGGGAAATGCAGGAGGCCATTCAGCGCGCCGAAGCGGAGGCCCGTGGCGAGACGCCCGCCGAAACGGACGACCAGCCTTCTCAGCCGGACGCCTCCACCACCGCGGCCGACGCCGGCCAGGACGAGTGGACCAAGTATGTTGAGGGCTTCATCGTTCGCTACCAGCTTACCGCTGAGCAGCAGGCCAAGGCCTACAAGGTTCTTCGGTCTCAGCAGGAACAGCGCGATCGTTACCTGCGCCGGCAGGGCGACCAGCTCGCCGCCGCCCGGCAGGCTCTCCAGACCGCCAAGACCGACGAGGAGCGCAGCCGGGCCAGCGCGACGGTTGACCAACTGCAGCGTCCCCTGGACCGCATGTTCACCCAGCTTGTTGAGCGGCTCGATCGACTGCCTACACGGAAACAACGCCTGGCCGCCGCCGAGGCCGCCCGGGTCGCAGCGCCCCGAGACGGTCAGACCAAGCCGCCGGCCGCGCAGTCAAGTGAGAACGAGGCATCAGCTTCTGAGAACCCCTAGCTCGCCTGGCCACGCACCGGTGCCCCCGCGCCGGCCGACCGGCCACGCACTACTCGGAGAACACGCACGATGAGGAACGCTCTGGCACCAGCCCTGATCTGCCTGGCAGGCCTGCTGCTGACGCGGGCCACGGCACAAGACCGCTACTACAACGATGAGCGCGACCGGGAACGGGACGCGCGCCGCGAGGTGCCCCCGCCGGGCTTCTACCCCAGCGAGCGCATGCTGGAGCTGGTCATCGACCGCTTCACTGAGCGTCAGATGACGCGCTCGTTTGCGCTGGACGAGGACCAGCTTTTCACGGCCCGCGAGTTGCTGAAGGAGCGCTTCGTGCCCTGGGCCCAGGAGAACATGGTCCGAATGAACGAGGTCGGCATGGAGTTCTGGGAGGCCTGGCTGGACGACCGGCCGCCCACCACCGAGTGGGTGGCCCAGTGGGCCCAGCGTGCCTTGCCGCTCTTGGATGATTTCTCGGAGCAGGTTGAGTCATTCGGCGACGAGCTGCGCCCGCACCTGACCGAAGACCAGCAGATTATCATGGACGCCGAATTGGCCGCCACGCGCGTCGTGACCGACTTCACCAGCCGGCGGCTGGCCGGCTGGGCGGAGGGCGCCTTCGACCCGCGCGCCGACTGGCACCGCAGCCCGCAGTTCGCCAAGGCGGAGCAGGAGCGGCAGACCGAACTGACCCACACGGTCGCCGAGGTTCGCAACGAAGTGCATCCCGCCGGGCACGGGGTCGGCGAGGCGGCTGACGGCCAGGCTGCCCCCAAGGAGACCGCCGCGGCCGCCCGCCAGAGCCAGGACGAATGGACGCGCTATGTCGAGGACTTCATTCGTCGCTACGAACTATCACCCGAGCAGCAGTCCCGGGCCTACACGACGTTGCGCGTCCAGGCCGAGTCCCGCGACACGTACCTCCGCCGCAACGCCGACCGGTTCGCCCGCGCCGAGCAACTGATGAAGTCCGCCGATTCGGAGCGGAACCGCGCACAGGCTGAGCAAGTTCTGGCCCAACGGACCAAGACCATCGACAACAAGTTCACCGTGCTCAAGGAGAAGCTCAACAAGCTGCCCACCAGGAAGCAGCGTCTGGCGGCCAGTGAGAAGACCGTGACCGAACAGGCCGCCCACGAGGAACCGGGCGCAAAAAGAGAGAGCCCGAGCTCGCCGTAACTCGGACCCTCAAGCCAGGCTGTCCGCTCGAAAGAGCGGAGACCCACAGCCTTACCCGTCGTATCGTGCCACGCCCGCTACCGGTTTAGCACCCCCCGGAAACGGCGTTCAGCCATGCTCTGCCGGACCTTGAAGGTCCGGCGCACGGCTGGGTCCGATCATGATAGGACCGCGCACGGCAACCGTAAGGGAATGTGGCGAGCCCCCACCAAAGTAGTTACCGGCCAAGCCCCAGCCAGGCCGCTTCGATGGCCGTCAGCGCTGCCCGACACCCGCTGCGAACCGCCACGTCCGCCAGACAGCTCAGCTCTGTCACGTTCGGATTGATTTCGACCACCGTAGCCCCCAGCGCCTTGGCCGCGTGGGCCAGCGACGCCGCCGGCTGAACCACCCCGCTGGTGCCGATGACCACGAACACCTCGCAGCGCTGGGCCGCGGTGAAGGCCGCCTCGATGGCCTCTCCCGGCAGCGGCTCGCCGAACCAGACCACCCCCGGCCGTAGCCGCTTCATGCAGATCGGGCAGGCGGGATCCTCCCCCAGATCATCAAGCCCCTGAGCCTGGTAATCGCAGTAGGTGCAGCGCGCCACGTCCAGCCGGCCGTGCAGTTCGACCACATTCTTTGAGCCCGCCCGATGGTGCAGCCCGTCGATGTTCTGCGTCACCACCACGAAGTCGGCGATGCGCTTCTCCCATGCCGCCAGCACGCGGTGCCCATCGTGCGGCTCGACCGAGCGCAACTGCTCCCGCCGCCAGCGATACCAGGCCCACACCTTCACTGGATCGCGGCGAAACCCCGCCGGCGTCGCCAGCTCCTGGGCGTCGAACTTCGTCCATAGACCCGTGTCATCGTCGCGGAACGTGTCGATCCCCGATTCCGTGGACATTCCCGCCCCGGTCGAGACACACACGGATCGCGCTTTCGCCAGCAGTCCTGCCGCCCTCTTGATCGCATCCTCAGCCATGCCATCAGTCTAAGGTACGCGGCCGGCACGGCAAAGCGCGCGGGCCGGGCTTGTCGCCAAAGTGCGCCGCGCACCAGCCTTTCAGGCCCCCACGCCGCCGCGCCGCACCGGCCTATACAGCGTGTCACGCTCCACCGGCTCGCAGCCGGCCTCGCGGATCAGCCGGCGAATCTGCTCAACCGTCAGTTCCTGCCGGTTCGTCCCGCGTCCGCCACGCTTCGTGATGTCATACCACACCACCGTGCCGTCGAAGTCGTCCACGCCCCAGTTCAGAGCGACCTGGGCCAGCTTGGCCGACTGCATGATCCAGAACGCCTTCACATGCGGGAAGTTGTCGAGCAGCAGCCGCGTTGCGGCCAGCGTCCGCAGGTCATCCAGCCCGCTGGGCCCCGGCAAATGCGCCAGCGTGCTGCCCTCCGGGACAAACGCCAGCGGTACACAGCACTGAAACGCCGCCCGCCCCGCCGCCAGCGACCGATCCTGATGCTCGCGCAGCTTCAGCAGATGCTGCACCCGCTGCTCCACCGACTCGACGTGGCCGTACAGCATCGTTGCGTTCGAGGGAATCCCCAGCTCGTGCGCCACGCGGTGCACATCGAACCAGTCCTGTTCGCCGATCTTCTGCTTGAACGCCTCGGCATGCACGCGCTCGTCGAAGATCTCCGCCCCGCCGCCCGGCAGGCTGTCCAGCCCCGCCGCCCGCAGCTCTGTCAGCACCTCGGCGATGCTCATCCGCGGCCGCGCGATCCGCCCGAAGTGCACGATCTCCACCGCCGTAAAGGCCTTGATGTGCAGCTCCGGGCAGCGTGCCCGAATCGCCCGGCACATGTCCGTGTAATAGGAGAACGGCAAGGTCGGATGTAGCCCGCCGACGATGTGTACCTCCGTTGCGCCGCGCTCAGCCGCGTCCGCCGCCAACCCCGCAATCTCGTCCACCTCGTACACATATCCATCCGCCGGCGCCGGCCCGTGCGCGGCAAAAGGCCGATAAAACGAACAGAACTTGCAGCGCAGAACGCAGTAGTTCGTGTAGTTAATATGGCGATTGATGTTGTAGTACGCGCGCCGCCCGTGCCGCCGCTCGCGCACCAGGTTGGCCAGTTCCCCCAACGTGAACAGATCGCGCGTGTCGAATAGAATCAGGCCGTCCCGGGCGTCGAGCCGCTCGCCGGCCAGGACCTTGGCCCGGATCGGCTCCAGAGCCGGATCAGAAATCGTGTGGCTTGCCGTCGCCATTGCTCCGCTCAGCGGTCGCCGTCCGCCCGGCAACTACGAGGGGCCGAAGCGGCGGCACCCGCAGATTCTAGCGGCCGGAGCAGCGCCTGGCGCCCCACGGAACGGTGACAATCATGCCCCAGAAGTCCATGAAACGCCTGATCCTGCCTGCCCTGCTACTCGTTGTGATAGTGCTGTTCGTGCTGGCCGAGACACGCGACGCGTGGCTCCCACAACGCGGCGGCAGCGCGGGCGCCGGCCCGCCGGCGCCCGGCGCGCACCTGCCCGGACTGGTCGTCCCCACCATCCAGGCCCAATCACTGGCCGGCGACACCATCAACTTCCCCGACGACTATCGGGGCAAACTGGTGCTGCTCGACTTCTGGGCCACGTGGTGCCTGCCGTGTCGCGTGGAGATCCCCATCCAGCGCGCCGCGCGCGACAGATTCGGCGCGCAGGGGCTCGCGATCCTCGGCGTGACGCTCGACCAGAGCCAGGGCGTGCCGGCCGCGTACGTCCAGCAGTTCGTTCGCGAGAATGGCATTACCTGGCCGCAGATCTACGCCGGCGCGGCGCAGATCGCCGGCGCTTACCGCGTGTTGGGCGTACCGACCGCCTTTCTCATCGACGGCGACACCGGCCAACTGCTGGCGACCGGCCCCAGCCTGCGTGGCGAAGCCATGCTCGACACTATCCAGAAGCACTTGGTAGCCAAGAGCAACCGCTAGACCCGCTGCGAGTGCTTCAACCACCCCGCGCCGCCACAAGCTGCCGGCGCGCGCGGCCGCCGACCAGCCAGGCCAGCCCCCCCAGGACCACCTGCCCCGCCAGGCCGGGCCACGGGTTGCCACCCGCACTCACGCACAAGAGCACCGTGCCGATCGGCGAGAAGCCGGCCGTGTACAGGTCGACGTAGTTCGGCGCCCGGTTCAGCTCCTCCAACACGGTTAGCACGACTCCGTCAATAATCAGCGGCAGTGCTTGCAGCAACACCAGCGACAAAACCGCCACCAACAGAACCTTCGCTCCGCGCGCCACGAATTGGTAGAAGATGTTGAAGTTGATCCAGAACGCCAGCCCACACGCCACCAGCAGCGCCACCAAGCGCGCCAGTTCCGGCCACTCCGGCAGCCAAGCGCGCTGCACCCAGACCAAACCCGGAATGCGCGTGTGTGACGCGAAGCTCGCCATCAGCAGCAACGTCGCTACCGTTGCCGCGCCCAGCAGGCAGGGCATCAGCACGGTCAAGGCACACCCGCCGCGCAACTCAGCGCCGCTGAGGATCCGGGCGCGATCGCGGCGCACGCGCTCGCTGACCGCCGCGAGCAGCGGAAACAGGGCGACGACCATGAACGCCGCCGTCGAGGCCACCAACTGCGCGATGCCGATGTCGCCCCAATCCTCGTAGATCCACTCGAACGCGCCCGGAAGGGCGACGCCGACGATCAGCGCGCCCGCCCACACCACCAACAGCACCAGCCCCAGCGGCAGGTCGAACATCGGTCGGTGCGGGGCCCGCACCTTGCGACAGGCCGCCTTGATGAAGAGCACGGCCAGCGCAAGCTGTCCCAGAATGCCCGCCAGCACCGCCGCCGCTTCTTCCGGCGCCAGGAACGTCGCGCCGCGGACCACCGGCTCCGGCAGCGCCGCCACCAGCGTTACCCCGCTCAAGAGCGCCAAGCCCGGCACGAACACCACCGCCAGCCAGCCGCCGAAAATAGCGGACACAAAGGCAATCGCCAGGAAACTCGCCTTGCCGCCCGTCGCCAAGGCCGTCAGCAGCACGAGCGCCGCGACCAGCAACGTCACGACCAGCAAGTAGCCATGAAACGCCCACCAGGCGATTGGCTCCCGCCACGACCCCCCCACAGACAGCGCCGTCACCAGGCACGTCCCCGCCGCCAGGCCCACAACCAGCAGCCACGCGGCCTGCAGCGGCGGACCAGCCAGGTAGCCCAACACGATCCGGCCGTTGCTGATTGGCGCGAGCCGATGCGACTCGATCATGCCGCTCTGAAAGTCGCGCATCACCGCCCGGCGGATCGCCATCGGCACAAGCAGGAAGGCCAACAGCGCCTGCGCCGCCGTGACCAGCCCCAGCCAGACCGAAGTTACCCAGCGATATTCGGCCGGCTTAACCGCCTGATAGCTGAGCCCGACCGCCACCGCGATCAGGCCGGCGTAGACGACCACGGTCAGCACGTGGCTGCGCCGGCCACCGGTGAGCTTGTAGTTCGCCCAAATCAACGGGTTAACGCTCATCGCCTCAATCCACCTGGCCGATCCCGCTGCGCAGATACGCCTCCTCGAGATCCGGCCGTAGCGGCCGAAACTCCGCCACCGGCAACCCGGCCCGGATGAGCCGCTCAAGCAGCCGGGCCGCACTGAGCCGATCTGCCCCACACTCCAACTTCAGAGTGTCGCCGTCTACCTCGACCGCCACCACACCCTCGATACTCGCCAGCCGCGTGGCCGCATCGCCTACCCGCTGTGCCAGCACGACCTGATAGCGGCACAGTTCGGCCGTCGTCGCGCCGGCCACCTCCGCCACCGTGCCCCAACTCAAGAGCCGGCCGTGTCCGATAATCGCGATGTGCGTGCAGTACTCCGCCAAGTCAGCGAGAATATGTGAGGACACTATCAGGGCCTTGCCCTGGTCGCGCAAACCGGCCAGCAGACGCCGGAATTGGGCCCGCCCCGCCGGGTCCAGCCCCGCCGCAGGCTCATCGAGGAGGACCACGTGCGGATCGGGCAGCAGCGTGCGCGCCACCGCCAGGCGCTGCTTCATGCCGCGTGACAGCGTCCCGATCTTGGCCTTCCGCTTGTCCGCCAGCCATAACTCGCTGAGCCAGTGATCCCGGCGCTCCGCCGCCAACGACCGCGGTAGACCGTAACAGCGCGCGACGAATTCGAGGAAGTCTTCGACGGTCAGCGTGTCGTACAGCGCCGGCGTATCGGGCGTGAATCCCAGGTGATGCCCGGCCTCGACCGGGCTGCTGAACACGTCCCGCCCCATGACGCGCACTCGCCCCGTGCTGATCGGCTGCAACCCCGCCGCCGCCCGTAGCGTCGTGGTCTTACCCGCCCCGTTCGGTCCTATCATCCCCAGTAGCTCGCCGCCGCGCAGCGCGAAGGAGACCCCGTCCACGGCCACCAGTCGGCCGTAGAGCACGCGCACATCCTCCAGCTCCAACAGTGGCTCAGCCATCGCCAACCCTACCCCCGCATGAGTCGCCACCTGCGTGGCGAATCGAGTATCATGCCGACGGAATCGTCACACTGCCGGCGACACCGTCCGTCTCGGCACCTTGGGATTTGAACATGCACCAAGCCCCGCCCACCTTCAGCACCTTCTGGCTCACCCCCGTGGTCGCCGGCGCGGCCCTGGTCCTTGTCGGTCTGCTGATCTTCAAGCACCCCGAACTCCTGGCATACTTCGTGGCCGGCGTCTTCGTCGCCGCCGGACTGGCCCTGATCGGCATGGGCTGGAACCTGCGTCGGCGCGTCAGCTACCGCCGCCTGGACTCCGACTGGCATGGCCCGGCCGAGCAGGACTGACAACAGGCGGTCGACCTGACGCTACAGGGCCTGCAGTATCGTCGCCGTCGTGCTGCTTTCCGTGGCGAGCTGTAGCACCGCCTGGAGCAGCGCGCCGAGGAACGCCGACGACGCGTTGATGACGCCGTCTTCGACCGCCGTCCGGGTCGTTGTGTCGCAGCCGACCAGCAAGGCCAGGCCGCATAGCAGCAATGCCGCCAGCCGCCACGAAGAAACCCACTTACGATTCGTTCGCATTCGATACTCCCGATCCGCCCGGGACTCTGCACCCGAGCCATCCTATCCTCACCCCGTATGTCTTGCCACCCACAACGGCGACGACGACGACCTTCCACTGGTACCATTACGGCAGGACGCGGTTGCGGCCTCAAAACCGGTAAGCCACCGCCGGCACGAACCTTAACCCCGCAATGCCCTGGACTTACGCTCCGCAACGCGGTCCGCCCCATGCGGGTGGCACCGCGCGTGTACCTCTTTAAGCCGTCGCGTCTGCACATGCGTGTAGATTTCCGTCGTGCTTACGCTGGCGTGCCCCAGCAGCTCCTGCACGACCCGCAAATCCGCGCCACCCTCCAATAGATGCGTCGCGAAGCTGTGTCGCAACGTGTGCGGACTTACCTGCCCCGGAATCCCCCGCCGCACCGCCTCGCGTCGCACCAGCCGCCAAACGGCCGTCCGCTCCATGCGCCCGCCCGTTCGGCTCAGAAACAACGGCAGACCGGCTGCGGCGCTACGTCCCAGCGGCGTCTTGTAACGCCCGCGCTCCAGGCCCCGTTCGAGCAACAACGGCCGCGACTGCTCGCGATAGACCTCCACGGCATCCCGCGCGGCCCGCCCGATCGGAACGACCCGCTCCCGCCGACCCTTGCCCATGCAGCGCACGTAGCCGACCTTCAAGTCCACATCACGATCGTCCAGCCCGCACAGCTCGCTCACGCGCAGCCCACAAGCGTAGAACAGCTCCAGAATCGCCCGATCCCGCAAACCCAGGTGCTGCGTCAGATCGGGCGATTCCACCAGCTCCACCGTCCGATCGAGGTTCAGCGTCTTCGGCAAGCGCTGCCAGCACTTGGGCGATTCGAGCAGCGCCGTGCGGTCCGTGCTGATCTGCTTCGTGGTGTGCAGCCAGCGCAGCCACATGCGGATCGCCACCACGTGCCGCGCCAGCGTAGTCTCGCGGTAACGCTCCTCCAGCAGCTCCAGCAAGTATGGCTGCCAGACTTCCGGCGTAATGGCATCCCAGTCGTCGATACCCTTACGCCGCAGGTAATCCCCCAGCCGCCGCAAGTCGCGCCGGTAGGCCAGCAGTGTGTTCGGCGACAAGCCCAACTCGACGCTTTGGTATATCCGGAAGGCCTGCAGCGCCGCCTCAAACGCGGGCGTGCACTTCCAGCGCGAGCCGGCCTTCTGGCGGGATGAGCGGGCGGTTTTCGGTCCGGCATCCACGAGTTGAACAACGCCTCCATGCGTGCGAACTGACCATCCGTGCGTATGCGGCCGTCATTATACCCGCGCCCCTGCCACTAACCAGCCGACCGACCGTCAGGCACCCAGCGCGGCACAGGCCGCCGTCACTACCGCCCGCACGCACTCGTCCCACTCCGCTCGAACCCGGGCACCGGAAGCGCGGGTGTGCCCGCCGCCGCCGAACTGCCGGGCCAGGGCCGACACGTCCAGCGCACCCTTGCTGCGGAAGTTGATGCGGATGTTGTCGGGCTGCTCCGTGAACAGAATCGCCGCTTCCGCCGACCCCAGCCGCCGCGCCTCATTCACCAGATCTTCCGTATCCGTCGCGTCCATCCCAAGGGCCGCAAAATCCGCCAGCCGCAGATACATCACTGCCAGCCGGCCGCCGGCGTGCAGCTCAAGCGAGTCCAACACGCGACCGGCCAGCCGCAGCCGTTCCGGAGTATCCCGCTCGTAAATGCTGGCGTAGATACCGTCCGGCTGCGCCCCCGCGGCCACGAGTTTCGCCGCCACTTGCAGCGTCCGCGCGTCCGTATTCGCGAAGCGAAACCAGCCGCAATCCGTCCCGATCCCCACCAGCAGCGGCGTCGCCAGCGGCCCATCAAGCCGCACGCCGGCCCGCCAGGCCCACTCCGCAATCAGCACGCAGACCGCCGCGGCCTCCTCGTCAATCAGCCGCAGGTCCCCCGGCCGCGTGCCGACCGCATCGCGCGTCGCGTGATGGTCCAGCACCAGCGTTCGCGGCGCCTGCGGCAGAAAATCCGCCACCGGCTCAAGTTGCGTGTACGCGCACGTGTCCAGCACTACTACCGCATCGCATGACGCTTCCAGGGCTGCCCGCGACGACTCCCACATCTGCCAGTCAGCCGCATCCGCCAGTAGCTCGTACCGGCGCGGCAACGGCTCATACAGCGCCACTTGCGGCGACTGACCGCGTTGCCGCAGCGCCCCGGCCAGAGCCGCCAACCCCCCGAGGGCGTCGCCGTCCGGCCCGCGATGCGTCAACAGCAGCGGCCGCCGACAGTCTTCCAGCCATTTCGTCGCGTTGTCGTATTCGCTGTTGGAGGCCATGATCCGCGATTGTATGCCAGGACCGTCCCAATGACAGTACCGCCCGCGACGACGTTGCCGCAGTTGCTGCACCCCGCGACCTACCGTCCGTGCGAGTGGGACCTGGCCGCCGACCCCAGCGGACGCGCCTACTGGGTGGGCCTGTTCATTACACATCTCGACCTGCTCACCGACCTGATTGTCCAGGAATACCCCCGGACCAACGGCCGCCAGGTCGCCGCCTTCCGCCGGGACTACGTGGCAACCATGCAGTCGTTCGAGGCCGATCCGGAGCGTTTCGCACCCGCCGACGTGCTGCGCCTCACGGCCCTGCGGCGTGATCTGCTGACACGGCACGGGTTCCCCGACCCATTCCTGGGCGTCAAGCAGCGCGAGAACGAGGCCGCCCTGGCGCTGCTGCCGGGCGTTCTGGCGGAGCTGGAAGCGCTCCCGGCGAATGCACAACTGGAGGCCCTGACCGTCGGCCTGATGGCGGGCAACATCTTCGACCTGGGCTCGCCGGCAACGATTGCCCAGTATCAGGCCGGCCTGGCGGGCTTTCGGGAAGCGCGGGCGCGGCAGCCGGCGCGGCCCTGGCTCATGGATGACCTCGAACCCTGGCAGGCTCGCTGGCGCGACGCGCCCTATCGGCACGTGTTCTGGTTCGTCGATAACGCCGGCAGTGACATCTGGTTAGGCTGCATCCCCCTGGTGCGCTGGATGCTGCGGGCCGGCGCCCGGGTCACCCTGGCCGCCAACAGCGGTCCGGCCCTCAACGACATCACCGCGAGCGAGCTGGTTGCGCTGTTGCCGCAAGCGGGGGCGGCGGTCCCCGACCTGGGGGAGGCGCTTGCCGGCGGTCGGCTGGCCGTGGTCGCCACCGGCAGCGACCTGCCGCTGCTGGACCTGACCAGGCTGGACGCGCGCTGCACGGCGGCCGCCGCAGACGCCGACCTGATCATCCTGCATGGCATGGGCCGCGGGATCGAGAGCAACTTCTCCGTCCGGCTGCGCTGCGACAGCCTCCATACCGCCAGCCTCAAGGACGCGCAAGTGGCCGGTCAGATCGGCGGGCGTTTGTTCGATTGCGTCTGCGCGCTGCGTCCGGGCGGCTGCCCCCAGGCAACTGACGTGAAGAAAACGGCTCCTTGACGGCGCGCAGGCAGAGGATACGATTCTAGTTGTTCGGTAAACCGGCGGGCGTTTCGGCGCACGAGCGGACGAGCGTCAAGTACTCTGGCACACGAGGGAAAGCCATGGCAGACCAGTCGAAAGCCCCCAGGGAGCGGATTAACATCACATATCGCCCGGCCACGAACACAAAAGAGCAGAAGGAACTCCCGTTCCGCATGGCGATGCTGGGAGACTTCACGCTGCGGCCGGACGACACCCCGCTCGAAGAGCGCAAGCCGATCGCCGTTGACAAGGACAACTTCAATGACGTTATGAAGAGCCATGAGTTGAACGTCAGCGTGAATGTCCCCAACAAGCTGACCGGCGCGGAAGGCGATGAGCTGGCCGCCCGGCTGCAATTCGGCACGCTCAAGGACTTCGAGCCCGAGCAGGTCGCCCGGCAGGTGCCGGAGTTGCGGCAACTGCTGGAGACGCGCGAAGCGCTCAGCGCGCTGAAGGCGCCCTTTGCCAACGTCCGCGAGTTCCGCCAGAAGATCGAGAAGATCGTCAAGGACGAGGAAACCCGTCAGAAGCTGCTCGACGTCTTCAAGGAGATGCAGTCAGAAGGGGGCGGCGGCGCTGGGGAGTAAACCGGGCGCACGCCGTTACCCGTCGCTCGTGGATCCTTGTACCCTGTAACGCCGTGTTGGGCACGGCCTGAAATCGGAGATAACCAATGGCTGACGCGCCAGATGCCGCTCGAGCACCGGCCGAACATGAGCTGCCCGCAGACCTGTCCGCTGTCCTCGACGAATGCGTAGTCGCCACCCGCGCCGCGCGCGACGACGAAACCAAACGCATGTACCGCCGCGCCGTGGAGGAGTTCCTCCGCCGCGTAGTTGCCACGCCGGAAGTGAAGATCGACAAGGCCCTGATTGACAGCTACGTGGCCGAGATCGACCACCGGCTCAGCTTGCAGATCGATGAGATCCTGCATCATCCCGATGTGCAGAAGCTCGAGTCGGCCTGGCGCGGGCTCAAGTTCGTCGTCGACCAGACTGACTTCCGCGAGAACATGAAGATCCACATCCTCAACGTCTCCAAGGATGAGTTGTTGGAGGACTTCGAGAACTCGCCGGAAATCCCCAAGTCCGGTCTATATCAGCACATATACACTGCTGAGTTCGGCACCGCCGGTGGCGAGCCCATCGGCGCCATGATCGCCAACTACGAGTTCGGCCCCGGCCCGCGCGATATCGCCCTGATGCAGAAAGTCTCCGCCGTCGCCGCCATGGCGCACTGCCCGTTCGTGGCGGCGGCCGGTCCCGAGATGTTCGGCGTTGACGATTTCCGCGAACTACCCAAGCTCAAGGATCTCCAGAGCATTTTCGAGGGGCCCCAATACACCAAGTGGAACTCATTCCGCGACACGCCGGACAGCCGCTACTTCGCCCTGACGATGCCGCGTTTCCTGCTGCGGCATCCGTACGACCCGGACGCCAATCCGGTCAAGGCCTTCAACTACTCTGAGCAGGTCACCGACGACCACCGCAAGTACCTGTGGGGCAACGCGTCGTTCGCCTTCGCCACGCGCCTGAGCGACAGCTTCGCCCGTAGCCGCTGGACGATGAACTGCACCGGCCCGCAGGCCGGCGGCATGGTCCAGAACCTGATTCTGCACCAGTACAAGACGCTCGAGGGCATCGAGACCAAGATCCCCACCGAAGTGCTCATTTCGGATCGCCGCGAGTTCGAGTTGGCCGAGTCCGGCTTCATCGGCCTGACCATGTACAAGAACACCGACAAGGCCTGCTTCTTCAGCGCCAACTCCGTGCAGAAGCCCAAGACCTACCCGGACACGAAGGAAGGCCAGCGCGACCAAACCAATTACAAGCTCGGCACGCGCCTGCCCTACATGATGATGATTTCGCGGCTGGCCCACTATCTGAAGGTGATCCAGCGCGATAACCTCCAGACCTGGCAATCACCCACCAAGATGCAGACCGAGTTGAGCGACTGGATGCGGCAGTACGCGGCCGACATGGACAACCCGACCGCCGAGGTCGCCGATCGGCGCCCCATCCGCAAGTTCAACATCGAGGTGTCGGAAGTGCCGGGCGAGGTCGGCTTCTACAAGGTCGACATGCAGGTCATGCCGCACTTGAAGTTCGAGGGTGCCAACTTCACGCTGTCGCTGGTGGGCAAGTTGGACAAGGAGTAATGCCGGCTCCTGCGGCGAAACGGCCGGAGAAGCGTGGGAACGGTTTGGCGCTGCTGGGAGCCCGGCTGTTCGCAGGGCGCGCCCATCGCAAATGGCACTGCCAAGCGGGCCCCGGCAACAACGCCAAGGCACATTGCCTATAACATCTTCTAAAATAACGTGTTAGCGATTGAGCGGCGCGCTAGCGGCGACAGACATGGCCCTGGCATGCCGAATGCAGCAACTCGGTGCGCAACGACTCGAAGTCGAGCCCGATGCAGTGCGGGGTGGCCCGTAGGACGGCCGGCCGCATCGGATTCCAGAAATCACTGACGGCAAGGAGAAACAAGACATGCCACTGCCAGCCCACATGACATTGGAAGGCGAGAATCAGGGCGCCATCATGGGTTCCTGCGAGATGCGGGGCCGCGAGGACACGGTCCTCGTCGAGGCCTTCAACCACGAGGTGCGCATGCCGCGCGATCCGCAGAGCGGCC
>CAZJYX010000016.1:0-90785 GCA_964550375.1 uncultured Planctomycetales bacterium | reverse complement strand
CAGCTTCGGCGATGACTATCCGGATGATCTGACGGAAGGCTTTGCGCTTACGGGCATTGGCGAGTTCGCGACCGTCCAGTACTTTGGCGGCGAGATCGTCGTTATTCCCGAGCCGGCCACGCTGGTTCTGCTGGTACTTGCCGGCCTGGCTTTTCGCCGGCGCTAGGCATCGTTGCACCCCGGCCGTGAGCGCTAAGGGCGTTTGCGGCGCTGGGCGCTAGGAGATCGACAGGCCGCGCTTCGGCTCACGCAGTCGAGGCGCGGCCTTCTCTTGCGCTGTAAGGCGGCGGTGCATGCAGGGGGGCGATAATGGTTGGTTACGGGGAACTTCCGATCGGCGGGGGCGTTGCGCGGCCTCACTGATTGACGCGCGCCGGGACGGCGGCATATCGGTCCAAGGTTGAACTCGGGCGTCGGGTGCGGTAAACTTGCATCGTTAGTGGAGCGGCTTGTAAGCAGTCCGCCGCGCGACTGTAGCGTGGCTCTCGCCGGCCCCGGCGGGCGTCGTAACCGGAGGCGTTCTCGGCGTTCAACATCGGCCACCGGGGGGCCGACGATACTGCTGCGGCGGACTGTCAGGAGCCGTCGATGTCGTCTTGCAGGCTGAAGCCGAGGGCTTCGGCGCGGGGAGAGAAGGTGCGCAGGAACTCGGCTGGCGGTCTGGCGTGCAGGTCGGGCGAGCCCGCCGGGTGGGAATGAATGAAAGGGCAGTGGCATGTTCAGGGCGCTCGGTGTGATTGCAGCGGCGTTTTGCCTGGCAGCGGGGTCTCAGGCGGGCTGGATTCTGGCCAATCAGCAGTTGATCGACGGCAGCGGGAGTGCGTCGGGCGTCTGGTCGGGGTCCATCGGGTACGTGGTCGGCCTGAGCGGGGCGATCTGGTATTACGATGGTGAGGGCACGCAGCACGTTTTCGGACCTGCGACGGCGAGTTACGATCCCTCGCACGCGGAGGGGGTTGTGGCCTGGCGCAACTACAACTCGACGAGCGGGCGCAACGACATCTACATGTGGGACGGGGAGGAGGTGTGGAATATCAGCAGCTCGCCGGCGCTGGACGCGAATGTCTCCGTCGGCAGCAACGGCGACCTGCTGTGGAGCCGCGCGCACACGTCCCTGTGGTACTACGATGCTTCTGAGGACCAGGCATTCTCGCTGGGGGTGTCGGGTTGCCGGCCGACGCTGTATGTCCGTGAGGACGGGGTGGCTACTTACGCGTATCAGGATCCGAGCACGCAGCAGGTGAAGTACTTCGACGGCACGACGACCCACGTTGTGGGGGATGGGGCGAGCTTCGGCGCCTACCCGTCGGTATGGGACGGGGCGGTCGCCTGGATCGGTCAGGGCGCGGGTTATCTCTTCGACAGTGCCGAACTGTATTACTGGAAGGATGGTGTGACCACGCGTGTGACGAACGACGACGCGGTCAACGGCATTCCGGACGAGAGCCCGAAGGTGTGGAACGACATGGTTGTGTGGGTGCGGTCGCCGGTCGGTCCGTTCTCCGCGCGGCTGTTCCTCTGGACGGGTGGGGAGATCATGCAGTTGAACAGCGCGGGGCGCACGCCGAGCTTCCACGGTGGGCAGGTGACATGGGTTGACGGCGGGCTGCATCTGGCGGATCTGGTGGGGCTGGGGGCGTGTTGCGATATGGACGGTGGATGCACGGAGGCGACGGAGGCGGATTGCGCCGGCGTTTGGGCGGGGGCTGACAGCGACTGCTACGCCGACTGTGATGGTGATGGGGTCGCCGATGCGTGCCAGTTGGCCTTGGGTTGGGCGGAGGATTGTCAACCCAACGGCGTGCCGGACCACTGCGATATCGCCAGTGGCCTTAGCCTGGATCTTAACGGCAACGGCATTCCGGACGAGTGCGAGCACTACGAGGTGGGCGATCTCAACTGCGACGGGCTGGTGAACGTCTTTGACATCGACCCGTTCGTGTTGGCGCTCACGGATCCGGTGAGCTATGCCGAGGCTTTTCCCTGGTGCGACGTCATGAATGGCGACATCAATGGTGACGGTTTGGTCAACGTCTTTGACATCGACCCGTTTGTGATACTGCTGACGGGGGGCTCCGCCGCGTCGTCGGGCGGCTGAATCGCGACGGCGTAGTTGATTCGAGCGAGGTTGAAGCCTTTGGGGGGAATGGCGGTCGGCGGAGCGCGGCCCGGGCCAGTTGTTGCTGCTTGCACGACGGCGGGGGGTATGTCTCAACGGTCGTTGAAACCGCTGACGCGTTTCCAGACTTCATGCTCCCTGTTGCCGTCCGGGAACGCCGCCGGCCGGCAGCGTTCCCGGGGCGCAGCAGGTCGCGGCTATCTGCCTGTGAGCAGCAGCACGAACGGATCGATGTCGAAAGCGTTTACGAGACCGTCGCCGTTGATGTCGCCGTTCAGGTAGTCGCAGTCCGGGTACTGGGCGGCGTAGGCGGCTGAATCAGTCAGGGCCAATACGAACGGGTCGATGTCGAAGGCGTTGACGAGGCCGTCGCAGTTCATGTCACCGGGTCCGAACAGGCTGCACGACAGTTCGTAGATGCGCAGCGCATCAACGGCCGCCTCGGTGATCGAGTTGTTGGGCGTGTCGTTGGCCGTGAAGCGGATGCGCGTCTGGGCCGTGGGCGTCACGAAGTCCGCGAGGTGGAACTCGGCCAGCACCCAGCCGTCGGCGTGCGCGGCGCTCTCGATGAGCGTCCAGGTGGCGCCGTCATCGGTGGAAACCTCGACGTCCAGGAAGTCCTCGTCGGCCGGGTAGCTGCCGGCGTCGTCACAGGTGAACCAGCGGGCGTAGCTGAGGATCGGATCGGCGGCGCTGCTGAGGTCGATCACGGGCGAGGTCAGGTACGTGGGGCCCCAGTCCACGTCGGAGTTGCAGGTCAACGGATTGTTCTCGGTCAGGTAGCACTGCCCCGAGCCGTCGTAGTCGGTGGGCGGATCGCCGCGGTTACAGTCAACCGGCACGCCGCGCTCCCACTCGCCGCCGGTCAGACTGGGATCGCTGACCACGGTCCAGCCCAGGTCGCTCTCGAAGTCGTCGGCGAAGTGGACCGTGACCGTGGCCACGGTGGCCGTGTAGAGGGTGGCGGGGGCGTCGGTGGGATTGGTGATGATGGTGCCCTGGTCGCCGGCAGCGCTGAAGTAGAAGGTGGGCGTGTCGTCACAGCCGGCCGGCGGCAGGACCGCCTCGTATAGCTCGTTGCCCAGCGGGGTCAGCGGCGCCGTGAGCCAGTCTTCGGCGTCGTAACAGTAGTGCAGCGTGCCGCTATCCGGCACGTAGCTCTCGGCGCCGGGACTGATCTGTACCGTGATGGCGGTCGGCTGGCCGGGCGCGAGGAACTCGGGGGTGCCGTCGGGCAGGCTGATCGTGAGCGCGCGGTCGGCCGGCACATGCATGACGATGCAGTGCAGCGCGCCGGCCGCCTGGATGATGCTGGAGCAGTCGAGCTGGTGAATCACCTTATCCGGCATGGCGGCCTGGAAGACGGAAAGTGCCACGGAGTCGTTGGCGTGGTTGAACTTGGACATGAGGACCTGGTCGTTCAGGATGACGGCGTTCGTGTAGGTGTAGTGCGTGCCGCCGGAGCGCCAGCCGGGCGTGCGGTAGACGGTGTAGCCGCGGGCGGTCAGGTCGGCGACGGCGTTTTCAGTGATGGTGTACGGCTGGCCGTCGGAGGCGGAATACTGGCCGATGATGATCTGGTCGTCGCCGACCGGGAGCATCCACATGTCGATGTGCTGCGTGGAGTCGAACGAGGTTGGGAAGCCGGGGTAGATGGTGAGATCCACGCCCTGGTAGGCGGCGTACAGGGCCTTCACGCTTTCCGCGGTGTGGCCGGGGTTCTCCGTCAGGATGAGGGAGGTCATGAAGGCGTCGCCGTTGGAGAAGAGGTGGAAGTTCCCGCCGCCATGCGTGAGGGGCAGGTCGTATTCGGGAATGTCCCACAGCGTGGCGATGTAGTCGTTCAGGGCGTTGTCATTGGGGCGCGGGCGGTTGTACGTATGGTCCACGATGGCGCGCTGCCCGTCCTCCAGGATGAAGCGCGGGCCGTAATCGCGAATCCACACGGTATCAGTGACCCGTACGATGAACTCGACCTGGCTGAGATTCGCCCCGGCACTGCTCAGCGTGCTGGTTACGCTGGTCTGTTCCGACGTGGTGTCAACCACGATGAAGACCACGGCCTCGGGGTCGTTGTTGGTGATCAGAACCGTCATCTGAGTGAGCAGGTCGGTGTAGCCTTCCCACGCGATGAACAGCCCCGCGCAGGCCTCATACTCGGCCGGACAGCGGACCGTGCCGGTCGGCGGCGTGCCGCGCTGGATTGCCAGCGGCGGCAGCAGACGCTCGGCGGGCGTCAAGTACTTGGGCAGCGATACGGGTTCTTCCTGGGTGAGCGCCGGCTCCGCGGCTCGCCCCGGCAACGCGCTGACGGTGCAGCATACGGCCAGCAACAACATGACGACTGTCCAGGTACGGCGGTTCATTCAGGATCCTCCTGCGGCATGCGGGCTCGCGGAATGATAGGACGTTGCGACGCGGACTTTCCGTTCCTCCGGAGAGCGACACCGGCGCCGAACATCCATTCTAGAGAATCGTCGGCTCGAATCGAAGCACGATTCTCATATGTGGCGGCTTGGCCGACTTCAGCGTGCCGGCTCGGCGGGCTGGGCGGCGGCCGACGACGCGGAAGGGCGGTCGGCGTGGTCCTGCAACGACCGCACCAGGGCCATCAGGCCGTACGCGGTCCCATAAGGCTTGTCATAGGCGTGATGGTCGTAATCCCACATGGATCCGTCGCCGATCTGCATCTTCATCACCTCGTACTGGAGTTGGGGCCAGTACGCGGTACGCAGGTCCGGCGGCAGCAGGGCGATCACGCGGGCGGCGTAGTAGTGCCCGTACATGTAGAAGTAACCGGAGTTCTGGTAGAACGCCTCGTGCGGAATCGGCTTGCCCGTGGCAATGTCGAGGAAGCGGTGGTCGCGGAAGAACTGGCTGATGCCGGTTTGCAGACGCTCCGGCGTCACGTCGTCGCCGGCCATCAGCAGGGCCAGGTTGCACGTCTGGATGCGCGCCAGGGAGCCCTGGACGCGGTTGATCGAGCCGATCGTGCGTGGGTGCGGAACGGCTCGGACGGCGTACGTGTAAGCCCCGTTCGGCAGCCAGCAACGCCGAACGGCCGTGACGGCCCGCCGCAGCATGTGCGCGTCGACATCCAAGCCGGCTTCGCGAGCCTCGATTAGCGCGATGATGCCGGACGCCGTCGTGAAGCTGGTGCTCCACTGGGGCTGGGCCGTGCGCGGTTCCGTGAACTCGAGGTAGCCCCACCCGCCACTGAGTGCCTCGCTGCGCGCCAGTTGGCGCAGATGCTCGTGGGCGGCTGCCGCCAGCGCGGCCTGCCGGTCGGGGGCGGCGCAATGTGGGTGCCGATAGGCGGCGGCCACGGCCTGGAGGCCGTAAATGTGTGCCCAGCAGTCCATGGTGTCCCACTCGCTGGGACGGCGGACGGCGGCGTTGGCGGTCAGGTAGTCCAGCGCGCGGTCGACCGCCGCCAGGCGCTCCGCGTTGGGTTCGACCTCCAGGAGCGCCAGGCAACACAGGCCGGTAGTCGCGACGCGCCAGGCGCGGTGGCTCTCGGGATTGGACCAGGTCCAACCGCTCCAGGTCGTGAGTGAATCAGCCGCCCCGCCCCACGAGCCGTCCGGGTTCTGCGAGCTGAGCACGAAAGCCGTGCCGCGCTCGATGGCGGCGCGGACGGTATCCGGCGTGACGTCGGCCGGCGTCAGGCGCGTTTGCTCGCCGGCGCCGCACGGCGCGCCAAGCGCCACAATCATGATCCAGCAGCAGGCGAGGCGGGTCATTACTGAACTCCTGCGCCAATAGCGCACCGTAGCCGCGGCGACACAGCGCTATTTCGGCGCGGCAGTCTGCTCAGTCTGGGCCCGCGCCGCCTCGGCGATTTCCTCCATGAGATCGGCACGCTCGTTCTCCAGTCGCACGATTTCGGCTTCGGCGCCCAGCACGCCGACCCGCTGGTCAATCTGCTCAGCCGCGCGCCCGCGCGCCAGTTGGGCCAGGCCGCGCTCCGCGTTCTGAACGGCCCGTTCGTGGTCAATCGTCTGCAGCGGAAGCTCCACTTCGATGAGCCGCTCCTGGTCCTTGCGGCGCAGCTCGGCGTCGCGCTCGCTGCGCTGGAGTTGCCGGCGGGCCCGCTCGAGCACGATCTCCTTGGTCTGGTCGGCGAATTGCTCCTCGTTGTACATCAGCTCGAGCTGCTCCAACTCCTCGCGCGCGTGCTTCAGCCCGTCCTCAGATCGTTGCAGGCCTAATTCGCTCCAGGCAGTGCGCTGCGGGACCTGGACTTCAGTGAAGTCTTGCAGCCGCACGCGCGCCAACTCCAGATCGGTCTCGGCGTTGCTGACGGATTCCTCAAACTGCGCCTCAGCGTGTTCGAGTGCGAGCTGTGCCCGCGACAACCTTAGGCGCGCGACTTCCAGATCATGGTCCAGGCGGGCCAGCTTGCGCTGGCGCTCGCGGGCCTGCTTGGCCTCTTCCTTGGCCTTCTTCGCCGCGTCGTCGGCCTGGTCTGGGGCCGCCGGCTCGTCGGCCTTCTCGGCCTTGGTCGCGGGCTGTTCGGCCGGTGCGGCGGCGGCGGCATTGGCCCGGCGGTGCGGCCCGCAGGCGCTGCACAGGCCCAGCAAGATCAACGCGGTCGTTGCGGCGACGAGCAACTTGAGCAGGTTCGGCATGGGTTGGTCTCCAGTCAAAGCGGCGGGCGTGCGCCGCCCGCAGGACGACAACGCAGCGGCAATATAGCGGATTCGGCCAGGAAGCACAGCGGCGAACGGACTTCGGTCGCCAGGCCGCATGTGATATAATAAGTGGTTTGCGGGTTGGGCTGCGAGCCGACCCGGGGTGTGAAACGGCAGGTTTGAGAAGCCCGGGGGTTCGGCCCAGCGGGCGCAGGCAGGTGCAGAGGCGCAGCGTGGAACCCAAGCGCATACGCATAGTCGGTGCTCGCCAGCACAACCTGCAGGGCGTCAGCGTCGATCTGCCGCGCGACCAACTGACTGTCATCACGGGGCTTAGCGGGTCGGGCAAGAGCAGCCTGGCCTTCGACACGCTCTACGCCGAGGGGCAGCGCAAGTACGTCGAGTCGCTGAGCGTCCACGCCCGGCACTTCCTCGAACAGCTTGGCAAGCCGGACGTGGAGCGGATCGAAGGCCTACCGCCGACGCTGGCCATCGAGCAGCGGGCCGCGGCCGCCAACCCGCGTTCGATCGTCGCCACCACGACCGAGATTTACGATTTCCTACGAGTCCTCTTTGCCCGCGCTGGGACGCCGCACTGCCCCACCTGCGGCCGGCCGATCCAGCGCCACACGATCGACCAGATCGTGGACGCCGTCTTCGCCCAGCCGGCCGGTACGCGCATCATGGTGCTGGCCCCGCTGGTGCGCGGGCGCACCGGCAATCATCAGCCCGTCTTCCGGCGCATCCAACGGGAGGGTTTTGTCCGGGCGCGCGTCAACGGCAAGCTGTGCGACGTCGCCGAACTGGCCGAGCTGCCGGCCGGCAAGCAGGCCAACGTTGACGTGGTTGTGGATCGGCTGGTGCTCAAGCCGGAGATCCGGGCGCGCCTGGCCGACGCCATCGAGCTGTCCTTCTCGCTGGGCGAGGGCGCAACCATCATCAGCCGGGCGGAGGGCGGCGCGGACGACGACTGGTCCGACGAGCTGTACAGCGAGCGTTACGCCTGCACGCGCTGCGGCGTGGCGCTGCCGGAACTTTCGCCACGGGCCTTCAGCTTCAACTCACCGTATGGGGCCTGCGAGCGTTGCAGCGGCCTGGGGACGACGCTGCAGTTCGACGAGCAGTTGATCGTGCCCGACGACAGCCTGCCGCTGGCGGGCGGCGCCCTGGCGCCCTGGTCGTCCGGTCAGAAGCAGGTCGCGGCGACGCACCGCAAGACACTGCGGGAGCTAAGCGCGGCCTTCAAGGTCAAGCCGGAGACGCCCTTCAAGAACGTTCCAGCGGATTTGCGTCGGATCCTGTTGCATGGCACGAGCCGCAAGGATGCCAAGGCCTACAACGTCGAGTTCGAGGGCATCATCCCCAACCTGGAGCGGCGTTACCGGGCGGCCGGCTCGGACGGCAGCCGCAGCCGCTTCGCGAATTACCAGTCAGAGCACGTTTGCGAACGCTGCGGGGGGGCCCGGCTGCGGCCCGAGCCGCTGGCGGTGCGTATTGACAGCCACAACATCCATGACATCGTGCGCTTGCCGATCGCGCAGGCGACGGGACTTTTTGACAAGCTCAGCTTCACCGGCGAGGCCGCCGCGATTGCCAAGCCGATCCTGCGCGAGGTGCGCCAGCGGCTGCACTTCATGAACAGCGTCGGGCTGGGGTATCTGACGCTCGACCGCACCAGCGCCACGCTCTCGGGCGGTGAGGCCCAGCGCATCCGCCTGGCCACCCAGCTCGGCAGCGGGCTGGTGGGGGTCTGTTACGTGCTCGATGAGCCCACGATCGGCCTACACCAGCGTGACAACGAGCGGCTGCTCAAGGCCATTCGCGCGCTGGTTGACATCGGCAACACGGTGGTGGTCGTGGAGCATGACGAGGACATCATCCGGGCGGCGGATTACCTGGTGGACATGGGGCCGGGCGCGGGCCTGCACGGTGGGCGGCTGATCGCGGCCGGCCGGCCGCCGGAGGTCCTGGAGCATCCCGGCTCGATCACCGGCAAGTACATCCGTGGGGAATATGCGATCCCGCTGCCCGAAGAACGGCGCGCGCCGAAGCGCTCGGATTACCTGCAAATCGTCGGGGCGGCCGAGAACAACCTGAAGAACATCGACATCAAGATCCCGCTGGGGGTGTTCTGCGCCGTGACGGGCGTCAGCGGCAGTGGCAAAAGCTCGCTGGTGGGGCAGACGCTGCTGCCGGCGCTGCGCCGCCGGCTGTACAAGTCGCGCGAGCGACCCGGCCGGCATGAGCGGCTGGTCGGTGCGGCGCGCATCGACCGCGTGATCGAGATCGACCAGAACCCCATCGGCCGTACGCCGCGCAGCAATCCGGCCACCTACACCGGCGTTTTCGACGAGATTCGCCGGCTGTACGCCAAGACCAAGGAGGCGCGCATCCGCGGCTACAACGCCAGCCGCTTCAGCTTCAACGCCAAGGGCGGCCGCTGCGAGGCCTGCCAGGGCCAGGGCACGCGGCGGATCGAGATGCACTTCCTGCCGGACGTGTTCGTCGAGTGCCAGGAGTGCAAGGGCACGCGCTACAACCGCGAGACGGTCGAGATTCGCTACCGCGGCAAGTCCATCGCCGACGTGCTGGAGATGCGCGTCGAGGAATCGCTGCGTTTCTTTGACAGCTTCCCCAAAATCCGGCAGGGCTTGCAGGCCTTGTCTGACGTCGGGCTGGGGTACGTGCGGCTGGGGCAGCCTTCCAACACGCTCTCCGGCGGCGAGGCCCAGCGCGTCAAGCTGGCCGCCGAGTTGGCCAAGGGCGCACTCGGGCCGGTTGTGCGCAACGGGCCGCCCAGCGCATCGGCCGCCCACCGCGCCCGTTTGGAGAACCACACGCTGTACGTGCTCGATGAGCCCACCACCGGCCTGCACTTCGCCGACATCCAGACGCTGCTGGCCGTGCTGAACCGGCTCGTGGATATGGGTAACACGGTCCTGGTCATTGAACATAACCTGGACGTGGTGAAGACGGCGGACTGGGTCATCGACCTGGGGCCGGAGGGCGGCGACGCCGGCGGGTACGTAGTCGCCGAAGGTACGCCCGAGGAAGTGGTCGCGGCCGCTGCGAGTCACACCGGACATTACCTGAAACGCAAGCTGGCCGAGGCGGCCCACGCCTGAACGGGGCGGCCGGCGCAGGGTGCCGCGTTTGCGATGCCGGCTCGGCTGCTTCACAAGACGTGCTGTGAGACCTTGCGATTGAATGGGTCGCGGAGCCCCGGCCCAACTTCGACTGGTTGCCATAGGGCGTGAGGGTGAAGCCAAATGAGCGATTCCAAGAGCATTCCGATGACCGTACCCGGGCACGTGTATCGCCGGCGTCGTGCCGAGCTGGCCCAGGCGCTCAAGCGGCCGCTGGTGTTGCAGGCCGGCCACGCCCCGGCCCGCACTTACCCCACGAATCCGCACCGCTTTCGGGCCGGGAGCACGTACCTCTACTTTGGCGGACCGCCGCTCGAACACGCCGCCCTGCTGATCGAGCCGGGCAGTGATGGCGAGGTCGGTTGCACGCTGCTGCGACCGCCGGCGGGCCCGGACGACGCCCTGTGGGTCGGCGAAGTGCCGGACGATGTGGCTCTGGCGGCCGCCGCGGATCTGCCGGTGACGGCCCTCGCGTCGCCGGATCAGTTGCCGGCGTTGCTGTCGGGCCGGCCCGCCGCCGCCGTTACGCCGCCCTTCCCGCAGGCCATGCAGTGGGCCCGGCGCATGAAGCTCAGGGCTGCCAACCAGGCGGAGTTGCGCGCCATTATCCGCCAGCGGCTGACAAAGGATGAGCACGAGCTTGACGCCATGCGGCGGGCGGCACGTGTAGGGATGGCGGCGCATCGGGCCGCGATGAGCGCTTGCCGCCCCGGACGCCTGGAGGCCGACGCGGCGGC
The DNA here is from genome assembly GCA_964550375.1 of uncultured Planctomycetales bacterium. Classification (GTDB taxonomy): domain Bacteria; phylum Planctomycetota; class Phycisphaerae; order UBA1845; family Fen-1342; genus JAAYXS01. The sequence continues at coordinate 80,149 of CAZJYX010000016.1, read as the reverse complement.
GGCCTTTACGGCCGTGCTGGTCGCCAATCAGTGCGACCACGCGTTCAATCCCATCGTGACCGTGCGGGGCGAGGTGCTGCACGGCCACGGCCATCCCAATAAGCTCGAGGATGGCGCGCTGCTCGTGGTGGACGGCGGGGCGGAGGAGCCCACCGGCTACGCCAGCGATTTCACGCGGACCATGCCGGTCAGCGGGCGCTGGTCGCCGATCCAGCGGCACCTGTACGAAACGGTCCTGCGGGCGGTGGAGACCGCCACGGCCGCCTGCGTGGCCGGCCGGCGCTATCGTGAGGTGCACGATCTGGCCGCCGGCGTGATTTGCGCGGGCCTGGTAGCGGCCGAACTGCTGCGCGGCGACCCGGCCGAGCTGGCGGCCCGCACGGCCCACGCCCTGTTCTTCCCGCACGGCGTCGGACACCTCATCGGGCTGGACGCCCACGACATGGAAGACTTCGGCGACCTGGCCGGCTACGCGCCGGGCCGCAAGCGGCGGCACGAATTCGGGAGCAGGTTCCTGCGGTTGGACCGCGACCTTGAGCCCGGCATGACCGTAACGATCGAGCCGGGGATTTACGCCGTCCCGGCCATCTGGGCCTGCCCGGAGCTGGTGCAGCCGCTGGCGGACGTGATCAACCGGCCGAAGGTTGACGCGCTGCTGGCCGAGCGCTTTGGCGGCATTCGTATCGAGCACGTGGTCGCCGTGCGCGCTGAGGGCGGCCCGGAGATCCTGTCGGCCGAGTTGCCGACTGATCCGGACGAAGTGGCGGCCTGTGTCGGCGCCGCGTGCCCGGCCGGTTAACATGAACCTCTTGTGACAAGACTCCCGCAAAGGACGGATAATCATGACCAAGCCTGACAATCTGACCGCCGTCAAGTCGCTCAAGCCCGCCGCCGTGTGGCGCTACTTTGCTGGAATCGCGGCCGTGCCGCGGCCCTCGAAACAGGAAGAGCAGATTCGCGCGCACATGCGTGCCCTGGGCCAGGAACTCGGTTTCAAAGTGCGTGAGGACCGCGTTGGCAACATGGTGCTCGAAGTGCCGGCCAAGCCGGGTTGCGAGCGTGCGCCGCTGACCGTGCTGCAGGGGCACCTGGACATGGTCTGCGAGAAGAACGCCGGCACGCAGCACGACTTCGACCGCGAGGGCATCCGCCTGATCGTCGAGCAGGACGCCCAGACCGGCGAGCAGGTGGTGCGCGGCGACGGGACCACGCTCGGGGCGGACAACGGCATCGGCCTGGCCATGGCCCTGGCCGCAGCCACCTCGCCCGACGTCAAGCACGGGCCGCTCGAAATCCTGTGCACAATCGACGAGGAGATGGGCATGACCGGGGCCGGGGCCCTTGAGCCTGGCTTCTTCCACGGCCAGCGGCTCATCAACCTGGACTCGGAAGACGACCACGTCATCTACATCGGCTGTGCCGGCGGCGGCGACGCGACGCTTACGTGGGAATTCAAGACGCGGCCAATCGAGGCCGGTCTGGAAATTGGCTGCGTCAGCGTCAGCGGGCTGCGCGGCGGGCACTCCGGCGGCGACATCCACGAGAACCGCGCCAACGCCAACAAGGTGTTGGTGCGAACGCTCAGTGCGGCCGACGTCACCGGCGTGCGGATCGTCAGCATTACCGGCGGCAGCAAGCGCAACGCGCTTGCCCGCGAGGCACAAGCGGTCGTGGCCGCGCCGCGCGAGACGCTGGCGGCGCTGCGGCGGTCGGCCGCCGACGTCTGTGAGGCGGTCAAGCGCGAGTCGGCCGAGCCCAATGCCGCCATTACGATCGAATCCGGGCAAGGCGCGGCGGCCGTGTCGGTCGAAGACACACAGCGGCTGCTGCGGGCGCTCATGGCGCTGCCGCACGGCGTGCTCGAGATGCATCAGAAGGTCGCGGGGCTGGTGCAGACATCCAGTAATGTCGGCACGATTGTCTGCGAGCCGTTTGACGGTCAGGGTGGCCTGCGCGTGGTGGTCGGGAACCTCAGCCGCAGCTCGATGCCGGGCCGCATCGCGGCGACCTGGGCCCAGATTGCCGCCGTCGGGCAGCTCGCCGGCGCGATCGTCAAGACCGGCAACCAGTACCCCGGCTGGAACCCGAACCCCGACTCGCCGCTCCTGAAGAAGTGCAGCGGCATCTACGAGCGGCTCTTCGGCGAGAAGCCCAACGTCACGGCCGTCCATGCCGGGCTCGAATGTGGCATCATTGGGGAGCGCGTCGGCAAGCTGGACATGGTCTCGATCGGCCCGCGCATCACCGGCCCGCACAGTCCCGACGAGCGCACCTACCCGGCCTCGGTTGAGAAGACGTACAAGTTCCTCACGGCGATTCTGGCCGAGTTGGCCCAAGGCTGAGCCGCGCCGTCGGACGGCAGACAGGAAATGAACCGATGAGCACGCCCGCAGCGCCCACCCCGCTGATTCCGCGCCGGCTGCTGTTTGGCAACCCGGACCGGACAACGCCGCGCATCAGCCCCGATGGTCGGTACATCAGCTACCTCGCCCCGCTGGACGGCGTGCTCAACGTCTGGGTCGGCCCCAGCGACCGCCCGGACCAGGCCCGGCCCGTCACGCGCGACACGCAGCGCGGCATCCGCGAGTACTTCTGGGCGTACACGAGTGCGCACGTGCTGTACTTGCAGGATCAGGCCGGCGACGAGAACTGGCGTATCTTCAGCGTTGACTTGCATAGCGGCGAGATCCGCGACCTGACGCCGCTGGCCGGCGTGCAGGCGCGCGTCGAGGAAGTCAGCCACCGCCACCCCGACGAGATCCTGGTCGGGCTGAACGACCGCGAGCCGCAATTGCACGACCTGTATCGCGTCAACATCCGTACGGGAGAGCGCCAGCTCGTTTTGGAGAACCCCGGCTTCATCGGCTTCGAGACCCACCACTACGAGGTGCGCCTGGCCCAAACCATGACGCCCGACGGCGGCTGCCAGTTCCTCAAGCCCACGCGCGGCGGCTGGGAGTTGTTCCTGGCCATCGGCTCGGCGGATGTCCTGACTACCGGACCGGCGGGCTTCGACGAGACCGGCCGGCAACTCTACCTGCTCGACAGCCGCGACCGCGACACGACCGCCCTGTTCAGCATGGATATCGCCGGCGGCGCGAAGACGCTGCTGGCGGAGGACCCGCGCGCCGACGCCGGCGATGTCGAACGCCATCCGGTCACGAAGGTCATCCAGGCCGTATCGTTCAATTACGACCGCAGGCGCTGGCAAGTGCTCGATGAGGCGGTGGCCGCGGACTTCGCCGCGCTGGCCGACGTCGCCGCCGGCGATTTCAGCATCGTCGATCGCACGCTGGACGACCAGCATTGGATCGTGGCCTATGACCTCGACAACGGGCCGCAGCGCTTCTACCGCTACGATCGGGCCCAACGCGCCGCGACGTACCTGTTCACCAACCGCCGGGCGCTCGAGGATCTGCCGCTGGCAGGCATGACGCCCGTTATCATCGTGGCCCGCGACGGCCGGCAACTGGTCAGCTACATCACGTTGCCTGCGGACGCGACCGGATCAAAGCCGAACCGACCGGCCGCCCCGCTGCCGACCGTCCTGCTCGTACACGGCGGGCCGTGGGCGCGCGATGAATGGGGCTATGACGCCTGGCACCAGTGGCTCGCCAACCGCGGCTACGCGGTGCTCAGCGTCAACTTCCGCGGCTCGACCGGCTTCGGCAAGGTCTTCGTGAATGCCGGTGATCGCGAGTGGGGGGGGCGGATGCACACCGACCTGCTGGACGCCGTCGCCTGGGCCGTTCAGGAGGGCATCGCCGACCGGCAGCGCGTCGCGATCATGGGCGGCAGCTACGGCGGCTACGCCACGCTCTGGGCCCTGACGAACAGCCCGGACGTGTTCGCCTGCGGCGTCGATATCGTCGGGCCGTCGAACCTGCTCACGCTGCTGGAATCGCTCCCGCCGTACTGGACGCCGATGATCGAGCTATTTGCCGCGCGCGTCGGCGACCACCGCACCAACGAAGGCCGCGACCTGCTGCGCCGCCGCTCGCCGCTGACATACGCCGGGCAGATTCAGCGCCCGCTGCTGATCGGTCAGGGTGCCAACGATCCGCGCGTCAAGCAGGCGGAGTCGGACCAGATCGTCGCAGCAATGCGCAGCCGGGATATCCCGGTCACGTATGTGTTGTATCCGGACGAAGGGCACGGCTTTGCCCGGCCGGAGAACAGCCTGTCGTTCAATGCGATTGCCGAGGCGTTTCTAGGCGCGCATCTCGGCGGGCGGTGCGAGCCGGTGGGCGCAGATTTTGAGGGTTCAAGTGTCGAGGTGCCGGTCGGGCGCGAGCACGTCCCGGGACTGGCGGAGTCACTGGCGGCCCGCTAGGTGCGTGTCAGGCGTGTTTGCCCGTTTCCATGTCAAGCAACAAGCGCTTGAATTCGATTCCGCCCGGTCCGGAGTAGCCGCGCAAAGCGCCGTTGCTGCCCACGACGCGGTGGCAGGGTATGACAATCGGGCAGGGGTTTCGCGCCATTGCGAGGCCCACGGCGCGGGCCGCGGCGGGCCGGCCGGCGCGGGACGCCAGAGCCTTGTAAGACATGGTCTGCCCATAGGGAATCGCCCGACACGCGTCCCACACGGCCCGGGCAAAAGCGCTGGCCCCGTCAGCGTGCACGGGGACGCTGAACACGACCGGCTGGCCGGCAAAATAGCGGCACAGATCGCCGGCCAAATCCGGCAGAAGGTCCTCATCTTCCCAGGCGTCCGGATAGTCGGCGAGGATCTCGCAGCGCAGCTCGTCCGCGCAGCACTGCGGCAGATGCACGCGGCGCAAGCCTTGCGCATCGGCTACGACGCCGATATGCCCCAGCCGGATTGTCACGAGTCGATAGCGCAGGCCCATACCGTACTCCTTGCTCCGGACGGCTGCTCTCCTATCAGATGATAGCACGTCGGTAGCCGGCAACCTCAAGCCGGCGGGTGCCGGATTGGGGCGGTCTTGCGGCTATACTGACGGTGCCGGCAGGTTGCGCCGGAGCGAGCAGAACATGGCAGATTCGCTTACTCAAGTAATCGTCCTGGCGGCGGCCGGCTTCATCGTGCTGGTCGTGCTGGGGTGGGTCTGGGCCCGGCGGCGCGAGGCGGCGGCGGTTGCGGTGCGCCGGGCGGCTTCACGGCAACTCCAGACCCGCCGGCAGCAGGAGCAGCGGGAACGGGCCGAGCTGGCCCGAAAGATCATCGCGACCAGCTCGAGTGCGACGATCGCCGGCTTCGAGGTGGTGCGACAGATCGAGGCCGTCTTCGTCGATGGCCAGGGCGGCTCGGCCGAGGCGGTCGAGGCGCTGAAGGCCCTGGCGGCCGGCAAGGGCGCCAATGCCATCATCAATCTCGTCGGCGCTCGGCTGCCCAGCGGTAAGTGCAGCGCCCATGGTGACGCTGTTGTCGTGCGACCGGCGGCGGGGGAGGAACCCGGGCTGGAGGAGATCGCCGGTGATGATGACGGCTAGGGTCGCGCTGGCTGAATCACCTTGCCCGATACTCTTGCCCGGCGCTTCGTTCAGGTGGACTGGGCTCCGGCGTTGAGCGCCCGGATGGGATCCAGCCGGGCCGCGGCACACGCCGGATACAGGCCGAACGCCAGGCCGATGGCGACCGAGACGCCGAAGCACAGCAGGACGCCCCACAGCGGGACGTTGGTGCGAAAGTCGCTGGCGATGTAGTTGACGGCCAGGGAGATGCCTACTCCGAGCAATATGCCAACGAGCCCGCCGCAGACGCTTAGCAGCAACGTTTGGGCCAGGAACTGGGCCGTGATGTGGTAGCGTTTGGCGCCGAGGGCGCGGCGGATGCCGATCTCACGCGTGCGTTCAGTCACGCAGGCCAGCATGATATTCATGATGCCGATGCCGCCGACGAGCAACGAGACGCCGGCAATGTTGCCCAGGACAATCTGCCAGCGGCGCTTGGTGTGCTCGGCCTGTTGCAGTAGTTCAAGCGGAACCGCGATGGTGTAGTCCTGTTGGCGATGGCCGTGTTCCATGACACGCGCGACCATCTTGGAGACGGGCAGGACGTTTTCCTGTCGATCAATACTCAGGTAGATGTCGCTGAACTGCACTTCCTTGATTTCGCGCGCGCCGCTGGCGTTCTGGTACTTCAGGTCGCCGTAGCGCCGGTCGGCGGTGCTCAGCGGGATGTACGTGTCGAGGTTGACGTTGCGCCCCCCGCGGCCCTTGGCCGGCGCGCCGGCCGTTTCGACCTTGGTCAGCACGCCCACGACCTTGTACGGCACCGGACCGGTAGCGCGGTTGATGACGCTGATCGTCCGGCCGAGCGGGTCCCCATTCGGGAACAGCCCGGCCGCGACGCCGGCCCCAACCACACAGACCTTCTCGTGCGTCTGCTCGTCCAGATCGACCAGCACGCGGCCGCGCGCCAGCGGCACCCGCACGACGTCGAAGAAGTTGCTGGTGACGCCGAGCACACTGCTATCGACCCGGTGCGAAACGTGGCGGACCTGGTCGGCCACCTCGCGCAGCAGCACGACATCGTCCACGTGTTCCAGGGCCCGCAGCCGGGCCACGTCCTCGCGTTTCAGACCGTACTTGTGCACCTGCCGCTGGGCCTCGGGGGCCGGTTGCGACCGGGCGGGCTCGACGCTGCGGAGGATGATGTTGTTGCTCCCGAGCCGCTGGATGTTCGCCAACTCCTCCGCCGACGTCCCTGCGCCGATACTCAGCATGCAGATCACGGCGCCGACGCCGAAGATCATGCCCAGGGCCGTCAGCAGCGAACGCAGCTTGTGGGCGCACAGGTCCCGCAGGCCCAGCAGTATCAGCTCACGTGAAAACAACGTCTGCACCAGCTTGAACAACCGCACGCTCCTGGCCGGCACCGCGCGCCGGCCGGCCGAGCCGCATTATAAGCGCACCCCCGCCCAATGCGCCGGACGGCGCGCCCGCCCCGTCCGGCTCTACATGCGTTCGACCGTCTCGATACCGAGCAGCCCCAGCCCCTGCCGCAACGTGCGCGCCGTCAGGTCGCACAGCCGCAACCGGCTGAGGCGCTGGGCCTCGTCCGGCGCCTTGAGCACCGGGCAGGTCTCGTAGAAGCGGCTGAAGTCCGTCGCCAGGTCATACAAGTACGCGCACAGCAGGTGTGGCAGCAGGGCGGCCGCGACGGCGTCAATGATTTCGGGCAGCCGCGCCAGACGCAGCGCCAAGGCTCGTTCGGCCGGCTCCGTCAGGCACAGCCGCACGCCGGCCGCGTACACGTCGGGCGAGCCGCTGCTCTCGGCCGCCTTGCGGTAGATCGAGCGGATGCGCGCATAGGCGTACAGCATGTAGGGGGCCGTATTGCCCTGCAGCGCCAGCAGCTTGTCCCAGCCGAATATGTAGTCCGTAGTCCGGTCATTGCGCAGATCCGCGTACTTGACGGCCGCGACGCCGATGCGCTGCGCGATCGCGCGCCGCTCTTCAGGGACCAGCCCCGGCTCCTCGCCGCTCTCCTCCGCCGCCCGGGCTTCCAGAAGTTCCAGTGCCCGCCGTTCGGCCTCGTCGAGCAGGTCGGCCAGACGCACGTTCTGCCCTTCGCGCGTCTTCAGCGGCTTGCGGTCGTCCCCGAGCACGCTGCCGAACATCACGTGCTCAAGCACCACGTCTTCGCCCACCCAGCCGGCGGCCCGCGCCGCCGCAAAGAGCATCTCGAAGTGCAGCTTCTGGCGGGCATCCGTTACGTACACGATGCGGCGGGCCCCCAGCTCCTTGATGCGGTAACGCAGGGCCGCCAGGTCGGTGGTCGCGTACAGATACGCACCATCCGACTTCTGGATCATCATCGGCAACGGATCGCCATCGGGATTCCGGAAGCGCGGCGCCCCGTTCTCGTCATTCAGGAACAGGCACTGGGCGCCGTCATCCGCACGCACCTCGCCCGCCGGCGAACGCCCCGGCGCCAGCGTGCGGCGCAGCTCATCCACGACCGGCTCCAGGCGCTCGTTGTAGAAGCTCTCACCGCAGACGTCGCAGTCGCACAGCATGACGTTCAGCCGTTGGTAGATGCACATCAGGGCCTGCCGGCTCAGCGTGCAGATCTGCCGCCAGACCGCGCTCGCCGCGTCGTCGCCGGACTGAAGCTGGCCCACGGCCTGCCGGGCAGCCGCCGCGAACTGCTCATCTTCCTTGAAGCGTTGCTGAGCGGCCTTGTAGTCGGCCTCGATGGCGGCGAGCAGGTCGTCGCAGGTCTCGGCCGTCGGCAGGGCATGGTCACGATAGTGAGCGATAAGCATGCCGAATTGCGTGCCCCAGTCGCCCACGTGGTTTTGCCGGAGAACATCATGCCCCTGAAAGCCCAGCACGCGGGCAGATACGTCGCCGATGATCGTGCTGCGCAGATGCCCAACGTGCATCTGCTTGGCGATGTTCGGCGACGAGTAATCGATTACCACCCGCTGCGGCACGGCGGCCGTGGGCAGACCGACGCGATCCAGGTTGCGCTCATGCTCAGCCGGCGGCGCCGGAATCGCTCCCAGGTGCCGCTCCAGAAACTCGTCCTTCAGCCGTATGTTGACAAAACCCGGCCCGGCCACCTCCGGCGGATGGGCCACGTCCGCCAGCAACGGCGTGACCGCGGCCACGATGCGGTCGGCAATGTCGCGCGGCTTGGCTCGGAGCGCCTTGCTCAGCGACATGGCCGCGTTGCACTGGTAGTCGCCGAAATTCGGGTCGCCGGCCGGCCGCAGCAGCGGATCGACCTCGTGCGGCGGCCGGCCTGAGACGGCCGCCACCGCCGCGGCGAAGGGCCCGCGCAGCATACTGATCAGGCTATCGTGCTTCATCGTGCGGCTGAAACTACCCGTCGCGTGCTAGTCCTGCAAGCCGGGTTGATCGTCGGCCGGCGCGGCTGTCTTACCGGCCGGCGGTACCCCGGAGGCCCCCGGCTCGGCCCAGTCCAATTGCAGGAATTCGTAACCCGTCGGCCGCAGGCCGAGGTGCTCGTAAATCTCCCGGGCAATCTGGTTGCGCCGATCGACATAGAGCCGCAGGCCGCACACGCCGGGGGTGTGGCGGGCCCGCCGCTCGACGTACTCGTGCAGGGCCCGGTAGACGCCCGCCCCGCGCGCCGCCGGGACGACGTAGACGCTCTGAATCCACCAGAACCAGTCGTTGCGCCAGTCGCTCCATTCGCGCGTGACCAGCAACTGGCCCACCACGCGGCCGCCACGCTCGGCCAGATAGTACCGGCCCTTCTCGTCGTCGGTCAGCACGCGGTACACGCCCATCCGAACGGTGGACGGGTCCAGCCGCAGCCCTTCAGTCTCGGCGGCCATCGCGACATTGTTGGCCGCAATCGCATCGACATCCGCGAGGGTTGCTTGACGAATTATGGTATCATCCGCAGTCACAAGGCGCCTGTAGTGTTATGGTGCCCGAAGCCCGACAATCGGCGGTCGCGCGCCGCCGGCGGGACCCCCTAGAGGTTAGCTGCCAAGGCGATAATGATCCAGCAGTGGCATGGTAAACGCGTGACGGTTATGGGGCTGGGGCGCTTCGGTGGCGGCGTCGGAGTGACACGCTGGCTGGCGCGCGCCGGAGCACGCGTGCTGGTCACCGATCGGCTGCCGGCCGAACGCCTGGCCGGCTCACTGGCGCAGATCGACGACCTGCCGATCGAGCTGCGCCTCGGTCGCCACGATGAGCACGACTTCCGCGAGGCCGACGTGGTCGTCGTTAACCCGGCCGTGCCCGACCACTCCCCGTTCCTACAGGCCGCTCGGGCGGCCGGCGTGCCGGTGACCACCGAGATGAACCTGTTCGTGCAGCGCTGCCGCGGCCGCTGCGTCGGCGTTACCGGCTCCGTCGGCAAAAGCACCATCACGGCCATGATCGGGCACATTCTGCGCGAGACCGGCGCCGGCCGGCGCGTCTGGGTGGGCGGGAACATCGGCCGCTCGCTGCTGGACGACCTGAACGAGGTCCGCCCCGACGACATCGTCGTCCTGGAGCTCTCCAGCTTCCAGCTCGAACGCACCCCCACGGTGCGCTGGAGTCCGCACACAGCCGTCATCTCGAACGTCTCGGAGAATCACCTGGATTGGCACGGCAGCTTCGCGGCCTACCTGAAGGCCAAGCTGAACATCCTGCGCTTCCAGGATCGCCGGCGCGATGCCCTCGTGCTCGGTGACACGCCCGCGCTGCGCAGCGCCGTCCGCGACGCGGTGCGCGACCATGCCCGCGTCTGGTACTACGGATTGGATGACGACACCCCGCGGGCGCGCGGCCCGGCCTTCGGCCTGGCCGGCACCCCGCCCCCGGAAATGAGCTGGCCGGACGTGCGCCTCAACGTCCCCGGTCAACACAACCGACTGAACGCGGCGGCCGCGCTGACCGTCGCACACCTGTACGACATCCCGCCGGACCGGGCCGTCGCCGCCCTGGAGTCATTCGCCGCCTTGCCCGATCGTCTGCAGCGCGTGGCCGATCGCGACGGCGTGACGTACTACAATGACTCGAAAAGCACCACTCCGGAAGCCGCCCTCACCGGCATGGCCGCCTTGAAGACCCCCGTGCTCATCATCGTCGGGGGCTATGACAAGGGCAGCGACCTGCGGCAGTTCGCCGAGATCGCCGCCCGCCGGGCCAAGTTCGCCGCCTGCATCGGCCAGACCGGCGCCGCTCTGGCTGAGCTGATCCGGGCGGCCGGCGGAAATGCCGAACTGTGCGGCGACCTGCCCACGGCCGTGGATGCTTGCAGCCGGCGGGCGGAGCCGGGCGATACCGTGCTGCTTTCTCCGGCCTGTGCGTCGTGGGACCAATTCGATGACTACCGGGCGCGCGGCGCGGCGTTCACTCAGCTCGTGCAAAGGGGTGGGAGTACGCTGTAGAGCCCGGCCGTCAAGGCGGCCCAAAGGAGCCGTTGCCGTCGGCCGGCCCGGCGGGACCGCGTGTCAACGGAACATCGCCCTACTGCTTGTATGCTAAGGTTGCTCGCCCTCTTCCTCGACGGGGACCATTGAGCTGCGCGCGGCTTCGCGCGCTGCCCGACGTCGGGCCGCCCGTTCCTCCGCGGCCGGGAGTTCCTTGAGTCGCGCCCGTGCCTGCTCGGCCGCCGTGCTGGCGGGGTACTCCTGGATGACCTTCTCCAGATACTCGCGGGCCATATCAAACAGCTCGGAGCGTGCGAAGCGGCTACCGATATCGTACCAGCGCTCGGCCTGCTCGGCGGCCTGGACCTTCTTCATGGCCGCGCGCAGGTCCGGATCAGTGGCCAGGCGGTCCAGGCTCTGTTGGGCCCTTTCCGCAGCCGCCGTATCCGGATAGCGCTCCACTACGTTCCGGTAGGCCTCGCGTGCCTCGGTGAATTGCTGTGCTGCCAGCAGTTCCTCGGCCCGTTCACACTCAAGCTCGCCGCGGGCATTATCCACGGCCTTGGCTATGATGCGCTTGGTATAGGCATCACCCTGAAGCTGGCCGATTTCCGTCTCGACGGCCTCGCGAATCTCGATGTACGTCATGACCCGCTCAGCCTGTTCCTCGCCGGCCGGCCGGCGCCGGTCGCGGCGCCCGCCGCGCGGCCTGCTCCGCTCAGTGCGCCGCGCTCCGTCGCGCCGTCGTCCGTCGCCGTCCTGCTGCACGCCTTCCAGCCGGACGCTCAGCGCCGCCAACTGCTGGGCGGCCGCCTCGTAGTTCCGAGCGCGGACGTCCTGCTGGGCGTTTCCCAGCATGCGCTGCGCGCCGGTCTGAAGCTGCGTTAGCAGGCTTTCGACCTGCTCGCTGCGGGTTTCGTCCACGCCGCGCAGGACTTCCTCCAGCTCGCGCGCCAGCGTGTAGGCGCGCGGGAAGTCCCCGGCCTGGGCCAGTTGGCCGACACGCGCCAGGTTGGCCTCCAGACGTTCCGGCGTGGCGTTGGCCGTTGGTGTTCGACGCAGCACGGCCTGGATGCGTTCCTCCAGATCCTCGGAGGGATCGAAGCGCGCGTAGGCGATGCGGTGGTATTTGTCGATTATGTAGGCCGACGGCGGCGATGCGAAGAGAAAACGGCCCTCGGGGCTCGCGCTGATGCGGCGCGGGATCACGATCTCGTGCTCACTGAAGACCTCCTCGATCTTCTCCATCTTGTCCCGCGACCAGGCCACGAAGCCCACGCCCCGCGGCGCGTACTGGCGGTACAGTTCGTTGGCCTTCTTCAGCACTTCGATCGAGTGACTGCTCGTGCTGCTCCAGTAGATGATCACGATGATCCGGTTGCGATGCACTTCCAGCAGACTGCGCTCGTCGCCGCGGCCACGCTCGCGACTTAATGGTATGTCCGGGGCCGGTTGTCCCGGCTCCTGCGCGTAGGCAACCCAGGCCGTCAACCAGACGGCAACACCAGCAGCTAATCGCGGCCACGCACGCATCTGAACTACTCCTTGCCGGTAGGCGGTACTCCCGTCGTCACCCACCTGGGGCCGGCCCAACCCGCGGCGGCCGGCCGCAACTGCCGAACGCCGGAGGGCGAGCACCAAACACCGCCCAAGCGGGCACATGAGTCTAGCGGGCCTGTCCCGACGTGCCAACCGCGCCAGCGGTGGTCCTTCTTCTGCCAGCCCCCGGGCCGGGACCAGCGCCCGGGCGCTCCGGCCCAACTGTGGCACCGCCGCGTTGCCGGTTGTGATGACCTGCTCTGCGGGAGGCCACCCACGTGTCGGCGGCACTCGTGAGACAAAGCAGCAGCGCCGGACTGGCGTGACCGGCGCTGCTAGGTGGGAAAGCACTCAACGTCTGTTAACGCGGTTCGGCGGTACGCCGTCACGACCCGGTGAGCACCATCACAAACGGGTCGATGTCAAAGCTGTTGACGAAGCCGTCGCCGTTGAGGTCACAGGTACACAGCAGATCGCACTCCGGGTACAGCGCCGCCCACGCGAGCGGGTCCGTCAGCGCCAACACGAAGGCGTCGATGTCGAAACTGTTCACGAGCCCGTCGCAGTTGGCATCCCCCAGGAGCTGTCCGCCGCAGTCCTCACACTCGTCGGGAATGCCGTTCTCGTTCAGATCGCCTTCATTGTAGAAGCACTCCGGGCCGGTCAGCGTCATCTGGTAGACACCCATCGCGCCTGCCTTGCCGGACACGCGTATCCAGTACGGCATCCGGTTCTGTACGACCACGTCCACGCGCGACTGCTCGAAGCAGTAATCGTCGTTGCAGGCCAGTTCGTTATCCGGCGTGCCGGGGAAGCCGCTGTGCACGGACAACACGGTGTCGAAATCCGAGCCGCACAACGCAATCGTCAGCACCCCGTCGCCGTGGGGCGAGTAGTAGTACCAGATGTCCGGCGTGTCGTCGGTGTCGGCACAACTGCACGCGCCGTGGCTGGTCGCCGCCTCGGTGGTTCCGTAGTACGTCCCCGGGGGGCAGACGATCTCGGCCAGTGCCCCATCATCCTGGCCCTCCACGTACGCCGGGGGCGCCAGCTCGCACTCGTCCGGGATGCCGTTCGGCTGGCAGTCCGCGCTGGTGCCGCCGGCTATGTCGCAGTCGTCGGGAATGCCGTTTTGATTGCAGTCGAAGAACTCGCCGCAGTTGACGTAGACGTCACAACCGGGGGCGCTGCAGTTGATGTCGCACGTGTCCGGAATGTTGTTGCCGTTGCAGTCCAGGGCAAAGACCGCCGTGACAATCTTGTTGCCATTCATGACTACGGTGTCCGGATTGTCGAAACCCGTCAGCCCAGTGTCCCAGTAGTGGAAGGTCCAGCCCTCGTCGGCGTGTGCCGTTACGTCGACCGGGGTTCCACTCTCGAACGGTCCGTCCGGTGGATCGAGCGCCACGAACCCCTCTCCCTCAATCAGGACCGTCAATGTGTAAGGTCCCACGCCGTCGAACGCGTCGGCGCCGCCCTCGTACGGCAGGTGGTTACGCTTCGTGACCGTCACGTGCAGGGCGCCTTCCGAAGTCGGCGCGAACCAGAACGTGGCTGTACCGCTCGCATCAGTCTGGGCCACCTGGTACACGTCATCAGGCTTCCACACGCACACCAGGGCGTCCGGGACGGGATTGTCGCCGCTCCACACCTGGACCGGGAAGTCGGTAAAGAGGTTGATCTCCGCCGTGTCGGGGTGCGTCACGATGAACGTTTGCGGCTCAGCCGTCCAGATGGGCATCTCCGGGTCGCCCAGCAGCGTCAGCTCCGTGAAAATGTACTCGGAGCGCCCGCCGCCGGCCGCGTAGCCGTCCTGCTTGTGGTCACTGAAGCTGTCGCCCAGCCGATAGAACCCTTTGACGAACAGCGAGCGAAAGAAGTAGCGGTCATACAGCAGGGACGCCCCGGTGCTGGAGAACGGCTGATACCAGCCGTAGCGCGAGTTGCCGATGAAAGCCACCCCACCGCCCCCCGAGTTCCGCACGAACGCCTCGGCAATGCAGGTGTGGTTCTCATAATTGCAGGCGTAGCAGCCGATGGAATACATGATGCTCTGGCGGTTGCCGTTGCTCAGCCCGCTCATGTCGCTCGAATACAGGTAAGTGTGGTGATTAACCGAGCCCACGCCCATCGCATTCGTGCTCGAGTGGTCGGCATGATTGACGATGTTGCTGCCCAGGTTTAGATACTCGACCGAGTCGCTCCAATGCTCCCCGGGCTCGCTGTCATACTCGGTCCGGCAAGTCCACTCGTCCGGCAGATACAGGTTCTCAATGGCGATCATGAGGCCTTCGCCCTCAGCGCTGCCGTACGTGTTCAAGTCGAAGCCCAGGAACGTCGCCATCATCGCGTAGTCGCTCAGCGGCGGATTCTTCTCGTACGTCAGCACCTTGTTGATGAAGGTCGCAACCGCGCCGGAGTTCCGTACCGAAGCCCGGCCCACGTGCACCTCGCACACCCCGTCAGTGTCGTAATCCGAGTAGAAGGTGTCGTTGGGAATCGTGTCTTCGTCGACTACGCGCATGTGGCAGGGTATGATGTTGGTGTCACCGCCTAGCAGGAAGTACTCCGCGCCCCAGATCGAGTGCGCGTCCTGGATGAACTGGCGCATCTTGAGGACTAGGTTGTCGCCCCAGTACTCCTCGGCGATCCACTCGCGCGTCACCACTATCGCCGGCACGCCCTTCTTGGTCTTCCAGTCGGCCAGCAGTTGAAAAGCCCCCGCCCAGGACGCCTGCGTGATGATCACATACTCGTAGTTCGCCGGCCCGAGCTCGCGCGATCCCAAACCACTGCCCACCTCCAGACGCACGGCCTCCGGGTTCGCGACCATCTCCGCCACGCGGTGGGCATAGCGCGTGCGGCTCGCGCTTGAGGCCGCCGCGGGCAAGTAATGGCCGCACTCGTATCCCGGCTCACCATGAACAACGACCTCGATTGCCGTCAGAACAGCCAGCCGCTGCTCGGCCGGCACGTAGCGCACCGGATGCAATCGCACCAGTGCCATGGCCTGCCCCGCCAGGTCGCACTGCCCCAATAGCTCGGCCACCACCTGCGGATACGCCGCCCCCAAGGCGTATGCCTCAGCCAACGGGCCGACGAAATCGTCCGCCCCGGCGCGCCGCGACACGGGCCGCAGCGGCTGACTCGGGAGAATGCTGTATTGCCCAGGTATCTCCACCTCATGCAGCACCGCGACTTCCACATGGGTTGCGGCCATGCCACGCGGCAGAGCCAGCCGAATCGTCCGCGTGGGCAGCAAGGGATGGCCGGGCGCGCCATCACTGGCCGCGTCCGGCAGACTCACAACGTCGTAGCCCAGCACCGTGTCAAACGTCAGCTCCGCCGGGTCGAAGTGCGCCGTATACCGTACTTCCAGCCCGGTGCCACGGTCCGCCGCCTGCACCGCCCCCGGCGCAAAACCCAGCACGCACAAAGTCACCGCCGCAAGCAGAACCGCAGATCTGCGACATGTACCAAAAACCGCGCACATCCCATACCAACGCATCGGCTTGTCCTTTCTGTGAAGCACTGATCCAGTGTTCACGGCGGCCGTAGCCGCCCGGTGAACCGCGTGGGGCCGGTGCCCATCCCAAAGCGCAATCGGCCTGTGCCGGCGAATCGCGGGATACGCGACCTCCTGTGGGCAAAGGCACCCCCACGCACTGCCTTAAGCTCCGGTGCCTGTTCACAGCCGGCGCTCAAACTGCCGGAGCACCGCGCGCTATATGCCCGCGACAAGGCCTCATTCGTATTATAATGTGCCCTGAGTTGCCCTCAACGCCTATTTGCAGTTTCACGTCCGGGAAGCTGTACCGCACCCACGCACGTGCTGCTGTGGCCTGAAGCGCTAACCGATCGATTACCCCCAAGCCCAGAAGACTCACAACCCCCGCATTGCCGAAGGAGGGACTCGAACCCTCACTCCCGGTAAGGGAACGGGATTTTGAATCCCGCGCGTCTGCCAGTTCCGCCACTTCGGCGTCGAATGTCGCCACCACCGCCAATCCTGGCCGGCGTGCGACTGCGGTACCCAGATCTCAGCGGCCACGCCTCTAAGCGCCGCCGCCATTCTGGACAAACACCATTGTGGTCGCCCGGGTCCGAAAGTCAATGCCGGCACACCGCCGCACGTCCTGCATGGTCGTTCAGCCCGGCGAAACGCGAAGTCATGCTGCCGCCCATCCGGCCCCGACGGGGCACCGCACACGCCTAACTGACTTGCTGGCAACACTTTCGCCCTCAAGCGCGTTTGCGCTAACGTCGATAGGTCTCTGGGTGCGTCGCGCGCGAGCGGACACTAACGTCCCGATAAGTGCGCGAGCTACAGGAGCGCCCGGTGCGAATCCTCGCCATCAAACGCCGGCTGCCACGCTCCACGCGGTCAGGACAGAACCTTCCCGTCCGTGAACTGCTGGCCCGCCTGGCGCAGCGCCACGATGTCCTGCTCGCCTGCTGGGAAGATGAGGCCGGCACGGACGCACTGCCCCAATTCCGGACGTTGCTGCAACCCCTGCCGAAAGGGCCCAACCCGCCCGCGGGCGCAATATTTGACCTCGCACTTGCCCGACATTTCGGCTTCGCACCGGCCACGGCGCCCTGGCTGCGACAGCTCATCGACGAGTGGTGCCCGGATGTCGTCTACGGCCTCGACTATCAGACACTCCTGCCGCTCGACGCCAACCCGCACTGCCCCCGCGTTTGCGCACTGGTCGACAACCGCCACCTGGTCGCGCGCCAACGCTGGCAACAGGCCCGCCAACGCCCGCGCCTGCTGGCGGAACTGATGTGGTCATACCTCCTGCATCGCCGTTGCGCCCACGCCGCCGAGGCCTTCACCTTCGTCAGCGAGCGCGAGGCCGCCGGCTTCCGCCGCTTCACCGACCGCTCCTGCGTCGCGATTCCCAACGGCGTTGACACGGACTACTTCAGCCCCGCCGCCACCCCGCGCGACGACACGCGCGTCGTCTTCGTCGGCAGCCTGGACTTTCCCCCAAACATCGACGCCGTCCGCTGGTTCTGCCGATCGGTCTGGCCGCTGGTGCGCGAGGCCGAGCCGGCCGCCCAACTCGGCGTGGTCGGCAAGTCGCCCGTCGCCCAGGTCCTCGCCTGGCATGGTCGCGACGGCATAAGCGTTGTCGCCGATGCCCCGGACGTCCGCCCGTACCTGGCCGGGGCCGCCGTCGCCGTCGTTCCGATGCGTTCCGGCGGCGGCATCAAGAATAAGATCCTCGAGGCCTGGGCCATGGCCACACCGACCGTCGCCACCGCGATGTCGCTGCACGGCACTGCCGCCCGGCCCGACGAGAACATCATGGTCGCCGATGAGCCGGAGGAATTCGCCGCGGCAGTCGTGCGGTGCCTGCTGGACCGTGCTTGGCGAGCCCGCCTGGGTCAGGCCGGCCGCGAGACCGCCGTCAACGACCATTCGTGGGAATGCGCCGCCGACCGCCTCGAAGACTGCCTGGCCGCCGCCGTGGCCGCCGCCAACACCGAGCAGCACGCCCTGATCGCATGAACAGCCAGCCGGACACGTCCCACTGCGACTACTACCTGACCGTCTACTGCGACGCGTACGGCTGGGGCGGTGCCCTGTCGTTCACGCTGGCCCTGGCATCCGCTCTCGACGAGCGCGGACATTCCAGTCTCATCATCGGCACCAAGGCCGGCGCCGCCGACCCGCCGTGTCCCGCCCAGCCCGACCGCCTGAACGTGCCCCTCACTCTGCCGCGCGGACTATGGCGCCTGCGAAGCTGGTGCGCCGCCCAGACCCTCGCGCGTCAGCTCCGCCGTATTCCGCCGCCAAACATCGCCTCCGTCGCAATCAGCCCGTTCTGGCTGCTGGCGGCCCGGCAGGCTTGGCCGGAAGTCCCGGCCTTCTACAAGTTCCCCTGCCTGCTCGCCAACTGCCAGCCCTTCACCTGGCCCAACGGGCGACCACCCTCATTCTGGCAACGCGTCGATTCCGCCGGCATCCGCCGCGCCGAGCGCCAGGCCTTCATGCACGCCGACCTGACCATCGCCCCCACCCCGGAAAACCGCGCCGAGATCCTCGCCTTCGCCCCGCACGCCGCCGCCCGCGTCGTATCGTGTCATTACGGCGTTCGCCCGCTGACCGTGACTCCGGACCTCCGTGCCGCGCATCGCGGCCGCCTGGCTCTCGACCCCGACACCTTCCTGATCCTGCTGGCCGGCCCCTGCGACCGGAACAAGGCGTTCGACCTGGCCATTCGGGTGCTGCCGCAACTAGACCCCCGCGCGCAACTGGCCATCGTCGGCGATGGACCGCTGCGCCCCGACCTGCTGCGCCTCGCAGATGCCCTGGGCCTGGCTCCGCGCATCCATTGCCCCGGCCCGCAACACGACATCGCCCCCTGGTACGCTGCCGCCGACTGCGTCCTCTCCACCAGCTTCTACGACACCTGTCCGAACGTTATCCGCGAGGCCATGCTCTGCGGCCGCCCGGTCGTACTGCCGCGCCACGACCCGCCGCACGTCTACGCCGGCCTGGCCGAATTCGTCGCCACGCAGGGCGGCGGCCGCACCTACGATCGCCGCCGACCTGAAAGCCTCGTGCAGGTTCTGAACCAGTTGATACACGCGCGCGCCGCTACGGCAGCCCTCGGCCAAACGGCCCAACGCGTCGCCCACGAGCATTTCCGCTGGGAACGCTTCCTCGACCTCATCCTCGCCCGGCCCCCACGACCCGCACCATGCCACGAACTCGACGCAGTCCCCGCCACCTGCTGACCAAACGCTGCCGGCCATGCTGGTCGAAGCGACGCTCCTCCGCTAGATTCCCCTGCAAATGGCCCGCCCACTCACCGGAGAAGTCATAATCATCACCGGGGCCAGCTCCGGAATCGGCGCCGCGACCGCCTTGGCGTGCGCACGCGCCGGCATGGACGTCGTCCTCAACGCACGCCGCCCCGAGCGCCTGGCCGCCGTCGCGGCCCAGGTCGCGCAACTCGGCCGCCACGCCGCCACCGTCGCAGGTGACGCCGCCGACGAACACCTCCCGGACCGCCTGCTCGACACCGCCGCCCAGCGTTTCGGACGCTTTGACGTCGTCTTCGCCAACGCCGGCTACGGCCAGCATGCCGCCATGCATGAGATGGACGAAGCCGACCTGCGCCGCATCTTCGAGGTCAACTTCTTTGCCGCCAATCGCCTGCTGTGTGCGGCTGCCCGCCGACTCATATCACAGCAGCGGCCCGGCCACTTGCTGATGTGCTCCAGCGCCGTCGCCAAATTCGCCCTGCCGACCTTCTCGGCCTACTCCGCCACCAAGGCCGCCCAGAACCACGTCTGCCGCGCCATGCGCCTCGAGCTGCGGCCGTACGGCATCGAGGTCGCCTCCGCACACCCCATCACCACGCGCACGGAGTTCTTCGACGAAGCCGCCCGCCGCAGCAGCGGCCACACCGCCGCACCGGTCGCGCCCGGCCGCGGCCTGCCGCGCTGGCTCATCCAGCGCCCGGAAGACGTCGCCGCCGCCGTCGTGCGCTGCCTGCGCCGCCCGCGCCCGGAAGTCTGGACAAGCCACACGGTCCGCCTCTTCGCCGCCCTCGTGACCGCATTCCCGAGCCTGTTCGACGCCCTCGCGCCGCTGCACCAACGCCGCCGACCCTGATCGTCGCACCGCTCCTCACTCCCTCAAGTCCACGTACGGCCGGCCCAGAAACGCCAGCGATTCGGGCTGCCCCGTCGTCACGTACAGGTAGTCCTCCTCATCCGGGTGCGGCGCGAGCGCGGTGATGGGCCGCCCCTCAATCCGTGCCGGCAACGCCTCCAGGTCGATGGCGTGCAGCGGCACAATATAAACGCCCCGCCGCCCGGTCCGCACGGCGGCCGTCTCCCCGGTGCGCGTCAGCATGGACATACTGGTCAGCCTCCCGACACTCACGCCGCCACAGCGGCCCGCGCGCCGCCGTCATTCACCAGAAGAACACCTGCGACGAGTAGTGCACACGCCCGTGCCGACAGACGGCCCAGTACCACGTGCGCGACGCCGGATAGCTCACCGTGACGTCCGCCACCCCGGTGTATGGCGTCACTATCAGGTAATGCTTGTTCGCCGTAATGGTCTGGAGCACCGTCCCGGTGTTCCACGTGACCGACGCCGGCGAATACGCACTTATGCCGCCGCCCGGCGCGTCCGCCAGCCAGCATTCCAGCAGGCTGTACGTCCCCGTGACGGCGATGATGGAGGTCGCGATGGCGTTGCTGACCTCCTCGCCCACGTCGATCGTGATCTGTGCCGCCCAATCCGGCGCCAGCCGGTCCGCCAGCTCGCGGATGAAGTCCACGTGCCCGCGCAGGGCGTCGTCGTCACGCGTCAGCGGCGCGCGCAGTTGCGCCAGGGCGGTGGCAATCTGCAAGGTGGCGGTTTCGATGCGGTTGGGCGGGTACGGCCCCCGGGCCAGGTCCGGCCCAAAGAACTCGGTATGGCGCTGGTTCACGGCGCGTCTCCATTCCGGCCCCGGCCGGCCGCCGAGCCACACCGCCCAGCGCCCGCCCGGTCTGGAAACTCTAGGAAACGTATATAAGAAAGTCAAGCCCGCTGGCCTGCCGCGTTATCCGAACGGAGCCGACCGTAGGGGTGCTGCGCACGCCGCTCGCTCCCACCGCGCCGACACGCCGCCCCGCCCGGTCAGTAGCGCACATGCAGTGCTACGCAGCGGCCCGTGTCGGGCTCGCGGAACAGCGTGAGTGTCCCGCGATTCGACCCGCCCAGGTCGAACGCCTCCGGACGTTCCAGCGGCCGAATCCGCCCCCACGACGACCGCGCGAAGCTGGTGATGCCGAACGGGGCCAGGTTGTCGAGCACCTGTGCCCATTCTCCTCCCGCGGCCCGCCAGCGCTCCAAACCGACGCTGTCGGGCACCACGGTGCGCTGCCGGATCAGCGTCTCGAATGCCGCTGAGTCAGCCGTGAACTCGATGATCAGCACGTGCTCGCCGGGGCCGCCGGCATAGTGTCGCCAGACCCGCACGTCGCGGACGCCGGCCGGCGGCTCCATTTCGAACGCCTCGCGGAAGGCCCAGCCCGGTCCGACGTTGAGCAGCAGCCCGACCGCGCTGCCGACGAGCACTGCCGCCAACAAGCGCATGATGAACGCCGGCCGAATCGCGCACACAACATAGTCAGCAAAGAAGCCGGCCAGCGCCGCGGGAAAGAGCACGAAGCACCAGTTGTTTGATGCGACGACCGCCGCGCTCGCCGCGACCAGAATGGCGAGCAGGTGTATGGCTGCGCCCACACAGCGCGCGCGCACGCGGGATGCCGGTTTCGAGCAGTGAGGTAACACGCGATCATCAGTATCGGACATGGGCAATGGCTCCCGCGCACTCATGGCCGGCCGACCCGCCACGGCACGTCACGCCGTAAAGTAGCGCGGATTCTAGCCGCAGAGCAGTGTCGCTCCCACGGCCGAATGCCCGGTCTGCCCGTAATGTCGGCAGCGCCGTGAGAAATGGGCCCGGCCAGGCATCTCGGTCAGAAGCCACTGTCAACCAGATGAGCGAGCGGCAAGCGGCGACGGGTACTTCTCACCCCAGGGGGCGACACGCTATCCTGTGGGCGCATTCGCGTGTCTGGTTCGTATATTGGCGCGCCAGGTTCGCCCGCGGCCGAACTGGCAAGGAGGTGTTGTCGTGAGAGTCCATCGTCTGCTGCCTTTGCTGGTGGTCCTGGCGGGGCTGGCAACGCTTTGCGGCTGCCAGCGGCAGTTCACCCGGGAACGCTTCGACATGATCAAGGCGGGTGTGGATGACCGCACCGACGTGGAGCACATCCTCGGCAAGGCGGCATTCCGGGCGCAAGATGTCTGGTATTACGAGGACCAGGACCGCCACATCCACGCCCAGATATTCTTCGACGACGACGGGCGCGTATTGACGAAGGAATGGATGGACGCCCGCACCGGCGAATGGGAAGGGCGCAGCCCGTTCACCGACCCGCCGCCGACCGGTGAGGCCCGCGAGCGGCGCACCAAGACGCGGCGCCTGGACGACTAGACCGCCGGCTACGGCAGTCGGGAGCGTTCGTCGCGCTCCGGGACGACCACGTCGCGAAAGCCGGCGGCCCGCAGCTTCTCGGCCAGGGCCGCACTCTCCTCCGGCTCGCCGTGGACCAGGTAGATGCGCTTAGTGTCGGCGGCGCGCGGCGCGAGCATCTTCAGCAGGTCGCGCTGGTCGGCATGACCGCTAAAGCCGTGAATCTGCCGCACGCGGGCCCGCACCTCGTACTCCTCGTGAAAGAGCGTGATGCGGCGAGCGCCATCCGCCAGGCGCCGGCCGAGCGTATGCGCCGCTTGGTAGCCCGGTATCAGGATTGTGTTCTTGGGGTTCTCGATGTTGTTCTTGAGGTGATGGCGGATACGGCCGGCCTCGCACATGCCGCTGGCGGAGATG
This sequence comes from uncultured Planctomycetales bacterium, assembly GCA_964550375.1. Taxonomy (GTDB): domain Bacteria; phylum Planctomycetota; class Phycisphaerae; order UBA1845; family Fen-1342; genus JAAYXS01. The sequence continues at coordinate 57,384 of CAZJYX010000016.1, read as the reverse complement.
ATGACGAACGGGCCGTCTTTGCCGTGCAGCGCCTTGCTCTCCTCGACGCTGCGGATGTAGTGGCAGCAGCCGCCGCCCAGAATATCGCCGGTGACGGCATGGAAGGCGCGGGCCTCGGCGTCGTAGCACTCCGGGTGCATCTTGAAGACGTCGGTGGCGTTGACGGCCAGCGGGCTGTCGACGTAGACGGGGATGCGCGGCAAATTGCCGGCGATCATCTGCTCGTGCAGGAAGTAGACGATCGTCTGCGTGCGGCCCACTGAGAAGGCCGGAATGATGACCTTGCCGCTTTTCTCAGCCGTTTGCCGGACGACTTCGGTCAACTGCTGCTTGGCGTCCTCGACGTCTTCATTAACGCGTCCGCCGTAGGTGCTCTCGCAAATGAGCGTCTCGTCGGGCGGTAGGGGGGCGGGGTCCCGGATGATGGGCTTGTCGAAGCGCCCGATGTCGCCGGAGTAGAACAGCGACGGCGTGTTGCCGTTGCGCTTGGCGAACTCGACGCGCACGCCGGCCGAGCCCAGCATGTGGCCGGCCTCGCGGAAGGAGGCCAGTAGGCCGGGTACGACCTGGAACCAGCGGTCGTACGAGATGCTCTGCATGAGGCGGATGGCGTGCAGGGCGTCCTCGTAGGCATATAGCGGCTCGATCGGCTCCAGGCCCTTGCGCTGGCGCCGCTTGTTGACGTAGTAGACGTCTTCCTCCTGTATATGGGCCGAATCCGGCAGCATGTAGGCGCAGAGGTCGCGCGTGGCGGGGGTGCAGTAGATCGGGCCGTCGAAGCCGTCGTGCACCAGCCGGGGTAGGCGCCCGGAATGGTCGATGTGTGCGTGGGAAAGGATGACTGCGGAAATCTCGCGCGGCTCTACCGGCCACTGGCGGTTCTTGGCTTCGCTCTCCTGCCGGCGACCCTGGTAGAGCCCGCAGTCGAGCGCCACCCACTGGTTGTCGATGCGGATCATGTGCATGGAGCCGGTGACTTCGCCGGTCGCCCCGTGAAACAGCATTTCGGCCATGATACGGACCTCCGTGTGTTTGCCCGGGCATGGTAGGGGAGCGGCGCTGCGGCGGCAAAGGGCGGCGGCGCTACGGGGCGTGCTCCTGGGTGGCGGTCTCGAGCAGGGTCTGGATCGGCGGCTGGTCGGGGTCGAGCGTCAGCGATTCGCGGCACCAGGTAATGGTGGCGGCCAGGTTCGCCGCGCGGCCGGCCGGATGTTCGCGATATATCCGCCAGTTCAGCTCGGCCAGCCGGTTAATGACCTGCACGTTGCGCGGGTGCGCTTCGTGAACCTCCAACAGGCGCAGCATGGCCTCTTCGGGTTGGCCGAGTTGGAAGAGCGCCGTGGCGAGGCCGAGCGCGGGGGCGACGGACTGCGGGTCCAGCCGGCCGGCTAGGCGGAAGTCATCGGCGGCGGGCGCCCAGTCGTGCAGGTCCAGCCGGACGTGACCGCGCTGTGTGGCGGCGTGTGCGTCATCGGGGCGCAGCGTCAGCACGCGGGACCAGCAGCGTTCGGCGTCGCCGAGGTGCCCGAGTGCTTGCCGGACGCCGGCGAGCCACGTCCAGACATCGACATCATCCGGCTTGAGCTCCAGGTATTCATCCAGGGGCGCGACGGTGCTACTGAGGCAGCCCAGCCGCAGGAGCATTTCGGCGTGTTCACGGGCGTAGTCGGCGTGTTCGGGGTGGAGCGCGCGCAGGCGGGCCAGCGTGTCGGTCGCCTCGGCCCAGCGTTGCAGCGTGCGCAGGGCCGCCAGCTCATCCCGCAGGGCTTGCGGGTGGTCGGGGTCGCGCGCGAGGACTTCGCGGGCGGCCGCGAGTTGGTTACGGGTTGTGACGGCGCTGCGCTCCCCCGCCCAACGGACGGCGGGTTCAGGGGCAGGGGGGGGCGACGTCGTATCCGGAGGTGCCGGCGGTGGAGCGGAGGCCGGCGCGGTGAACTCGGTCGCGGGCTCCGTTGGCGCGCGTTCGGGTTCGTCCGGCAGGTCTTCTGCGACGAGCGCAGGCGGCGCTGCGGTCTCGGCCGGAAGCGGCGGTTGGGCCAGGCTTTCGAGGTCCGGAAGATCCGGGGGCGGTACCGTGGGAGCCGTCGGCGTCGGCGCGGGGGTGACGACGCCGGATGCGGCGACACGCCAGACGACCAGGCCGATCGCCAGGGCACAGCACAGGGCAAACGGGATCAGCAGCTTCATCTGTTGCTACTCAGCAGCGTGGGCACTAGGTCACGTGCAACGCGTCGATCACGTTGGCGCGTGAGGCGTGCCGGGCGGGGAGAATGGCGGCCAGCACGCACAAGCCCACGGTCAGGGCGATGGCCGCGCTGGTCAGCGGCCAGGGAATCTGTACGGCGGTGGCGAAGCCGGAGAAGCGAGCGGTCATGGTCGTGACGTTCCAGGCCAGGTGCAGGCCCAGCGCTACCCCCAGGGCGCTGCCCAACGCACCGAGCACCACCGCCTCGCCGATTACCATGCGCAGAATCTGGCCGCGCGTGGCGCCCACGGCGCGCAGGATTGCCAGCGGTTTCATGCGGCTCGTGACGTTGGCAGTCATGAGGTTGGCGACACCGATGGCGGCGACGAGGAGCGCCACCGCCGGCACGGCCGTCAGCAGGTAGGTCAGGCGCGTCAGTTCGGCGTCGATCTCGTCCTTGAGCTCGCGCACCGTGCCGGAGCGTGTGACCGGCGCCTCAAGCTGTCGGCAGACGTCGCCGAGGACAAGGTCCTCGCGCAGGCGTTGCCAGCGGTTCTCCAGCGGTATTCGCGCGTCATGGCAGTACGCTGGCAGCCGGCGGCCGGCGGGAGAATCCGGCGGCGGCGGCCAGTCCGGCGGGACGGGCGCGGGCGGCAGGTCGAAGTTGAGCAGCACGAGCGAGGCGCTATCGATATTAAACAGGCGCTTGAGCTGGTGGTGCGCGCCGATCACGGAACCCATAGCCGCGACGCGCGCCTCGCTCTGCACCTGGAAATAGCCGGCCGCCACGTCGAGAGCCGGGGAGTCGATTACGCCGGCGACCTGGAACTGCCGCCAGCCGCGATCGCCGAACCAGACGTTGACGTAGTTGCTGATGCCGCGCTCTTCGTCGGGATACATGCCCTTGCGGCGGCTGCGGGCGAAGTCGGCGGCGATGAGGATGTAGGCGGCGTGGGGATCATTGAGCAGCTTGCGGGCCGTGGCCTCGTCGCCCTCAATGAACTCGAAGCGAATCAGGTCGAAGAGGGTGTCCGGGTCGCTGCCGAGGAACCAGGTAATCGAGTGCATGGCCCTGGCCAGGGGTGATCTGGGATTCTCCTCGACAACCACGTTCAGGGCGTTACCGACGGTGAAGTTGGCGATGCCGGGCACACTGGCGACGCGTCGTTGCGTTTCTTCGAAAGAGAGGTCGAAGTGGTCGTCCTTCCAGATGTATGCGGCGGGGAATTGGCTGGGAAACTGCCAGCCGGCCCGGAAGCTGCTGTTGAGGACGAATAGGGCGACGATGAGCGAAAGGCCGACCATTAGGCCGCAGCAGATGCCGGTCGAGCGCCAGACGGCGTAGCCGACCTGGTCTTGCAGGAGGCGGGAGCGCACGCGGACCAGCCGGGCGACTAGCATGACCGCCGGCGAGCCCAGCAGCCAGATGCACAGCGGGGCGGACAGGGCATAGACGAGGTAGAGCAGCACGACCGCCAGGGAGGACCAGTGCACGAAGGCCAGGTCGCGCGATACCTTGAACGTGAGAATCAGCGTCTGTGCAATCAGCAGGACGCCGGCGAGCAGGAATGCGAGGACCAAGGGCCAGCGTGCGGGGCGGCGGGCGCGCGGGCGGGAAGCCTCCAGGGGCGAGACGCGCAGGGCCGCGGCGGCGGGCAGGGCGGCCGCGACCAGGACGGTGGCCAGGCCGGCGGCTATGGCCATGCCGATGCCGCGCCAACTGATCGCAAACTGACCGACGTACTCCGGCACGAGCCAGACGCTGAAGGCCGTCAGCGCCAGGCCGAGGGGCACGCCCAGCACAATGCCGAGCAGCCCCAGCGGGATGACTTCGAGGAAGACCAGCAGGGCCAGTTGTCCGCCGGTGATGCCGACGCAGCGCAGCAAGCCAAGCTGCGAGATGCGCTCCAGCATACCCATGCTCAACGTGCTGAGAATGATGAACAGGGCGGTCAGCATGGCCACGCTGCTCAACAGGGCCAGGACGATCTCCTGCTGTTGCTGGGCCAGCGCGACCTGCTGCATACGGGCCTCGGCGCTGCGCGCGTGGGCCTGGACGTTCTGGCGGCGGAGAATATGGCGGATGCGGCTGGCGGCCGTCGACACGGTGGCGCGCTCGCCATCCCGCAGGACGACATCCGCCGCCGAGATGAAGCCGAAGTTGCCCGTAATCTGCTGGAGGACCGGCAGCCGCACCAGGGCGAGGGGCGGCTGGAAACGCGCGATGCGACGGCGGTCCGTGAGCCCGACGATCTCAAGCGCGTGGCGCGTGTCGCCGGAGGCGTTCCAGATGAGCAGATAGTCACCCAGGCCCACGCCGACCTCGCCGGCGTAGTCGGCCTCAAGCACACAGGCGAACTCGTCGGCGGCCGTCAACATGCGGCCGGCCACGATGGGCCGGTCGCGCACGAGGAACTCCGTGTCCAGATCGATGCCGTGGTAGTCAACAGAGGGCGAGCGCCAGGGATCGTAGGGAAGGCCGGCGTCATAGTCGTCGCGGCGCAGAGGTCGGCCGCGCAGCCGTTGGACAAGCAGGGGGGCGAAGTGTCTGACCTCGTCCAGGGCGGCGATATCCAGCACCTGTCGGAGCGGGAATACGCCGCGTTTGCCGAGCGGCGATTCGATGCTGATGTGGCTGCGGCCGATCCAGCCGACCGCCCAGCCGAGCATGGTTTGGCGGACGGACTCGTAGCAGCAGTTGACCCAGACGACCGCGCCGGTGCCCAGCGCGATTGCCAGCAGCGCTCCGAGCGTGCGGATGCGCTTAAACCGCCAGTTCCTGGTAGCCAGTTGCGACCAGTGCCGCATCCGCGGATCCCTTCGGCGCCAGCGTACCCACGATGTTACCGTCCTTGAGCACCAGGACACGATCGGCGTGTGCCGCCCCCAAAGCCTCGTGCGTCACCATGAGTATCGTCTTGCCCTGCTCGCGGGCGATACGCCGCATTAACTGCCAGATTTCGACTGATTGCCGGGAGTCGAGATTACCCGTGGGTTCGTCGGCCAAGACGATGGCCGGGTCATTGAGCAGCGCGCGGGCGATGGCGACGCGTTGCTGCTCGCCGCCGGAGAGCGCTTCCGGGCGGTGGTCGGCCCGCTGTTCGAGGCGCACGGTTGCCAGCAACTCGTCCAGCCGGCGGGCATAGGCGCTGAGCGGCTGACCGTCAACCAGCAGTGGCAAGGCGACGTTCTCGCGCGCGGTGAGCGTGGGCAGCAGGTTGTATTCCTGGAAGACGATACCCAGGCGGCGGCGCCGGAACAGCGTGCGCCGCCGGTCGGATAGCGCGCCCAAGTCCACGCCCTCGACCAGCACGGTGCCGGAGGTCGGCGGCGTCAGGCCCCCGATCAGATGGAGCAGTGTGGATTTGCCCGAGCCGGAAGCACCCATGATCGCGACGAACTCCCCGGCGGCGACGTCGAAAGTCACGTTCGCGAGGGCGGTTACGGGTTGCGTGCCGGTCCGGTACACCTTGTGCAGGGCACGGGCTCGCACGACATGGGCATCAGCGAGCGCGGGAGTTTGGCCGGACGCAGCTTCCATCGGAGGCAGTGTAGGCACGCGGTCGGCGTTCCTCAACGCACGCGGACAAACTCGCACAACTCCGGCGCGGCGGCCACGGCGTGGCAGCCCGCCGCCGGATCAAGTACCCTGAGTCCGTGGCGGCCGGGCGGTCGCCGACCTACGCGGGAGATCGGCGATGCCACAGGGCGTGATCTTCGATATGGACGGCGTGCTGGTGGATTCCGGGCCACCGCACCAGGAGAGCTGGCGCATTCTGGCGCACCGGCATGGAATTGCGCTGTCCGATGAGGCGTTCCTGCGGACCTTCGGCATGTCCAGCCGGGAGATAGTGCGGCTCATCTGGGGCGACCAGCTCAGCGACGCCGCGGCCCGCGAGATCGACGACCAGAAGGAAGCCGTCTACCGCGAGTTGATCACCGGGCGTGTGCCGCTTTCGGCGGGGGTTGCGGAAACGCTGGCTGCGCTGTCGGCCGCGGGCTACCGGCTGGCAGTGGGGACGTCCGGGCCGCCGGAGAATGTCGAACTGGTGTTGCGTGAGACCGGGCTGGCGGATTACTTCGTGGCGACGGTCAACGGTTTTGACGTGCCGCGCGGCAAGCCGGCCCCGGACATCTTCCTCAAGGCGGCCGGGCGCGCCGGGCTGAGGCCGGCTGAGTGCGTCGTGATTGAGGATGCGCCGGTAGGCGTGCAGGCGGGCGTGGCTGCCGGCATGCGCGTGATCGGCTATACCGGCACGCACCCAGCGGCGCGGCTGATGGAAGCCGGCGCGGCTGGCACAGTGGATCATCTGGCCGAAATCACGCCGGTGCTGATTGGCGGCTTGCTGCGCGGTCAGGTGCCTGCCGGCGAGCCGGGCCGGGACGCGCGGCGGCTATAGGGCCAGCTCACGCCCCGTCAGCAGCCGATGGGCCTCCAGGTAGCGCTGGCGCGTCTGTGCGACGATCTCGTCCGGGACGGGCGGGGCCGGCGGCTGGCGATTCCAACTCAGTCCAGCCAGGTAGTCGCGCAGAAACTGCTTGTCGAAGCTGGGCGGGTTCTGTCCGACCCGGTACTGGTCGGCCGGCCAGAACCGCGATGAGTCCGGCGTGAGGACTTCGTCCACCAGGATCAGCTCGTTGTCATAGACGCCGAACTCGAACTTGGTGTCCGCGATGATGATGCCGCGCTGGGCCGCGTAGTCGCGGGCCTGGCAGTAGATCTGCATGGCGCGGTGGCGGGCGGCGAGCATGAGCGCCTTGCCGGCGCCGGGGGTGGCACCGCGTTCGAGCATGAAACGGCGCGCGATTTTGCAGGCCTGCTCGAAGGAGATGGGCTCATCGTGGCCGTCCGTCGCCTTGGTGCTCGGGGTGAAGAGCGGCTCTTCGAGCTTCTGGGCCTGCTGGAGCCCCGGCGGGAGCTCGATGCCGCTGACTGTGCCGGTGGCCTGGTATTCCTGCCAGCCGCCGCCCACCAGGTAGCCGCGCACGACGCATTCGACCGGCAGCACCGCGGCCTTCTTCACGACCATGGCGCGCCCGCGAAGCTGCTCAAGATGGTCCTCGTAGCCGGCCGGCGCCCGGTCGGTCACTACGTATTCGAGGTGATGCGGCGTGCAGGCCGGCAGCGTTTCGAGCCAGAAGCGGGTCAGGGCGGTCAGCACAATGCCCTTGTCGGGTATGGGCGCGTCCATGACGATGTCGAACGCGGAGATGCGGTCGGTGGTGACAATCATCAGGGCCGTGCCCAGATCGTACAGGTCGCGCACCTTGCCCCGGTTGATCAGGTTCGGGAGTGCGGTGGTTGTGACAACGTTATCCGTCGCGCTCATGGTTCCTCCGGTGTCTCGGGTTGGTTGGTTTCGTCTGTTCCGGCAGCCGGCTGGGGCACGGGGACGGCCGGGCCGGCTTCGTCCAGCAAATCAGTATAGCCGCGCATGGCGGTAACGCGATCCACGAAGCGTGCGAGGGCCTGCCGGAACTCGACCAGCTCGACGCGTGTGGGCCGGTCTTCCCGCAACTGGGGGTCGTATCTGAGTCGCGCGCCGAGCATTCCGGCGGCCCTGCGTGCGGCGCCGAGCATCTCGCGCGCGTCCGGCTGGAGGTGTTCGTAGGCTTCGGGATTGCGGGCCCAGTCGGCCAGCGTGCGGCCGTGATATTTGCCGGACAGGAGTTCCTGGTGCCGTTGGGCGAGCATACGGCCGAGGGCGGGGCGTTCGGCATGGGTGGCAAACCGGATGCGAAATCCTTCACCGGACAGGGCGGAGCGAATTCGCACGCCCGCCAGCAGTTCGGCCAGGGCCAGGCCCGTCTTGTCGCGGCAGGCTTCGTCCAGGTGGGCATGCAGGGCCGGCGGCGACTCCAGCACCGTGCGCTGCAGTGCTCGCAAGGCGGCCGGAAGATCGTCGTCAGCCAGGAGTTCCAGGCCCTCCCGCAGCATCTGCTCGAAATGCTCGGCGGGCGGGGCGGGAGTGGCCGGGCGTGAGTCGGGCGGCCGCTCAGGCGGCTGGTCGAGCTGCCGTTCGACACGTTCGACGGCCGCGGCGTCGAAGCGCATCACAATGTTCGCCGAGCCGTCGGGCAGTTGAATCCGGAAGACGACTTCGTGGGCGTCCTGGGCGACGAGTTCGCCCTGGTAGCGGGAACCGTCGCGTAAGTGCAGAATGTCCGCTTCGACAGGCGTAGCGAGAGCGGCCAGAATGAGAACTGTCACAGGTCGCACGGGCTGCTCCCGAGTCGCAGCGAGGAAGACCGTCGTTGAGGATTATATGAGCACTGAGCCGGCCGACCAAGCGTTGACTGACGACGGGCCGTTGCGCGTCGGGCTGATCGCGGACGCCGAGGGGGTTGAGTTGCTGGCGCCGGCAGTGTCGCAGGCACCGCTGGTAGTGGCGGCTCAGAGTGGGCCGCGCCCGCAGCCAACGCTGCTGCCGGGGGCGGAGTGGCACGACGACGAGCGCGTCATGCTGGCGCAATCCGGCATCCAGGCGGTGTTGGTGGCGACATCAGCGCGGGCCGCACCGGGTCTGAGCGAACTGGCCGCGGAGCGCCGGCTGTGCGTGTGGCGTTTGCCGCCGGTGGCCCGGAGTTTCGCGGAGGCGGCTGAGTTCACACAGCGCTGCCGCAAGCAGGGCTGGTACTGCCGGGTGGCGTCTTGGTGGGAGGCGGTGGCCGAGCAGGTGCGGTGGGGCTTGGAGTACGACGAAGGCGTGAAGCCGGGCTACACGGAGATCCGCGTGGCGGCTGTTGGACCGTCCGTGCAGTCCTGGCGTGCCAGCCTGGTGGATGCCCCCGGGGGAGTGCTGGCGACCGATGGGTACCAGATGCTTGAGGCGCTGGTAGGGGCGCGCGGGCTGCCGGAATCCGTCTCGGCGGTCGTGGCGAACGTTAGGAGGCGGCCGGGCGAGGTGCCCAGGGAAACCGAGGACGTCGCGACGGCCCTGTTCCGCTACGAGGGTGGACGGTCGGCCGCGGTGCATGCGACGTGGGATGTGCCGCCGTTCGCCCAGTCCACCGCGCACCATGGGCCGGAGCTCACGGTTGTTCTGAGGCCGGACGGCGTGGCCGTGCACTCGCGCGCGGGCGAGCTGCTGGACGAAGACACGCTGGCCCCGGACGATTTTCTGCGGGGCGAATTGGAGCGCTTCGTCGCGGCCGTACGCCAGCCGGACTTGGCGTCGCCGCAGGGGGTGACACTGGAGCGGCACATGGCGGTCACGGCGCTCTTGCAGGCGACGTACCTGTCGGCGCGAACGGGCCAGCCGGAGTCACCGCTGAAGTTCTACGAGGTTCAAGGATGGCCGGAGCCGCAGCAGTAGGCATTTCGGGACGGCCCTGGCAGCGGTGGTTGCCGGCCGCAGTTGCCATGTGTACCTGGTTGGCGACCGTGGGGTGCGCGCCGCCGGCCGGCCATGAGGTGCAGGTCTGGGCGGCTGGGCCGGAAGCCGTGCTGGGTGCGCAGGCTGCGCCAGTGCTGGAAAGCGCGGTCTTCTCAGAGTCGAGAGGCGAGATTCGGCTGCATACGGCCATCAATGCGTCTGTTGGCTTTCAGCTTGTGATGCGGGCGGAGCGGGTTCCGGCGGGGCCATTCACGGTTGAGTTATCAGATTTGGCTGGCCCGGGCGGGCGGCTCGACAGCAGTGAGCTGGCGACGATATACCGCGTGCAGCCGGTGCTTGTGGAGCGCTTTGCCAGTTGGTACCCGGAGCACGCCGGCCGGCCGGCTACGCCGACGGTGGTCCCGGACATCCTGGTGCCTTGGGATGCGCCGCGCGGGGGCGGGCCGATCAGGTTTGCGCAGCAGGGCAGCGAAGCTGTCTGGGTTGACCTGCGCGTTCCGCCGACGATTGATCCGGGTGAGTACCGCGGTGACGTCCTGATCCGTTCGGTCGCCGACCAGACGATCCGCTGGCAGTGTGGGCTGCGTCTTGAGGTGCTGCCGGTGGCACTGCCGGCGACACGAAGCCTGGCGGCGATTTGCCGGGTGGATCCGCGCGACTTGCTGGCCGCGCACCTGGGTTGGCCGCGCGAGTCGGCTGAGCAGACGCGGCTGCTGCGGGACGCGTCGGGGCACCAGGCGGCGGTCCGGCTGGTTGACGCGACCATGCGGCTGTTCCAGGAGCACGGTACGACGCCGGTGCTGTGGGCGTCGTTTCCCAAGTACCGGCTGGTGGGCGCGCGGCAGGTGGAGATTGACTGGGAGCCGTATGACCGGCTGGTATCCGGCTGGCTCAACGGGTCTGGGTTTGCGGACGGGGTGGCGTTGTCGCATTGGGCGGTGCCGGCATCGCTGGAGCACCCCAGCGCGGAGCGCGAGGGTGGGATTGGCTCGCCGGCGTATGCGCGCGTGCTGGCGGCGTACTTGGCCGAGTGTCGGCGGCATTTCGCGGAGCGCGGCTGGCAGGAGCGGTCATTCGTGCGGATGGCGCCGCCGGGGGAACTGACGTCTGGCAACGTGGCGCAGGTGGGTCTGCTGGCGGATATTGTCCGGCAAAGCGAGGCTGACCTGCCGGTTGTGGCGCACCTGCCGGCCGGCTCGCTGCGCGGGCTGGGGTGGCGAGGCGCGCCCGAGATTCGCCTGACCGGGATCGACATCTGGGCTCCGCGGGCTATGTGGTTCGAGCCGCAGGCACTCCAGCGAGAGCAGGCCCTCGGGCGGCGGGCGTGGTTCTGTCCGGATCATCCGCCGTACAGCAGCTCGCTGGGCAGCGACGGCCTTGGCACGGATGCGGTGCTGGCGGCGTGGCAGGCGTACCGCTACCAGGCGGACGCAATCTGGGTGGAGCGGTCGGCTGAATTCGGCACCATGCGCCCAGCGGGGTCCGCCTGGCGCAGCGACGAGACGCAGAGCCTGGTCTATCCGGGCAGCTTGTTTGGGCTGGCGGATCGGCCGGTGCCATCCGTGCGGCTCAAGCGTCTTCGGCAGGGATTGCAGGATGCCGCCTTGCTGCATTTGTTGGAGCGGCGCGGCAAGCAGGCGCTGGCCCAGTCTCTGGCAGGGCAGGTGGTGCGCTGGGCGGGTACCGACGCGTGTCTCGACGATTTGCTGACGTGCAAGCCGACGGGTTGGCCGCGTGAGCTGCAGCCGCTGGTTCTGGCCCGGGAGTTGCTGTTGCGCGAGTTGGCGGCGGACGCCCCCACGGCCGGGCCGCCGGCTGCCCGCTCGCAGCAACTACTGACCGAGTGGAACCTACTGATGAACCAGGCGACCAGGGTGCACGCGGGCGTGACGGGTGTGCGCTTGCAGCCGGCCGGCGACGGCCTGCGCGCGCAGGTGCTTTGCGACGTGGTCAACTACACCAACCATACGATCACGGGTCGCTGGAGCATGCCGGCGCCGCCGGTTGGGTGGCAACCGCCGGCGGATGTGCCGATCTCGTTGTCGCCCGGCGCCCGGCGCGCGGTGGTGCTTGAGGCGCTGCTGTCGGCTGTGCCTTACAACACGAGCGGCGCGTACCCATTCGACCTGGTATTCGATACGTCGTCGCTGGGGGCGTTCGCGGTGGCAGCCCGGCTGGCGGTGGCAACGTGTCCGCCGGTTCAGCGGCCGCTGACCGTTGACGGCGACCTGTCGGATTGGGCCCTGGCGGCCAGCAATGCGGCGGCGGATTTCCTACTGGTTAACGCGGGTGAGGACCGCGCCAGGGTGGCGGAGCGGCGTCCGGCGCGGCCGACGCAGGCATTTTTCGGCATGGACCGTGAGTACCTGTTTGTCGGTGTGCGCTGCGCCCTGGCAGAGGGCGAGCGGCCCCTGTGGCATGCGGACAACCTCGTGCCGCTGGACGGGGCGGTGCCGTGGGGCCAGGACGCGGTGGAACTGTTGATCGATCCGCGGCCGGCGGCCGACGGTACCAGCAGCGACATCTTTCAGCTTCAGATCAAGCCGAACGGGGTCGTGGTCGAGCGGCGCGGCTGTCGCACGGAGCCGCCGATCGGGACTTCTGAGCGGTGGCACAGCGGGGCGCGCGTGGCCGTTTCTGTGCAGCGGGAGGCGTGGGCGGTCGAGTTGGCCTTGCCGCTGGCGGCCCTGGGGCCAGGTGCGGCGGAGCAGCGGGTGTGGGGTCTGAACGTCACGCGGCTGGACGCGCGGCGCGGCGAGTACTCATCCTGGTCGGGTGCGCGCGGGCACTGCTACAGCCCGCGGACGCTGGGTAACCTGATCCTGCTGCGGCCGTAGGAGGCCGCCTGGGGCCGGAAGGCAGTCGCGGCAGGTTATGCAGCGTGAGGCGGCTGAGTCGCGGCCTGGGCTTAGCCGTCAATGGCAGCGTGGCCTGGCGGGGCATTGCAGAAAGCGTGTGCGCAGGTGCTGATCAGCGGCGTTATGGCGGATGCGTGGTGCTATTGTACTGCTGAGCAAGCCTGGCGCGCCTGGGAGGGATGGGCGTGAAACCGTCTGCGTGGTGGCGCCGTTCATGTCCACTCCTGGTCGGCCTGTTGGTGGGCGCGCTGTGGACGTTCTTCATCTATGATGCGGGTATTCGCTTCTCGCGCGACTCGACCGTGTTTATGTCTCATGCCCTGAACATGGGCGTCAACGGCACGTTCTCCGTGCCGGTCAACCGGGCTCCGCTCTACATTGTACTGCTCGGCGCGTTCCTGTGGATTGAACCGCTTCCCGGGGAGGCGGCGGCATTGATCTCGGGTGCTGCGCTGACGGTCGTGCTGACCACTCTCGTGTTGATCCTGCGCCGGTTAATGGACGACATAATCCTGGTCTGCCTGTTCCTCCTCGTCCTGGTCACATGGGCAGGGCCTCTGCACGTCTTCACATCCGCCTACACGGAACAAGTCATGGCCGCCTGCCTGATTCTCAACTTCTACCTCGTGCTCAGGCACCTTGAAACCGGCCGGCTGCGCTACTACGCGCTGGCGGCCGCGTGTGTGGCGGCTGCGGCGCTGACGCGCTACGCGGCCTACTTCTTGATTGCAGTCTTTCTGGCCTACACCAGCGCTTACTGCGTCCACGAATGCCGGCGCAAGGCTGCGTCCGCGCGCGTGGTGATCAGGTACTTGCTCCTTGGCAGCATCTGCTGGTTGCCTCCGGCGGCGTATCTGGTTCGGAACTACTGCGTCGCAAACCGGCTTCACGGGAACCGGCAGCCGGCCGATATTTCATTGTCGCAGAACCTGGGGCGCCTGGCGGACGTGTGGACTTCGGACGTCTCCGTGCTGCTCACCGTGCTGGCGATTCTGGCCCCGGTTGGCGTGGCGCTGCGCTTTCGCGGCGCACCTGCCGGCAGCAAACGGCGTCTGTGCGCATATGCCGCGCTTTGCGCAACAGCCTGCCTGGTAGCGTACTGCGCCTTGCTCCTTCATGCCACGACGCGCTGGGTGGTCGATCCCATCAACACGCGCTATCTGTCGCCCGTGTACTTCTATGTAGTAATCCTGGCGGCCAGTGGGTGCGGGGCTTGCTTCGCGAATCCGGCTCCACCCTCCCGGGGATTCGTGTTCGCCCGGCATTGGCTGGTGCGCTGCGGCGTCTGCGCGTTGCCGGCCCTGGTCTGCGTGGCGAACATGCCTGGTCTGCACAAATCGCTGGCCAGCATCACGAACCGGCGATTCGGGCCGACGGGCCATCAACATGCGGGATTCAACTGGAGCCCGACCAGCGCACAGATCGGTGCGTGGCTGGCGGATGCGATAAAGGAACAGGACATGCTGCACGTAACGGCTATGACAGATGCCGTGCGCCCGCACGTCAATCGGTCAATCCTCTTCCGCCGCAGAATACTGCACGATGCCGGACTCAACCGCTTCGGCACTTGGGACGTCAGGGACTTCGACTACACACTTACGGCTCTTCTGGATACGCGCTCCGGAAGCATCGCCTACCACAACCTGCCGCCGCTGCGCAAACCGGCCGACTTGACTCGGGAATTGGCTGATCTGATGCGCCGCGCGGAGATTCAGACTCTGTACCTACTCTACGATGCTGCGTCTCGACACACCGATAGTGTATTCGGGTCTCAGGACCTGTCAGGCCTCTCCACGGAGGACGTATCGTTGGAAGCGGTCGCAAATCCCGCGCCCTACGTAGTTTACAAATGCAACTTGCGCCATGCCCCATAGGAGTCCGCGCCGACACCCTTGCGGCCGCCGCGCCAGCCTCCTCGCCGAGGTCGCTGATGCTTCTCGGCTAAGGTGGTGCGTTCAACTCATTGGCTCGTCAGCCTGCCATTCGCAGCGCCGGCCCCTGACCGGCGATATGCTGATCGGGAGAGAATGCACGAAGATGACGCCGGCGCGGACGGCGCTTCAGGACCGGTTCGGTCCGCCTAGAGCTTGAATTGCGGCGCATAGGCTGGCGACGTCGCCCAGCCGTTCGCCCAGCTCCGCCGGCACCAACCGGCAGGCCTTGACCGCCTCCGGCAGCGCCTCGCGTTCCACCACGGCCCGTGCCGGGCGCAGGACCAGCTCGCCGAGCCGCACCACCAGCGAGCCGATCACGATCATCTCGGGGTTCAGGATGTCAATCAGCATCGCCAGTCCGCGGCCCAGATGCTGCGAAACCTCGTCCAATACCGACAGCGCCGCGGCATCACTCGCGCGGGCCAGTTCGGCGATTTCGCGGGCTGTGATCGCGTCCGGGCGCCAGCGCTGCGGATGCCGCATGGCGGCCAGCTTGGCGATGCCCGCGCCGCCGCACAGTCCCTCCCAGGAGCCGACTTTGCCGAAGGCCAGCGGTCCCGTGTCGGAGATGCGGACATGGCCGACCTCGCCGGCCAGGTCGCACGTTCCACGGTAGAGCTGGCCGTTCAGGATCAGTCCGCCGCCGAAGCCGGTACCCATTGTCAGGAAGACGACGTTGCGGAGGCCGCGGGCGGCCCCGAAGTACCATTCGGCGAGGGCGCCGGCGTTGCCGTCGTGCTCGACATAGACCGGCAGTCCGAAGCGCTGGGCCAGGAGTGACTTGAGCGGTATGGCCTTCCAGCCGGGCAGGTTGGGGGGCGATTGAATGATGCCGGCGTCGATTTCCAGCGGTCCCCCGATCGAGACCGAAACCGCTCCCGGTGCGGCGTTTCCACCGCCGGATTCAGCCAGCAGTCGAGATGCACACGCGCACATCTCAGCGAAGACGGGGTAGAAGCCGCGTTTGGCGTGCGTGTCAAACTCGGTGCGTGCATGGATCTGGCCGCGTTGGTCGCCCAACACGACCGCCGTCCTGGTCCCGCCGATGTCTAGCCCGATAATGGGCGCATCCATCCGCATGCTCCTGGCGCAGTCCGTATGGTCACTCTATCGGTTGGCGATGATGGCCGGCTGACGCGCGGCCGGGGCTGGCCGGACGGGGCGGTCACATGCTACCCGACGATCAGCGACCGGCCGGTCATCTCTTCCGGCTGGTCGAGGCCGAGCATGGCCAGCATGGTCGGCAAGACGTCGGCGAGCGTGCCGCCCTCGCGCAGCGAGACGTTCTGGAACGGCTGGCCGAAGACGTGCAGCGGGACGGGGAAGAGCGTGTGGGCGGTGTGCGGGCCGCCGGTTTGGGGATCGATCATCTGCTCGAAGTTGCCGTGGTCAGCGGTAATGATGGCGCAGCCGCCGGTCTTTGTGACCGCGGCCAGCACGCGGCCGACGCATTCATCGACGACGCGACAGGCCTTTGTGGCCGCCGCGATGTCGCCCGTGTGTCCGACCATGTCCGGGTTGGCGAAGTTGACGAGGACGAAGTCGTAGGCGCCGCTGGCGATGCGGGCGACCGCGGCGTCGGCCACGGCCGGCGCGGACATCTCCGGCTGCTCGTCGTACGTTCCGACGCTGGGCGAGGCGACCAGTTGGCGGTCTTCGCCGGGGAAGGGCTCCTCGCGGTAGTCGTTGAAGAAGAATGTGACGTGCGCGTATTTCTCGGTCTCCGCGCAGCGGAACTGCCGCAACCCCAGCCGGCCGAAGTATTCGCCTACGATGTTCTTCATCTTGGGCGGCTTGGTAAACGCGACCTTGACGGGCAGGCCGTCTTCGTAGGCGGTCATGGTCACGTAGAAGAGGTCCAGTTTCTTCTCGCGCCGGAAGCCCATCTCCCGTTCCGCGCCGCTCTTGTCGCGGGCGATGCACGGGAAAGTGTCGAAGGTGAAGGCTCGTGTCAGTTCGCGCGGGCGGTCGCCGCGGTAGTTGAAGAAGATGATGGCGTCGCCGTCCCGGACGAGCGCCAGTGGCCGCCGGCCGTCCTCGCTGATCACGGTTGGCACTACGAACTCGTCGCCCTTCATGTTAGGGGCAGCCGGCTGGTCGTAGTAGCGTTGCAGGGCGACGGTGGCGCTGGGGGCGGCCACGGCGTCACCTTCGGTCAACATGCGATAGGCCCGGGCCACGCGGTCCCAGCGGTTGTCGCGATCCATGGCCCAGTAGCGGCCGCAGACGGAGGCGATCTGGCCGACGTCGATGCGCCGTAACCGCTCTTCGATGCGCTGCACGTAGCCGACGCCGCTGGTGGGCGGTGAGTCGCGGCCGTCGGTGAAGCAGTGCACGTACACGTCGCGCAGCCCGCGGCGCGCGGCCAACTCCACGCAGGCGAAGAGGTGTTCGAGCCGCGAGTGCACCCCTTCGTCGCTGGCCAGGCCCATGATGTGCAGTTGAGACTTGCGTGCCAGGCAGGTCTCGACGGCCGCGACCAGCTCGGCGTTGCGGAAGAACGAGCCGTCGGCGATGGCCTTGGAGATGCGCACGGACTCCTGGTCGACGATGCGGCCGGCCCCGAGGTTCTGGTGGCCGACCTCGCTGTTACCCATTGTGCCGGGCGGCAGCCCCACGTCCGGCCCACTCGTGCCGATCAGGGTCGTGGGCCAGTGCGCGCGCAGGTCACGATCGACCGGCGGGTCGGCGAGTTTGATGGCGTTGGCGTGGTCCCATTGCGAGTCGGGGTTGTGCCCCCACCCGTCACGAATAATCAGCACACCGGGGCGGTTCCTGGCGACTACTGTCACGGCTGCGGTCCTCCGTCAGGTCTGGACAGGTTACCAGCAGGCGGGGCAATTTGAAACCGCCCGGGGGCGGCTCGACGCGCGGTGAGGCTGCGACTACGATCAGGCTCACTGTAGGATTCAGTCCGGAATTCAACCCGGGGTCGTGGTGTGCCAGGGGCGCGACTGCGGCCCAGCCTGAAAGGCGGGATGCCGCCATGAATTTACTGGAAAGCGGGCCGGCCAAGTTTGATCGCAACTACTGGCTGGTGGTGTGCGTGGTTTTCGTCGTCGTGGCGGCATACTTCTTCTACGACGGGGCGGTCGGCTACCGCAACCAGAACATCGCGGAAGCTCAGAAGCACCTGTTGAGCTGGGTGGATGGGCCGGTCGAGTTCGGCGAGATCCCGTCGAAAGACGACTACGACGCCATGTTGAAGGTCGGTCCCCAGTCGGTCGCCGAGGTTCACAAGCTGCTGGGCCAGCCGGTGCAACCCAGGCCGGGCGTGGCCGACGGAACCGAGCTGTTCATCAGTGCGTACGGTATGGCGACAGTACCTGTCCGTAATGGTCGGGTGGACCTGGCGCAGAGCCGCTGGTACGCCTGGGGCAAGAGCAAGGAGGAGATTCGCAACCAGTATTACTGGGGGCTTGTCGTAATAATCGGGTCCGCGTACTTCCTCGTGCGGGCCGTGCGCGCGGCCAGGCTGCGGGCGGTGATCGACGAGGAGGGGCTGAGCTACGGTGGGCGGCGCATCGCGTTTGCCGACATGAAGGACTTGCGCGATTACAACCGCAAGGGGTGGGTCGATTTGTATTACCAGGACGGCGAGCGCGAGCAGCGTCTGCGCATCGACAACCAGAAGATCGCCAAGTTCGAGGAGATCGTCGCGTTGCTGTGCGAGCGGGAAGGCTTCGACAACCCGTTGACGGTGGTCGGCGCGGCCGAGCGAGAGGGTGTGGAGCCGGGGGGCGACTCGCAATAGCGGTTGCTCGGCGGTGGGCGCAGCTCGGTCGGCTTAGCCAGGCGCCGGGTGCGCTTGCCAAGGCCTGCTACCGCGAGTAGAACGTCGCGGGGTGCCTGTGCGGTCTGAGACACGGAGACTACAAGCGATGAGCGCTTCCGAGCAGTTGATGCACAAGATCCGTGACCATTCGGCGGTTGTCGGGGTCATTGGCTTGGGCTACGTCGGGTTGCCGCTGGTGCGCGAATTCTGCCGCTCCGGCTTCAACGTGATCGGTTTCGATGTGGACCCCAAGAAGGTCAAGATGCTCAAGGCGGGGAAATCATACATCGAGCATCTGCCGGCCAATATCTTCAACGAGTTCATTCGCCGCCGGCGCTTCGCGCCGACCACGGACATGAATCGGCTCAAGCAGCCGGACGCCATCCTGATCTGCGTGCCGACGCCGCTGGACGAGATGCGTGATCCCGACATGACATACGTGCGCGCGACGGCGGAGGAGATCGCCAAGCGGCTGCGGCGGGGCCAGTTGATCGTACTGGAATCGACGACCTATCCGGGTACGACGCGGGAGGTCGTGCGGCCGTTGCTGGACGCCACGGGCATGCGATTGGACCGCGACTACTTCCTGGCGTTTTCGCCAGAGCGTGAGGACCCCGGGCGCACGGACGTGACGACGAAGGACATTCCCAAGGTCGTGGGCGGTGCATCGCGGACGAGCGGCAAGCTGGCGGCGGCGCTCTATGCGGAGGCGCTTTCGACGGTCGTGCCGGTCTCGACCTGTGAGGTGGCGGAGGCCTGCAAGATCATGGAGAACGTGTACCGGGCGGTGAATATCGCCCTGGTGAACGAACTCAAGCTGATCTTTGATCGAATGGGCATCGATGTGTGGGAGGTAATCGAGGCGGCCCGGACCAAGCCGTTCGGCTTCCAGGCGTTCTATCCCGGCCCCGGGCTGGGGGGGCACTGCATACCGATCGATCCGCTGTACCTGTCATGGAAGGCCCGTCAGTACGGGCGACCGACGCGTTTCATCGAATTGGCGGCGGAGATCAACACGTACATGCCGGAGCACGTGGTGGCGCGGGTCATGGAGGCGCTCAACAGCCACGGGAAGGCGGTGAAGAACGCGCGCATCCTTGTCCTGGGTCTGGCGTACAAGGCGGACGTGGATGATGTGCGTGAGAGTCCCTCGGTGATGCTGATTGACCTACTGCGGGCGCGGGGTGCGAACGTGGACTATCACGATCCGCACATTCCGGTTGCCAAGCCGATGCGCAAGCACAACATCACGCACATGCGCAGCGTGCCGCTGACGGCGGCGCAGCTCGCCAAGTACGATTGCGTACTGATTGCGACGGACCACAAGGCCGTGGACTACGACGCGGTAGTGGAGCATGCGAAGCTGATCGTGGATACGCGCAATGCGACCGGGCGCAAGAAAAGGCCGGCCGGGCGTATTGTTAAGGCATAGGCGCCTGAGACAGGCGTCCCCGGCCGGCGCGACCACAAACCTGATGCGCGTTCAAGCGCACCTGGGTAAAATGAGTGGCTGAGCTGCCGCTCCGGGATTCGAGCCGCCGGCCATATGCTCCCTCACGCTAAGCGGGCAGCTTCGCCCCGCAACGACGCAATGCCGGCTGCACAAGTGCTCTTCGTGGGCTGACAGCCCAGCCACGTATCACTCGGTTGCACCCGCGTGGCAGCGCCGTCGACGGAGGCGTCGGGTGCATATCTTCAGATTGCTTCCGACCTGGCCGAGTACTGCTGGACGTGCAACGCGGCACCCAGGCCACCGCGCGATCCGCACGTCACGGCCACCATGCCACATACTGAAGTATTCGTGCTGCTGACCCGGCTGTCAAACGGATTCGCCAGTGTGCCGCGGATTGTTGCCGGTTTGCGTCTCATGGTCGGAATCCGACCCGCCGTCAGGTCCCGCGGCGGCCTCCGCCGGTCGGCCCTGCTGTTCGATTAGGCGCTCCGAGAGCCGCGCCTCCAGATCAGCCGGCATTTCCCCGCCGGACAGCCGTTCCACTAGTGAAACGTTCCCGCCACGGCTGGCCAGGAAGTGGGCCACCAGCCAGGTCTGCTCCATGCGAATGGCGGGCTCCGCCGGTTCCGGCAAGTTTTGCAGTTGTTCTCGCAGCCACGCTGCCGCACTCGCCGGCAGCTTGCGATCCGGCAGTAGCGGCCCCACGAGGAGATCACCGCGCCAGAATAGGAACAAGCGCCAGGCGCGCCGGCGTACGGCGGGAACGGCCAGCAGATCGGTCAACTCCTCGGCCGGCCTGACCAGGGGTTGCGTGCCTTCAATCCACTTCCACGCCCACGCCATCCGGCGCTTATACGTACTGGCGTCCTCGTATCGGCGTTCGCGGGCGGCCTGCCGCATGCGCTCCTTGATCTCATCCAGCCAAGCCGCGGTATTGCCGCGGACGAAGCTCCAGGCCTCCCGGCAGCGGGCCAGGTACCGGGCGAGCGGCACGGAACCATCACAGGGTGCGTCGCAGCGCCCCATGTCGGCATACGCACAGCGCCGCCCCTCAGGCGCCCGGCGTACCTGCTCCGGATGGCGACACAATTCGAACACGTCCAGCAGTGCGTCCAGGGCCTTCCGCGCAGCACCTTGCGTTAGCCACGGGCCGACGTAGTCGCCGGCGTCGTGCCAGATGCGCTGGGTGATACGCAACTCCGGGATTCGCTGCGCCAGGTCGATGTGCAGGAACCAGGCCGGCCCGAAGGAGATGAGACGCCGATAACGAACGGGGTACATCTGGCGCGCGAGCAGGTAGTAACGCCAGCGGGCCTCGAACGCCGAAGCCACGCGTATCCAGCGGACCCCCCGCACGATTTCGGCCAGGTTGGTCTTGCCGGGCCGGGAGCGTTGCCCGTTTCCCAGCCGGGCGATTGCCAGCCGCCGAAGGTGCTGAGTTGTGGCGAGCTGAACCGGCACCTGTGCGGAGGCCAGCAAGAGGTACACCGCCGGACAGCCTGGCAAAGCCGCCAGGTCGCCCTCCTCGGGTGGACCCGGCCAAGTGCGCTCTTCAGGAAGCGCTTCGGCGATGGTTCCGCTGACGCGTTTCATGGCGATCACGTTGCTGTCGCCGCCGGGCCGCTGCCGCACGACCCACAGCCGCACTACCAGATAACGGATCGCCCGCCTGCCCGCAACATAATTCGACGGGTGCTTGGACCGTCCCTGCGGCCCCTCCTACAGAAGCATGCCGGTAATGACGGCCTCGAACACCATGTTGCCGTTGACGAAGCCCTGCGTTGCGCATTTCGTGCGCCGCGGCCGGACGTCCAGAGCCTGGCCAACCACGACGAACCGGCACGGCGGAGCCACGGTGCCCCGGTACTTGACGTCGTTGACGGCGGTTAGTCCCACGAAGCGTTCAACCTTCAGCGCCTTGTGCGTCACGTAGCTCGAGAGCTGCGCTGCCACCTCGATCATGAGGACGCCGGGGAAGAGCGGGCGTCCGGGCACGTGTCCGCGAACCCACCAGGCGTCCGTCCGGACATCGTGGTAGCCCGCGAACAAGCCCCGTTCGAGATCAAGAAGCAGCACGCCGTCCACGAGCGAGAACTCGTGACGGTGGGGGTTGGCTTGTTCGACAGCGGCCCGATCGGCTATGAGGTTCGAGAAATCGAGCGTGGTCGGGTCAAGAATGGCCGGAGGGGGCATGGATGCCTTCCTGGGCCCGAGGTGAGGGGGTCTACACCGCGCGCCGGGACCCTGCTTTGCCGGGGCTTAACTCAGCAGCCGCCCTGCGCCGGCGGGACGGAGTCGGTGTCGCGGATCTCCAGAACGCGCTTCCGCACCTCCTGGGCGCAGTTCTTGATATCCTGCATAACCTTGCGGACGCGCGTGCCGGCGGCCTTGTTCCCACCCATCGCCTTGTATACGTCTTCCGCAACCTCGTCGACCAGGCCCTTGAGCTTCAAATACTCGTCCACATTGCTCTCCGTGACGCCTTATCCAGGTTGGCCTTCCATGTCCCGGGGCATGGCCCCACAAATCGCCCCGCGGCTCCCAGCGTCGCCGCAGGCCGGCCGCACAGGGCCCGATGCGGAGGTTCTAGCACCGTCGCCGGCGATTTGCAAGGGGCGGCGCGCCGGGTACCGCCCGCCCAGCGGGAGATATAATCCCGCGGTGACAATGTCGATCAATTCCGATGATCTCGGTCGAATCCGCGACAAGATCGGCACACTGCCGAAGTGTCCGGGCGTATACCTGATGAAAGATGCCGACGGCGTCGTGTTGTACATTGGCAAGGCCCGGGATCTGCGGGCCCGCGTCGCCAGTTACTTTCAGAACTCGGCCGACCTGCTGAGCACGCGCGGTCCGGAGATTGCGCACATGGTTGCACGCGTGCGCGACATCGACTTCATCGAATGCGAGACCGAGGTCGACGCGCTGCTGACTGAGAACCGCCTGATAAAGGATACTCAGCCACGTTACAACGAGCGACTCAAGGACGACAAGACTTTCCCATACCTGGAGATAACGACGTCCGAGGATTTCCCGGGCGTGCGCGTCACACGCCAGCCGCGCGGCCAGGGCAGCAAACTGTACGGGCCCTTCATAAACGCCACCGGTCTGCGCGACGCGGTGAACGCGCTCCAGAAGGTTTTCAAGTTCCGTACGTGCGAGCTGGAAATCAAGGCGGACGACGACCGCCGGCGCTTCTTCCGGCCCTGCCTGCTGCACGCGATCGACCAGTGCACGGCGCCCTGCGCCGACCGCATCAGCCGGTCGGCGTATGCCGCTGACATCCGGCGCCTGCTGCGTTTCCTCAACTCGAAGCGGAGCGTGCTGCTGCGCGAGATGAACCGGCAGATGCAGCAGGCCGCGGAGCAACAGCGCTACGAGGAGGCGGCCGTGCTGCGCGACCGCATCAAGGCCATTGAATCCCTGGCGCTCAGTGGCGATCCGCGTGAGGACGTCCAGCCCGAGGCCTTCTTCGTCGATCCGCGCGCCGGCCTGGAACGGCTCCGCAGCCTGTTGGACCTCGCCGCAGCGCCGCGCGTCATCGAGGGTATCGACATCGCCACGCTCCAGGGCGAGGCCTCGGTGGGCTCGCTGGTCTGTTTTATCGACGGCAAGCCGTGCAAGTCCGGCTATCGGCGTTTTCGGATAAAGACAGTCGCGGGTGTCGATGATTACGCCATGATCCGCGAGGTCATCGCACGGCGTTATCGCTATGCGGCCGTCTCGGCCGAGCTGTTCCCCGACGTCATTCTGATAGACGGCGGGCTGGGCCAGTTGCACGCCGCCCTGGGGGCGTTCGAGCAGATGTACCAGGCAATAGACGTCGAGGGCGGACACGCCGCTCGGCCGCCGATGGTCGTCGCGCTCGCCAAGCGGGAGGAGCTGATCTACGTGCAGGCCCGCACGCGGCCGCACAAGCTGGCGCGCAACGACGAGGCTTTGCGCCTGCTGCAGCAGATTCGGGATGAAGCGCATCGCTTTGGCCAGCACTACCACCAGTTGCTGCGCCGCAAGCGAACCTTCGACGCAGACGAGCGCCCGCGCCGACCGGCTCGCCGTCGCCGCCCGAGCGAGTAGCCCAAGCACCAGCGGCGTTCGAGCGGGCGCATGAAAACGCCGGACGCGGTGTCCGGCGTCTTTGGGGGCAGTTGATTCAGGCCACGTCGAGCGGCATATGATCAGGACTCGGGGTCGCCGCCGTACATGATCTGGTTGTACTTCTGCGTATCAGTCGTAATCAGCAGTTGGGCCTTCGGGTACGACTCCTGATTGGTGGTGAACTCGACGATGATGCCCTCGGGGGGGATATCAGGCCCCGGCGGCAACGTGATCTGCGCCGGGACATGCGCCACCGGGGACGGAGCGTTGGAGCCCGGACGTCGCGGCAAGACGCGCAGAGTGCCCAGGGTCACCTTCACGCCCGGGTGCGCGCAGTGCGCTTCGCGCACCACGAACGGCATGTTGCCGTAGTTTTCCACCATGATGGTGCGCGTGGTCGGAGCTCTCTGCGTGACGGGATGCACGTACAGCGCGCGCGGCGACGTCTCCACGCCGGCGTAAATCCGCACGTACACCGGCAGTTCCATCTTCGGCTCGCGCTCCAGGCCGGTGAAGAACGTAACGGTGCCGCGCACCTGCCCGATGTCGAAGTCCTTGGTGGTGGTTGCGTTGACCTCGTACACGCGGCCCGGCTCCTGTTCCTTGATATCGAACTTGATGCCCTCTATCGATTGCTCGAGGAGCTTGAGCGTCATCGGCTGCTCCATCTGGTTTTCCAGACGGATGCTACCGGTTTGTCCGGGGCCGGCGTCGAGCGACAGTACGAACAGGCCGCCGGCCGGGTACCGGTTTACTGTCCGCTTCACGAACCCGGAGATCTGCCACCTGGCCTCGGGCTGCTGCGGATCGTTGCTGTTAATGACAACCTTCGTGCTGACCTTCTCCTGCTTCCTGGCTGTGATGAACGTCACTGGGACAGAGAGGGACTCGCCCGGGGGAACTTCCAGCCGAACCGGCTGCTTGGCAGTAGCCCCTCAGCATGCGTGGATGCGTGAGAGCTTCAGCAGTTCCGTCCCAACGTTCTTGATGTGCAGGGTGGTCTCCGGCAACTCACCGTGCCAGGCTTCGCCGAAATCCCACGCCGCAGGCTCCAGGACCATCTTGGGCTGGGCATGCGCCAGGCACGCCATCCCGGCCACGCACAGCAGGGCCGACCATCGCACTTTCCAGGGAATCACGCCTTGTCCTCCTATCAAGATACTTTGTGGCCGATGTCGGCGTTGGAACCGTTCATCAGCGTCAAAACCGCCGGGCCAAATCAGGTCCGGCGCCGACAGGTCCCGTCGGCCGACGGCTGTCACAAGTGTGCCGCCTCAGCCCGCCAAGACTGCACAACGAATCAAGTATCCTCAGCGGGCTGGCCCGATGCAACCCGCGGGCAGGTTTGGCGGCTGGTTGTGGCACCTGAGCAGCGGCCAGCCGGGTCCCATAAGTCGCGCGGCCATCCGCGCGTCAGAACCTGCCTCACTTGACACATCCCGCACGCGGCAGTTGGCTCACACGGCAAAGGATCGGCGACTTTCCGCACGGATTGGCCGGCGGCCAGCGGAACAGCCCCCATTCACCTCGGCCGCCGCGGCGTCACGGTGTCGCTCAGCCCGCGAGCCTGGCGAGCGAGTCGTCCATTCCCGGTGCCAGGTTCTCCCAGCGGAACCGTTTGGCCAGCCGAACGCCAAATGCCGGATCAGCGTCCCATAACTCGCCGCGCGACACACGCTCAGCCAGGTCGGTTAGCCGCTCCGCCAGCTCTACCTGGCCCCCGTCATAGAGAAACCGCGCCGCGTTCCCCGAGGCCGCCGCGCCGAGCACCTCCGGATACGCCAGCCGGTTCGGCAACAGAACGTACGCGCCGGCGGCCAGCGCCTCCACGGCGCTGATTCCGAAGAACTCGTGCTGCGCCGTGGACACGAATACATCCGCTTCCAGCAAGGCTGCTTGGTAATCGCCCCAGCGGGCCTGGTAACCCTACCGGTCAAGGTGCTCGCGCAGAGCCGCCTGCGCCTCGTCGAACACTGCCGGACAGCGCGCGAAGCGCTCGCCCAGCACGCTCACGCGGAAGGGCACGCCGCGCGCTTGCAGCTCTGAGAGCGCGGCGAAGAACGTTTCCGGGTCCTTGTCATGTTCCCAGCGTGCCGCCCACACGATGCGCAGCGGTCCCGCGGTCCGCGGGCCGCGCGGCGGAAAAGCCGCGATGCCCGGCGGGTGGATTTCCGCCGTGGCGCGGATCTGCTCAATCGCCTCTAAGGGCTGGTGATCGGGCATGCGCTTGAGCATGGCCGGCAGAGCGTCGAGGAACGAGTCGCGGTTGAACGTGGAATTGAACCAGACGGCCTCGGCCGCCAGCGCGGTGGTCATGTTCGTCAGGCCGAAGTGGTAGTCGCGTTCGTCCTCGTGTTGCACGGGATAGGTGAGCTGGTTCTCGTGGAAGTAAACCAGCGCCGGCAAGTCGCGCCAGCCCGCCGGGGCCAGCCCGCGAAACTCGGCGAGGTTTAGCATGTCCGAGCAGAACAAGACGTCCCAGCGGTGCCCGGCGGCCAACTCGTCAGCCATCTGCCGCGCGCACGTGACGGCCGCCTGGCGCATGCGCCACTTCCACTTCGCCGGGCGCAGCCCCAAGACGGTCCACGCGTGCCGGCTGTGCGCAATCCAGCCCTCCAGAAACGCCCGGTGGCTGCCGCCGAAGTAAGGCTCGATTGCCAGAACCTGCATGCCCGGCTGCTCCCATGCCAGCGCCCCGCCCGCCGACGACACCTGCCGCGGCGCATCGTATAATCACGCCGCCAACAGAACCACCCGTTTCCTGCCGCGATTCGAGAGGAGCACCGTTGCCGGAAGTCGAACAATCAGCCGCCTTGCCCCCCGCGCACGCGGCGCGCCGGCTCTTGTGGCTGGCTGTTGGCATCATTGTCGTGGCGGCCGCCTGGCGGACGATGGTCGCCGCAATGATGCCCTGCATTGCGCGCGACAGCGTCACGTTTTGCCAATACGCTCGGGACCTGGGCGATGAAGGCTGGGCCTACCTGCGCCGGCCGACGACGCACCAGCATCCGCTGTTCCCGCTGACCGTGCTCGCCAGCCAGCGCCTGACTCGGGCGCTCGGGGCCGCGGACGGCCCCATGACGTGGCAGCGCAGCGGGCAGGTCGCCGCCGGCATTGCCGGCCTGGCGATCGTCCTGCTGGCCGGCCTGCTGACGCGGCGTCTCGCACGGCGGCTGGAGTTGCCGATCGACCCCAACGCGGCGGCCGTGGCGGCACTGGCGCTGGCGGCACTGCTGCCGCTAAACGTTTGGCTGTCAGCGGAGGTCATGTCCGACCAATTGCACGCGGCGTTCTACCTTCTCGGTGCCTGGGCCATGCTGCGCATTGAACACATCAGGTCCGCGGTCCTGTGCGGCGTGGCGGGCGCGCTGGCTTACCTGACCAGACCTGAGGGGCTGGTGGTGATTCTGGCGGGGTTGGCCGCGCTGGTCGCTCTGCGAATTACGTGGCGGCGCCGGCTGCTGGGCATGTTGACGCTGTTGGCGGCCTTTGGCGTCTGCGCCAGCCCCTACTGGCTGGCGACGGGCGACCTTACGGCCAAGCTGGGCAAGAACCCGCTGGACTGGTTCCGCGGCGAGGAAACCGCGGCCGCCATGCCGGCCGCGCATGTGCCGGACGCCATGGTATCCCGGCTCGCCGGCGCGCCCGCGCTGCTTTTCGTGGCGAAGCTTCAGCCGCTGGAATTGCCCGCGTACGCGCTGCTGCCCTGGGTGCTGTACACGCTCTTTCGCGCCGGGCGGGTGGTGGTGCCGCTGCTGGCGGCCTTCCCATTGGTGGCCTTGCGGCGCCAGGTTCTGCGACCGCCGCTCGTCGGTCTGATCGGCTGCATGGTCGGGCATCTCACGCTGACGCTGATTCTGCTCCACCAGCACAGCTACCTGGCGCCGCGGCATTTGCTGGTGGTCGTCATGCTGCTGTTGCCGTTTGCGGCCATTGCGTTGACCTGGCCGTTTCGCGCCGCCGCACGCCCCTGGCAACGTGTTGCCGCGATCGGTCTGGTCGTGGTCGCCTTGCTGCCGCTGGCCGCCTACTCACTTCGCCTGCCGAACGCGGCAGACGACTACCTGCCGGAAGTAGCGCTCGAACTGGCGCGCCAGGATCCGGAGATTTCCGCCAAGCGCATCATGAGCGGGTCCAGTCCGCGGCGCGTCGTGTTCTACGCGGGGGCGGCCTGGTTGCCGTGGTATGAAGCGCCCGAGTACCTTGACGCCCTGCGCCGTCACATCCTGACCGAGCGCCCCGACTACTTCCTTTTCGAGACCGGCACGGGCTATGAACGCGCCGGCAACGAGGCCGTGCTCACGCTGCTGGAGAGCGATCCGGACCTGGCCGGTCGCAGCCGGCGCGTGCTGGTGCGCGATGTTCCGGGGCCCGCCCGGCTGCACGCCTTCGCGTTCGATTGGGGCGACGGCTGAGCAATCCGCGCGCGTTCGGCAATCGCCGGATCATCGCCCGCCCGGCCGTGGCCGCTATACTGCCCGGAATCTTCGCAGCAGGTGTGGGTTGGTCCGACGGTCGGACGCCCCACGCGGATGTGGGTACAGGCGACAGGCACATGCATCTGGTTTCGTTGGCCGCGGTAACCTGGGACTTCAAGCTGGTTGGCCGCACGCGCATGCTCACCGAGGCCTGGCAGCGGGCCGGACAGCCGACTACCTTCGTGCAGGTCCCGTCCTACCGCACGGCTGCCGAGCGTCTGACCAGCCTGCTGCGCGAAGCCGACGCGGTCCCGGTCGTTCGCCCCTGGCCGACATACCCCGCGCGCTGGTGGGCGCGTCTATCGCGCGTCCGCCTGGAGCGAGGCATCCGCGCCCGGGCGCGTGCCCTGCGGCGTCAGCTTGAGGGCCGAGTATCCTGGGATCAGGCCGCCGCCTTGGTTGTTTCGCCGCTGTGGACCCCTTGGCTCGACGAATTGCCGTTCCGCCGCATCATCTATGACTGCATCGACGATCTGGCCGTGCACGTGCCGCGTCCGGAACTTGCCGGGCACTACCAGCAGTGGGAGGACGAGTTGATTGCCCGCGCGGATGGGGCCGTCGTTGTGGCGGAGCAATTGGCCGACGGCATTCGCGCCCGCCGGCCTGAGCTGCCCATAGCGGTCATCCGCAACGGCGTGGACGCCGACGGGTTCCGCTCGGCGGCGGCCGCCGCGCCGCGTCCGCCCGACCTACCCGACAGCGGCCGGCCGATCGTCGGTTTCGTGGGGGCCCTGTACGACTGGCTGGACTGGGACCTGATGCGCGTTGTGCTCCAGGCATTGCCGGATTGCGAGTTCGTGTTTGTCGGCCCGCACGACAACCGCGGGGACCTCCGCGCGATCGCCAACCTGCCGAACGCTCACCTGCTCGGGCTGCGCCCCTACGCACAAGTACCGGCCTACGTGCAGGCTTTTGACGTCTGCTGGGTGCCGTTCAAGGCCGGCGACGTGGCCAATGCGGCCAATCCGGTGAAGATCTACGAGTACCTGGCGCTGGGCAAGCCGGTCGTGACCACGCCGGTGGCGGACACGGGCAGCTTTGGGGATCTGGTAAGCGTCGCGCGCGCGCCGGCCGAGGTCGCGGATTGCCTGCAGACGGCGTTGACGCGTCGCGCCCCAGATAGTGCGAAGCGTCAAGCCTTCGCGGCGGCGAACTCCTGGTCCGCCCGGGCGGAGGCGTACGTGAAGTTCGTGTCGCATCTGTCGGGGGATGCGCCGCCATCGAAGGGTGCCAGGTGCGCATGAGGCAATGGGCGGCCACATTGGCCTGAGAAGCGGAATACGCCGGCGTACTGGTTTGCCCTGGCAGGTGTAGAGTCATATGTAGCTGTGAGACAAACATTTAGGCTCTGACGCGGTGGCAGCATCATCGTGGTGGCCAAGCTTGGGCGCCGGCGTTTTTCCAGGTTGACAGAATATCGGTTTGAACCTAGTCTAAATCACATGCAGCGCGTGATGGCGATTCTGCGCGAACACGGCATCCAGGCGACGCCGCAGCGCATCGCGGTGGCCAAGTACGTTCTGGCCACGGCGGCGCACCCGTCGGCGGACGAGGTCTGGGAGCATGTTCGGCAGGCCTGCCCGACGCTCTCGCGGGCGACGGTGTACAACACGTTGAACCTGATGGTCGAGAAGGGCTTGATCAAGTCGCAGGTGCTCAAGGAGGGCGTGGTGGTGTTCGAGCCGCGGGTGGCCGCGCATCATCATTTCGTTGACGAAGAAACCGGCAGAATCTACGACGTCCCCTGGACGGCGCTGCGGGTCACGGGCCAGCAGGCGCTGCGGGACTTCGAGGTCAAGGATTACCAGGTCGTGTTGCGCGGCCGCAAACGCCGCTCCTGAATGCGTTGCGCCGCGCCGACCGGCCGCCGTGAAATTGGACAATGTCTGGAATTTGACGCTTTCGAAGGTGGACCACCCTCAGCAGGAAGGAGATCGTCATGGCCGAGAATAAGAAAACGCAGCTCACGACGTCGGCCGGCATTCCCGTGGCCGACAACCAGAACTCTTTGACCGCCGGGCCGCGCGGCCCGCTGCTCGTGCAGGATTGGCAGCTCTTTGAGAAGCACGCCCATTTCAACCGCGAGCGCATTCCTGAGCGCGTCGTGCACGCCAAGGGCTCGGGTGCTTACGGCACGTTCACGGTCACCGGCGATATCACCAAGTACACCAAGGCCGGCATCTTCTCCAAGGTGGGCAAGAAAACCGAGTGCTTCGTGCGTTTCTCGACCGTGGCCGGCGAGCGCGGCGCGGCCGACGCCGAGCGCGACGTCCGCGGTTTCGCGATGAAGTTCTATACGGATGAGGGCAACTGGGATCTGGTCGGTAACAACACGCCCGTGTTCTTCATCCGCGACGCGTACAAGTTCCCCGATTTCATCCATACGCAGAAGCGCGACCCGGCCACGAACATGCGCTGCAACGCCATGCAGTGGGACTTCTGGTCGCTCTCGCCCGAGAGCCTGCACCAGGTCACGATTCTGTTCTCCGACCGCGGGCTGCCCAAGAGCTACCGTCATATGAACGGCTACGGCAGCCACACGTACAGCCTGATCAACGCGAAGAACGAACGCTTCTGGGTCAAGTTCCACTTCAAGACGATGCAGGGTATCCAAACGATAACCGGCTCCGAGTCGGCCGAGCTCATTGGGCGCGACCGCGAGAGCCACCAGCGCGACCTGTACGAGTCAATCGCCAAGGGGGATTTCCCGAAGTGGCGCATGATGGCGCAGGTCATGCCGGAGATGGAGGCCGAGAAGACGCCTTACAACCCGTTCGACCTGACCAAGGTCTGGCCGCACGGCGACTACCCGCTGATCGAGGTCGGCATCATGGAGCTGAACCGCAACCCGGAGAACTACTTCGCCGAGGTCGAGCAGTCGGCCTTCTCGCCCGGCAACATGGTGCCCGGCATCGGTCACAGCCCGGACAAGATGCTCCAGTTCCGCATCGTTTCTTATGCCGACGCACACCGCTATCGCCTGGGCGTTAACTACGACAGCCTGCCGGTGAACAAGCCGCGCTGTCCGGTCGCCACGTACCATCGCGATGGACCGATGCGCTTCGACGGCAATGCCGGCGGCGCGGTCAACTATGAGCCCAACAGCCGCGGCGGGCCGGTGGAGGACCCGCGCTTCAAGGAGCCGCCTTTGCGCATCAGCGGCGACGCCGACCGCTACGACCATCGCGAGGGCAACGACGACTTCACGCAAGCGGGCAACCTGTATCGGCTGATGACGGACGAGCAGCGCGGCCGCCTGCACCACGCCATCGCCAAGGCGATGCAGGGTGTGCCGCAGGAGATCATCGAGCGGCAGATCGGCCACTTCGCCAAGGCCGATCCGGCGTACGCGGAGGGTGTGCGCAAGGCACTCGGCGGACGGTAGGCGGCCGCGCTTAGGACGTGGTTCACCGGCCGTTTTTGCGGTTCTGATCGGGAAGCTCTCATGGCCGGCGACGCGGGCCGCGGCCACAACGCCGCGGCCCGCATTGACGCGCGCCGTCACGCCCTGTAGCCTGGATTGATCCAGACTGGCGACTCGGTAGCACGGGTTGCGTGGCGCGACAAGACATCATGGAGTCAGGAGAGTTTTTGGTATGGACGCACAGAAGAGCATTGCCCTCCTGAATAAGGCAGTGGCGGACGAGTTGCAGGCCGTTCACCAGTACATGTACTGGCACTTCCATCTGGATGATCAGGGCTTTGCCCCGCTGGCCGGCCTGCTGAAGCGCACGGCCGTCGTCGAGATGCAACACGTCGAGAAGCTGGCCGAGCGCATTCTGTTCCTCAAGGGCGACGTGAACATGGTGCTGGCGGCCCCGGTCGAGCCGATCACCGAGCCGGCCGAGATTCTCGCCCGGGCGGCGGGGCTGGAGCAGCAATCCATCCGCGACTACAACCAGTCCGCGCTGGAGTGCAGTGCCAATGCGGACGCGGTTTCCAAGCAGCTCTTCGAGTCGCTTGTGGCCGATGAGGAAGGCCATTTCGACGCGTTCGACAAGCAACTCGATAACATCAAACGCTTCGGGCTGAGCTACCTGGCTTTGCAGTCGTTCGAGGGCGGTCCGGGCAAGCCCGAGGAAACCGCGTAGCAGAACCGGATCGCAGGGCGCCCTTGCGGCGCCCTGCGGCTGTCACGCGCGTGGCCGGCCCGGTTGAGCGGGCCGCCCGCCCCGGTCCGAGATTCACCCCGCCCAGCCGGCCAGCCGGGCCAGCAGCCACCAGAAGGCGCGACCCTTCTGGTAGCAGTTGAAGCATACCGAGTGCGCGCAATCCTCGCAGGGCGGACAGGTGTGCGTCCGGCACCAGGTTTCACACCACTCGCACCAGTCACTGCCGTCGGCATGCAGGTTGCCATCCGGGTCGTAGCTTTCGATGTCGGCGAAGTCGTACAGGATCTTGCCGTTCGCCCGGCAGTAGTCACGGATCTGGTCGTTGCGCGTCCACAGGTTGCCGCCGGCGCCGGTCCCGTCCAGGTGGCCGGTCATGTAGATGAACACGACGTTCGGGTACTCGCGCTCGAGCGCATCCATCCGCTGCAAATACCCGTTGATGCCGGCCGCCGTATTGTCACTCACGCCGCCGCACCAGGACCACATGACGACGTTGATGTTGTTGCCGGGGCGCGTGAGGGCCTGGCGCGTCTGGTCGATCCAGGCTGGATGCGGCAGATCCCACACGGTGCCCAGATCGCCGTATTGCTCCTCCAACGTCAACGTGTTCGCGCCGGCATTGAACGCCAGGCTGCCGTTCTCGCGCGCCAGCATGTCCAGGCCCGTCACGATCTGGCTGCCGTGCGACGTGTGGCCGAAGAAGACGTTGAACCGCGCGTGGACTGCCTGGATGGACGCAGCCGGAATGCGATCAAACGCCGCCGCCGCAGTGTGATCGGCAATCAGTGTGCCGGTTACGGTAGTGGGCCGCGTGCCGTTGTCCGCCGGCGGGTTAGTGCCGCCGTCTTGATCCTGGTTGCCCTGGCTACTGCTATCCGTCGGCGAGCAAGCACTGAGCAGACTCAATGCAACCCCCAGCGCCAGGACCGCGGCGGCGCGGCCAACGGATGAGGCGCGCCAGAAGACCGGGATATAAGGCACGATTCTCATTGCAGCGCTCCAGCTCTGATTCCGGGAGTTATCATGGCAACGGGCCAAGCCGACACAGCCAGGACACGCAGTCCGGTGCTGTCAGGGGGAACAAGACTCTCGTTAGGGACGTGGACCGACCTCGGCGCGAACGCGCGCGACGAGGGCCAGGAACCGCTCATCATCAAGCAGGACGCGGGCGATTTCCTCTGCCAGCACCTCGGAACCCTCGTCGAACAAGTGCACGTTGTCGCGAATGTGTTTCAGGTCGTGGGGGACCGTGTTGTACCCGTCCACGAAGAGGGCGTTCTGTTCGCGGGCGACCGTTTCGATGATCTCGTTGATCCGCAACCACGTGTCAACCGCGAGCGGCAGCGTTACCCCTCGCGACATAGCACCCATGTGATGAGCAACTTCGGGGTCATCGATGTTATCCCGAGAAGCGAGCCCGGCCTGCGTCACCAGGATCGGAAGGACGCCGTCGGCGTTCGCAAACCTGGTGATGTCCTCGTAATTCTGACGCACCCAATCCCAGGCCCGCGGAGTTATCGGGCGATCAAAGCCCTCACCGGTCCCCTCCATGGGTCTGGCGATGATGTCGTAGCGCCGGCCCTGGAAAATGAACTCGGCCATTCGCACGCGCCGACCGAGTTGCGTTGCGCGGGCGAATCGCGCCCACAGCGGCCAGTTCTTCGGCATGCCCTGCGGTATGTAGGGCACGGTCTCCAACTCGCGGAACCGGCTGATATCATTCCACGTGTGATAGACGATGATCGCATCGGGGTTGAACGCGCGGCCGAAGCACAGGTAGTTGATCTTCGACTTGAACGAGGTGAAACCCGCCAGCGCGAGATTGATGACCTCGACCGGCATGTTCAAACGCTCCTGGAGCTTCAGCTCCAGGGCGCCGGGCCAGCTTTTCTGCCGCCCGGCAGACTTGTAACACAGTGCCGCGGACCCCCCGAATATCTCAATCCGCAGAGTTCCGGACGCCTTTTCGAAGGTGTAATCCGGTCCGCGAAAACCGTGCTTATTCACACGAAACACATGTCCAGACGCGGTCTTGATTTCTTGATTGGGCATGTATCGGCCGGTGATGTGCCCCTCCGGCACCCAAATTGCCCATTCATGCCACGGGATAGGGGCGACGACCCACAGGGCCAGCTCGCACAGCGCGATCGCAAAGAGGGCCGCCCCGGTCAGCAGGCCCAGGCGTACCAGAATCCGCTGCAGGAGCGACCATCGCCTCTTCGGCCGCGCGGCGGACGGATGTCGATAAGACTCAGCCCCGGAATTGCCGCTCTGGTTCATGTTCGGTTTCGCATGTCCGTGCCGACCAAAGAACTGCCCAACCCTAACCAGTGCGAATTGTAGGGTGACCACGCGCCGGTCGCAAGGGTCGGGCGGCATACGCCGTACGCGCTTATCGGCGGCGGGCCCTAGTTGGTCGGCGCTAGACTTCAGCCTAGGCGAAGGCTATACTCCGGGATGATCCTGAGTCAGGAGGACTTCCGGAAAGAAGAGCCGGCAGGTCTCGGAGGCGGCATGAACATCCTGGGGATATCGGCGTTCTATCACGATAGCGCAGCCTGTCTGGTCCGGGATGGGGAACTCGTCGCCGCCGCCCAGGAGGAGCGCTTCACGCGCAAGAAGCACGACCCCGACTTTCCTCAGAATGCGATCGACTACTGTCTTAGCGAAGCCGGAATCACGCCCGCGCAACTCGATCACGTTGCCTTCTACGACAAGCCACTGCTGAAATTCGAGCGGTTGCTCGAGACATACTGCGCGTTTGCGCCCGCCGGCTTCAAGAGCTTTCGTCAGGCCCTGGCGCTATGGACCCGGCAGAAGCTCCATCTCCCGCGCGAACTGGACCGTGGGCTGCGCCACAAGTATGTGGGCCGCTATATTTTTGCTGAGCACCACGAGTCCCATGCCGCCAGCGCTTTCTTCCCGTCGCCGTTCGACGAAGCGGCGATTCTGACGGTCGACGGGGTCGGCGAGTGGGCGACCGCGAGTTGCGGCGTGGGGCGTGGGAATCGCATCGATATCACCCAGGAGTTGCACTTCCCGCACTCACTTGGCCTGCTCTACACCGCCTTTACGTATTATTGCGGGTTCAAGCCCAACTCTGGTGAGTACAAGCTCATGGGCCTGGCGCCGTACGGTGAGCCCGTCTACGAGGACGTCATTCGCACCCGGATGATGGACATCAAGCCCGATGGCTCACTGCGGATGGACATGTCCTACTTCAACTACTGCCAAGGCCTGACGATGACGAGCCGCAAGTTTCACGACTTGTTCGGCGGGCCGCCGCGGCGGCCCGAGTCTCCGCTTACCAAGCGGGAGATGGATATCGCGGCCTCGGTTCAGGTTGTCACCGAAGACGTCATGTTGCGCATGGCGCGCCACGCGCACGAACATAGCGGGCTCAAGAACCTGTGTTTGGCGGGGGGCGTCGCCCTGAACTGCGTCGGCAACGGCCGCATTCTGCGCGCGGGGCCTTTCGAGAACATCTGGATCCAGCCGGCCGCGGGCGATGCTGGTGGAGCGCTGGGTGCGGCCCTGTTCGTTTGGCACCAGTTGCTCAACAACGCGCGCCCGGCCCGGCGGCACGACGCCCAGTACGGGTCCTTGCTGGGACCCAGCTACACGCCGGAGACAACGCGTGCGATGCTGGACGGTGTCGGGGCGGTTTATCACTACTATCCCGACGAGGGCGAAGTCGTCCGGCGCATCGTAGAGGCGATTCAGAGCGAGCAGGTCGTCGGTCACTTGCACGGCCGTATGGAGTTCGGACCGCGGGCGCTGGGTTCGCGCTCGATTATCGGTGATGCGCGTTCGCCGCGCATGCAGTCGGTGATGAATCTGAAGATAAAGTTCCGAGAGTCTTTCCGCCCCTTCGCTCCGTGCGTTCTGCGCGAGGACGTGCATGAGTACTTTGAGATGCGGCCGGAAGAGGACAGCCCGTACATGCTGTTGGTGGCGCCGGTTAGGCCGGACAAGCGCACGCCAGTGGATGGGCAGCCGCAGACGGGCCTCGACAAGCTGAAACAGATTCGCTCGGTCGTGCCGGCAATTACGCACGTGGACTACTCGGCGCGCGTCCAGACCGTGGACGCAGAGCGCCATCCGCGCATGCACCGCATCATGTCGGTTTTCAAGCAGCGTACTGGTTGCCCGGTGATTATCAACACGAGCTTCAATGTGCGTGGTGAGCCGATCGTGTGTTCACCCGAGCACGCCTATCGCTGCTTCATGGGCACCAACATGGACGTGCTTGTGCTTGATAACTTCGTACTCTACAAGAACGAACAACCGCGGGCGCGCAAGCATGAGGTAGACGAGTACCTCGCGCAGTTTCAGTTGGATTGAGAGACAATGGCCCTCGTCAGCATTGACTGGAATCCCAGCCGCACGATGTTGCGTAACTTCAGCCTGATCGGCCTCGTGGCGTTCGGCCTGTTTGGTGCGCTGGTGTTCTGGCGGGTTTGGGTTGGTAGAGTCGTGCCGGGCGGTGCGGCGGTGCCGACCGCGTACATACTCTGGGCCCTGGGCGGATACTGCGGCGTGTGCGCGGCGGTTGCCCCCATCGCGGCCAAGCCTGTGTACATCGCAATGTCGGTCGTATCATTCCCGATCGGCCTGATCATCTCTTACGTAGCGCTGGGCATCATGTTCTACCTGATCATACTGCCGGTCGGACTGGCGTTTCGGCTTATCGGACGCGACGCAATGAACCGCAAGTTCGACCCCTCTGCGGCAAGCTATTGGGTTAAGCGGCAGGCGCCCAAGCGCATGGAACGGTATTTTCGGCAGTATTAGGCCGGCCGTCACGTTGGCTGTGCCGGTAGGCGCATCTGGCGAATCTCGCCAAGGCGACCGGGTGCTGTATTGAGGCAGCGAAGACGAGAGACTGGGGCGAAGTGACAATGAGCGCAGACAGGAATACGACCGGGATCGACGGGACCGACGAATTCACGCGCGAGGCGGCCAAACCCCGGAGCAGCCTTGTGGCGGAGTTCTGGAGCTTCCTGAAGCACAACAAGAAGTGGTGGCTGCTGCCGATTCTGCTCGCCGTTGTCGCAATTGGCGTGCTGATTGCGGTCAGCAGCATTGGTGCCGCGCCTTTCATCTATCCGCTGTTCTAGGTGGGCCGATGCGGAGCGCACCGGGAGCCGTCGCCCTGGCACGCTGCTATTCCGACACGCTCCACACGTGCGCCAGCGGACGATCGCCGTCAGCGCGGATCTCCAATACGTACAACAGCCGGTTGGCGCGGTCATACGCAGCGGCCCCTAGCCGGTACTTCCGCTGCTCCGTCTGGGGGTTGAACAGGTGTCGATCCACGTCCAGGTACGCGTACGGCTGCGGGCTGTGCTGCGGAGTCTGGCCGCACGCAACAGCCGCCAGACTGGCCGGATCGTAGAACAGAATGCGCGCCGCGAAGCGCGTGCTCCACCAACCTCGGTCATTGTACGGCGGATCAGGAACGGGCGGATACGGCGGCTCGTCCGGCCAGACGACGCCGTTCGCAAAGCCATACCAGCACTCACCCAGGCCCTTGGTGCCAACGAAGATGACGGCGACCGACTCGCCCGCCGTTAGCCACGCTCCGCCGGCCCACTCATCCGAGTGGTGATAGCCGGTCATGGTGTGCGGCGTCGGCGCATCCCAGTCGTCCGACCGCGTGTACAGAATCAGCGGCGTGCAGCCCAGCGTCGTGCCGGCCGGCGGCGGATTACCCTCATTCCACGGGCCGTAGGCGAACAGAGACGGTCCCTGTCCGGACCATCCGCCGTCACGGAAGCGGCCCGTGGCCAGCAGGCACCCCGGTGTGTGCGCGGCTGCCCACTCTGCGGGTATGTCGAACATGTAGTCATTGGTGCTGTAGTTGGAGTACTCGCCCAGGTACCAGCCGCCGGCCGCCTGCGGATGCGCCAGGTCCATCTCACACCAGCCGTGCGAAACCGTGCGCTGCTCCTGATAGTGCTGGCCCCAGCAGAAGTGCAGTTTGCCGGTCGTCTGCGCCCCCTGCGCCGGCAGGTAAGCCAGCCCGCCCCGCGGCAACTCCAGCGCCGCCGTGTCAACCAGGCCGGCCCGGATGTCCCGAAACGGCTGCAGCGTCTCGGCGACGTTCAGGTCGGCCAGGTTCTTGTTCGCGGACACTACCGGCGCCGGAATGTTGATCTCCGAGACTTGTTGCCGATGGTCGTGCCCGGTGGCAAACAGCGAGCCGGGATATCCGTCCGCAGGCCCGGCCGGGTCGCCCTCGGGGTAGTACGTCAGCGCCGTTCCGCCCCATTCCCAGCCGAAATCGCCGGCCACGTCCGGCAGCCGAAACGCGCCGCGATAGACGAGATCGTCCGGCTGGATCAGGCCGCCCGGCGGCAGTGTGGCGGGGAGGTCGGTTGCCGGTGTTGTTTGGTTGGTCGCTGGTCCGGCGGTTGGTTGAGTGCCGTCATCTTGGCTCAAGGGCGTCGGCCGACAGCCGACTGTGGCCGACCACGCGCCGCTTGCCAGCCCGATCAGTATGCCTGCGACCAGCCTGGGTTGTCGTCATTTGGCGGAAGTGCGTAGCGTCAACATATTGACATGTCCTTGTCATTCACCGAAATGCGAGGCGATCAGGCGGGGTCGACTTGGCGACTCGAAGTCCCGCTGACCGGGCCGCAATCATACCATGTGCGAGGGCCCGGAGATACTTGGGGCTTCGACACCTCCGACAACAGCGCCAAATTGGAGGGGATCGTCTCCGGCCTGATGGTTTGCCCTGGAAGCAGCGGCGTAGTGCCATGCCGCCCAGTCTTCCCGTCAGATTCGCATCCCCGCGTGCTGTGACTCGCCGTCCACAGGGCCCGTCTCCGGGTTAATCGGTCGGCGCAGTTTTCAGAACAGCTCCGCCAGGTTTAGCAGCTTCCAGATGTTGATCTCCGAGCAGGCCCAGGCGCACATACCCACCGAGACGAGGACGATGACCCATTTCACGCACAGGACCTGGCGCTCCGACCGGGCCGCGGCGCGCGGATCGTGCGCCAGGCGGATCAACGTCCGGGAGCGCCCGCTGATGGACCCGTGGCGCCAACTGCGCGCATCGGGCGCGATGCCGTTCAACACGGCCACGTCGTTGAGCGTGTTGCCGAACAGCAGCGCCGCGCTGCTGCACAGGGCGCCGCGCGGCGGCAGCGGCCCGGGGTTGCTCGTCGG
The DNA here is from genome assembly GCA_964550375.1 of uncultured Planctomycetales bacterium. Lineage (GTDB taxonomy): Bacteria > Planctomycetota > Phycisphaerae > UBA1845 > Fen-1342 > JAAYXS01. Next base: position 17,978 of record CAZJYX010000016.1, on the reverse strand, counting down.
CGTGCCGTGCAGCACACAGGGCCCCGCGCAGGGCAGGCCGCCTAGCGCCAGCACACGCACGCCGAAGACGTCCGCCTGCCGCTCGAAACGCCGGGAGATCCACGTGAAAACCACCACCCACTTCAGCAGCAACACGGCCCCCACGGCAGTAGCGATGAGCTGGAACTCGGTGCCTTGCGGGTCGAGATGCCGCGTGCGGACCGAGAAGATCGTGACCGCTGCCCCGCTGATCAGCGCAAACAGCAGGAAGAACAGGATGTGGTGCTGCTTGACGTGGCCGGCCTCGTGCCCGAAGACCGCCTCGATCTTCGTGTCGTCGAGCTGCTCGAGCATCGCATCGGTGATCAGCACGTAGCGCAGCGGGGCCAGCACGCCCATGACCGCCGCGTTGACGATCAGACCGCCGGCCTGCCACACCAGGATCTCGCGATAACGCAGCTTCAGCCGGCGACAGACCGCCTGCAGGCGATCGCGCAGCGGCCCGTCCGGCAGTCGCCGCGTGGACCAGACGTGCCGCAGGATTTCCGGTGCGATCAGGGCGACCAGAATCGCCGTGCCGCCCAGCAACACATCGGCCAGGAAGGGATGGCCGGAAAGCTCACGCAGCTCGCGATCGTACCTCATGATCAGGTCGCGGGCCGCGAGTATCAGCAGCATGGGTATCAGTATGAACAGCACCTGGTGCCGCAGGTTGTTCACCAGGTACTGCCCCAGCGTCCACACCGGCCGGACCGGGCGCTGGCGGAATATGAATGTCTCGACGGCGATCTGCCGCACGGCCCGCTCCGCCGGGTAAGACACCACCCACACCAGCACGACAGCAATCAGGAACGGCACGATGCTGAGCAGGCTGGGAACGACCGGCCACGTTCCCACCACCGGCGTGCTGCGGACCAGCAGGGTCCAGTCCGTGCATAGCAGAACGAAGGCGTGGCACGCCGTCAGTACCGGTGAAACCAGATGGTTGGCCCAGCCCATCGGCGCCTGCCCACGCTGCGGCTCGTGCGGGTAACGCTCCAGCAGGCGCAGCGCGTACGCCCCCGCCGTCCCGGCCAGGAGGGCCGGCAGCAGCGTCGCGCCCGCCACCGCCGCCACGACCAGCCCGGGCGGCGTAACCCAGCGATATACCGGCTGCGCGAACGCCAGTACGATAGACAGGATGGCGACGACGGCCAGGAACATATCAGAGGATCATACGCCAAAGCTGCGGCGGCTTCAGCGGCGCAACGAGCGCCGCCGCCGAAACGTGAGCCGGCCATGTTCGTGAAGATCTGCGGAATCACGACCCTGGGGGACGCCCAGGCCGCGGCCGCCGCCGGCGCCGACTTCGTTGGGCTGATCCGGGCGGCCAGCCCGCGGCAAGTCACGCTGGAAGTCGCCCGCGCAATCGCCGAGAGCCTGCCGCCGCACACACGGCCCGTGCTGCTCTATCGGGACGCGCCGGTCGCGGAAGTAGTCGCCGGCGTCGGCGCCACCGGCATTAATTGCGTGCAGTTGCATGGGGCCGAGTTCGTCACGTACGTAGAAGACTTACTGGGACGCTGTGCCGACCTGCGTTTGATCAAGGCGTGGGAAGTTCGCGGCCCGGACGCGGCCGACGGACTGTGCGCGTACCTGGCGGCGGCACGGCGTGCCGACCTGGCCCTGGAAGCCGTCATTCTCGACACTCCCAAAGGTGAGCCACACCCCGGCTTTGCCTGCTTGGGCGAAGTTGCACACCGCTGTCGGCATGCCGAAACACGCATCTTTTGCGCCGGTGGCGTAACGCCCGAGAACGTCCGCGCCGCCTTGGCGTGCGGGCCGTTTGACGGCGTGGATGTTGCCCGCGGCGTCGAGAGCCGGCCAGGCGTGAAAGACCACGCGGTCCTGCGGCGGTTCGTCGAGCAGGCGCGCTTGGCGTAGGGGAAGCGCCGCGGCCCCTCTCGGCTATCAAGAAGGAGTGACGGTCCGGCCGATACAAGGCGCGCCATACCCAACAGCTGACGGCGCCAGGTATATGTCCGATAACCAAGGCGACGGCCACGAAACGCCCGGCACGGACCAACAGTCGTCCGCTTCCCGCGGTCGGCCGTACGTTGGCATTCTGTTCGAGTGTTGCGGCGTCTACACGCGTGTGTATCGGCGACCGGATCAACGCTACTACGTCGGCCGCTGTCCGAACTGCCTGCGCTTGGTCCGGCTGCGTGTGGGCCCGTACGGGACCAGCGCACGTCTGTTCCGAGCGCGTTAGGCGCCGTCACGTGCTGCTAGCGAGGGGGGAGAGACTACTTAGCCGCCGGGTCAGTCGCCCTCATCAGGCTCCGGCTCAGCAGGTTCTTCCGCCGCGGCCGGTTCGGGCTCCGCTGCCGGTTGTGGCGTGTCTGGGCTTAGCGCGCGCAGGTGGTCGCGGAAGCGCACGTGCTCGCGAAGATAAGGGCTTTGCTCGCGGCCGCCAGCGGCCAGGCCGGCCTGCTCGGCGGCCTGGGCCAGGTAGCCGTCGGCCTCAGCGGGCAGAATGCGAGCCAGTAGGTGGAAGACGCCGGCCAGGCCGGCGCGGGGAATCCAGTTGATTTCGGGCGGCACCTTGTCGATCAGCCCCTCGTAGAGCTCAGCTGCCTGCTGCAACTGCTCGAACGCGGCCGTCTCGCCCGCGGCGATCTGATCGTCCAGCTCGTCTAGCGGGAAGTCGACCGTGCCACCCATCTCGGCGAAGAGTTCGAGGTCGTTGAGGATAGCGGCGTTCGCCTCGATCCGCTGTACGTAGATGCGTCCCACGAGCATTAGCGCGGCGGCCTGGGCGCTGGCGCCCATGTTCACAATCGACTTATCCGCCACGATGATCCGCAGGCGCTCATTCGTGCGCTCGGTGTCTTTCTCACGCTGCAGTGTGCTCGCCGCGTTAACCCAACTGCGGGCAGCCTGCTGCGAGTTGGCGAAAGCCGTGACGGCCGCGCTGGCGGCGCGCAGGGCCTGCTCTTCCTTCTCGTGGGCGGTCTGGGCCAAGTCCATGATTTCCTTGAGCAGCGTCGCCTGCGCGCCGGCCGCGCCGCCGGAGAGTTCCGCGTAGCGTTGTGCGGCGTCGGACGCCGTCGCCTCCAACTGCTCGACTACGTCCAGGTGCGCCTCCAGCGCCGCCTCCGCGCTGTGCAGGCGGCGTGCCGTTTCGGCCGCCAGCGCGGCGAGCGGTTCAAGGTGCTCCAGACCCGGGTGCGGCTCGCCACCTTCGAGGGGGGCGGTTTCCAGATCATCGCCGGCGAACCGGGCGCCGGCGCGCCCGCCGTAACGCAGCAGTTGTTCGCGCTCCTGCAGCAGGCGCAGGCGCTCGCTGATGGCCAGGTAACTCGTGCGGTATTGCTCAAACGAGTCATCATTCCCCGCGACGAAGCCGCTGCGTTCCAGCGTCAGCAACTCGTCCCGGGCGGCTTTCATCTGTGCAGCAAGCGCTGCCAGCTCTTCCCGCCGCGCGGCCACCTGGGCTTGCAGCCCGGCAGTCTCCTGGTCGGCGGCCTGGGCGCGCGCCCGCACCTCCGCCAGTCCGACCTGCAACTGGGCGACAGTCGGGGCGACATCCATGCTGTCGTGGTAGTCGGCGGTCGCCGCATGGGCACTGGCGCTCGCGCGCGCAAGCAGCAAGCGGGCCTGCCGGGCGCGGTGTTCCATGCGCAGCCGATGCGCTTCGGCCAGCAATTCGGCCGCCTGGGTGTACTCCACCATTCCGGCCGTCTGTGTCACGCCCGGGACGCTGCGGCCAGTGCCGGCGCGGGCGCGGTTGGCATGTTGGCGTGCCTGCTGCAACAGGGCATGGTTGTCGCGAACCGCCCGATCGAATTCGGCCAGGGCCCGGTTCAACCCGCCCACGCCGGGCGACAGCGGCTGCACGTCCGCAGCGGGCAGGCCCTCGCGCTCCGCCACAGCCTGCAACTCGCGCAATCGCCGGCTGCTCTCCTGCTGCAACTCGACCAGGCGTTCGGCGACGGTCTGGGGCTCTTCCCGCGTCGGATCCGGGCGCGTCAAAGCCACCAGCGCCTCGTCCCCGGTCTGCCTGAGGATGTCTGTGGACGCCAGCCGGGCGACGTTTGGCAGGCGTGTGTCGTAGCGGTGCAGCAGCCGTTCGGCCAGCAAAGCGTCCTGCCGGGCCTGGTCCGCTTCCTTAGCGTCACTGGAACGCAGGTGGGGCGCCAAAATGCCGGCCGCCACAACCACTACTGTGATTACGACACCGATGATGAAGGGCAGTCTCAAAGCTCTGCTCCATGGGTACATAGCACCGCCCAGACCCGGAGTCCCCCGCGCCCACCCGCCGCGGACCCGGACGCCGGTATACCCTTAGCGGTTAACGCTGTGTAACCGGCAGCCGGTCGGCTGTCAATCCGGCCGCCGCGGCCGCCCCGACCTACTACTCGGCCCGGGCGCGCGCCGCAAGTCCCTGCCAGGTATCGTCCTGCGCCGATCCGCACAGCCGGCCGCACCGGTCGATCACGAACACGTGCGGCACGCGCTCCACGCCCCAGTGCCGCGCGAAGACGTTCGCCCGGCCCAGACCGTCGTTGAATTGCGGCCACGCGATCCCGAGATCGACACAGGCTGCGGCCATGACCGCCTTGCTGATGTCCAGGTTGACGCCGACGACCTGCGTTCCGGGGTTGGCACTCCGGTATTCCTCGACTGCCAGCACGCACCGGCGCGCGGCGTCGTCATATGTCGACCACACTACGATCAGCACCGGCACACCTGCAAAGGCCCGCGTGTCAATGAGCGCACCGTCAGTCTGCTGCTCGGCCAGCCAGAAGAGCTGTCCGACTGCCTGGCGGCGCCGTAGCTGCCCCGCCAAAGTCACCGTTTCGGCGTGGTTCGGGAAGTGGCGTGCGAGGGCCGCCACGATGGCGCCCATTTCCTCCTCAGCGCCGTCCCGTGCGGCGGCCTCGAACAGCACGCGTGCCAACCGGGGGGCGTGGCGACTGTGGGGGTATGTCGCGAAGTGCTGGCGCTGGGCGGCCCGCAGTTCCGGAGCGCCCTCCAGCACGCGTTGCGTGGTGGGCTGGGTGGTAGTCTCCGGCGTCCGCTGGGCAAGGCACAGCCTCTGCCAGTAAGCGGCCTCGGCAGCGTTTGGATGCTCCGGCCCAAACGTCCGCAGGTGCTCCGCCACGCGCGCACACAGCGGCCGCCACTGCCCGCCCGCGAGCACACCCAACTCATACAGCGTGCTCAGTTCGAGCCGCGCGGCGGCGACTGCATGGACTCCGCCCGGGTACAGAGACTGGTACAGGCGCAGCCGTTCCAGCAACACCCGTCGTCGCACCTCGGCCGTGTCGAACCAGAGGGCCGACGCGGCCGCGTCCAACGGTTCGGTCTGCAATTCGACAATCCCTGTCCACAACTCCTCTTCCGGTGAAACGGGTCGGACGGATACGGTTCCGAGTTGTGGGGCAGTGGTTGGCGGCGGGGTTCCGCCAGCGGACGCGACAGCAGCTAGCGCTATCAGGAACAGGGCGGCCGTCATGCTGCCGGCGCGTTGGCGTGCCCGGGAGCGCTCCCGGGGCGGTTGTCCACGATGGTGCGGGGGTGGCATCACCAGAAAGCCCAATCGTCAACCTTGAGTACGTACAGGTAGAGCAGCAGGTTGGTCAGCGCGTGGACCAGGACGAGACACTTTATGCTGCGGGTCCAGTAGAAGAGTGCGTTGAACAGCATCCAGCAGAAGATGCTGACGGCCCAGTTATCCGGATGCTGAATTGTGGAAAGCAGTGACGTCGCGAGAAACGAAAACCAGGTGAACTTGCCCAGCGGCACGCGCTCGAAGTTGTCGCGGTCAATCAGCCAGCGCAGCAGGAAGGCCCGCCAGAAGAGCTCTTCGACAATCGGGACGGCAGTTATGGCCACGATGATTCGCAACGTGACCGTGACGTGGAAGAGCCCGCGGGCACCCAGGACGTCGCGGGGGTCAGTTACGACCTTCTCGCCTGGGTACACGGGTAGACGGCCACCCAGGCCGATCCAGTCGAACAGGTATTGACCGGCGTACCAGAGGTAGGCGGCGGCCAGTCCGCCCAGCAGCGCGGTTGTCCAGTACGGCTTGCCCCAGGCCGGGAGGTGGCGCCTGAACGCCCATACGACCGCCAGCGATCCCACGCCGCGGATCGCAATCGCCAGCCACTCCCAGGTCGGCGGCACGACGCTGACCAGCCCGAGCAGCAGCAGGTAGACCATGTAGGGGGCCAGCAGCACAACGTCCGGCCGCGTCTGACCCAGCCGGTCGATGCGCCCGCTGACCACGCCCCAGCGGGATGGTTGTGCTGGCGCGGACATCGAGCCTCCGTGTGCACGGGACGGCGTGGCGCGCCATCCGCGCCGGCCGCGCGCGACACTATAGCCGCCGCACCTGGTCCGACCAAGCGCGCGGCGGCATTTCAACCCGCGGCCATGGCAGCGCTTGCGGTTCGGGGTATCCTACCGACGTGTCGGACCGGCTAACCAGGGAGGGGGCCGGCGTGTCCAAGTTTGGTACGGACGACGGGGCCGGCCGATCGTACGGCCGGCCGAGCTAGCGGGGGCAGGCTGTGAAGGGTAAGACCATGCGTACGGCGCGAATCGTTCTGGTGATGACGGCGGCGTTGACAGGAATGTGGACGGCGAGCGGTCAGGACGTGACCGCCGAGCAACAGAAGCTGCTGGCCAAGCGGGCGGCCGAGGCCGATGCCTACCGCAAGCTGGCCGAGATGGTTTACGGCCTGCAGATCAACTCGCGGACCTATGTGCAGGATTTCGTGACCGAGTCCGACCAGATACGCAGCGACGTGGACTCGTTCGTCCAGGGCGTGCGGCTGGGCGAGCCGATGTTCTACGACGACGGCTCCTGCGAGGTCCCGGCCGAGGTCACGGTCGCCAAGGTGGTTGAGACGCTACGCGAGGCGCACAGTCGCCACTACAAGGGCAGCAGCGTCAAGTCCAGCGATTTCGAGTCCATGAGCCGGCGCATCGAGAAGCAGGTGCTGAAGGTGATCGGCATGGGCGCGCCGCGGCCGGACCTGCCGCCCAACCTGCCCACCGGGGTCGTCGATCTGCTGCCGCCGGCCCCCACCGGCCTGCCGCCGGCCATCCCGGATATCTGGAAGAGCATCGGGCCGCAGGCGCGGCTTTCAGCCCAGCGGGCCGCGTATGAGGATGCCAAGCGGCGTCTGGCGGAGCGGATCAAGGGCTTGCGGCTCACGGCGCGCACGCAGGTGCGCGACTTCGTGATGGAGAGCGACCGCATCACGACTGAGTTGGATACGACGCTGGTGGGCTTCGTCGAGAAGGGCTACTACCTGCACAGCAATGAGTTGATCGCTGAATGCACGCTGGCCCTGCCGACCGAGCAGGTGGTAACCACGATCAAGAAGCTGCACAGCCGGTACTATGACGGCGATGACGTGCAGGGCTCGGACATCGAGAAGATCGTCAACACTGTTGTGAAGCGCGAGTTCGAAGCGACGGGCATGGGTATACCGAATCCGCGTTTCATCCAGGCCTATGCTGAGCGCGCCGCGTTGGCCTATCCCGACTGGTCGCTGCAGACGCTGGAAGCCCAGGGCGAGGCGACGGACCCGGAGATGGACACGGCGGTGGGGCGGCTGCGAGCGGCCCGGGCGGCCGAGTTGGATGCCCGCCGCAGACTGGCCGAGCGTATCCTCGGGCTGGAGATCCGCAGCGCCACGCGCGTTGAGGATTTCGTGCTCCAGCATGATTACATCGAAGGCATGGTGCAGGGGCTGCTCGTCAATGCCGTGGTCACCGACACGCGCGTTACCGGCCAGACCGCGGTGGTGACCGTGGCCCTGCCGGGCATGCGCGTCTGGGAAGTCGTCCACAGCGAGATTCGCCGGACGCAGCGGTAACGTGACCCATAACGCAGGAGTGCAAACATGCAGAGTTGGTATCGCGGCGTGGTCCTGATTGCTGCGCTGGCATTGATACTCACGATTACCGCGGGCTGCGCAGCGACGCAGAAACGCAAGGTGACCGTGATCGAGGAGCAGCACGAGGGCCCGGTGGTCGAGGAGCAGCCCGGTACGATGATCGTCGAGTAGTAGCCGCCCCGGGGCGCGATGTGCACTGCCGCTGAAACGAAGCTCGCCCGCGTCGCGGCCCGGTGCCGCGTGCGGGCCGGCTGCGCCGCGTTCCTGCTGCTGACCGGTGCACTGGCGGCCGGCGGCGCGGAAGGCCGCGGCTTGGCGCCCGCCGATTACGCTTTGCTGGAGCGACTGGCGACGGCGCGGGCGCGCGCGGCCCTGCTGGAGCAGGTCGCGGCGCTGTCGCTCGACGAGGACCTGACGGTGGCGGCCTGGGCGCAGCGCACCCGGCGCCGGGCGCGCGGGTTACACCTCTGGATCAGAACCTTGCCGCGCTATGGCGACGTGCAGGTCTACTCTGACGGAACGGCCGACGTCGCGGTCCGGCTGGAACCGGCTACGTTGCACGGTGCACTGGAAGGTTTGCAGTCCGAATTCCCCGCTGCGGGTGCGGAGCTCGATGCCCGCACGCTGCGCCGCGCGGCAGCGCGCTGGCCCGTGCTCTGGAGCACTGGCACGGCCGAACTGAGCGAGCGGCCCAGCGCGCGCAAGCCGGTCGGCTGGGAGAACGTGACGTTCGACGGCATGGAGCACGCACGCCGCGCGGCGGAGGCGGATGCACACCTGGCCCTGCTCGATCGCATCGGCGACCTGGCGCTGCCTAACGGGCGAAAGCTGGGCGCGTTTCTGGGCTCGGCTGACAGCGTGCGGGCGGCCCTGGCCGAGGCGTTGGAGCATTCGGCCGCCGTCACCGTCAACTTCGCACCCGACCGCATCGCTGTGGGCGAGGTGCGGGTGAGCACACGCGAACTGCTGCGCCTGCTGATCGACGTGCACGGCCGGCACTACGCGGGCGACGCATTTCAGGCCGCCGACTTCCGCGGAATGGCCCTGGCGGCCCAGGCCGAGGAGCTTTCCGCCACGGGCCTGGCGGCGCCCCTGGATGACGCGATCGTGCGGCCGCAGTACGTGCCGCTTGAACTGGATGTGCCTGCTTGGGCCGGCCAGACGCTGCGGGCGGTCGGCGTCCATGAGACTTCGGCGACGGACGCGTCGCCTTCCCCCGGACTGACAGGCCTGGCCTGGTTGGACGGCATCGATTGCCTGCGCCGGCGGGTCGAGGCCCTGGTGTTGCAGCAGGATGTTACGGTGGCGGAGTTCCTGGGTAGCCACGAGGAACTGAAGGACGACGTTATCATCTTCCTGAGCGGCGCGCGTCCGGCCGGTCCGGCGGAGACTCCCGCGGCGGGCGTCGTGCATCTGCCTGTGGAGCTGCCGCTGGCACGACTCTGGCGCATCCTGCGCCGCGGAATGGAAGTGGTCGAAGCGCTGCCGGAAGAGCGCGGCTCGCAGCCGACTGAGAGGGTCAAGCCATGAGAGCGATATACGCAGGTTTGGTGGTCCTGAGCGCGCTGGGTTGCCTGCCGGCGGTCGCGGCGCAGGCCCAGCCGGTCTCCCAGACCGACCCGGCCGGCGAGATGGGCACGTCCGAACTGCGGCGCGTCCGCGTGACCGCGGAGGGCTACAACCGCGACGACGCCCTGAAGCAGGCCCTGCGCAAGGCCATCGAACAGGGCGCCGAGGTGCAAATTGCCGCTTACTCGCAGACGCGTGATTTCATGCTGGTGCGCGATACGATCTACAGCCGGGCGGCCGGCATCGTGAGCGAATACGAGATCATCTCCGAGCGCGAGGGCGCTGGCGGCACGTGGATGGTGACCATCGAGGCGGTCGTGCGCGCCAGCGCGGTGGCCGCCGCCTGGGGCGAGGTGCAGAACGTGCTCGACCAGCTCGGCCGGCCGCGCATCATGGTCTGGATCGACGAGCGCATCGACGGCCAGCTCCAGGAAGATTCGATGGTCGAGAACCGCATCGAGGAGTTGTTCGTCAAGGCCGGTTTCGACCTGGTGACGCGCAAGGCCCGCGGCCAACTGCGCGACCCGGAAGCAACCGACGTCCGCGGCGACCAGGGTGCCACGGCGCTGCAACAGATCGCGCGCGAGGCCGGCGCGCACATCCTGGTGCGCGGCACGGCCAACGCCAACCGGGCCGGCATTGAGAGCGTCTACGGCGTGCCGGCCGCTTTCTACAACTGCGACGTCCAGGCCCGTATTTACGCCACCGACACCGGCCGCCTGCTGGTGAGCGAGTCGATCCCCGCCACCCGCCGCGGGCTGCGCGCGCGGAGAGAATTCAGCCCGCAGGCCGCCCGTGAGGCCCTGGTACAGGCCACGTTTCCCGAGGTGGACAACCCCGGCACGCGCCAGGCCCTGGCGATTCGGCTCTACGAGTCGGTTATGGAGCAATGGGCGACGGAGATATCTGCCGGCGGCGACATCGAGCTGGAGGTCCGGCCGCTCGATTTCAGGGGCTTTCTGCAGCTCAAGAACGCGCTGGCCGAGATCGAGGGTGTCCGCTCGGTCGAGGGCGACTTCACCGACAGTGCCGGTCGCTATCGTATCAAGACGCAACTCGCGGCCGCCACGTTGGCCGAGTTGCTGACTCGGCCGCCCTATGACGGCTGGATCGAAATCACCGACCTCAAGCTCAACCGCATCCGCGGCCAAGCGCGCTGACCCAGACAGGCCGCGCGTGGCTAACACCGGATATCACGAGTGAACAAGTCGGCGTTGTGTCCGCACGCGGCGAAGTCCGTCGCGGCTGGTGTGTGCCGAGCCAACAGGTAGAGCGTGCGTTTATGCCGCGCGCTGGCGTGTGGTTGGGGGCGATTATAATTGACGTGCGGCGAGCATCTCGTCTATTGGCACAATTGTATCTTCTTCGAAACAGGGGTGGAGGACCCCTGTTGGCCTGGTGGGAGCGCACAACCGTGTGCGAACATGGTCACCGATATGCTTCGCGGCAATTCAATCGGAGGAACAAGTCATGCGACACGGCATCCCCTGTTTAAGCACGTTGGCCTTGGTAACGGCGCTGACGGTTCCCGCGGCGGCGCAGGCGGCCGAAGATGCGAACATCGCACAAGCGACCGGGGCCGGCAACACGAAGCAGAAGACCGAAGTGGCGAACGTCGCCCTGGCGTCCGCGGCGGCTGAACCGGCAGGCGGCGGCATGGTAGCCAACAGCAATCTGAAACAAACTGCGCAGTTCCTCATGGCCCGGGGTGCCGCGCGGAGCGGTTGGGGCGTGCTGTATGCCCCTGCGGCTTCCGACAATCCGGCGTTCCGGAGCCAGCTCTCGGCAGCGCTGTCTACCGGCGCGCCGTCCGACGTGCCGGTGGACTACTTCGATGCGCGCGTCGCCACGCCGTCGGTTGGGGTCATGCTGGAGTATGCAACGGTCTTCACCTGGGTGAACTTCTCCTACCAGGATCACGAGTTGATGGGCGACCACCTGGCTGACTATGTTGATGCGGGCGGGAGAGTCATCCTGGGTCAGTGGTGCCTTCCGACAGCCGGCAGCTACCTGGGGGGGCGCATCATGACGGCGGAGTACTGCCCGGTAACGACTGGCGGCACACTGCCGGGAGGTCCCTACATGGGCGACGGCCAGGACTGCGTTAACGAAGGCATAACGACGTACGGCGGCGAAGGCTTTCTTCTCCTGCGGCCCGGACCGTTTGTGTCGGATGGTACGTTTGAGGGGGGTTCGCTGGCGGTGGCGTGGCGGGTGGACCGGGGCGTCTACTACAGTCCCGGCAATACCGGCGACACGTTCGGTGGCGGCCAATGGGCGGAACTGACGGCTAACATGGTGGTGTGCGAGAACGAGCTCGGCGACCTGAACTGCGACGGCCTGATCAACGCCTTCGACATCGACCCGTTCGTGCTGGCGCTGACTAATCCGGCGGCTTACGAGGCCGAGCACCCGTACTGCAACTACCTGCTGGGCGACATCAACGGTGACGGCTTGGTGAACGCCTTCGACATCGACCCGTTTGTGCAGTTGCTGACCGGCGGAGCCTGATTCCGCCGGCGCTGCCGGCCGCGTTGCGCCTGGCAGGACTGTCCCACCGAGCGCGGCAAGTTCGCCGCGGCGCTGTCTCCCACCCTGCGCGTTCGTGACCAACCGGCAGGCGTTCAGGCTGTGTGTGCCACGGGTTTTTCTCGTAGGATATGTGGGCCCATGCCCGGCTGGAACGCCCGTCAGGAGAGGCCGTGATGAGAGTACCTGCCTGGATGATCGCGAGCCTGGCCTTGCTCATGGGGGCCGACACGCTGGCTGCCCCTGAGCCGCGGCCGTTGCGCGAAGTGGAATCGTCCAACCACAGCTTTCGCCTGCAGATCCGCCCGGGCCGACCGGACGGCGACGCGCTCCGCGGCTGCCGCGCAACGCTTTACGAGTACTCGTCCGAATATCGGCAGCGCGGTCGGGCCCGCTGGGGCCGCTTCCTCGTCAATGAGATCGCCCCCGAGCAGGCCTTCATCCGCGACGACGGCGAGTTCGTCGTAACACTGAACGAGTTCCAGCGCGGCGGCGCCCGGCACGCCCTGATCATCTACGGCCGGCAAGGCGAGTTGCTGCGCCATTTCGTACTGCCGGACCTGCTTGAGCCGGGCGACTGGCCGCACGTGCGCGTGGAGGGCGAGGCGATCGAGTGGCTCAAGGATGTCCGGTGCGAGTTTGTCGGCGCGCCCGAGTCCTTTGTCATCACGCTGCCACACGGGCGACAGATCCGCATCAGCTTGGCTACTCTACAGGTGATCCGAGACAAGGACGCACTCAAACAGGTGGCGGGTATTCCGGCCGAGGCGCGCGCCGCGCTCTACGGAACCGCCGCGGCCGGCCAGTCCGTCGGACGTGAAACCGCTGAGGAAAAAAATGCGGCCAACGGCGGCCCGGCAGCGCCGCCGTCGGCCGAGCGCACCCCGCCGACCGCGACCGCATCGGCGCCCATGGGCGATCCGGGGCAGTCGCCCACCGGCGACCGGGAACCGCCGCCGGCCGAAGTCGCGTTGTCTGAGGCAGCCTTGGTTGAAGCTCCGGGCACTTCCGCCCAGTCCGCAGCCCTGGCGGCCGAGCAGCCCGACCGACTCGATCCCGCGCAATACAGGCCGGCGGCCATGGCCGTGCCGCCGCCGGATCCAGCGGAGCCGGTTGACTACATCGCCTGGGCCAACGAGTTGACCCGTACGGAGGGCGCCAGCGCCGTCAGCGACTACGAGATTGCCCTGCGGCGGCTGATGCCCTGGGATGGCGACCGAGCGCCGCTGGGGGCGGCCTTGCGCGGCGAAGTCGCCGCCCTGCGGTCACCGGCCATCAGAGCCTGGCTCGAGGCCAACCACTCGGCGATGGCGTACTACCGCAGCGCGGCGGAGTTGGAGTACCGCGGCTGGCCGGTACAAAGCGACGACGGCTGGCTGCTGTCCGCTACGTTGCCGTACCTGCCGCCGCTACGCGACCTGGCTCAGGCAGCCGTGATTCAGGGACGCGTATTGGCGGCTGAGAATCGGCCCGCGGATGCCGCCGAGTACTTCCTCGACGTGCTGTCCGCCGGCACACAGACCAGCTACGGGATAACGATTATCGAGGCGCTGGTAGGTGCCACCATGCAGACGTCGGCGGCCGGGGCGCTGCTCGATTTGCAGGCTGCGGATGCCGAGCTCGCGCTCGACTACGGAGACCTGGCGGAGCGGGTTGCCACGGCGTACGCCCCGATCTGTCCCCTGGAGGATAAGCTGCAACTGGAGCGGGCCGTGCTCATGGAGGCCGTGCAGCGCGTGTATCGCTATGACGCCGAGTCGGGCACGTACGTGCTCGATCGGGCGCAGGCGGCCGGGTATTTCGAGATGATGACCGAGATGCTCGGCGCCGCTCCGCAGGCCGACGCGACCCGAGTCGAGCAGCAGGCCGCGGTGCCCTTTGCACAGGTCGTGGCCGAGGGCGAGGCGTACTACGACGCCCTGGCCGCCGCGTTGTCCCTGCCCTACGCCCAGGCGTGCGCACGACTGCAGACCATCTACGCCGATGCCTTGCAGGATCCAAACCTCAGCCCGATCATGCGCATCAACACGCCGGACTTCACATCGGCCCTGCTGGTGCAGACGCGCGCCGAAGCCATGCGGCGCGGCACTCAACTGGCCACGCGACTGCGGGCTTACCGTCAGTCGCACGGTGCGTATCCGGACTCGCTCGACGAGTTGGGGGAAGCGCACCTAGCGCTTGATCCGTTCACCGACCGACCCTTCCATTACCGGCGGACCGCCGACGAGTTCGTGCTCTACTCCGCCGGGGCCAACGGCAACGATAACGGCGGGCACCACGACGAGCGGGCCGAGACCGGCGACTTCGTCATCTGGCCCCGGCCGAAGGCCAGATAGCCACGACGATGTGGGCCGGGCAGCAGGTGGCCCACGCGCGGCCGCCGGATACAGAGCCCGTCATGCGCGGCGCTGCATGGCCAACTGGTAGATTTCCCGGCCGGCACGCAGGTACTTGATCTCGAAGTTGGTTTCGACGCGCGCCGCCACGACGCCGAAGTCGGCGTCGTCGAACGGCACTTCCACCAGGTCGGGGTGCGCCCGCAGCAACGTCCTGATAACCTCGAAATACTCGGCGTGGTCGGTCTGCACGGCCAACCGGCCGCCGGGCACGAGGCACTGCACGGCGGCGGCGATGAAGGTCGGCTCGAACAGCCGGCGTTTGTGATGGCGCTTCTTCGGCCAGGGGTCGGGGTGGTACACGTGCAAAGCCGTCAGCGAGTCGCGCGGGCAGACCTCGCGTATGAAGTGGCGCGCGTCGATGCGCAGCAGGCGCACGTTGCCCATGTGCCAGCGCTGCATACGGTCAACGGCGTAGCGGTAGAACTTATTGGCCCACTCGATGCCGAGGAAATTGCGGTCCGGATAAGTGCGGGCCCGGCGCAGCAAGAAACCGGCCTTGCCGGTGCCGATCTCCAGCTCGACCGGATTGGCGTTACCGAATAGGACCTCCCATTGCAGGCTCCGCAACTCTTCAAGTTCCACCGCGATCGGCATCGGACCTCTGGAACAGGAGACTATCGGACGTTCGTATGCCGCCTGAAACGCGCCTGAAGCACACACTGGACCGCACCGATGACAACGATGGATGCGAGTTGCCGCATCCGCAGTGCTGGCGCCATCTATCTGAAGGGAACCGGGTCTGTGACGCAAGGCGGAAAGACAAGCCGGGATCGGCGCCATGCTCCCCGCCACCTGGCCGCGTTCTCGTTCTGGTTTCGGCCCACCGGCGGCCGGGAGCGCTTCAGCGGCTGGATGCTAAACTTGTCCAATAGCGGGGCGGCCTTCCTGACCGCCACTGAGCACGCCCCCGCCGTCGGCGACCAGGTTGAACTGTTGCCGATGTACTCCCAGGACCGCCTGGTCCGGGAGGAAAGCCCTGCCCTGCCGCTGGTCGGGCGCGTGGTGCGGCTGGACTGCGATGACGGAACCACACGGCGCGTTGCACTGCATTTCCCCGCCCAGGTGCCGGCCCGACTGCTGTGGGGCCGCACAGACAACGCCGCTGTCGCCCGGCCCATCAGCCGCTTGCCCGCGCCGCTCCCACCACCGGCCAGACCGAGCTGTCCGGAGCGGCACCCCGCTGCCGCGGGACCGGCCTGAGCCCGCCGTACCGCCGCCAATCCGCACAGCGCCATTCTGAAGTTCGGTGCACCGCCGGTCGCCGGGACTCCGCGGGGCTACAATCAGAGCATGTGAAACGGCGACGGGCCGCCGTAGCCCCCTTCAGGGCATTTCCGGGTCAAGACGGAGGCAACCCATGGACCGTTTGTTCGATGATGCCACCAAGGCAATCGGCAACACCCCCCTCGTGCGGATCAACCACATCATCAAGAGCGCTGCCACGGTCTGCGCCAAGCTTGAGTACTCCAACCCGCTCAAGAGCGTTAAGGACCGCATCGGCGTCAGCATGATTGCGGACGGGATCGCGCGGGGCTGTATCAAGCCCGACACGGTGATAATCGAGCCGACTTCCGGCAACACTGGCATTGCGCTGGCGTTCGTCTGTGCCGCCAAGGGCCTGCGATTGATCCTGACCATGCCGGAGAGCATGAGCATCGAACGTCGCACTGTGCTGCGCGCCCTGGGTGCCGAACTGGTGCTTACGCCGGCGGCCGAGGGCATGAAGGGCGCCGTGGCCCAGGCCGAGCGCCTGGCGGCCGAGACTCCCAACTGCTTCATGCCGCAGCAATTCAAGAACCCGGCCAACGTCGAGATCCACCGCCGCACGACGGCCGAGGAGATCTGGCGCGACACTGAGGGCCGGGCGGATACTCTGATAGCCGGCGTCGGCACCGGCGGCACGATCAGCGGTGTCGGCGAGGTGCTCAAGCAGCGCAAGCCCACGTTCCGCTGCGTGGCGGTCGAGCCGCTGCACTCGCCGATCATCACGCAGGCGCGCGCCGGGGAGCCTTTGCAGCCCGGGCCGCACAAGATCCAGGGCATCGGCGCGGGGTTCATCCCGGACAACCTGAACCTCGACGTGGTCGACGAAGTTGCAACGGTCAGCAACGACGAGGCGTTCGACTGGGCCCGTCGAGCGGCCCGCCGCGAAGGGCTTCTGTGCGGAATCAGTTCCGGTGCGGCCCTGTGCGCTGCCGACCAGGTGGCCCGCCGGCCCGAGAGTGCGGGCAAGGTGATAGTCGTGGTGCTGGCATCCGCGGGCGAGCGTTACCTGTCGACGCCGCTGTTCCAGTTCGAGTAGGGCCCCGTCCCTGGGTTGCCCGCCGCTCACGGAGTCGTGCGCGGCGAAATCGCCGCTACGGCTTCGCGACCGGGTCGTCGCCGGCCAGTTGCCTCAGCCGCCAATGCGCAAGGTGGAATTCGTTCATCGCGTCCGGCGGAAACTGGTCCAGATCAAGCATCAGATTGGTCGCGACGCATTGCTCGAACCGGCCGCGCGCCGCCTCCGGCTGGCAGCGTAACAGGCAGCTTTCGCCAGCGTAGTAGTATGCCTCGCAGATCTGCTGCGGATCGTCTGGCGTCGCCGCGTTCACCAACTCGGCTGGTGACAGCTCGCCTGCGAGACAGGCGTAGACCTGCGCCAGCCAGCCAGTAGTGACACTTCTGCGCCGCGCCTGGACCAACACATCGCGCGCTTCAGCGCGAACACGTTCGGCCCCCGCGCCGTCGCCGGCCTGCTCGAGCCGGCGCGCCTGGTCGTGGAGAACGAGGAACAGGCGCGCGTTCGCGAAACTTGAACTGTGATGTTCGGCAAGAAACGACCGGTAGTCCGCCGCCGCGTCATCCAGGCGGCCCAGCACCCACAGCGGCGTGGCACGCCCATAGCGCGCCCAGAGGTCTGCGGGGGCGGCGTCCAGCGCCCGCGTGTATTCCGTCACGGCACCAGCCCAATCCCCCTGGCACAGTCGCGCGGTAGCGAGACCGCGATACGCATTGACGTTGCCCGGAGCGAGGTCCAGCACTTGCTGGAAAGCTATCAGGGCTTGGTCCCATTCGGACTTTACCAGCAACGAGTGGGCCAGCAGAAGGGCCGAATCAAACAGTTCAACGCCGTCGTCAAGCAAGGCCTGAGCGGTTACGACGGCAGACTCGTAGTCGCCCAGTAGCACGCACAGGTTGGCCCGTCGCCAGCGCGCCAGAACATGGCCCGCCTCGAGAGCCACCGCCTGCTCCGCATGGCGGCGGGCGTGCTGCAAATCCAGCGTGGCGAAGGACAGCAAGTACGCCGCCTCGGCACTCGGCGGGACACCCAGAGATGCCCGTGACCGCAGTTCGTGCGCTTGTTCCGAGTTTCCCGTGGCCGCAAACATCTCCGCCGCCAGCGCACAATAGGCCCAGCTAAACGGGCCTTTTTCCGCAAAGTGGAGCGCCCCCCGAAAAGCCGAACTCATCAGCGCGTCATCTTCCGTCGTACGCCCGAACTCAAACTGCGCGCGCAAGAGAACCAGGCGTGGCTCGGGTAGTCCGTAAAGCGTGTCCACTAAAGCCTTGGCCGGTCCAAGCACCTGTCTGGCACGCCCGCGCTCCAGGTCGAACTGCAGGCGGA
>CAZJYX010000015.1:0-94035 GCA_964550375.1 uncultured Planctomycetales bacterium | reverse complement strand
GCTGAACGGCGAGATCCGCGTACTCGGTTCGCTGTACCCGACAGCCGGCACGGCGGTCTGCGACCGACAGGGCCCGCTGTTGCCGGACGACGAAGCGCGCCGTGTCACGGGACGGTCAGCTTTTCCGGCGCGATTTGGCGCTGGGGCCGACGGGTTCGCCAAGGCGTTCCGGGCACTGCGTGAGCAATTGATATATGGCGCGTGAATGGGGTGGGGTCAAAGTGTTGGGGCGGGGTTGTTGGTAGCTAGCGGTGGCTGTTGCGGGGTGGTGGATTCTGGCAGTCGAAAAACAGTGTCGCCCCGTTGGGGCTTGGTTGTCGGGGCTGTGTGTGTGGCGCATCCCCGGGGCTTGCGCCGCCGAGCTACAGGCTTTCGCCCCGCTGGGGCTTGACTGGCGGTCACTGGCGCGTAGCGTCCTGGAATGGGAACGGGTGTGTGACGATGGAAGCTCGGCAGAGCGTGGCGCGGCTTAATGTGATCCTGGCGCGCGAAGCGCCCGTCGGTGTCGTCTTTCGCCGCGGACCGCGCCGGCTGGTCCAGGTCATCAAGTGGCAGACCGACACGGACCGTTTCGAGGCGGGGCAGTGGTTCAAGGGTGTAATCTACGATTACCGTGCCGATCTCTCGCCCGATGGCCGGTACTTGGTCTACTTTGCCGCCAAGTACGGGCGACGGCCGTACCCTTGGACCGCGATCAGCCGGCCGCCGTATCTCACCGCGCTCGCCCTCTGGTTCAAAGCCTTCTCGTCTGATGGGGGAGGCGTGTTCGAGAGCCGCAGCGAGCTATGGCTGAACCACCCGCCGGAGGAGGCGAAGCTGGATCCCGATACGTCGTTGCCCGCATGGTTTGGTGTGCGTGCGGAGTGCGGCGATGGCGCGGAGCCCATCTGGTTTCGCCGACTCGGGCTAAGCGGCTGGGAGCAAGTCAGTCCTGGCGATGTCGAATTCGCGGGGCGGCGGGGCTATCGAACCCACGCGCCAATGACGTGGCGGCGGGTTCGTCCGCGCTGCCGACAGCAGCAAGACCTGGATACGCAGGACGGGCCGACAGCCGAGTTGTGGATGCACATAAGTGCGCGCGATGTCCCGCGCAAACTCGGATTCGAGCTGGCTACGGCGGACGGCGAGCGCGTGCAATTCGACGCCGACTGGGCGGATTGGGATCACACTGGTCGACTGGTTCTGGCGCGCGGCGGCGCGATTCTTGTGGCGGAGATGCAGGCGGACGGGACCTTGGGTGAGCGGCAGCTCGCGGACTTCAACGCGAACCAGTTCGAGGAAGTGAGCGCGCCGGAATGGGCCCGGGAGTGGTAGGGCGACCACGGTAGGATTGCATGGGTCTGGGCGTGCCGACAGATGAAGACACTGCTCACAGAGCAGTGGCACACGTGCAGGGTTCGACCCTCCCCGGACCTTTCCCGCGGCTTTGAACCCTCGCGTGGACCCTCGCGGCTGTAGAAGCTCGCCGGAGGTCTCCCGCGGGGTTTGACGCTCCCTTAACCCCTCGCGCGGGCTCTGACCCTCCCCTGACCCCTCCCTGGGGGAGGGGGGTTGGGATGGGCTGTGGTGCTGTTGCAGGGCTTTTCGGATCGGAGAGGGCGGGATTCGAACCCGCGGTACGGTTACCCGCACACTGGTTTTCGAAACCAGCTCCTTCAGCCGCTCGGACACCTCTCCAGACAATCGCCGGCCGGCGGCGGCGCGTGTGCGGCCGGGCCGGGGCACAGTCTGACTATCCTATTGGAGAGGGCCGTTTCCGGCAAGCGTATGCTGGCTGAAGGGACAGAGCGTTTGCGGCAAGTTGGCGGTACTTGGCGCGGTTAGCGGAGGAGCTGGCGCCGGCTGGCGCACGAGAGTTGCTGGCACGTGGTCGCGGCTGAGGCACGGGGGCAGGGTCGGCGCTACTGGTTGGGCTGGGCGGGGGCCTTGGGGCCGAGTTGGCGGAGGTCGCCGCTGCGGCGGGTGATGCCGGCGGCGTCGAGGGCTTCGACGATGGGGACGACGTACTTGCGGGAGGAATTCAGCAGGGTGCGGATGTCGGCGACGGTGATGCCGCCCTGTTTCTTGATGGCGTCGGCGACTAGTTGGACGAGCTCCTGCCAGCGGCGTTCGTGGAGCCAGAGGTCGTTGGCGATGCGGACGAGCTTGCGCTGGGTGAGGGCGAGGTCGATGAGTTGGCGAATGCGCTTCTCGTTGCGGGGCGTGCAGCAGCGCAGGCCGGCGGGGCCGGGCGGCTGAAAGGCGGCTTCGTCCAGCTCGCGGAGGATCTCGTCGAAGAGGGCCTGGTCGGCGGCGGACATCTGCTGGCGCTGGCCGGCCGGGACGATGTGGTCGTGCTCAAGGGCGACGGGTCCGTGCTGGACCCACCAGTCGGCCAGGGCGGGCCGCAGGCGGGCGGGGCAGGCGCTGGGCATCCAGCCGGGCACCTGCGACAGCGGGAGGCCGGGCAGGCGGGGGTTGTCCTTAAGCAGGGTTTTGAGCCGGCGGTCGAGGTCCTGGGAGAGGGTGGCCAGGTGTGCGTTGTGGGCGCGCAGGCGCAGGGAGGCGGCTTCGATGATGCGGATCTTGCCGGCGCCGGTGAGGCGGCGGCAGGTTTCGGCGGCGTCCTGGTCGTCGGGCAGTCCGGCGCGGAGGGCGAGTTGCTTGTCGGTCAGGGGCTGCCATTCGGCGGCGCGTATGACCTCCTCGAGTCGTTCGATTGGTGAGCCGGCGCGGAGGGTTGCCAGACCGGGGAGGTGGGCGGGGCGTTTGGCGGTCCAGGGGCGGGCGACGGGGCGGAGGATGCATCCGCCGCCGAGGGTGCGGTTGCCGCTTTCGTCGCGCAGGATGAAGCGCCGGCCCCAGGTGGTGACGATGGGCTCGGCGACTTTGATTTGGGCGAAGAGGTCTCGGAGGGGGTCTTCGGTGGGTTTTTCGCGCAGGTGCAGCTCGGCGAGGACTTCAGTGGTGGAGATGTGGAGTCGTATCCGCAGTGTCTGGCGCCGTTCCTTGCCGGGCATGCGCAGGGCGGCGACCCAGACATCGAGCCAGCGCGTGGGTTCGAGGTATCCGGGCGTGGCGAGCGTGCAGCCGCGGGCGACCTCGTCGCGCGACAGGCCGGCGAGGTTGAGGGCCAGGCGGCGTCGCCCGGCGGCGTGGTCGAGGCCGTCGTAATGCGTTTGCAGGTCGCGGACGCGGACGCGCTGGCCGGCGGGCCAGAGCTCGAGCTCCTCGTCGCGTGTTACGCCTCCGTGCGCCACTGAACCGGTGACGACGGTGCCGCGGCCGGCGATGACGAACGCGCGGTCGATGGGGAGGCAGAACCAGCGGTAGGGGTCGGCGTGGCGGCTTTGCTCCTGTGCCAGGCGGGCTAGCAGTTGGCGGAGATCGTCGATGCCGCGGTCGGTTTCGGCGGAGGTCCAGACGCAGCCAATCGGCTGGATGGCCAGGCTCTCCAACAGCCCGCGAACTTCATCTTCAACGGCCGCCGCCCACTCATCATCGACGAGGTCCATCTTGGTCAACACGGCGACGCAGCGGTTGATGCCGAGCAGGCTGAGGACCTCGGCGTGCTCGCGCGTCTGGGGCATGACGGAGTCGTCGGCGGCGACGACGAGCACGGCGACGTCGATGCCGGTGGCGCCGGCCACCATGTTGCGGATGAAGCGCTCGTGGCCGGGGACGTCCACGAAGTAGATGTCGCAGCCGTCGATCTGGGTGTGGGCAAAGCCGAGGTCGATCGTCATGCCGCGGGCCTTCTCCTCGGGCAAGCGGTCGGGATCGGTGCCGGTGAGCGCCAGCACGAGTCGGCTTTTGCCGTGGTCGATGTGGCCGGCGGTGCCGACCACGAGCTTGGGCGTCGTGTCCATGCGCCGCATTGTACGGCGGCGCGTGGCGAAGTGTGATTTCGGAGCGGGCGGCCCGGCGGCCTTCCCAGGGCGATCGTGCGGTATTGGCACTGGACACTGGCGAGGTGCATGAGTGAGCGCTGGGCGGCCAGATCGACGCGGCCACGCAGAGTTTTGCCGTCTGAGTCGCGGCGCGGTAGGATTGCCCGCAAGCCCCCGACTGAGAGGGGCAAGGTAATCAGATCAGGGGTTCCAAATGGACCTGAAGCAAGCAAAAGAGATCATCGAAAAGCAGCGACAGCACCTCGCCGACAATCAGGGGAAGGCCTGTCTGACGAGCGCGAACGGACCTGTAGCTATACAGGTGATTGACGCCCTTTTCGCCGTTGTCGAGGCGCTCGACGCCCGACTTGCCGCAGTAGAAAAATCGGTCGGCACTAAGCGCTAAGCTCCGGCGCTGGACGACTTTGCCAGGGTGCTGCCGTGGCCGGGGTTCTTGGGGGCGCGGTTGGCTAGCCGCGGTGGTGGCGCGTTTTCGACCTAGCGGCACGGGCGAGAGTGCCCGGGGCGGGTGATAGTTTCGTCGGGCGGGGCGGTCCATGGCGTGCAGGGCAGGCCGCTGAAAAAAGATCGCACGAAAACCTTCCCAGGTTCTCGTGCGTTGTTCGGCCGTCAAGGCCGAAGCGAGCAGTACTTGCCAACTTAGGCGGCTTAGGCGCCGAAGAAGCTGTAGTAGCTCCACACGCCAACAAAAGCCGCAGCCGCAGCGATGAGAAAGTCGACGAACCAAGTCCACATAGTCAGTCTCCAAAGTTCGCTTCCACTCGATCAAGCCCTTGCCCCGATGGCAAGAAGCTCGTGTAGCGTGACAGGACGTCCGGCACTTGTCAAGGGCGGATTCGGGGCGTCACTCGGGGCTTGCGGACTGGGCCCGGCGGGCAGGCTCGGGGCGCACGCTGCTTCGGCGGAGGATTCTCGGATGTTACTCGTCGCTGATGAAGCAGAGACCGGCGAGCCAGACATCGCGCTTGCCGCGGACGCGGACGACGCGGGCGCGATGCATAGCCTTGCGACCGCCGGCGAGGGGCAGCTCGACCTCGAGGATATCGTCGATCGTGAGGGGCCATTTGGTTTCGAGCTGGAGACCGCCCTGGCTGACGTCGGTCATGCGAACGGGGACGGCGGAGCCGAGCGGGACGGGGCATTCCTTGCCCTGGCGGATGAAGACGGCGCGGATGACGATGCTGCAATCGTGTCGCTTGTGGCGGCGGCGCTCGCTATCCCAGATGTTGGCGGCGCCGCGGGGCGTAGTGACGACGGTGCGATTGGGATTGCCGGGCATGAAGGCCGTCAGGGTGAGGCTGAGATCGACGGGCACGTTGGCGACGGCCCGTTCCGGGTCGCGCTCGATGAGGCCGGTGACGAGGCGGGCCCAGTGGCTCAGGATGTCGGCGTCGAACTGGGTGCCGGCGCCTTCGTTCATAAGGCGGAGTGTCTCGGGGGGCGGCGTCGGGCCGCGGTAGGAGCGGGCGGCGGAGATGGCGTCGAAGACGTCGACGACGGAGCAGATGCGGGCGGGAATGCCGAGGTTGTCGCCGGAGCATTTGTGGGGGTAGCCCTTGCCGTCGGGGCGTTCGTGGTGGTCGCGCACCATTTCGAGGACGGTGGCCGGGATGGCGCGGTTGGCCTTGAGGATTTCGTAGCCGACCAGTGGGTGGCGGCTGAGGATCTTCCACTCGTGGGGCTCGAGGCCGCCTTCCTTGTTAAGAATCTCGATGGGGATTTCGCGTTTGCCGAGGTCGTGCAACATGCCGCCCTGGATGACCGTGGCCTGGAAGTCGTCGTCGCCCGGGAAGAGCTCGCGGGCGAGCAGGCCGCAGCCGAAGCCGACGTTGACCATGTGCGTGACGGTGTAGTAGTCGTGGGCAGACATGTCCATCAGGTAGGAGAACTCGTCGTTGTGCCGAGCCGACCACTCGGTGAACCGGCGGGAGATGTCGGCGACGGCCTCGATGCTGCCGGGCTGGTTGGGGAACAGCAGGGCCTGCTCGATCATCTTGGAGCACGCCCGGCGGACGGTGTCCACGCGTTCCTGGCGGTCCTTCTCGGGGTCGAAGAATTCCTGTTCGAGCTGGTTGAGCAAGCCGCGGCGGTAGGCGGCGTGCTGGGCGAAGGGGACGTAGACGAAGCTGATGTTCTGGTCCGTCAACTGCTGCCGGTCGTCGGCGGTGAACTGTTCGCCGACCGCTCGGAAGAGGATGGGCTGGGCGTCGCGCGCCGGCTTGACGTAGAGGTCCATCTCCAGCGGGCCCGTGGCGAGCATCTCGACCGCGACCGGGAAGGTTCGCAGAGTGACGTCCTCGGATTGGGTTGCTGACGCAGCGCTCACGTGATCCTCCCGGCTGGGTAGCCTGGCTGACAGGTCTGCTCAGCAGGATGCATCGGCTGATGGACGCCCGGTCTGCACGAAGCGGCGGGTCCGCGGTCGCAACGTCAGTAACCAGCCGGTCGCTGCGCTACTTAGCAGGGGGGGCGGCTGGGTTGTGAGGGGGGTGGCGGTCCGGTAGAAGGTCTGGTTGGAGGGCGTGCGGAGCGGGTCGGGCTAGCCGGAGGCCGGGTCGATTATCGGGGCGGTGCCGGTCAGTTGGGCGGTGCCGCGTTTGACGCGGTCGGCCAGTTGGCGGCACTCGGCGAGCAGGGCATCGAGCATGTGACTTTCGTCCACAGTTTGGGTCTGCTGCCCCTGGACGTAGATGATGCCGCGGCCGTTGCCGGCGAAGATTGCCACGTCGGCGCCCTCGCATTCGCCGGGACCGTTCACGACACAGCCCATAACCGCGACCTTCATGGGCACGTCGATTTCGGTGAGTTTTCGGCGGACGTCGGTGACCAGCTTGAACAGGTCAACCTGGATGCGGCCGCAGGTGGGGCAGGCGATCAGCTCGGGTTGTGTGCGGGCGCGCAGGCCGAGCGTGCAAAGCAGCTCGTGGCCGTCCTCGACCTCGTGGATGGGGTCGGCGGCGTAGGAGATGCGGATGGTGTCGCCGATGCCGTTGGCCAGGAGCGTGCCGAGGGCGGTGATGGAGCGGATGCGGCCGGTCTCTGGTGGGCCGGCGTGCGTGACGCCGAGGTGCAGGGGGTAGTCCCAGCGTTGGCTGATGGCGGTGTAGAGGTCGATGACGAGGCGGGCGTCGATGGATTTGGCGGAGATGACGACGTCGTGGAAGTCGTTGTCCTCGAAGATGCGGAGGTAGTCGGCGAGCTTGTCGAGCATGAGGCGGATGAGCGTGCCGCGGTAGTCCTGGTCGAGGGCGTGCTTTTCGCGGGCGCGCAGGTCCTTGTCGCGGCGTTCGACGATGCTGCCTTCGTTGACGCCGACGCGGATGGGGATGCCGCGTTCCTTGCAGGCGGCGATGACGCGGTTGACCTTGGCGCGGTCCTGGATGTTGCCGGGGTTGAGGCGGATTTTGTGGACGCCGGCGGCGATGGCTTCGAGGGCGCGTTCGAAGTGGAAGTGCACGTCGGCGATGATGGGGACGGGGGCGGCGGCGAGGATTTGGGGCAGGGCGGCGGTGTCCTGCCGGTTGGGGACGGCGACGCGGACGAGGTCGGCGCCGGCGCGGGCCAGCTTCTGTATCTCGGCGATGCAGTTGTCGACGTCGTAGGTGTAGCCGGAGGTCATTGTTTGAAGTGCGATGGGCGCGTTACCGCCGATTCTGACACTTCCTGCGGTCACCTGGCGAGTGTTGCGGCGCGGGGGCATCGGGTCTCCAAAGCTGGTCGGGAGTCTGATTCTAGCCGGACGGCCGGTGGCGGGGGAGCGGCGGGCTATGGACGCAGTTCGGCGGGGAGGGCGGGCAGCCAGCCGAGCTCCAGTACGGCCCACAGGCCGAGCAGGATGGCCTCGGCGGCGTCGTGGCGGAGGGAGGTGGGCCGGGGTGCGCCGGACCAGGATATTACGCGGTGGGCCAGGCGGCCGGCCTGGAGCTTGGCCTGGCGGCCGTTGCGCTGCTGGCGGGGGTACAGGAGGAGGCGGCGCCAGCGTTCGGCGGTGACGATGCGGACGGGGATGTGCAGGTGCTCGGCGGCGTGTTGCCAGATGTCAGCAAGCGGGCCGCCGCCCTCGAGGACCAGGCAGGTCACGCCGGGGTCTTCGGCGAGCAACTGGCCGGCGGCGCGGCGTAATCGGGCGGTGGTGCCGAAGTTGCGGGAGCCGTAGCTGAGCAGGCGGCCGGTCTGGGAGTAGCGTGCCAGGCCGGTCTTGACGCCGAGGTCGACGGCGAGCAGTGAGTCGCCTGAGCGTGCCACGTGCGATGGTCGTCCTCACGTACGGCCGGTCCGGCCGTGGATCAGTCGGCGGCAGTCAAGAGCTGCACGAATGGGTCGATATCGAATGCCGTTACGTTGCCGTCTCCCGTGATGTCGGCCAGCAAGTAATCACAGAGCGGGTACTCCGTTGCGTATGCAGTGGGGTTCGTCATCGCGAGCACGAACGGGTCGATGTCGAAGGTGTTGATGGCACCGTCACAGTTGATGTCGCCGGCCTGCACAGGTGACAACAGGGCCGCGAAAGTCGTGGATGCTGAACCGAAGTCACAGTTGACGAGGATCTGGCCGCTGTTGTTCAGGCCGGCGCAGCCGGCGAATCGGCCGGGGAAGTGCTCGGAGAGGAGTGAGCGCAGCGTATGGCCGCCCGCGTCTGGTGAGAAGTAGTACAGGAACTCGGTCGGGTCGCAGCCCGCCACCTGGATTATGATCTCGCCCGCATCGTTGACGGCCAGGGGCATGGTGTATGCGGGATCGCCCAGGTACGGGTCGACGTCGACCGTGCCGGTTGAACTCGTGTAGTAGAACGTACGTGTGTTGAAGTCCGGAGAGGTCCAGCTACCGACTATTACGCCTGTGTCAGTGACGAAATCGGCCGAACTGTGCACGGCGTCCGGTGGCTCGGGCAGGGGTTGCAGGCCGCCCCAGACCGTGCGGTGGAAGGCCCGCCAGGAGCCGTCCCCGGTGGCGGAGGAACCTACGACCGTGCCGTATTGATTGAGGGCCAGCGCCTCGCTGTTGTTACCGCCGAGCGTGCCGAGGTCTTGCAGTGCCCCGCCCGACCAGAGGCAGGCGTGCGCGTGTCCGACATCGACGTGTGAGTAGCCCACGGCCTGTTCCGTGGAATCGGAGTCGCTGAGGTGGGTGCGGGGATAGCCGAAGTCGCCGACGTCCACGAAGCCCCCGGCATCCGTGTACATGTAGGCGTGGTGCTCGAAGGGCGGTGGCGCGGGCATGGTCCAGTGACCGATGACGTTGCCGGCCTCATCGATGTTCACGGCTACGGAGAGGTAGTGAGTCTGGTATTCCGGCGCGCCCAGCTCGATCATGCCGACTCCGGGCGTATAGCGGAACGGGCGAGTGAAGCTGGCGCCGGCTTGCGGATGAGTCAGTAGCACGCCGGCAACCTGGCCGCTGTTGTTGATCGTCAGGCCGGCGCTTTCGTCGCAGGGCAGCGACTCGATGTTCACGATCGTTCCATCGGGCTGGGCCAGAAAGGCATGGCGGCTGTCGATGTAGCTGCCGGAACAGCCGGTAGACTGCCCGACATCATTCAGGGCGTGCGCGAACGTGTAGCCGCCTTCAAGAGAATCCAGAACTTGCACGATGTAGCGGGGTGGATGGGCCTGGGCCCACGCAATCGGGCTGCAAACAAGGACCAGTAATGCGGCCGGTACGATCAGGCTGCGGGTGGTTGTGGCGCTCATGTAATCCTCTCGCTGTAAGACATGCCGGCATCAGCGGCACTCGCCCCGGTCGGCACGAGGACACGGACGCGCAGCCGTGAATGCCCACCAGATGCCAAGCCAAGTGCAGTATAGCCACGTACGGCTGTAGCGGAAGCGCGATTCCCTGTGGCCGACTCAGGCGGGTTGCGCGAGCGGGCGGGCGGCCGGTGGTTGGCGGCGCAAGTACTTTAGCGGCTTTATGAACGGCTGGTAGATGAAGTTCTTCCAGAGCTTGCGACCCACGAGGTAGCAGGCGTAGACGGTCGGGCAGAACCACTTGCGGTCGAGCACGGCGCGCGTGGCGGGGTTGACGGCGAAGTCGATGATGCGGTGAGCCAGCCAGCTCGGCAGGCCGATGTTGCGCAGGTTCAGCACGAAGCGCAGCCAGACGGCGAGGTAGTCGTGCTTGGCGAATTGGAGGGCGCCGGTGCCCATGTAGTCGTAGGCCACGTCGTTGTGGGCGGAGATCAGGCCGTCCCGGCGGGCGCGTTCGTAGAGCGGCGTGCCGGGGTAGAACATGAGGGGGAAGACCTTGAGGACGGCCGGTCCGCGATGGTGGTCGGCGATGAAGCGCATGGTCTCAATGACGTTGCGGTCCGGCTCGTAGGGATTGCTGACGATGTAGTGATATTCCGCCCGGATGTTGTACTTCTTGAAGGTGGCGATGGCGTCGGCGATGCGTTTGAGCGGTGTGTGGCGATCGTAGATGTTGTCGAGCGTGTCCTGGCTGGCGCTCTCGATGCCCATGCTGATCAGTTGCAGCGGGACCTTGGACAGGGCACGCACCTTGCGCTCGGTGACGGTGTTGGGGAAGGCGTCCAGCTCGAGCGGCAGGCCGACGCGGGCGTTCCACATGGCGGCGAAGCGCTCGATTTCCTCTTCGGGGCGGACGAAGAACAGGTCGTCCACGAAGTTCACGACGCGGATGCCGGGGTAGCGCTGCCGCACGTGCTCGACCTCGGCGATGACGTTCTCGATTGAGCGCAGGCGCGTCCAGCGGCCCAGGCCGCGGTGCAACTGCTGCAAGGCGGCGTTGTTGCAGAAGGTGCAGTGATAGGGGCAGCCGCGGCTGCTCTCGAGGCGCAAGGTGTCCAGGGCGCCGCGCAGCAGATCCGGCCGGGGGCGGACGAGGCCGTCGCGCCCGGGGATCCACTGCGAGGGGAGGTCCCAATCCGGGAAGGGGTAGTCGTCGAGGTTCTGTTCGAGGGGCGCGATGGGGTTGCGGATCTCCTGCTGGTTGCCGAACCGGCCGCCGGCGCGGAAGGCCAGGCCGGGGATGTCGGTTGGATCGGCGCCCGCTTCCATGCGGCGGACGAGTTCGAGCAGGGCGCGTTCGCCCTCGCCGATGCAGATGATGTCGGCGACGGTGAGGGACTCGTCCGGGGCGACGGTGGGGTGGGTGCCGCCCCAGATGATGGGCGTGGAGATGCCGGCTGAACGGATGCGTTCCACGAGCGTGGAGGCGCGGCGAAACGTGTTGGTGAGCAGGCTCATGCCGATGAGATCGCAGTCGCGCAGCTCCTCGATGAGGGCGGCGACGGCGGGGGCGCTCCAGTCCGGGCTGGTCGTGTCGCGCCGCGAGCACATGAAGATGGCCTGGACGTCGCAGCCGGCGGCCTTGAGATAGGCGGAGACGTAGCGCATGCCGAGCGCGATGGGATGGGTATGCGTTGATACGAGGGCGACTTTCATATACTTGCCCCGAACAGGCCCAAAGGGTCGCGTGGCCAGGAGCCCGCCGGCAGTCTCAGCATAGGGCCGGCGCCCGAAGTTGCCACGCCGCTGCTCGCCGGGCTTACGTGTTGACTGGTACGATAGGGGATGTTTACGGGCGATCAAGTGTTTTTCGGGCCGGCGGTGTCGTGAAGTGCGGCTGGGTGCGGGAGTGAATGCGTGTTGGGCCGGAGAGGATTGCGGATTACAGGTGGTTTGCGGATGCGCGGGTGCGCGTGGCAGCGGTGGTCGGCGAGTACGGCGCTGCTCCTGGCGTGGCCGGTGTTGGCGGCCGAGCCGGTGGTGCGCGTTGAGCAACTCGATAACGGCTTGCGGGTTGTGGTTGTTGCGGACCGCACGTTGCCGCTGGTGAGCGTGCAAACGTGGTATGGCGTGGGCGCGGCGGACGACCCGGCGGGTCAGGCCGGGCTGTGTGAGCTGGTGCGGGAGGTGCTGGAGCAGCGCGTCATCAAACTGCACGGGGAGGCGGCGTATGGGGCACAGCGGGTGACGGGGGCATTGCCCGGGGCGTGCTACTTTGCCGCGATAGGGCTGCCCAAGACCGTGGGTCTGCTGATTGCCGAGCAGTTGGAGCATCTGCGGCCATTGGTGTTGACGGATGCGAACGTGGCGGCGGCCTTGGTGGCGGCGAAGCGCGCCGATGGAGCGTCCGGGCTGGTGCAGTGTTCGCGTGGCTGGGGTCGGCCGGTAGAACGGCGGCTGCTGCGGGCCCTGTTCGGGGAGGAGACGTATGGACGCGTGGGGCAGTTCGACGCGGCGGCGCTCGCGAGCATGACGCCGGCGGAGTTGCAGCGGTTTGTTGAGCGCTGGTTCGTGCCGGCGAATGCGGTGTTGATGATTGTGGGTGACGTGGAGGCGGAGGAGGTTCTGGAGTTGGCGCGTGGGCCGGCGGGGGAGTTGCCGTGGGCTCAGCCGCCGGAGCGACCCTGGGTGACGGACGCGGCGCTGACGGGGCGGGTGATTGAGCCGGGGTCGGAGCCGGGGACGCTGGTCGTCGCGTGGGCGACGCCGGGGGTGCGGCGGTTTGAGAACCGGGCCATCGACGTTCTCATGCAGCGCCTCGGCAACCGGGTTGACGGCGTGCTGTCCGGGCGGCTGGCGGGTATGGGGCTGACGGTGCGGCCGCTCTGGCGCGGGGTGTGGCGGGGGGCGGGGGTGGCCGCGCTGGAGATCCGGGCGGCGGATGCGGAGAGTGGGGCGGCGGTGAAGCTGCGCGAGGATGATGCCAAGGCGGTTGAGCAGGCGGTCGTGGCGGCATTGGAGGAAGTGGCGCGGGGGGTGCCGACGCCGCTGGCGCTTAATCGTGCCCGGGCGCTGGCGGAGCGGGCGTGGCTGGACCGGTACGAGCGGTTCGGGGCGCGCGCCCTGGGCTGGGGCCGGAAAGAAGTGGTAGGGGGGGATGCGCGTTTGCTTCAGTACGAACGGGGCGAGCTTGCCAGCGTTGGGGTGGCTGACCTGCAAGCGGCTGCCGCACTGTTGCGGCAGGGGCGGATGGTGCTGCTGACGCCTGCAGATGATGTGGAAGCGGGCGGGTCGACGGCGACGAGCGGGCCGGCGGCAGTCGCGGGATTGGGCGTTGGTGAGCTGGGCGATTCTCGGGCGGCGGGGCAGGTTGTTCAGGAGCGGCCGCAGTCGGGGGTCGAGTTGATCATGTGTCCGATCCCCGGGCTGTCGTTGGCCAGCGTGCGGACGCTGGTTGGTTGGCGGGGTGGAGCGCCGGAGGAGGCTTTGCGGCGGTTGGCCGAAGAGGGCGGCGGGGAGTGGCCGCGGGCAACGTTGGAGGATTACCTTTCGTATCGTGGGCTGGACCTGGCGGCGTGTGGTGGGGAGGGCGATGCGCCGGGGAGCATTGGCGGTCTGGCATCAAAAGGCGTCGGCGAGTGGGCGCCGCAGATGGTCGAGTTGCAGGGCGTGTTGCTCACGACGCTGGCGGAGGCGGGGCAGGTGGCGCGGGGGGTGCGTATCGTGGTGGTGGGAGACGTTGACGTGGCGGCGGTGCGGGCGGCGGTGGGCGAGAGCTGGGCGGCGTTTGACGGGGACGAGGCGGACGCGTTGGGGAATTGGCGGGCCGGGGCGGCGCCGCGGGGGCCGCTCGAGCACCTGATCGGCCTGGATAGTGCGGAGAGCATCGGGGCGTGGTTGGCGGGCGGGGTGTTGAATCCGTGGGCTTGGCCGGGCGCGGCGGCGACGCAGCCGGCGTCGGGCTCGCCATGAGTGATGCCGAGCCTATAATGCCGCCTGGTTAACGGGGAGGCCGCTGGTTACGTCTGGATGGATGCATGATTGACATCAAGGTGATTCGCGATAACCCGGAGCTGGTCAAGCAGGCGGTCCGGAACAAGAACATGACCGTTGACATAGATCATCTGCTGGCGGTCGATGCGCGGCGGCGGGCGCTGGAGACCGAATTTAATGAGCTGCGCCACGAGCAGAAGACGACGGGCGAGCGGATTGCCCAGGCGCCGGCGGCGGAGAAAGCCGAGTTGAGCAAGGCCATGGGCAAGCTCAAGGCGCGGCTGAAGGAGATCGACGAGGAGCGCGGCGGGGTTGACGCCGAATTGCAGGAGCTGATGCTGCTGGTGCCGCAGATTCCCGATCCGGCGGCACCGGTGGGACTCGATGAGAGTGGTAACGTCGAGGTGCGGCGCGTTGGGGAGCCGAAGCGGCTGGCGGATTTCGGATTTAAGTTCAAGGATCATATGGAGTTAGGGGAGGCGCTGGGGCTGGTGGACGTGGAGCGCGGGGTGCGGATCGCCGGGTCGCGCAACTACGTGCTGGTGGGGGAGGGGGCGCGGCTGCACGAGGCGGTGCTGCACCTGGCGTGGGACATCATGCTGGGGCGGCGTTTCGGCCGGCCGGGCACGGCGGGGCAGGAGGTCGGCTTTGTGCCGCTGACGGTTCCGCCGCTGGTGAGCGATCGGCTGATGTACGGCACGGGGTTCTTCCCGCTGCATCGGGACGAGGTGTACCTGTGCGAGCGTGACGAGCAGAGCCTGGTGGGCACGGCGGAGGTGCCGGTGACGGGGCTGCACAGCGACGAGATTCTGGATGCGGTTGAGCTGCCGAAGCTGTACTTCGCGCGGACGACCTGCTTTCGGCGGGAGGCTGGGGCGGGGGGGAAGGATACGCGCGGGTTGTACCGGATCCACTACTTCGACAAGATCGAGCAGGTGGTGGTGTGCCGGGCGGATGCGCAGGAGTCGGCCTACTGGCATGACGTGATCATCGCGAACTCGGAGGCGGTGCTGCAGGCGCTGGAGCTGCCGTACCGGGTGGTCGAGGTGTGCACCGGCGACATGGGGCAGGGCAAGGTGCGGATGTTCGACCTGGAGACGTGGATGCCGAGCCGGGAGTGTTTCAGCGAGACGCACTCGGCCAGCCGTTTTCATGACTTCCAGGCGCGCCGGCTGAACCTGCGCTACCGGGATGAGCGGAGCGGCAAGCCGGAGTTCTGCCACACGCTGAACAACACGGTGGTGGCCTCGCCGCGGATTCTCATTCCGCTGCTGGAGTTGAATCAGAACGCGGATGGGAGCGTGACGATTCCGGCGCGGCTGCGGCCGTACCTGGGCGGGCAGGAGCGCATTGGGGCGCTGTAATCGGGCGCCCTTTGAAGCGATCGACGAAGGTTGAACGGCGTGGCGTGGCGGCTGCCGCACCACGCCGTTCGTTGTCACCCCTCCCAGACCATTCGGAAGGGTCGGGCAATGCGGGGACGGCCGTTAGTCCGGGCAGTCGCAATCGCCGGTTGTCAGGCAGAGGACGAACGGGTCGATGTCGAAGACGTTGACCAGTCCGTCGCAGTTCATGTCGCCCGGCAGGCGGCAATCGAGGTTGACGAAGACGGAGGTCATGTAGTCCGTGTAGTGTCTGTCGCCGCTGCTGCAACCGATCTCCGCCTGGTCATAGACGCGCAGCCGGAGCGTGTAGGCGCAGGTTGGCAGCCCGGTCGTATCCCAGACGGCCAGCACGTCGTCAACAACCGCGGCGCTGCCCTGTGCGATCATCTGCCAGTCGGGGCTGCCGCCGCCGGTGTATTGCAGCACCCAGCGGTGCAGGTTCTCGTCGTAGGCGGTGCCGATGATGGGCACGAGGCCTTCGACGAATTGGCAGTCGGCGGGGCTGTCGATCTCGGCGGTTGGCCAGGTGTTGTCGATGATGACGCTGATCGAGGTCGTCTTAAGTACGCCGCAGTCATTCCAGGCGCGGACGCGCAGTCCGTACTGGCCGTCCGCGACCATGGTCGTGTCCCACCAGGCGAAGGGCTCATTGACGGCGGTGCCGGCGTACGTTGGGTAGGCGGGGTCCACGGGCAGCCACAGAGGTGCTCCGCTGGCGCGGTAGCTCACGCTGTAGGTGGAGCCGCACCAGCTTTCGAAGACGGTGCCGTCGATGCAGACGTTGCCGGCGATGACGTGGTCGGTCGGCGGATAGTCGATCTCGACCGTGTCATAGCCCTGGTCGACGAAGACGGGGCGCTCGACTACGGCCGCCAGGCTGCAGATGTTGTACGCCACCAGCCGCAGCATGTAGTAGCCCTGGGTCAGGGCGGTCGTGTCCCATTCGCCCAGCGGGCCGTCGATGACGGGGATGTCGCTGTCCGTGATGACGGTCCACGTGGGCGTGCCGATGCGGCGGTAGGCCAGCCTGTAATGCGAGAAGGTGCCGTCGGGGTCGTTGGCCGTGCCTTTGACTTCCACGAGTCCGCAGGCGCAGCCGGCGCCGAGCTCCGGCGGGTAGGTGAACTGAGCTACCGGGGCGGTGGTCTCGCTAGCACAAACACAGTCGAGGCAGTTCAGGTCCTGGGCGGCGTGCTGTGCGCAGATGCTGTCCCAGTAGTAATTGCAGCAGTAGGAGTCGTACTCGCAGACTGATGCGCAGCAGACGGCATCGTCGCAGCCGGGCGTCATGTTGGCCGTGCAGCAGCTTCCGGCGCCCGGATCGCCGCAGACGTCGTAGCAGGCGCACATATTGCAGATCAGCAAGGGCCAGTCGCCGGAGCCGTAGGTGCTGCCGGTGTTGCCGGCGGAGTAGTAGACGGCGCGGTCTGGTCGCCAGGCCACGGAGATGTAGCTGCTGGAGCCGTCTGAAAGCGTGCCGTCGCTGAGTGCGCCCGGGTTCAGGACGCAGTGGTCAAGGTAGGATGTGCCGTAGGCGCTAACTTGGTTGTGTACGCAGTCAGTGCCGTCGCCGGCGTAGTCGCCCGACTTGTAGCCGGTGAG
This sequence comes from uncultured Planctomycetales bacterium, assembly GCA_964550375.1. GTDB lineage: Bacteria > Planctomycetota > Phycisphaerae > UBA1845 > Fen-1342 > JAAYXS01. Next base: position 77,478 of record CAZJYX010000015.1, on the reverse strand, counting down.
GGTGGTTACGGGGCAGTAAGCCGGTGTGATGATCCGACCGCTCAGGCTGTTGCCCTGGTCCGAGGGATAGGTGAACTGTCCGAGGATGACCTTGCCGCCGCTGTCGACGTAGTCCGCCAGCACGTCGCCGAAGGCTTCCGCGTCGTCGCAGGCGTAGTTGATCCAGACGAAGACACAGTCGTACTGCATCAGCAGGCCAAGCGACGGTGTCTCGACGCGGGCGTCGAAGTAGTCGCAGGGCTTGCCGGTGCACTGGGCGACGGCGATGCGGAAGCTGGGGTTGTCCGCGTTGCTCGGGGCGTAGAGGATGCCGCCGGAGAGGGGGCACTGGATCATGTTGGCGGTCAGGTCGGCCCACTCGCCGGTGCCGAGAGTTGTGCCAGTGTTGCCGGCGCTGTAATAGACGCGACGATCGGGTCGCCAGGCCACGGAGAGGAAGCCGTCTTCGTACGTGCCGTCGGTGAGATTGCCGGTGCGCAATGTGCAGTCGTCGCGGTACTGGGTCTGGTAGGCGCCGACGTAGGGTGGGCCGTTGTGGACGCATTCGACGCCGTCGCCGGCGTAGCTGCGCGACTCGCGCGTGTCGTCTTCGGCATCGACGGGGCAATAGCCCGGCTGCATGATGCGGCCTTCCAGCCAGAATGTCTGAGTGGGCAGGCACCACTGGCCGAGGATGACGGTGCCGCAGCCGACGTCAACATAGTCGGCCAGGCGGTCGCCGAAGGCGGCTGCGTCAGCGTAGCCGAGGTTTGGCCAGGTGAAGACGGCGTCATAGGTGCACAGCAGCGCCAGGCTGGGGGTGCCGACGCGCGCGTCGTAGTAGTCGACGGGCACGCCGAGCAGGGCGCTGAGGGCGGCGCGAAAGGCCGGCGTGTCATTATGAGCGGGCGCGTAGAGCACGCCGCCGGCGCCACGGTCGACGGTCAGGGTGTGGCCGGTGTAGTGAGGCGTCGCGAGTTCGCCGTGGTTGGTCATCTGGGGCTGTGCAGCGCTGGCGGCAGATTGGGCCTGAGAGCTGCCCGACTCGACGGCCTCCTGGCGGAGCCGCGTGACCTCTTCCGCTGAAGGTTTGGCGCAGGGTTGGCCGCGCAGCCGGTGGCCGTCGAAGATGACCGGCAGTTGCTCGCCGGTGTTCGTCATTGCCGTAGCGATGCTCCCGGTACTGCCGGCCGGTGCGGCGCTGGGCTGGTCGGCGGCGAAAGCCGGCAGCCCGATTAGTAGCCCGATAACAAGTGCGCAGATTCCGATGTGTTTCATGCCGCTTACCTCCTATAAGAACTCTCATTGCTCCCGATGCGCAGTAGAAATCAGCAAACAGAACAAACTTGCCTTTGGATACGCGACGAAAGCCGGCGCGGAGCGCAATCATTCTGCCGGCAGAAAACTACGAAATGCCCGGCCGATGCTGCCCGCCCCGCGGCGGCGTCTGCCGGGGCGGGCCCGGCCATGTTCTGACGGCACTTGTGGCCGCGGCGGGACGAGAGCAAGCGCGCTCCATCCGCAGTGACGTCCCATGCGGCAGGAAGCGCGATTGTTTCACAGTGACAAAGGCATCATACACGATTCGCTTGACAGATGCCAGTGTCCTCAGCGGGTGGTCAACAACTCCACGAACGGGTCGATGTCGAAAGCGTTGATGAGGTCGTCCTGGTTGATGTCGCCGTTCATGATGTCGCAGTCGGGGAAGTCGGCGGCGTAGGCGGCCGGATCGGCCAGGGCCAGCACGAACGGGTCTATGTCGAACGCGTTGAGGGCTCCGTCGCAATTCATATCGCCGAGCAGCGCGGGCGGGGCCGTGCCCCAGATCTCGATATCGTCGATGTTCCAGCCGGAGTAGGGCCAGGCGCCGGAGCCAACCTGGTAACCCCAGCGGATGTATACGGTTGCGGCGTCATCGGCGACGGCGGCGAGATCGTATTGCCGCAGTGACCAGGAGTTGTCCGTGATGGCTGAGGAGCCGTTGTCCCAGATGGTGACCCAGTTCGACGCGTTGTTCGAGACGGCGACGGTGGCGTGCACGAAGGGTTGGTAGTCGCTGTTGAGCCAGCGCTGGAATCTGAGGCTGACGTCGAAGACGCCGGTCAGATCGAGCGGACCGAGAGTCAGATGATAGGGGCCGCCGGTGGAAGTGGAGTAGTCGCCGTTGAGGTTGACGCCGTAGACGTTGCTGCCGGTGGCGCCGGCAGTCGGGTCCGGATAACCGTGGGAGGCGCCGCCGAGGCCGGCGGGCTGTCCGAAGGCCCATTGGCCGGCGGTGGACCAACCGGGGCTGGTATCGAGTGAGAAAATGTGCAGCGGTTGCGGGCCGGGGAGCGTGCGGAATGTGTAGCAGTTGCCGTCGTTGTCGTCGAGTGTTACGTTGCCGGCGGCGTCGGTAAGTTCGAGGTCGTAGAAGTAGGGGGTGTCCTGGGTCAGTCCGATAAGCGGGACGGCGTGGCTGGTGGCCAGACTGCTGACGTCGGCGTGCTGGACGAGGGCGGCGCAGTCCAAGCCGTAGTGCACGGTGGCCCGCACGGGCTCATCAGCCGTGACGTGAATCTTGGCTGAAGTGGAGGCGATGTCCTCGGCCGCTAAGCTGAGCACTGTTGGGGGCGTGCAGTCAACGGCGGCGGTGGCGGTGACGACCACGTCGGTGCCACCCTGACCGTCGTCGGCGTCGATGTAGGTGGCGATGATGCTGTGGCCGTCGCTGACGGGCAGCGCGCCGGGCTCGCCTGACGCGCTCAGGGCAATGCTGCCGACGAATTCGGCGGAATCGGAGGCAGTTTCGGTGAGGGTGACCGGTTGGCCCGCGGGGGCGGAGTCTGACGCGATGGTGATGGTGACTTGCTCGATGAGCTGGTTATCGGTGTTCAGGCCGCAGTCGCTGACGACGATCTGGGCGACGTCTTCACACAAGTACGCGGGGCGATTGAGGTAGACGAGCCCGGCCTCGGGGCAATTGCTGTAGGCGGAGAGGGCGTCGACGATGCCGTAGCCGTAGACGTAGGTTGGGTCGTGGGTGCCATGGGTCACGTAGTAGCCAGCGGTTTCGAACAGGTGCTCGCGCATCTGGTCCACGGTCCAGTATGGCCGGGCCTGGATGAGGCAGGCGACGGCGGAGGCAACGAGAGGCGTGGAGAGCGAGGTACCGTCGGCCGTGGTGTATTCGCTGCTGGAGTACGGGCTGACGGTGTGGGTGCTTACGCCGCGGGCGCAGACCTCGGGTTTGACGCGGCCGTCGGCGGTGGGGCCGTCGGAACTGAAGGAGGCGATGGTGCCGGAGCTATTGACCGCGCCGCAGGTGATGCCCTGGAAGGCGTCGGCGGGCGCGATGAGCGAGGAAGTGCTAGGATCGCTGTCGTGATACGAGTTTCCGGCGGCGTTGCAGTGGTGGACGCCAAGGGCGGTCGAGATGTTGACGGCGACTGTGGTGACGGCCGTCTGGCCGTCGAGCTGGGACTGAGTGTACCAGTCGATGTAGCCGAGCGAGGCGGTGGACATGTCGCCGCCGTGGGCCTCGATGAACTCCAGTCCGGCGACGTAGTTGTCCTCCTCGGCGGGGTATTCGGCGGTGACATCCTCGGTCTTGCAGAGGATGAACTTGGCGTCGTAGGCGCCGCCGACGAGTAGGCCGGGCCGGTAGGCACCGATGCAGCCGAGGATCATCGTGCCGTGGTTGTGCTGGCTGGCGGGGTCTCCGGGTTCGATCTGGGTGTCGGGGTCGTCGTCGACGAAGTCGTATTCGGCGACGACCTGGAGCTTGTGCAGGCCGAAGTTGAAGGCCTGGTGCGAGCGTTCGAAGCCGGTGTCCAGGATGCCGATGATGACATTCTGGCCGGTGTAGCCGGCCTGATGCAGGGCAATGAGGTTCATCTGCTCGAGTTGGGCGGTGGCGGCGCCGTAGTCGAGACGGCTGCCGTCGCGGTCGCCGGTGGGCGTTGCGTGTGAGGTTGGGCCGATGTCGACGGGGTAGTTGCCGCGTGAGCGGCCGACGGCTTCGACACGGGCGACGAAGGGCAGGGCGGCGATCTGCTCGGCCTGGGCGCGCGTGGTGTACACGCTGATGGCATTGAGCCAGCGGCTGGTGACGTGTGGGCGGGCGCCGGTGGCTTCCACGGCGGCGATGTAGTCCGGCGCGACGGGCAGGTCGTGGACGTTGAACAGCGGCTCGCCGCGCGCCCCGGGGCCGCGCAGCGCGCGGCGCTGGGTGGCGCGGGGGTTGTAGTTGGCGGCGAGGTCGTGCAGCGCGGCGTGGCGGGCTGCGGCGGAGCCGGCGTTCTTGTCGGTGAAGAAGACCCAGGCCTTGGCCAGGTCGTCTTCATCGGCCAGGCGTTGGACGAGGGCGGGGTGCAGCTTGGCCGGCGCGGCGGCGGTAGCGGATGCGGTTGGGTGGGGCGGAGCGGCCGGCGCGAGGTGGGCGGAGATTGCGAGCAGCACGGCGGCGGCGAACCAGTGAGCTTGTCGGTGCATTGTGGTCATCCCAGGATTGTTACTCGTCGAGGGTCGCCGCCGGGCGGCGACCGTTATCCAACTCCCCATCTGCCACTATAGCGGGTCGGGTGTGGTGAAAGAAGGCTAACTGGCGGTTCGTTGTCAGGACGGCATGGTCGCATGGGGCTGCGGCCGGTGGGGCGATGTGGCCCGGCGGGCTCGCAGTTTCGGCCGTTGGCGCTATAATCGACGCCGCGGTTTGGACCCAGGATGGAGATTGACTGGCGTGGCCCAGGATTGGCAGATGCCGCGAGCCGGCTCGGGGTGTTGCACGTGCGCGCGTGAATTTGAGCAGGGGGAGGCATTCCAAGTGTGCCTGCACGAGACGCCGGCGGGTTATGAGCGGCGGGATTACTGTGCGAGCTGCTTGCCGGTGGTCGGTGCTGAGGTTATTGCGACCTGGAGGACGCGTAGGCCGCCACCGGCGCCTAAGAAGGGGCCAAGCTTTGATCCGGCGGCCATCTTCCGGTTTTTTCAGCGGCTGGAAGAGGCCGATGGGCCCGGGCAGGTGCAGTTGCGTTTCGTCCTGGCGCTGCTGCTGTGGCGCAAGAAGATCCTGCGGCTGGAGCGCAGCGTGGCGGGGGGCGCGCGGGAGCAGTGGGAGTTCAGTGAGCGCGGCTCGGATGCGACGCATCGCGTGGTGCGGCCGGACCTGGCGGATGATGAACTGGAGCGGCTCAGTGGGCAACTGGAGATGCTGTTGGCCGGCGCGCCGCTGGAGTTGGAAGCCGTCGCGACGGAGCAGGAGGAGCAGGCTGATGACCGGCGGCTGGCGGATGAATCCTGACGGCGCGTTGGGGGAGTGGCGCGGCGGCCCGATGCGTCGGGCGAAGCTGAGCGCGTTGTGCGGTGCCGGGTTGGCGGGCCTGCTGCTGCTCGTGACGGGTTGTCCGCCGGCGGCGCGGTCCATCGCGCCGCGTGATGAGCACGAGGCCCTGGCGCGTGTGAACGATAACCTGGGGGCGATTGACCGGCCGGTGCAGTACCAGGCGCTGGTGTCGTTCCGCTTTCGCGATGCCAACGGCCGGGACCGGCGTTTCCTGGGCCACGAGGCGTCGCTGCTGTACGCGCCGCCGCAGTGTTTGCGTTTTGATATTCGCTCGCTGGCCGGGGTTGTGGCGCAGTTCGGCTCGGATGGGGAGCGTTACTGGATCTGGATCGAGCCGGAGGTGCGCAAGTTGTGGTGGGGCCGCTGGGATCGGCTGGGCCAGCCGCAGACGACCCGGCTCATCATCGCTCCGGACGATCTGCTGGACGCGCTGATGCTGCGGCCGCTGTCGGCGCCGCGGGCCGGCGGGCTCAGTCCGGTGTTGCGGAAGGAGGCGGACGATCACCGGCTGATCTACATGCGGCTGGGGGAGGATGGTGAGCCGAGCGGCTTGCGTGAGATCCGGCTGGACGCGCGCGAGCCATATCAACCGCGCGAGGTAATTGATCGCCTGTCGGACGGGCGCGTGGAGATGCACGCCCATCTGAGCGGGTATGCGCGCATCGGGCCGGACGGGCCGTACGTGGCGCGGAAGTACGTGGTCTATTGGCCGTTGGATGAGGCCGAGATGCGGCTGGATGTGCGGCGGGCCCGGTTTCGCCCGGAGTTGGCGGCGGAGGTCTTCGCGTTTCCAGCGGAATGGGAAGGGGAAATCGAGCCGATCGACGCGGGTGAGTTGCCGTGAGTTGCGTGCCGCGTGCAGATGGGAGTCGGCCGGCGATGCGGATGCATGTGCGTTTCATGTTTTGGCGGCGGGTGGCGGTTGTGGCCGGTCTGCTGGGGGTTGGGTTGGGGCGGCCGGCGGCGGCGCAGTTGTCGGTGGAGGAGACGCCGGCGGCGGGGCGTCGCGTCCTGGTGGCGGCCGCAGAGGACCGGCTTTGGCTGGCGCGCATGGAACATGGGCGGGGCGTACTGTCGTTCCGCACGCCCAGCGGGCCGCCGGTCAGCAGCGCGCCATTCGAGCGCGTGATTGTGTCGCTGGCGGCGGTTGACCGCCAGGCGTACGTGTTCCATGAGAACGGGGAGTTCTACCGGTATGCTCCGGGGGGATCGGAGGGAACCGAGGGTGGCCGGTGGACGCCCGAGTTGAATTTGCCTGGGCGGAAGGTGCCGCTGGAGGTGGTTGAAGTTGCCGGCGGGCTGTACGCGCTGGTGCCGACTGGGATAACCGACGGGATGGCCATGCTGGAGGGGCCGGTGGCGCCGGCGACCACGCGACCGTACGAGCCTGGGCCGGGATCGTTGACGCTGGTGCGTTACACGCCGGCGGGTTGGTTTGCCGTGGCGAGCTGTCCGCCGCCGGTGACGGCTGATGCGCTGCCGCGGCTGTGCTACGTTAATCAGCGGTTGCTGCTGTTCTGGTGGAATCCGGATGGCGGGCAGCTGGGTTACTTTCAGCTTGACCCGGCGGTGGGCGTGTGGGAGTCGGGGGGCACGCTGGGCGTGCCGGGGCTGCGCGACTACTGGGTGGCGGTGGTGAACCGCGCGGCGACGATCGTGGCGGAAGTGGAGGCGCGCGACGGGCGTGCGGTCGTGCAGGTGTACACGCTGCTGGGCGAGGCGGGGGAGTCGGCCGAGCAGAGCTGGCAGCGCAGCGAGTTTGAAATATCCCCGTTGCCGGAGGAACATCAGGTCGCGCGGGTGAAGTCGGCCTGTGGGTTCAACCAGCACCTGGGGCTGTTGGTGACGACGGCGGACGGGGGCGTCTATCTGCGTTTTGGCCGACGGGATGGTGCGCCCACGATGTCGACTCAGGACGTCTTTGGTGAACCGTTGGTGAAGACGGCGCCGGTGAGCTTCCACCTGTTCCGCACGGCGGCGATGCTGACGATACTCGTGACGCTGTTTGTTTTTAGGCGTCAGAGTGTGGTCATGCCGGCGGCGCTGCCGGCGGGCTACGTGCCCGCGTTTATCCTGCAGCGGCTGGCGGCGTTTGCCATAGACGCGCTGCCGTTCTCCGTGGCGGCGGCGCTGGTGTTGCGGCTTTCGTGGGTTGAGGCTTGCGGGCAGATCGTGGCTTGGGCGGTGGACCCGCAGATCAACGAGACCGGCCTGCCCGGCTTGTCTTACGTGCTGTGGTGGTCCCTGGCGGCCGGGGGGTATGCGGTTTACAGCTTTGTGATGGAGTTGGTCGCGGGGCGGACGGTGGGGAAGGTGTTGTTGCGTTTGCGCATCATGACGGATACGGGGCGGCCGCCGGTCGTGTGGCAACTGGTTGTGCGCAACTTGATGCGGATCGTGGAAGTCATGCCGCCGTTCTGGATACTGAATTTTCTGGTGCTGCTATCGCGGAATCGGCAGCGGGCGGGCGACATTTTCGCGGGGACGGTGATGGTGCGCTGGGTTGGTCCGGAGGCGGACGAGCGCAGCGCCGGGGATGAGTCCGGGGAGCAGTAGGTTTTGGCGGTGCGTGCAGGGGGGCGACTTGACCGGCGCGGTGATTCGTGTGAGCATGCCGGCCCGCGCGACTAGCCTGCAGTTGGTGCAGTGTGCGGCCCGGTTGGTGGTCGCTGCGCGGCGTTTGTGCAAAGGCGACTTTCAGGAAAGGAACGGGCGATGGGCAGCCTGCACTGGCCGGCGAAGTCTCCCTTCGGGCCGCTGGCCGAGCACATGGAGCGAGTGCGCACCTGCGTCAGTCATGTCCTGCCGATGTTCGAATGTGCGCGCGAGCGCGACTACGGGCGTTTGACGGCGCTGACTAGCGCGGTGTTTGCGACGGAGCACGAGGCGGACAAGGTCAAGGAGGAGATTCGGCGCACGATTCCGAAGGTGTTCGCGCTGCCGGTGTTCCGCGGTGATTTGCTGGCTTTCGTCCACATTCAGGACGAGATGGCCGACCTAGCCGAGGACCTGGCGGTACAGCTCACGATCAAGAAGCTGGTCATGCCGCCGGCGCTGGCCGACGAGATCATCGCCTACGTGCGGCAGGTGCTGATGGTCTGCGACCAGGTGTTCGAGGCGGTGACGCTGCTGAAGGACATGACCGAGGCCGATCTGGCCGGTCACCGGGGCGCGCAGGTCATGGGGCTGGTCGGCAAGGCGGAGCACGAGGAGTGGGTGGCGGACAAGGCCCAGTACGTGCTGGCGCAGCGGTTGTTCGCCCTGGAGGACGAGCTCAAGGCGGTGGACATATTCCTGTGGTCGGGCATCTTCCAGAATCTGGGCGCCCTGGCCAACTCCGCCGACAAGACGGCTGAGCGTTTGCGTCGTATGCTGGCCCGCTGATTCTGTTACCCGGTACACAGGGGTCCTCGTAGCCATGTGGATCCTGCTGTTGGCTTCCTCTACGAGCGCAACCGGCCCGTGGACGTCAGAGATGCCGTTCCTGGTCGGCGCCACGATCGTTGCGCTGGGGATGCTGATGTGGGATACGGTCGAGGTCGGCCGGAACGACGCCGCGAACCTGGTCAACGCGGTGTTCGGGGCGCGCGTGCTGACGCGGCGGACGGCCGTGCTGCTGGCCGGCGTGGCGGTGGTGTTGGGGGCGGCGGCCTCCTCGCCGGTCATCGAGACGGCCCGCAAGGGCATCTTTGACCCGACCATGCTGACGATCGAGAAGGCCCTGGCGGTCTACGTGGCCGTGTACATCGTCGATACGGTGCTCTTGTACGGCTACTCGGCTTTCGGCATGCCGGTCAGCACGACCGCGTGCCTGATATTCGAGTTGCTGGGGGCGGCCTTCGCGCTGGGCGGGGCAGAAGTGGTGCATTGGCCGCGGGCCGGGACCGTCATGGCCGCGATTGTCTGCTCGATCGCCATCACCGGCGTGAGCGCATTCATCATGCAGCGCATCGTGCGCGGCGCGATTCGCGACCGGACCAGCAGTCTGTCCGTGATGCTGGCGCATGGCAGTTGGATCGGGGGCGGCATGCTGGCCGGGCTCACCTACTTCATGCTAGTCAAGGGCATGCGCCAGCTTGATTTCGTGCAACGGCTGCGCTCGGAGGTGTTGCAGGAATATGGGCCGTTCGTGACGCTGCTGGCGCTGTGGCTCGTGTTCGGTGTCGTCATCCATTTTCTGCTGGCGGCTTTTGGGAAGCGCGTCGCGCGGCGACTGTTCCCCGCGCTGGCCATTATCGGAACTTTCGCGATGGCGTTCGCGTTTGGTCAGAATGACCTGGCCAACTGCGCCGCGCCGGGCCTGGCGGCCCTGAACCTGATCCAGCACTGGGAAGACGGGGTGGTGCACGCCACCGGCATTCCCATCGCCATCTGGGCGCTGGTGGGCTGTGGGTTGTTGATGGCGCTGGGAATGACCACGCGCAATGCCCAGCGGGTGACGAGCGCGGCGGTGCACGCCGGCAGCATGGCCCACCAGGTGCGGCTGTGGGCGCCGAACTGGTGCATCGCACTAGCGCAACTGATGTTGCGGCTGCGGCGCAGGCGACCGGTGCTGGCGCCCTTGCCGGAGGTCACCGAAGCGGGCAAGAGCATGCACTATGATGTGTTGCGGGCCTGCGTGATACTGTGCGTTTCGGCCAGCGTTATTGCGACCGCTTCCGGGCTGGGGTTGCCGGTTTCGACGACCTACGTCTCGTTTGCCGCCATCGTTGCCACCGGCATGGCCGACCGCATCTTCCAGCGTGGCGACGCCGAACTGAAGCTGGCCCGTACGATTTGGGTGATCTTCAGTTGGTTTGGCGCGGCGGTCGTCGCGGCGGTTTGCGGCGGGCTGGTGGCGCTGCTGGTGTACCACGGCGGGGCGCTGGGTATTGTGCTGGGGGTCGGGGGCAACCTGCTGGTGCGGCAAGTGCTCAAGCGGCGGGCTGACGCGCAGGAGCGGCGCGTGCGCGAGGCAGCGCACGAGCGCAAGTACCCCGACCGCTACGCCGAGGAATACGAAGACTGAGCGCGCCAGGCCATTTGTGCGGGCCGGTCCGAGCTTGGCGGCGGCCCGTGGGCTGGGCTAGGCGCGCTGGCCGAAGTGTGCCGAACGCTGGTTGATCAGCGGCGCCGCGCCAGGGCGGCACCCAGGACGAGCACCAGCAGGAGGCTGCTCGGCTCCGGGATGAAGCTCACGTCGTCGAACTGGCTCGAGATAAAGCCGGCATCAGTGGCGTACTTGTACAACCCGACGGCCAGCGCGCCGAACGCGAAGCTGTCGTCGGTGGTGGTGAGCTGCGCGGTGTCCGGCTCGGGATCACCCTCGGCCCAGACTTTCAGCGAGAGCGTGTCGCCCAGCGCGCCGGCTTCCATCCAGTACCACGCGCCCGGCGTGATCGGGAACGTCGTCGCCACGAGGTCCTCCGAATCCAGCAGGCCGGTTACCCGCGTTATGCCGATCGTCCCGGCGCCCGAGGGCCGCGCATAGAAGCAGTAGTAATCACCCGACACCGGGTTCAGCCGCAGGGTGCTGAACGGGTTGGAGATGACGCTGTCCGTGCTGAAGCGCATGCGCATGTAGCCGTCGCTGAAGTACGGATCAGTGGCCGAATCCGTCCAGAAGCTGCCGGTGCCCACGAATGTGGGCGGCAGAGCTTCGCTGGAAGAGATCTGGTAGACCCCGCTGCTCGCGTCATAGACGGTGTGGCCCAGGCCGAACATGCTGAGCAGGTCCAGGTGGGTCCAGCCGGCATCGGTGCCGTCAGAGAAGTCGTCCAGCAGGGCGGCGGGGGCGCTGGCGACGCAGGACACGGCCAGCAGCACAGCAGAAGCGCGCAAGACACGGAACCCGGCAATCTGTGGTGAAAACATGCTCCTAACTCCTCGATCTGGTTCAGGGCGTACTGATCAGGACCCTCTCTGTCATTCAGTATGGCGTTTTCACGTGGCGATTACAAGGCCAAAACCTCGGCGCGGCGCCGGATTTGCCTGCCCGGTCAGCTCGCGGGGTGGTGCCGCGGGTGTGCCCAGCCGCGATTGGCTGGGAGGTGGCGAAACGGGCGGGTCAGCAGAGCGCCTTGAGGGCTTCCTCGCGCGTGGAGTACACCTCAAAGAAGGTATCCAGCTTGGTCGTTTCGAGGACGCCCGCGATGTACGGCGACGGGTTGGTGAGGAGCACGCGGGCCTCCTGCACGTTGGCCTGGGCCACGGTGCGGACGAGCTCGCTCAGACCGGCGGAGTTCATGAACTCGACTCCGGCCAGGTCGATGATGATGCGAGCGTGTGGCGTGGTGAGCAATTCGCCGAAAGTGTCGGCCAGCGCGTCCTGGGCCTCGCCGGTCAGGTCGCCCTGCAAGCGGACCACCTTCACGCCATCGCAGTCTTGCACGTCGGTTTGCATCGGCGCCTCGCATTCGAGTGCTGTGTATTCCACGAGAGCACGCGCGGTCAGCGTAGGGCAAAGGGCGGCGGCGGACAAGCAATCTGAGGGTTGAGGTTCGGCCGGGTGAAGGCGTGGAGCGCGCGCTTGGTGACCAGGACGAGCGTGTCCCCGACCCACGTGAACTGTGCGGGCGGATTCGGGCAATCGAGCGGATAGCTTAGCGCCCGCAGTTCAGGCAGGGGTCCGGCCATGTCCGGCAGCGTGGCGACTGTAAGTGTCGGCCAGGCCGGCCGCTTCGTCGCGCTGATACTCAGAAGGCTCAACGCCGGCCCGTCCGCGTGGACTGCCATGAGGTCGGCCGCGTGCGATTCGAAGCGGAGTATGCAGCGCCCCGTTGCGATTGCCCGAGCCTCGGCTACCCGCGCCGTCGTGGTGATCAAGAGGTCGTCAGTTACCTGGGTTGCGATCCAGGCGGTCGGGTGCGCTGGTTGATCCTGGATCGTCCAGCGTGACGCGCCGGTTTGCAGATCGAGGGCTTGCCAGCGGCCGGCGGCTGTTACGAAGATCAGGGCGTCATGGGGCGGCTCGAGCCGGTCGGCGGAGGGGAGCCGACAGCGGCTGAGGCTCGCAAGCCGGATTGGTTGACGCTCGTCCGCCGTGTGCAGCACAGTGGTGCCGCTGAGATCGCTCAGCGTTATGCGGTCCGGGTATGCACAGACAAGGCCGCGGGTGACCAGTCCGCTCCAGACGGGCCAGGGTGTTTCCTCCGGCAGGCCGAACGTTTCCCACTCGCCGTCGGTCAGGTCAACTAGTTCTGCGCCGATCTCGGGGCCGCGTCGCCAGAGGAGCGCCGCGTGGCGCCCGGCGACGCGAATCTGGACATCGGTCAGGTTGCCGAGGCGGTGTTGCCAGAGCAGGGTGCCCGAGCGTAGCTCAAGAGAGCCGACGCGGCCGTCGTCACGGACGATGAGCACGCCGTCCGGCGTGGCTTGGGCGGCGAGCAGGCGGCGCAAGTCTTCCGGATCGCCGCGCTGAGCTTGTGGGGCGTCCGCTTCGCCGACCTGCCAGGCGTCAACCTGCCAGCGCAGGCGGGCCGGCGATTCGAGTTCGATTGCGTATACGCTCAGGCGGTCATGGCAGCAGGCCAGGCCATGCTCAGGAGCGGCACCGGCATAGACCACGCCAGGACGGGCCGCGAGCGGCGGAGCCCGCCGGTCGGCTCTGCTGCGCGCGTCGAGCACGTACACCTGGCCGGCCGCCGTGGCCACGAGCAGGAGCGCATGGGTCGGCACGGGCTCGACCCACTCTATGTCGGCCGGCGCGGTCCAGGTCCAGGCTGGTGGCAGTGGGTCGGCGAATGCCGGGCTGATCAGGCAGCAGGCGGCCAATGCCGCTGCCAGCAGGGCGCGGGTGCGGCTGATGGGCTGCACCGCGGAGTGTCGACAGGGCCGTCCGGGAGGGGTTTCGGTCATAAGCGCTGCAGCGGGCAGATTTTGCCGCACCTCGGGAACTACTCTGCGGTTCCGTAGTCCAATATGCTATGTAGGCGGCCGTCGCGTGTCACGGCCGTTCGGGATGTTCTCGTGCTCGTCGCAGGAGTTGCGGTATGAAACCTCAGGCTGTCGCATTTCTGGGCGTGATGTTGCTGGGTGTCACGGTTGGCGCACAGGAAACAGTGGACCTGGACGTCACGCGTGTGGCGCTGTTCAGCAGCGGCGTGGGGTATTTCGAGTGTACGGCGGAGGTCAGCGGGACGAAGACAGCCGAACTGCGGTTCCGCACCGACCAGATCAACGACATTCTCAAGTCGTTGGTGGTTCAGGATTTCGGCGGCGGGACCATCGGGGCCGTGAGTTATGCCGCGCGTGACCCGGTGGAGAAGGCGCTGCGCAGCTTCGCGGTTGACATCACCGGCAAGCCGACGCTGGGTGAACTGTTGGATCAACTGCGCGGCGAGGTAGTCGAGATTGGCGGTCCGCGTGCTCTTCGTGGTGCGATCGTCGGCGTTGAGACGCAACTCACGGTCGTTGGTGACCATCATGTTGTAGAGCGCGACGTGCTGAACCTGCTGACCGAGTCCGGGCTGGAGCAAATGGCGTTGGCGGAGCTGCGCGGGATCCGGCTGCTGGACGAGAAGGTGGACGGGGAGTTGCGGAAGGCGTTGGCGACGCTGGCGGAAGCGCACGATGCGGACAAGAAGAGCGTAGTGTTGCGCTTTGACGGGGCCGGGCGGCGCAAGGTGCGGGCGGCGTATCTGCTCGAGGCGCCGATCTGGAAGACGAGCTACCGGCTGGTGCTGTCCGGTGACGAGCCGCCGTTCATGCAGGGGTGGGCGACAGTTGAGAACGCGACGGAGAAGGACTGGCGGGATGTGCGGCTGTCGTTGGTATCCGGCCGGCCGATCTCTTTCCGGATGGACCTGTATACGCCGCTCTACGTGCCGCGGCCGCTGGAGGAGCTTGAGTTGTACGCGTCGCTGCGCGCGCCGCAGTATGAGGGTGGGATGGAGCTCAGGGGTGCTCAGAGGTCTGCTGGGCGGGGGCGGCAGATGGCCCGGGGGCGTGCGCAGATGATGGAGATGGCGGCGGCGGACGCGTATGCCGGCGAGGCGCCGGCGCCGCTGATGTCGGAGGCGCCCGAAGAGTTGGACCTGAGTGGCCGCGGGGTGGCGTCGGTGGCGGCGGCACAGCAGGCCGGCGAGCTGTTCGAGTATGTCATCCAGGCGCCGGTTTCGATTCCGCGCCAGCACTCGGCCATGCTGCCGATCGTGAACGCGGCCATCGCGGGGGAGAAGGTCAGCATCTACAACCCGAGCACGCATGAGAAGTATCCGCTCAACGGGCTGGAGCTGGTCAACGCGACCGACCTGCACCTGATGCAGGGGCCGGTCACCGTCTTCGATGGCAGCGTCTATGCCGGCGACGCGAAGCTGCCGGACATGAAGCCCGGCGAGAAGCGTCTGATAGCGTATGCACTGGATCTGGCGACGGAGGTGGCGGTGGAGCGCATGCCGCGACCGGAAGAGCTGATGAGCCTGCGGATCGCCAAGGGCGTGCTGTGGTACGGGCACAAGTATCTGGACGAGCGCAAGTACGTGATCAAGAACAAGGCGGAGCGGGAGCGGGCCGTCATACTCGAGCAGCCGTACACGCCCGACTGGACGCTGGTTGAGCCGCGCGAGCCGTACGAGCGCACGCCGCGCCTGTTGCGGCTGCGCGTGGATGTGCCGGCCGGCCAGAGTGTGTCGTACCGGGTGAAGCTGGAGCGCCAGGCGGAGCAGTCGCTGCGGCTGCTGGATTGCCGGCTGGACACGATTGACTTCTATCTGCGGTCGCGGGTGATATCGCCCGCGGTGCGGGAGGCGCTCGAACGCCTCGTTGCGCTGCGGACGGAGCTGACGGACGTGTCCAGGCAGTGCGAGAAGCTGGAGCAGGAGCTAAACGAGGTTGTGGCCGACCAGGTTCGCTTGCGCGACAACCTGCGGACACTGCCGCAGGGCACCGACGTCTACGCACGCCAGTTGCGCAAGTTCGACGAGCTGGAGACGCGCATCGGACAGCTTCGGGCGCAGATCGAGACCGCCCGGCAGGCCCGCGAGCAGAAGCGCACGGCGTTGGAAGAGTACCTGTTGGCGCTGGAGGTGTCGTGACCCGTGCGGCGCTGCGCGCCGGCGGCCTAGTTTTCGGACGGCGCGGCCGGCGGGGGCTGTGGCGGTTGGCGTGGGGCGCGCTGCAGCACCTGGAAGCGGCGGCGGCCGAGGATTTCGTCGGCACAGCAGATTTCGAAGGCGTACTGGCCGGGCGCGGTCAGGCGGATGCCGTGCATGGCGAAGAGCAGGTCCACCGTGGCCAGCGGGTTGGGGGCCTCGATCGGGCCGTGCGTGTGGAACAGGACGTTGTTGTCCGCGTCGCGCACCAGCCGCAACTCGATGGTGGTATTGGCGCCGATCTCGGTCAGGGAGGCCAGGACGACGATTTGCGGGATGGTGGTGGGTAGTTGCGGCACCAGCACCGTGTTGAACAGCCCGATGGCGCTTTTCTTGTTGGTGATCTTGTCGTCGATGACCTGGTCACAAATCAGCAGCGAAACGAGCGTCGGACGTGCCAGCGGTCCTTCATCGGGCATGCGTGCCTCCCATCTGCCATGATATGATACCGACCGAACAGGTTGATGGCCACGCGCCGTTGCCGCGCGTGATGCGGAATGTGATTGGCATGGTCGGCAGGAAAATTCCGAGTTCAAGCGTGCTACTGATCGCGGCGCTGCTGCCGCTGGGTGGCTGTGCATCTTCCGTCCAATATGTCATTCGGCAGGGCCTGGGGCAGCTCGGCATGATGACCCGGACCGTGCCGATCGAGCAGGTTCTGGCGGATGGTCGGCTGACTGCCGAGCAGGAGCGCAAGCTGCGGCTGGTCGTGGCGGCCCGTGACTTCGCCCGCGACGAGTTGGGGCTGCGCGTCGGCGGCAGCTATTCGCTGTATCACGACAGCGGCGGTGAGCCGATCGGGTACAACCTCTCGGCCGCGCGCCAGGATGCGCTCACGCCGCGGCGCTGGCACTTCCCGATCATCGGGACGATCGACTACATCGGGTTCTTCGAGCGAGCGGACGCCGAGGACGCCGCGGCGGAGCTGCAGCAGGAGGGGTACGACACGTACATCTACGGCGTGGACGCGTACAGCACGCTGGGGTGGTTTCCCGATCCGGTGCAGTCGTCGTTCCTGAATCGTCCGGACGGATCGATTGTGGAGACTGTAATCCACGAGTTGGCGCACAACACGATCTACGTCAGTGGTCAGAGCACGTTCAACGAGTCGCTGGCGACGTTCATTGGGCGGGCGGGGGCGCGGCGTTACTACGAGCGGCAGGGGGCGGCGGGTGAGGAGGCAATCACGGCCCTGGAAGTCTCCTATGCGGACCAGGAGCGTATTACCGCGTGGCTGCTGCAACTGGCGGCGGAGCTGGAGGCGCATTACGCGCAGGACATCAGCAGTGCGGAGAAGGTGGCGGGGCGGGAGGCGGTGTTCCAGGCCGCCCGGGAGCGGTTCACGAACGAGGTGTTGCCGGAACTGAGTGCGCCGGAACGGCACGAATGGTGGGGCCGGATGCCGACGAACAACGCGTTTGTACTGCTGCGGCGGCGGTATCACCTGGACCTGGACGTGTTTGCGGCGGTGTATGACACGGTGGGGGGTGAGTTTCCCGCGCTGCTGGAAGCGTTGCGGGACGCGGCCGGCGCGGCGGATCCGTTCGCGCGGCTACGTGAGTTGGCGGGTTCGCGCTGAGGCGGGGCGTTCGTAGAATTCGACGGGGCGCGGCCACGAGCGGCGTCCAGGATGGCGAGGGCGCTGCGACGGGCGTAGCGCGAAGCAGGTGAAGATGCGCAGGATTGTTTCGGGTTGGCTGCTACTGACGTGCCTGGGGCTGGCAGGGCCGGTGGCCCTGGGCCAGGCGCAGCTCGGTCTCGAGGTGGAGAGCCGGGATATCTACGCCGGCGAGCCATTCACGGTTGCGCTGCGCGTGGAGAACTTCAGCAGTTGCGACCCGCCGGTCTTTCCTGATCTGCCGGGCTGCACGGTGCGCAGCCTGGGCCAGCAGGAATCGTCGCAGACTTACATCGTGAACGGGCGGATGACGTCGTCGACGCGGCGAACGTACCGCTTCGAGCTGACGGCGCGCGAGGCCGGCGAGCTGGTGATACCGCCGGTGACGGTCAGCGTGGACGGGCGTGCGCTGCAGACACCCCCGGTGCGCGTCGATGTGCAGCCGGGTGACGCCGGCGAGCTGTTCTTCGTCGAGATTACCTCTGACCACCGGCGTATCTATGTGGGGCAGCGCGTGCGGCTGGTCCTGACGATCTGGGTCCAGCCGGTGCGTGTGCAGGGGCGCGACATCAGTTCCAACTACATGCGCGGGCAGCTCCGGGTCATCAACCTGGGGCCGTTTCGGGGTGAGGTCGAGTCGGCTACCGAGCGGCGGCGCGGTTCGGACGGCAGCACCCAAACGTATTACACGTACAAGACCTGGGCGGAGTTCGTGGCCGACCGGCCGGGGCGGTTGAGCTTCGACGATATCGAGCTGGGCATTCAGTATCCAACTGAGTTGTCGCGCGACATCTTCGGGCAGCTTTACCCGACGGCGTACCGCAACCTGCGGGCCAGCCCGCGCGTTGGCGAGATCGAGGTGCTGCCGCTGCCTGCCGCGGGGCGGCCGGCCAATTTCACCGGTGCGGTGGGCACGTTTGACCTGGTGGTGCGGGCCAGCCCCATGGCGGTGCGTGTGGGCGAGCCGATTCAACTGACTATCGAGATTCGCGGCGACGGGCCGCTGGAGACGCTGCCGGGGCCCAATTTGGCGGCGGATCCGCTCTTGAACAACGGGTTTCGCGTGCCGGCGGAGGAACTGGCCGGTGAGGTCGTCGGCAGCCGCAAGATCTTCACGCAGATGATCCGGCCGGAACGGCCCGATCTGACCGAGATTCCGTCGCTCGAATACCCGTATTTCGATCCGGACAGAGGACTTTACCTGGTAGCCGTCAGCGAGCCCATTCCGATCAGCGTAACTCCGGCGCCGACGCTCGACACGGGCGCCTTGGCGGAGCGAATCGGCGTGCCGCGCGACGCCCCGACGGCGGACCTGCACGTGCTGGACGGGTTGCGCGGCAACGAAACCCGCGAGGACGTGCTACTGCGGAGCGTTTCGCGGGTCAGCCTGGAGGCGCTGGCATGGGCGACCTGCACGCCGCCGGCCGCGTTCCTGCTGGTGTGGGCTGGGTCGCTCTACATGCGTACCGGCGGCGTGACACGCCGGCGGCGGCAACGTGCGCTGCGCAGCGCGCGCCGCCGGCTGGACCAGGCCCGGCAGCGTCCGCCGCGCGAGGCGGGTGGCGCGATTGCGGCGGCCCTGGCCGGCTACCTGGGGGAGCGTTTCAACCAGCCGGTGGGGCGGATGATTGGGCCGGCGGCGCTGGATTTTCTGGCCGAGCGGACCGGCGCGCCGGAGTTGCGGGAGCGCTGGCGCGAGGTGCTCGAGCGGAGTGAGCGGGCGACGTTTGGGGCGGCTGCGGAAGGCGACACGGACGCGCTGGTGGATGAGGCGCAGGCGTGTCTTACGGCGCTGGAGCGAGAGCGGATATGACGCCCAGGGTCCTGACAGCCGCGCTGGTTCTGGCCGGGGTTGCCGCCGGTTTGGCGTTTCCGCTGACGGCGCGTGCGGCCGGGATTCCGCCGGAGCGTCAGCGGGAGATTCTGCGGCGTGGGCTGGACGCCTTCGATGAGGCCGTGCGGGTCGCTCAGCAGCGGGCGGCTGAGGCTGAGGAGTTGTATCGTGAGGCCCGCAATGCATTTGCGGCGTTGCGTGACGCTGGCGTGCGAAACGCCGCTCTGGAATACAACCTGGGCAACACGCACTTCCGGCTTGGCGATCTGGGTCGGGCGATCCTGCACTACCGGCGAGCAGAGCGGCTGGAACCATCGAATGAGCGGGTGCGGGAGAATCTGGAGTACGCTCGGCGGCAGGTGGAGCCGCTCATCGAGCCGGCCGGTCAGGCACGGTTGTGGCGTGACCTGGCGTTTGTGCATTATAGGACTTCCATGCACGGTCGGGCCTGGGCGGCGGGCGGCCTCACGATCCTGGGCTGGCTGCTGCTGATCGTCCGGCTGCGCTGGCCGGCGCGGAGTCTGGCGGTTGCGGGCGTGATCGGCGTACTGCTGGGGCTTTCGCTGGCCGGTTCCGTTGCCTGGCAGACGCGGGAAGAGGGGCAGTGGCCGCCGGCGGTCGTCGTTGGCGAGCCGGTCGTGCTGCGGCTGGGCTGGGGCGAAGGGTCCGACCCGGCGTTGAAGCAACCCTTGGGGCCGGGTGTCGAGTTGTGGGTGCTGCACGAGCGCGGCGGCTGGGTGGAAGTGCGGCTGCCCAACAATCAGACCGGCTGGCTGCCGGCTGTGGCGGTGGAGCGCGTCTGAGGGGGGGACGTCTTGGTCAGGGCGCCGTGGGGCTGGTAGCATTCGGGGATGCCCGCAGAAGCCGCCAGCGCGGATTTGCCAACCGAAAGCTCGTTGAGGTGCGGGGTGCCGCGGCGTGTGGCCGATTGGCGGGCGCCGGCCTGGGCCCTGCCGGCGATTCTCGTGCTCGCTGCCACGCTGCGGCTGGTCGCGCTGACGGACGTGCCGCCGGGGTTCAACCAGGACGAGGCGGCGAACGCGTGGAATGCATACTGCGTGCTCAAGACCGGGCAGGACCAGGTGGGGCAGCGTTGGCCGATCTTCTACTATCGGGCGCTGGGCGAGCACCGCAGCGCGCTGTTCCTGTACGTGCTGATGCCGTTCCAGATGATCGGCGGGCTGAACATCTGGACGAGTCGCCTGCCGGCCGTCGTGGGGGGAGTGTTGACGATCCTGCTGGCGCACTGGGTGACCCGGCGGATGTTCGGGTCGGCCGTGGCGTTGACGGGGGCGGGGTTGCTTGCGATCAACCATGTGCATGTGCAGATCAGCCGGACGGGACACGAGGCGTCCATCACGCCGCTGCTGGCGCTGGTGCCGTTGGCGGCGCTGTTGTGGGCCGGTTTCCCACTGGCGGACCGGCCGGCGACGGCGGGGCGCCCGCTGCGGGCGCTGCTGGCCGGCTTGGTAGGGGGCGTGTTGTGCTACGGCTACCCGGCGGTGCGGCTGTTTGTGCCGTTGTTCCTGGGGGCCTGCGTGCTGGTGACCGGCCGCTGGTGGCTGGAGCAGATTCGAGCCGCGCGTGGCAGGTGGGCGCTGGTTGCCCTGTTGGCAGGTTGGCTGGCGACATTCGGTCCGCTGCTGTACGCGCATGTCAGCCGGCCGGACGTGATCGGGCGGCGGGGGTTCAACAACTGGGTATGGCGGGCGGACGACCCGCTGGGCCAGCGCGTCGAGCGGGTCGCGCGGCGGTATGTCCAGCATTTCGACCCGGGTTTCCTGTATCGGCAGGGCGATGAGGATGTGAAGTTCTGGGTGCCGGCCTTCGGGTTCGTGCCGGGTTACTTCCTGCCGCTGCACCTGTTCGGGCTGGGTGTGCTGCTGCGCCGGGCGTGGGCCTCGCGCGCCGCGCGAGTCCTGCTGGCGGCGGTTGTACTTTATCCGGCCGGCGACGTCCTCAATTGGCACATAAGCCTGCATGGTCTGCGCAGCTTGCCGGGGTTGATCCCGCTAGTGGTCGTGGCCGCAGTGGGGCTAGTGTGGTTGATCAAGCACCTCGGTGGTCAGCGGCGCATGGGCATGCTGGTGGCCGCGCTGGTGGCGCTCGGCTGGTTGGCGGCGGCGTCGCAGGCGCGTTTCGCGCGGGCCTACTACGCCGGGCGCCAGCGGGACATGGTCGCATACCTCGACTCGGGCGCGGATGTGCTGGCGGCGTACCGCTGGCTGCGGCCGGAGCTGGACAGCGCTGACGCGGTGGTGTGCACGGCGCTGGGGATGAAGCACACGCACCTGCTGCTGCTGGTGGATCTCGGTTACGAACCGGCGCGGTGGTTTGCGGAACCGCGTGAGTATCTCGAATGGGTCGACTACGACATGTGGGACCGCTACACGCGTTTCGGCAAGTACTACTTTCTCTACGATGAGGAGCGGACGGCGCTGTTGGAGCGGCTGCGCGGCAGCGGCCGGCCGCAGCGCGTTTTCTTCATACTGCGGCCCGACGAACGCCCGCCCGGGCCGCCGCGGCACGAGATTCACGGTCCGGACGGGCACACCACGCTGGTGATCTACGAGTTGCGAGTGAATCAGCAGCGCCGGGCAGTGCGGTCCGGCGCTGCCGTGTTACCGACTTGTCGCTTGCCGCGGCCGGGCGCGGGTCAGGGCTGCATGGTGCCGCGGGCTTCGTCAATCAGAGCATCAAAATCGGCGATCCATTGCTTGATCATGACATCCAGCTCTTCGGCCGTGGCGCTGCGCACCTTCCTGCCGAACTCCACGGCCTGCTGCGGGCTGATCTTGGGTGACGCAACGATCATGTTCGGCATGTTGGGCATACCGCGTTCGACAATGAGGTGCCAAAGTTCATGCAGCTTGGCGTGGTTCTCACCGGTGACCGCGTGCGCATAAGCGCCCCAGAACGCGCCCATCAGCGGATCGTTCTCGAGGTCAGGCTTCAGGGCGTACTTGGTTTCGAACGGGTTCTGCTTCACAGTGAGCTGGTCGCCATGCTGCTCGTAGATCCGCGGCGCAATAGCGTGGTGATAGAGCGTGACGCCGTGCGGCTCGCGCAGCTCAAGCGGTACACACCAGAGCGACTGGCCTTCGGTGCTCAGGACGTAGCGCAGGAAGTCCGTGGCCAGCTCCCGATCGGCCGCGGCGGCCAGCACGCTGGTCACTGCCGTCGTGATTGATGTTCCCTGCGGCATGTCGGCGTACTTGACCGCGCCTGCGGTCTTGGCCTCGAGCGCCCGGCCCTCGTAGTCCGCCGCAATGGCGGCCAGGGCCTTACCAGTCTCAACCAGGGCCAGCGCTTCGTCGCGATTGGCATACAGGCGCGGGCTGTTGGCCAAGGCCATCACCGTGCCCCGCCAGCCGCTGACGTAGCCGAACTGCTGGAACATCCGGACGATACCGTCGCGGTCGATCTCGCTGACCATCGGATCGGCCATGGCGATCGCTTCTTTGAAGCGCTGATGGCCCAGATCTCGCCAGGTCTGCGGCGGTGTCAACTGGCGTTCCTCACAAGCCGCCGCGTTGTAGACGATGCCGTACGTGACCAGGCCGGTGGCGAACCAGCGACCCTCCGGGTCGCGCGTTGGCACTTCGTGGACTTCGGCCGGGATTCCGGTCAGGACGTCGCCCGGATCGACCTTGGCCAGCAGGCCCTGCTCGGCCAGGTAGGAGTGGGCGCCGATCCCGCCGCCGAAGAATACGTCCGGTTTGCCGGCCGCGCCGTCGGCGGTTTTCGGGTCGGCCAGGCCGACGATGTGGCGGACGCCTTGCGGCGCGCCGCGCGTGATCCAGGTGATCTGGACGGGCTCGCCGCGGTTGGCCTGGTACCAACTGGTGAAGCCGGCGGCGAAGGTTTGGCGTATGGATTCGTCGTAGGGGGTCAGGATTGTCAGGGTTTTGGGGCCGGGAGCGGGAGCGGGAGCGGAAGTGCTGGCAGTCTCCTTGGACTGCTGCGGACCGGGCTCGCAGGCGCACAGCGCGCTCAGCCCCAAGAGTGCACAGGCTGAAACAACGACCAGGCGGTATGTCCAATTTGCTGCTGCTAACATCCTCGGTTCTCCAATTAGTGCCACGAAACACGTCTCGTCGCCCCGGGCCCGTTGGGGCATGCGTCCACTTCCCACGGTGGCCGGACGAGACTCAAACCCACACGCGTAATTTACTGCCAATGGCCGGCGATGCAATCAAACTTGCGGGCGTCGTGGCCGGGCGCTCGTACCACGTTCATTTGCCGGCCGGGGCAGCGCCGGCGGCCACGGGCAACGGGGCGGCGGCCGGTTTGGCCACGCCGCGGCCGAAGACGGCCGGCAAGAGGCGATGCAGCAACCAGGCGACCGGCACGCACAGGGCCAACTGTACGATCGTCGTGCCGAGGCAGACACCCGTCAGGATGAGCACGTTCTGGTCGGGTTGCAGGCGCAGCAGGGCGGTGGCGATGGCCGGGTTGGCGTACTCGTGGATGATGCCGTTGAGGCACATCAGTGCGAGCGTAATCTGCCCCAGGTACGTCAGGACGCGCGCGCGGGACAGGATCTGCGCGAGGCACGCAACCAGCAGCGCGCCCGCCAGGGCCGTCAGGAAGAACCACCAGGCGTAGCCGTATGCCGCGTCAATCAGACGCACGTATCTGTACCCGAGGACGTCATTCAGGTTGTAGGTCAGGAGCGTGACGGCCAGCGCGAGCAGGGCGAGCAGGTAGTGGTACCAGCGGGTGTGCGGCGACACGAGCAGGCCCAGGCGGCGCGTCAGGATCCCGACCTGGTAGAAGACGATCGCCGCGATTGCCGAGGTGAGGTGCCACAAGTCAATGCGATCCGTGAGAATGAACACGGCCGCTTCGCGGTAACCCTGGTCGGATATGATGTGGGTCAGGCCCGCGAAGAACAGGATGGACAGCACTAGTAGCGGCGTGCGGCGCACCAGGCGGCGCAGGCCGAACTGGAGCAACTCGACCGTGAATAGGCAGACCAGGAACCAGACCAGCACGTTCTTGTGGGGGCGGCCGCGCACAACTTCCCAGAACGCCTCCGTGAGGCAACGCTGCGTCAGCGCCGCCCAGCCGGCGTCGGTGGACGCCTTGTGCGCCAGGATCCACAGGGGAATGCCGATGAGCATGAACAGCCACACGGGCACCAGGCGCGTCAGGATCTGTCGCTTCAGGAAGGCGTCGAACTTGAGATCACGGTCTTTGTAGACGAATCCCGAGAGGAAGAAGAAGAGCGGCATGTGGAAGGCGTATATCCAGCGCATCTGCTCCACGGCGGCCGGCAGACCCAGGGTGATGTAGCGCTCCACGAAGTGCCCGTAGAACACCAGGCCGATGCCCAGCCCCTTGGCGACATCCACCCAGTGAATTCGGGACGCGCCTGGTGCAGTTGCCAACGTATCGTTCATTGCCGACTTCCCTGCGTTCGGTTCTGGCCCCCGCGAGTTTCAGGATACGAGCCTGTTCATGGTGCCACCTGATCCCGCTCGCCGCAAGCCCCGTTCGATGGCCCGTTTACGCCAATGGCAGCCAGGGCGTAGGCGAAACCGGCCAGGGACAGCAGCGCCAGGCAGACCGTCCAGGCCTTGACTAGCGGCGTCGGGGCGGGCTCCCAGGGCGCCGCATCAGGCAGGGCATACCAGAGATACCACGTTAATTCGAACGTGGAGACCAGCAGGAGCGCCGCCAGCACCGGAAGCCAGCGCGGCAAAGTCAGGGCGGTGGCGATCAGGAAGGGGATGCAGTAGTAGATGTAGCGTTCGTGGACGCGCGTGGGGAAGAGGAATGCGGCCAGCAACACGAGCGCAGCAAAGGCTGGCCAGCCCGGTGGCGTCCACCGCCAGCGGCGCACGCAAAGCACGCCGGCCAGCAGGATGGCGGCGCTGAGCAGCATTTTGCCGATTAGATCCTTGCTGAGACCAAGCAGCCTGGCTTCGGCCGAGAGAGCTTCGTACGTCTGGCCGCGGGCTGTGAAGTCGAGCCACCACACGTTGAACGCCTTGAGCGTGGTGAAGGGGAAGTCCGTGGTGATTGGCACTACGTACGCCCGGTATGCCCAGCGGAGCCAGCCGTGCTCGGGCCCGCCGGCGCCGGCGAGCATGAACGGCAATGCCAGCAAGCCGACCGTCAGCACCGTCCCCAGCAGGAAGCGTCCCAGGCAGGGCAGCCCGCGGTGACCAGGGGCGGTCGGGCGCACCGCCAGCGAGAGGAAGACGAGGGCGAGCACGGGCAGGAAGATGACGGCCTGGGCCTTCAGCAGGAGGGTCGCCCCGTAGACGACGCCGGCCGGCCCGTAACGCTCGGCGACCAGCAGCAGCAGGCACCAGACGAGCCCGGATGCGATCCAGGCATCGGTCTGACTCCAGAAAGCGGAATCGATGAATACCGCCGGCGCGAGCAGGGTGAGGCCGAAGGCCCAGAGGGTCAGGGTGTGGCGGCGTTGTGGGTGGGCGAGCTTGCGTGAGAGGCCTGCGACGCCGAGTGCCAGGAGGAGATCGGCCATTATCGGCAGTGCGGAGTTGATTGCTCTGGCGGTGACGGTGTTGGCGACGCGTGAGGTTATAGGACCGCCGGTGTAT
Source organism: uncultured Planctomycetales bacterium (assembly GCA_964550375.1). Taxonomy (GTDB): domain Bacteria; phylum Planctomycetota; class Phycisphaerae; order UBA1845; family Fen-1342; genus JAAYXS01. Next base: position 52,079 of record CAZJYX010000015.1, on the reverse strand, counting down.
TGGAACCAGGCGGCGACGGCAGAGGCGGGGGACTGGGTTACGACGTTCTTTTCGAGCGCGTGCCAGGCTGCGCCCTGGAGCCAGAAGGCGTAGATTGCGAGGGGCGGGTAGTTGCATTGGCTATGACTCGGCATGGGCGTGACAGCGAAGCGGTCACCCAGGTGTCCGGGCGCGGAGAACCAAGTGGCCAGCCACCATGGCGGGGCGTTGACGTTGATGAAAGTATCCGCCGGCAGGTCGTAGAGGTTTGTTGGGCCCGCGGAGTAGGCGTAGTCGGACCAGCGCATGTAGTCCACGTGGTCCGATAAAAATGCGTATCGCGTTGCCATGGTGATAGCGACCAGACGGATTACTAATGCCAAGCCGACGATGCCGAGTGCGACGGCTCGCCGGATCGCCCGGTGATGAGTTCCGGAACGCTGTGGCTGGTCTGAGGGCGTTGGAGTCGCCCAAAGCTTGCCGGGGGATGGGGTTGGCTCGGTAATGTTGGTGGTCCTCGTTTGCGTGGCCGCTCGGGGGCGCTGAGTAGTGATAACGCACCGTATAGCGAGTTGCCGGCGAGTTGTCGAGGCAGGCGGTGGCTGTGCGGCGGCGTGATGCGGTGGAGTTGTACGTAATTGTAACTTGCTGCCAGGGCGGCAATTATTGACGCAGCGCGTTCGTTGCGCGGGGCTTGGGAAACGGTAAATTCCTTGATCGGTCCTTGGTGGGGAAGTAGAATTGCTGATTAAGGTGTGTTGGGCGCCTTCTTGGTGTGCCTGCTGATTCTGGCAGGTGCGGAGGTGGCTGTCTGGTTCTCGGTTGGCCGTTTAAGCCACGGAGGCCGAGGTCGGGCAGTCTTGGCAGGGCGTTGTTAGAGAGGGTGAATGTACGCCGCGGGCTGGCCGGTCAGCCGCCGGTCGGTTGTGGCGGCGGGGGCCGGATCCGGCAGGCAGTGTGCAACAACCATGGGTTAGGCGATTTCCGGGATGTGGTTGGTGCAGGTGCACATTGGTCGCCGCCGGCGAGGAACCGGATATCTGCAACAAGAGGAGTGTAGTAATGCAGGATCTGTTAGCGTGTGCTCGTAAGCCGGCCGGTGTGCTGGCCGTGATGGGGTTATTGCTGGTTGGTTTGCCGCTGGTCTCTGCGGCCGGTGGGTCGGCGGGGAATTACCTGATTGTCGTGGGTGATGGGCTCGCCGACAGTGCGCCGCTGGCGGACCTGGTGGCAGCTCGGACGGCACGTGGCTTCAACGTGCAGGTTTACCCGGTGATGGGCGGGGCGACCGCAGAGGCGATTCGGGCGTATATTCAGGGTCTCTGGGGCACGCCGAATGCGCCGGACTACGTGTTGCTGGTCGGCGACGTGGACACGATTCCTTGCTGGACGGGCCTGGGACCGCGGCTGTCACCGACCGACCTGTATTACGTGTGCATGGACGGCGGCGATGACTGGTATCCGGACATTGCCATCGGTCGTTTTCCGGTACAGACTGTCGCGCAGCTTGAGGCCATGGTTGCCAAGACGCTGCATGTCGAGGCCGGGCAGTTTGCGGATCCGGATTACGCCACGCGGACGCTCTTCCTGGCGTGCGATGATCCCAATGCGTTTGCGCCGCAGACGCATGACGAAGTGATCGAGATGTACATTGAGCCGGCCGGGATGACGGCTACGCGCGTATACCCGCCGTATGCGCCGCCCTCGTACACGGGTACGCCGGAGGTGGCCGCGGGCGTGAATGCCGGGGCCCTGCTGGTGTCATACTTCGGCCACAGCACGACGTTGAGCTGGTGGGGGCCGGCGTTCACGCGGCCGGATATCGGCGTGTTGTACAACGAAGGCATGTACCCGATCGTATTGAGTCTGTCGTGCGACACGGCCAGGTTCACTGCGTCGGGCGAGGTTTTCGGCGAGACGTGGGTGCGCAGGGCCAACAAGGGCGCTGCGGCCTACGTGGCGACCACCGGCATGATCGTAACCGCGTACTCGGTTCAGGACTGGGCGCCGGTGCGGGCGATGGACCGTTACTTCTTCGAGGCGATTCTCGCGGACGGCATCCAGGAAGTCGGGCCGGCCATGCACGCCATGCTCTTCAAGCTGCTGGACGAATTCGGCGCAGGGCACACGAACATGCGCGATTTCTTCGAGATGTTCATCGTGTTGGGTGATCCGGCTTTGCGAATTCCGCTGCGCGGGTTTGACCTGCACGTCGATTCTCTGTCAACGAGTGTGTGCGTGCCGCCGGCGGACACGGCCGAGTTTGTGATTGACGTTGCGGCGATTTCGGGATTTGCGGAGGTCGTGACGCTGTCGGCCAGCGGATATCCGGCGGGTTGCACGGTTGGCTTCAGCGTCAACTCGGTGGTGCCGCCCTTCACGACGGTCATGACGATCGGCAACCTTGGGGCGCATTCGCCTGGTGACTACGCGATTGAGCTGCAGGGCGTGGCCACGGGCGGCATGACGCGTTCGGTCATGCTCGACCTGAACCTGTCGAGCACGACGCCCGGTGCGGTTACCTTATCTTCGCCGGCGGACGACGCGGTGGACGTGTCCTCGACGCCGACGCTGGTGTGGCAGCCGGCGGTGCAGGCGGCGGCCTACGAGATCAAGGTGGCGACCGATCCCGGCTTCAGCCAGGTCGTCTACAGCGCGGTGGCGCCCACGAATGAGCATCCGGTGTCGGCGCACCTGGCCCCGGGCACTGATCACTACTGGCGTGTGCGGGCGCTCAACGGCTGCGGTGCGGGCCCCTGGTCGGCGACGTTCAGTTTCGAGACGTTGATGCCCGGGAACTACTTCACCGAGCAGTTTATCGAGGCCAGTCCGTTCGACCTGTCTTATCGCACGCTCTACCTGGTTCCCGACGGCTCGGATGACTATTTTGCGGCGAGTATCGAGACGGCGTCCGGGTTTCCGACGGATCCCAGCAGCGGACTGTACTCGTACCAAGTGTACCCAGGGGAAGATGGCAGCGAGGCGATCTTGGCCGATGACTACGTCTATCTTTACGGTGCCGGCGACTGGTCGCTGTACGTCAATGCCAACGGCAACATCACGCTGGGCGGTCCGGACAGCACGCAGTACGCTACGCTCGACGTGCATTTCGCCCTGCCGCGCATCGCGCCGCTGTTCACGAACCTCAGTCCGCAACTGGGCACCGTGACTGCATCGCATTTCATGGATCGCATCGTGGTCACATACGAGAATGTGCCGGAGCATGGTACCAGCAAGTACAACAACTTCCAGGTGGAGATGTTCTACGGCACGGGCGAGATCACCATCACGTGGCTGGACTGTGCCACGGAACAGTGCCTGGTAGGCCTGTCCGCGGGCTTGGGCGTGCCGACGGATTTCGCTGAAACCGACATTTCACGCCTGATGGCGTGGAGCATCGGCGATCTCAATTGCGACGGTCTGGTCAACACGTTCGACATCGATCCGTTCGTGCTGGCGTTGACCAACCCGGCCGGCCATGCGGCCGCGTTTCCCGATTGCGACTACATGCTGGCCGACATCAACTGCGACGGTTTCGTCAACACGTTCGACATCGATCCGTTCGTGCAGTGCCTTACGGGCGGCTGCCCGCCCTGTCCGTAATTCTGTACGGTTCTGCCGCCGGCCGGCGCGTTCGTATACGAGCGCGCCGGCCGGGCGGCGTAGAACTCGCCCGCGTTCGAACCCTGCAAGCATGAGTTACTGTTCCGCGTTGCCCGCGGGTCCGCGGCCGCTTGGCGGTCAGGGCGTCTGCTTGGGAGGCGTGTGCGGCCACCGAGTGGCGTGCTGGAGTGGACGCCGCTTGCTGGGCCGGTTAGCTTGACGTGCTTCTGTAGTGGGGCTGGAGTGCGTGCATGGCAACGAGGATGTCGCGTTGGGGCGTTGGGCCGGCGTTCGCGCTGTCTTCGCTGGCGTATCTGGGGGTCGCGGTCGGGGTCTGGTGGTGGTATGGCAATCCGCTGCGCGTCACCGTCGATCACTACGGGCTGATGGTCGGTGTGGGCGTGGGTCTCATCGCGATCGGGACCGTGTGCTACGGGGCCGCGGCGGTGCAGGTAATGCGGGCCTACAACGCCGGCCGGCTGTGCACTACGGGGGCGTATGCCGCGTGCCGGCATCCGATCTACGCGGCCTGGGTTTTTCTGATCGGTCCGGGGGTGGCGCTGCTCACGAATTCGTGGATCATTCTGACGGTGCCGGTGGTGATGCTGATCAGCGCCCAGATTCTGGTGGGTGCGGAAGACGAGTGCCTGGCGGGCCGATTCGGGCGGGCCTATGACGATTATCGCCGGCGGGTGCCGAGTTTGCTGCCGATCGGCTGGCTGCGGCGTGGCGCGCCGTCGTCGAAGTGACGGGCTGCTGAGGCGGGCCGGCCGGGCCTGAGGCGGAGCCGTGGCGCCGGGGTCCGCCGAGCTTAGTATGCGCACATGCCGAAGACGCTGTACATCATCGACGGTCATGCCCAGATTTACCGCGCGTACTACGCCCGCATGGGGAGCCTGACGGCGCCCAGCGGCGAGCCGGTGCGGGCCACGCACGTATTCTGTCAGATGCTGCTGGGGTTGATCCGCGAGCGGCGGCCGGACTACTTGGCGCTGGCGCTGGATGTGTCGGACGAGACCGTCTTTCGGCGGGAGATCTACGCGGAGTACAAGGCGCAGCGCGAGCCGCCGCCGGAGGATCTGCCCGTGCAGGCGGAGCGGATCATCGCCATCATGGCGGCGGTCGGGATTCCGGTATTGCGCGTGCCGCACTACGAGGCGGACGACATCATGGCGACGCTGGCGGGCCGGCTGGCAGCGCCCGAACTGCATGTATACCTGGTGAGCCGCGACAAGGACCTCGAGCAACTGCTGTCGGAGCACGTCTCGCTGTACGACCCGGGCAAGGACGAGGTCGTCACGCCGGAACGGCTGCGGGAGCTGAAGGGTTGGGGACCGGAGCAAGCGATCGAGGCGCAGGTGCTGACCGGCGACAACGTGGACAATGTGCCGGGCGTGGTTGGGATTGGCGAGAAGACGGCGGCGAAGCTGTTGCAGCAGTACGGTTCGGTGGCGGAGATCATCGCGCACGCCGACGAATTGACGCCTAAGCAGCGGGAGAACGTGCTGGCCTTTGCGCCGCGGGTCGATATGACGCGGCGGCTGGTGACGTTGCGGGCGGACACGCCGGTGGAGTTCGACTTGGAGGCGGCGCGTTGTGCGCGGTTCCGCTGGAGCGCGGCCGCACCGATCTTCCAGGAATTGGGTTTTCGACGGCTCTTGGAGCAACTGCCGGCACCGCCGCCGCCGATGCCGCCGCAGCCGGCACGCGCGCCGGGGCTGTTTGATGAATTGGCGGGGGGGGAGGCGGGATCGGTCACGGCCGTGCCGGCGACCGTTGCGGGACATCGGCCGGGGGGGCGTGACTATCGGCTGGTGGAGACGCCGGCGCAGCTTCAGGCGCTCGCTGCCGAACTGGCGGACCAGCGTGAATTCGCGTTGGATACGGAGACGACGAGCATCAACGCGATTGACGCGGACCTGGTGGGGCTGTCGGTGGCGTGGCAGGCCGGGCGGGCGTACTACGTGCCGGTGCGGTCGATCTATGGGCAGCCGTTGCCGCTGGAGCAGGTGCGCGACGCGCTGGGGCCGCTGCTGGCGGATCCGCGGCGGCGCAAGGTCGGGCACCATCTGAAGTACGACTTGATTGTACTGCGTGAGGCGGGTTTGCCGGTGGCGGGGCCGCTGTTCGACACGATGATCGCCGCGTTCGTGCTTGACTCGACGCGGCAGTCTTACAGCCTGGATCGGCTGGCGGAGGGGCTGTTGGGGCATCGCAAGATTCCGATCACGGACCTGATCGGCAAGGGTCGTGACCAGCTCATGATGGAGCAGGTGCCGCTGGAGCAGATCACGGAGTACGCGGCGGAAGACGCGGACTACACCTGGCGGCTGAAGGAGCTGTTCGAGCCGCAACTGGAGCCCGCCGGCGTCAGCAGTCTGTTCCACGACGTGGAGATGCCGTTGGTCGGCGTGCTGACGGATATGGAGCATGCCGGCATCAGTATCGATGTCGAGTTTCTGCGGCAGATGAGCGCGCAGCTTGCGGCCCGGACGGCGGCGCTGGTGGATGAAGTGCATGCGGCCGCCGGGGTGTTCTTCAATCCGGATTCGCCCAAGCAGCTTGGCGAGGTGCTGTTCGACAAGCTGGGTTTCCGCGTGGTACGCCGCACGAAGACGGCGCGTTCGACGGATGCGGAGACGCTGGAGACGCTGGCGCGCGAGACCGGGCACGCGCTGCCGAAGCTGTTGCTGGAATACCGCGAGTTGCAGAAGTTGCGCGGGACGTACGTGGACGCGCTGCCGGCGGCGCGCAGCCGACGGACGGGCCGCATCCACACGAGCTATCACCAGACGGGCGCTGTGACCGGGCGGCTATCGAGCAGCGAGCCCAATCTGCAGAACATTCCGGTGCGCACGGAGCTGGGGCGGCAGATTCGGCGGGCGTTCGTGCCGCGCAGCCCGGAAGAGCGGCTGATCGTGGCCGACTACTCGCAGGTCGAGCTGCGCGTGCTGGCGCATTTCTGCGAGGATGAGGCGCTGCGGGCGGCCTTTGCCGCGGATCGCGACATTCACGCGTTCGTGGCGGCCGAGCTTAACGGCGTGGCACTGGCCGATGTTACCAGGGAGATGCGCGCCCGGGCCAAGGCGGTCAACTTCGGCATCGTCTACGGGCAGACGGCGTTCGGGCTGGCGCAGGCGACGGGCATGGGCCGGGTCGAAGCGCAGGGCTTCATAACGGCGTACTTTGAGCGCTACCCGCGGATCCGGGAGTTCGTTGAAAGATGTATGGCGGACGCGCGGCGGGACGGGTTTGTGCGGACGATCCTGGGGCGGCGGCGACCGATTCCCGACATCAACTCGAGCAACCAGGCGGTGCGCGGGCGGGCGGAGCGTCTGGCCGTCAACACGGTCATTCAGGGCTCGGCGGCCGACTTGATCAAGACCGCCATGATTCGGCTGCATCAGCGCATCGCGCGTGAAGACCTGCCGCTGCGCATGCTGCTGCAAGTGCACGATGAGCTTGTGTGCGAAGGCCCAGGGGAGCGCGCGGACGAACTGACGGAGGCCGTGCGGGCGGTCATGGTCGGGGCCATGCCGCTGTCCGTGCCGCTGAAGGTGGACGTGGCCAGCGGCGCGAACTGGCTGGAGGCGAAGTGAGCGGGACGCGTGTCTTGTTGCCGCGCTGGCGGCTGCTCGATCCGCGTGCGGCCGCTGAGGCGGCCGCGCGGCCGATCCACGACGCCGTGAACATTCCGCTGGCGGAATTGCCGCTGCGTACGCATGAACTGCCGCCCAGACAGGAGGTCGTGCGCGTGGCGGGGCCGCCGGAGGCCGTGGCGGCGACGGTGGCGTGGCTGGGGCAGCACGGTCGGCAGGGGGTGGCGGAAGCGCGGTTTTCGTACGAGTCGGCGGCAACGGCGGGCGGTTCGGGGCGGCTGTGGGAGCCGACGGAGTTCCTGGCCGAGGTTCTGCCGCAATTGGCGGCCGGGCGGGCGCTTGATCTGGCCTGCGGCGTGGGGCGGGACAGTGTGTTTCTGGCGGCGGCCGGCTGGGAGGTCACGGGCGTGGACGTCCTGCCCGATGCGCTGGAGCGCGGGCAGGGACTGGCCGGGCGATACGTGCCCGACGCCGAGATTCGCTGGGTTCTGGGCGATCTGGAGGCCGGCAGTGCGGACTTGGGCGGCCCCTACGATCTGATTCTCATGTTTCGGTATTTGCACCGGCCGTTGCTGGCGGAGCTGGCGACGTGGTTGGCGCGCGGCGGCAGCATTCTGGTGGAGACGTTCACGACGCTGCACCGTGGCCGGCATGGCCGTCCGAGCGGCGCCGGGCGTGCATTGCGGCCCGGGGAGTTGCGGGGGCTCATCGAAGGAGTGGAGATCCGCCGATATTCGGAGGAATGGCGCGGCGATGCGCACACGGCCCGGCTGTGGGCGGTGCGGCCGGCCGGCGGCGGTCCGGGGCAAAGCCTTGATGCGGGGGGCGACTACAGCGTCGCGCCGTAGTTCTCCTGATACAGCGGGTTGCCGGGGTCGTAGTAGAGGGCCTTGCGGAAGTACTCGCGGGCCTGGCGGTACTTGGTGTCGCTCAGGTACTCCTGGCCGCGGGCGTTGTAGGCCTCGGCGAGCTTGAGGCGGGCCGTGTCGGAGCGGGTGATTTCGTATGAAGTGCGGTAGGCCTCGACGGCGTCGTCGAACCTGTGCTGGCGCATCAGGTCGTTGCCGTAGAGGACGAAAGCGCTGGCCGTGTTGTCGCGATAGGTCTCGTCATTCTTGAACAGGTCGTAAGCGCGCTTATAGGCATGGGCGGCGTTGCGATAGTCCTCGTCGGCCATGAACTCGTCGCCGGAGCGGTTGCGCAGGTCCGCCAGGCTGATGCGGTAGGTGGCGTTGTCAGGATCGAGGTCATAGGCGATCTGGAGCGCGACCGCCTCATCGCCGATCTTCTCGCCGGCGCGACGATGTCGGCCGTCCAGCACCGCTCCGGCCGAGAAGGCCGCGGCGGCCAGGCGCTTGCGCAGCTCCGCGCTGCCGTCGTTGCGGAGCCTAGCCTTGGCGGTGGAGAAGTCGCTGATGGCGTCGGCAAACAGGCCCAGGCGGGCACGCTGCTCGCCGCGGGCCACGTACGCTTCCGCCAGGCCCAGGCGGGCGTCGTGGTTGGCGAACTGGAGCGTGGCGGCATGTTCGAAGGCGGCCATGGCGGCGGTGATGCGGTTGTCGGCCAGCAGGGCCTGGCCGATAGCCACGTGCGCAGGGGCCTCGGCCGCCCGGTAGGTCGCATCGCCGTCGGCCAGTTCGGTGGCCCGGGCCAGGGTGCGGGCGGCTTCGTCGTTCTTGCCGAGGCGCAGTTGCGTCTCGCCCAGCAGGCGATGGACGTAGGGGGCGCGCGGGGCTACTTCGACGAGCTTCTCGAAGCGCGCCTCGATGCGCTGGAGCTGCTCATCATCGGCAGTCGCGATGGCCAGGCGGTACTGGGACAGGCCGTTAACCGCGTCGCCTTCATGCAGCAGGACATTGCCCAGCAGCATGCGGCCTTCCGTGTGCAGCGGGTTGCGGTGAGTCAGGGCGACCAGCAACTGGGTGCCGGTCTGGAGCGTGTCGGAGTTGCTGACCAACCGGCGGGCGGCCGCGAAGACCGACTCATCATCCTGCTGCAAGTAGCGGGCGACCTCGGCGTCCTCGTCGAAGCCGTTGTCGGGTGCGAGGTACGCCGCGCGGCGGAAGAGCTTCTCGGACTGGGCGTAGTTCCGCTCTTCCAGCTCAACCACGCCGAGTGCGTGCACCGAGCGCCCGGAGTTCGGACTGTCCTTCAGGAAGCTCTCCAGGAGTCCGCGCGCTTCGTCGAGTGCCCCGGCCTCCAGGAAGCTCTCGACTTGGGCCAGCATGCTGTCTTCCCGTTGCGCGACGGCCGGGGAGACCTGCGGCACGGTGGCAGCGATCCGGGCTTGGTAGACGGCGTTTAGATCGAACTGGAACGTTGTGCCGAGGTTCGTATACCCCCACTGTGATTGCTGAACGCCAGTGGAACCCAGTGAGAGGAGCGTGGCGGGGCCGAAGGAGGAAGCGGTGCTCTGTGAACCGGTGGCGGCGGTGTAGCCGGCCTCAAGACCGAGGCCGGCAGTCAGCATCTGGGCGACTGTGCTGTAATCTGTGCCGACGTTCATGCCGTGTGCCCACCGTCCGGACGTTCGCGGAGGTCCGGATAAGCGCGCCGCGCAATCGCGCGCCGCGTGCGCGCGAAGCCCACGGATTGAAGTGTTCGAATGGGGTGGGGGGTTGTCAAGCGGGGTAAGGAGCAGGCGTATCAGGAGTCGGCCGGTCCGTGCGTGTCGGCCGGGCTGGGGGTGACGGGCTGGGCCGCGGCCAAGCGGACGCGGAATTCGGCGCCGCCGTCCGTATTATCCACGAGGTTCAGACGGCCGTGCATTTCCCGGACGATCTTGCGGGCGACGGGCAGTCCCAGGCCGGTGCCGCCGTGGCCCTTGGTGGAGTGGAAGGGCTCGAAGATCTTGTCGCGCTGCTGGCGGGGGATTCCGGGACCGTTGTCCTTGACGGTTATGTGGACCTCGCGCCGGTGGCTGTCGAAGAGGGTGCGGACGTTTACGACGCCGGGGCTGGCTTGGACGGCGTCAATGGCGTTGGTGACGAGGTTGAGAATGACCTGATGCAGGCCGTCGTGATCGATGGGGATGGGCGGAACGTCGTCGGCCAGGTCGGCGAGCAATACGACCTTGACGTCGTCAGCCTGCTTCTGCACGAGTTCGATGACCTCCGCAACGATCTGGTTGACGGAGAGCAGCTCGAAGTGGGGCTCGCGCGGCTTGCTGAAGGCGAGCATGTTCAGGACGAGGTTGTAGGTCCGGTCCAGGTTCCGCTCCAGGACGTGCCAGCCCTGTGTGGCGTGCTTCAAGTCCTGGCGCTCGAGCCCGCGCCGGAGGATGTCGGCGCCGCCGCGCATGCCCTGGAGGATGTTGCGTATGTAGTGGGACAGGTAAGCGACGGCCTCGCCGGCGGCGGCCAGGCGTTCCTGGCGCAGATGGGCCTGGACCAGCCGGGCGTTTTCGATGGCCAGGCCGGTCTGGTGTCCGATGGCCGTAATGAGCTTGAGCTCCGGCTCGGTGTAGGTGTGGCGCGTGACCGGGCAATCGAGGTGCACGACGCCGAGCACGCTTTCGCGGGCGACGATGGGGGCGCATATTACCGAGCGCATGCCGATGTTCTGGGCGCTCTTCTCGCTGCCGAAGCGCTGGTCGGACACGATGTTGGAGCAGAGCACGCCCGTGTTGGATTCGAGGACGTGGTTAATGACGGTTTGCGAGGCGATGATGGTGTTGGAGTCGCGGTCTCCGCCGACCGGCCGGTTGCGGAAGCGGACGACCTCCGGAGTGAGTCGCCCGGTCTCGGTGCTGCGCAGCAGGAGGACGCCGCGGTCGACCGCCACTTCCTCGAAAATGATGTCCATGACGCGGGTCAGCAGGCGGTCCAGGGGCAAGAGGTTGCCGGTGACGTCGGACAGTTCGCGGATGACCTTCCAGGCCTTGACGGCGTAGGCGGTTTCGGGGGCGGCGAGCACAAGGCTATCGTCACTTGATGGCACGCTGGCCATGATGGAGGCGTCGATTGTGCCGGCGCCCGCGTCGAGCGTAACCATGTCGCGGGGGATGCTTGCGCCGGAAAGCTGCTCGCCGCGTTCGCTGCCGGTGTAGACCAGCAGGGAACTGCCGAGACGGATCTGGTCGCCGCGGGTCAGCCGGACGGGTGTCTCGACGCGCACGCCGTTGACGTAGGTGCCGTTGGCGCTGTTGAGATCGGTGATGGTCCACGCGCCGGCGACGAGGCGGAGATCGGCGTGGCGCCGGCTGACGGTTTGATCGTTCAGGGGGACCTCGCCGTTGGCGCGTCCGATGCAGGCGCATTCGTCCGCGATAGCGAAGGTCTTCCCCTTATCCGGGCCTTGTAGAACAACGAGCGTGGCCACAGGGCACCCACGTGCAGCGGAAGTCGGCGAGGCAGACAGTCGCGAAAGCAGGCCGACCGTAACTCAATATACGCGGCGGACGGCAGGAAGGTTTCACCGGCCGCTAATGGAACACGACTCAGGACGAGCCGACCGCGCCGCGCAAACAGCTCGCAAGTCGCTCCAGAGCCCATATTCTAGCGAGAAACGGGCCTGGGCGGAAGCGCGGTCGAGACGGTCGTCGCGGCGGCTTAGGGGCAATCAACACTGGGCGCCCGGCAGTCGTCGGACGTACGCACTACTAGGCCGTGACCTTTTCCAGTTGTCGGACGGTTGCGGCCTGAAAGCCCTTGGGCGTGCTGCGCAGCTCGTACTCAACCTCCTCACCCTGGCGCAGGAACTTGAAACCGTCTCCGGCGATGGAGCTGTAATGCACGAAGACGTCCTGCCCCTCGGGTCCGATGATGAAGCCATAGCCCTTCTTGCAGTCAAACCACTTTACACTGCCGGTCGTCATGTCCGACCTCCGTCCGCCGCCAAGATGTGCTAACTACGCGGCCTACAAAGACGTGTCCGTCTGTAATCGGACGTAGGGCACGCGCGCTGTACGCGCTGCCGCGGGCTTATACAAGCCGGCCCGGCGCGAAGGCGCGACGCGGTTGCGGATCTGATGTGCCGAGGCCGAGCCTGACTCGAATTGTGGCCTGCCCAGTTCGGCAGGCTGGCAAAGCTAGTCCGCGGGTTGCTCTTTCATTGCCGCTCGGCGTGAGAGCTTCACGCGGCCCTGCTCGTCGATCGCAATCACTTTTACTTTAACAACATCGCCGATCTGAACAACCTCGGAAACGGACTTGACGTAGGATTCGGCCAGTTCGCTGATGTGACAAAGGCCGTCCTGACCCTCCTGAATCTCGATAAAGGCCCCGAAATCCTTGATACTCGTGACGCGTCCCGTGTAAATGCGTCCGATCTGGATGTCTTCCGTAATGCGCTCGACCGCCTCGCGGGCGGCCTGGGCCTTGGCGGCATCGACGCAGGCAATGAAGACGGTGCCGTCGTCCTCGATGTCGATCTGGGCTCCGGTGGCGGCCTGGATGGCCTTTATGGACTTGCCGCCCGGGCCGATGAGCTTGCCGATCTTCTCCGGGTTGATCTTGAGGGTAATCAGCCGCGGGGCGTGTTCGCTGATTTCCGGGCGCGGGGCCGCGATCGTGGCGGCCATCTTGTCCAGGATGAACATTCGGCACTTCTCGGCCAGGTTGAGCGCCTCGACCAGGATTTCGTGCCTGATCCCGCCGACCTTGATGTCTAACTGCACGCCAGTAATACCTTTACGCGTGCCGGCCACCTTGAAGTCCATGTCGCCGTAGTGGTCTTCCTCGCCGAGAATGTCAGCCAGGAGTACGTAACGATCACCTTCTTCGACCAGGCCGATAGAAATGCCGGCGACGGGCGCGCTGATCGGGACGCCCGCATCCATCAGTGCCAAGGTGCCGCCGCAAACGCTGGCCATAGAACTGGAGCCATTCGACTCCAAGATATCGCTAACCAGACGAATCGTGTACGGGAAGTCGTCGGGTGTTGGCAGCACGGCCTCCAGGCTGCGTTCGGCTAGCGCTCCGTGGCCGATCTCGCGGCGGCCGGGTCCCATAATGCGGCGGGCCTCGCCCACGGAGAAGGGCGGGAAGTTGTAGTGCAGCAGGAACTTCTTGCTGTATTCCTCGATGAGGTCGTCAATGATCTGCTCGTCGCGGGAGGTGCCGAGCGTGCAGGTGACCATGGCCTGAGTTTCGCCGCGTGAGAAGAGCGAGGAGCCATGAACGCGGGGCAACCAGCCGACGTCACAGATTATCGGGCGTATTTCGTCGAGCTTGCGCTGGTCGGAGCGGGTCTTGTCGTTGAGGATCCGATCGCGCACCAGCCGCCCCTCGATCTTGTCCAAGGTCGCTTTGACTTCGCCGGGCGTGCGGTCCGGCTTGTCAACGCCCTCGGGGCAGTACTCGGCGATCATGCGATCGTAGATGGCGCGCACGGCGGCCTGGCGCTCAGCCTTGCCGACGATGGATTTGGCCGCTGTGAGGTCGTCCCAAACCTTGCCCTTGACCTCGTCATAGAAGGTAACGTCAGCTTCGGACGGCTCCCATTTGCACTCGCGGCCGGCCTGGCGACGCAGCTCCTCGAGCATCTCGCAGATGGGCAGGATGCCGTGGGTGTGGCCGAACTTGACGGCGTCGGCGATTGCGCTCTCTGGCAACTCGCGTGAGCCGACCTCGATCATGTTCACCGCCTGGCGATGGCCGGCGAGAATCATGTCCATGTCGGAGTACTCGATTTGCGAGCGTGACGGGTTTATCACGAATTTGCCGTCGATGCGACCGACGCGCACGGCGGCGATGAGGTGGCTGATGGGGGCGCCCGAGAGCGCCACGGCGGCCGCGGCGGAGACCATGCCGATCACATCCGGGTCGTTGTCCGGGTCAGCCGCGAGGACCATGACCTGGATCTGGATTTCGTCGTTGAAGCCCTCGGGGAAGAGCGGGCGCAATGGACGGTCGATCATGCGACAAGTGAGGATTTCCTTTGTGGTGGGCCGGCCCTCGCGTTTGAAGAAGCCGCCGGGGAAACGGCCGGCGGCGGACATCTTCTCGCGATAGTCCACCGTGAGCGGGAAGAAATCGATTCCGGGCCGGGGGTCGGCCTGGACGCACGTTCCGAGGACGACCGTGTCGCCGAACCTGACGACGGCAGCGCCATGGGCCTGTTTGGCTATTCTACCGGTTTCAATTGACAAGACGTGGGCACCAATCTGGCGCTCGACCTTAACCTGCATCATGTACCCCTAAAGAGTCACTCGCCTACAAACACTTCATCCAACCGACCGACACACAGAGTCCAACTCCGCGGGCACGTTGACAGCAGCGCCGCGAGCGCGAGCTGAACGCCGAAATGCAGCCACACTATGGGCTACTTCCGCAAACCGAGCTTGGCAATGGTGCTCAGGTAGCGTTCACGATCCTGGCGAGCGAGAAACTTCAGCAGTGCGGAGCGCTTGCCGACCATCTTGAGCAACCCGCGTCGGGACGAGTGGTCCTTCTTGTGGGTTTTCAGATGCTCGGTAAGTTGCACGATGCGTGAGGTCAGCAGCGCGACCTGGACCTCAGCGGAGCCGGTATCCCCCTCGTGGCGCCGATGGTCCTTGGAAATCTCCGTCTTCTTCTCGCTCGTGAGAGGCATGGCCCATTCCTTTCGTACCACACTTGGGTCATGTTCCAGCGCAACGCGCGGGCCGCGCATTCAGCCGGAACAGCCTGCAACAATTTCGTTACTATAAGGGTGGGTGCAGGGGCTGGCAACCGGGCCGGGGCAAGTAAAACGTTCGGGAGGAGCTGTCGCCGCTGGGTCCGATAACAGCGCTAGCCCGGTGGTGCGCTCCGCAACAACGCGAGCAGGCTAGGCACCACCAAGAGGGCTGGTGGGCCGGCTACACCGGCAATGCCGAGCAGCATGCCCGCCAGTGCCCGCCGGCCGCCGGTCCAGTTGTCCGGTTCGCGGCGGATGCGGCGGCGCGCCATTACGCCGACGGCGATGGCAATGATGCTCAGGATGACGCCCGCGGCCAGCGAGGCGCAGCTCAACATGCTAGCCACAATGAAGCCTTTGGGGATCTTGCCTGCTGCAACACTGGGGTCCATGTCGCGGAGCGACGCGGGGTCAAAGCCGTAAGATTGCGCGTGAAGGAAGGCGCCCAGCATGCAGACGAAGAAGAACACGCCCAGGAGCCCCAGGACCATCGACGCGGTGGCGCCGCTGACGGGGCGGACAACCGGGGCGGGCGGACGCCGGGGCGCGCCGCCGGCGGCCGGCACACGTGTTGCTGCTGTTGGCGGGGCGATGGCGACGGCGGTGGCGCTGTTGGCCGCAGTCATTCGTTTGGCTGGCCGCGTGGCGCTCCAGGCGGCGGCCGCTTCGGTTTGCAGGTCGGCGGTCAGGCAGTCTGAGACGATGCGCCCGTCGCGCATCTGCACGATCCGCTGGGTGCGCAGGGCGATCTCGTACTCATGCGTGACGACGAGAATCGTCACGCCCTGGGCGTTGAGCGTGTGGAAGAGCTCCATGATCTGCTGGCCGGTCTGGGAGTCGAGGTTGCCCGTGGGCTCGTCGGCCAGCAGCAGGGGGGGGTCGTTGACGATGGCGCGGGCGATGGCCACGCGCTGGCGTTCGCCGCCGGAGAGTTCGTTGGAGCGATGGGTGGCGCGGGCGGCGAGTCCGACGCGTTCGAGGGCGCGTCGGGCGGGCTCGCGCGTATTGGCCTGGCGGGCATAGAAGAGCGGGACGCCGACGTTGTCCAGCGCGCTGACGCGGTTAATGAGATTGAACGTCTGGAAGACGAAGCCGATCTGGCGGTTGCGGATGTCGGCGAGCTGGCGGTCGGAGAGGGCGCTGATATCGCGGCCGTCGAAGATGATGCGGCCGGCACTGGGGCGGTCCAGGCAGCCGACGAGGTGCATCAGGGTGCTCTTGCCGCTGCCGGAGGCGCCGGTGATGGCGACGAACTCGCCGCGCTGGATCTCCAGGTCGACCCCGTCGAGCGCGTGCACGACGGAGGTTCCCATCTGGTAATGCTTGGTCAGACCCTGGAGTTGGATCAGTGCCACAATCGCCCGGCTCCGCTGGTGTTAACGCTCGCGTTCATCCTGGTCCACCGGCAGCTTGGTATATACGCGCAAGCCCGGTTTGAGCTGGAAGTCGCCGAGGACGGCAGTTACCTGCGTGAACTCCCCGTCCGTGATGCCGAAGCGGCAGGCGACGAACTTCTGGCCCCATTTCGCGCGGGAGCCGGGTTCGGGATCAACCACGATCCACACGCCGCGCTGGCCCTGGTGGTTCCGGACGGCTTCGCTGGGCACGCGCAGGGCGTTGGGGGCGCTCTCGATGGTGAACTCGACCTGGGCCTGGGCGCCCAGTGGCAGCTTGCGGACATTCTCGTCAGTGACCGCGACATGCACGTCGTATTGGATGATGGCGGAGCCCTGGCTTAGTTTGCCTTGCGGCTCGACTCGCTCAATGACGCCCTCGAAGGTCTCTTCGGGGAAAGCATCCACCGTGAGGGTCACGCGGCCGGAGCGGCGGGCCAGCTCTTCGTCCCCGCTGGCGACGGTCTGCCGCAGGCCGGGCATCTCGGGCAGGGCGGTGACGGGGGAGATGTTCAGCACACGGCCGTAGTCGGACTCGTCCACGCGCGTGATGACCTTCTTCTGCGAAACATCGGCCAGGTACATCACCACGGTGCCGCCGGTGAGCGAGGTTGTGCCGGATTGAATGACCTCGCTGATCTTGACACGCACGTTAGTGACCAGGGCGTCGTACTTTGACCGGATGGTCGTTTCGTCCAGCCGCTCTTCCGCGGTTGCCAGGTTGGTTTCGGCGATGTCGACCGCGGCTTGTTGCAGCAGTACGTTCTGCTCGGCCTCGCGCAGGGTAGCCTGGGCGCCGGCGAGCTGGGCCTTGGCGCGCTGGTGACTGGCCAAGTTGGAGTTGTGCCGGGCGCGGGCGTTGACCAGCTCCTGTTCGCTGTAGAGTCCCTCGGCACGTTGCTCCATGAACCCCAGGACCTTGCGGAGCTCGAAATCACTGATCTCGCACTGGGCCTCCCATTGGGCGATTTCGGCTTCGAGGCCAAGGATGTTGGCCTTGGCACGGTCGACCGCGGCGAGGGCCTGGGCACGCAGGGCCTGGGCGCGCGTCAACTCGGCCGCGGCGGAGTCGCGGCGGCGCTGCTCGTCGTCGCGCTTGAGCTCGATGAGCGTGTCGCCCTCGCGCACGAAGGTGCCCTCGACGACGTGCACGCGGGTGACTTCGCCGGAGGCCAGCGACTTGACCTCGATGCGCTTGTCGGGCTCGATGAGGCCGGCGGCGGTAATCGGGACGTTGATGTCGCCGCGGGTGACGGTGCCGAGACTGGGTTCATACCAGGCCGGCGTGAAGCGATACCAGGTGCGCAAGTAGTACCAGGTAGCGCCGATAGCCGCGGCGACGATGATGACGATGATCCACTTTTTCATGACGCCGTCCTCTGCTGGGCGTGGAAGCAGGCGGATGTATTGCACTGGGGCGCGCCGCGGGCAGGGCCGCCGCCCGGTTGCGGCAGCGGCCCGCAGTGTGTCGGCGTGCTGTGCAGGCGCACGACCGCCTGGCCGACCAAGCCTGCAGACCTCACTTCCTGGGCGCGTACGGCTCGTACTTCAGCCCGAAGGCCCGGGCCACGGGTTCGTTGGTGATTTTGCCGTAGGCCATGTTAATGCCGGCCGCCAAACCCGGATCCGCCGCGGTGGCTGCCTCAAAGCCATGGTCGGCCAGGGTTACCAGGCAAGAAATCGTCGCGTTGGTAAGCGCGATCGTGCTGGTGCGTGAGACCGCGCCCGGCATGTTGGCGACGCCGTAGTGAACGACGCCGTCGACGATATAGGTCGGGTCGTCGTGGGTGGTGGGCTTGGTGGTTTCGCAGCAACCGCCCTGGTCGACGCCGACGTCCACGATCACCGCGCCGGGCTGCATCAGCTTGAGGTAGTCGCGCGGGACGAGCATCGGACAGCGCGCCCCGGGAATCAGGACGGCGCCAATGACCAGGTCGGCCTTGGCCAGATGCTCGCGAATGGCGACGGGTGTGCTGTAGATAGTAGATACGTTGGCCGGCATTACCTCGTCGAGGTAGCGCAAGCGATAAAGATCGATATCCATCAACTGGACGTTAGCGCCGAGGCCGGCGGCCAACCGGGCGGCGCAGGTGCCGACGATGCCGCCACCCAGGACCACCACGTTAGCCGGCTCGACACCGGGGACGCCGCCCAGCAGTATGCCGCGGCCCATCATGGGGCGTTCGAGGTACTTGGCGCCCTCCTGGATGCTCATCTTGCCGGCCACCTCGCTCATGGGCGCCAGCAGCGGCAGGCGGCCGCGCGCATCCGTGACGGTCTCGTAGGCGATGGCGACGCAGCCGGAGTCGCGCACGCCCTCGGTCAGGGTCCGATCCGCGGCGAAATGGAAGTAGGTAAAGACGACCTGGCCGGAGCGGATCCTCTTGATCTCGGGCGTCAACGGCTCCTTTACTTTGCAGACGAGTTCAGCGCTTTGCCAGACCTCGTCCGCGGTTGCCACGATCTCGGCCCCCAAGGCCTGATAATCCTCATCCGGGAAGCCTGAGCCAAGGCCGGCGCCTTGCTCTATCAGGACGGTGTGACCGGCGCGTTTGAGCTGCTCGACGCCGGCCGGAGCCACTGAAACCCGGTACTCATGGGGCTTAATCTCTTTCGGGACGCCGATGATCATCCGGCAACTCCTGCGTAGGTGAGACTCGGTCGATAAACACGCCGGCGCAAGGTCCTGCCACCGACGGCGAAACCAAGAGGTTAATGGTGCGGCGCACAGTTTTCAAGCAAGCGGCACTGTCGATCGGACGTCCCGGAGTGGGCCGCGGCGGCCGTTGGTGGAGCTTTCGCCGAAAAGGCCGGCGGTCAGGGTGGGGCGTTGCGGTCGGCGTGCCTCTGTTGCTGCTGGCAAGCTTCGGGTGTGCCCGGACAAGCCTGTCGCGCGAGATCGACTTCCGTGACTTAGTGGACGCCGAACCACACCGACCGCACGGGGCAGCACGTTTCGTGATCAGCGATCCGGCCGCTCTCGGTCCGCTCTACAACCCCCTGGGCAAGCGCATGGGTCTGGTCCAGGTGCGCGACGAGGCGGAGTGGGCGCAGCTTCGGCGAGCAGTTCCGCAGATTGGGGCGTGTCCGGATTTGCGGGGCGGAATCGTGGTGGGCCTGGTATGCCCGGCCGGGACGTCTCTATCCGGGCAGTGGCCGTTCGCCTGGGATACGGTCCGCGTCTACCGGGGGGCCGGCCTGATCGAAGCCGAATTCAACGGTGGGAGCTACCTGCCGGACAGCACTACCTACCTGGAAGCGGCGCAGATCGACGGCCTGAGTGCGGTTCTCGTGGTGGCCGTGGACGGGATCCACTATTTGCCACAGTGAGCAGTCGATCCGGCGTGATTGGCCGGTGGGGGAGCTTGACATCTGTGAATATCGGGCCCACGATGTTGCGGTCAGGGAACGTACTGCCGGCTGACTGTTGCCGGCGAGCCACTTGAACGATGCTCTGAGGCAACGCCCGTCTCGATTCTGCATGGCGACACCGACGCCGGCGGCGGCTTGGATATCCGGACAGGATGTCCGGCGGAGAAGGAGTCCGCACCGTGCCCATACTCGCAGCCAGCTCAGGGGAGGCTCAGAATGTGGACAACCCGACAGAGCTCGCCGGGCGCATTCTC
Source organism: uncultured Planctomycetales bacterium (assembly GCA_964550375.1). Classification (GTDB taxonomy): domain Bacteria; phylum Planctomycetota; class Phycisphaerae; order UBA1845; family Fen-1342; genus JAAYXS01. Next base: position 32,279 of record CAZJYX010000015.1, on the reverse strand, counting down.
GTCGTAGATGACGACCACATCGTGCTCAACACGCTGGTTCGGATGCTGGAACTGGCCGGTCACACTGTGATCGCGACGGATTCGATGGTTGCGGCGCTGCAGGAGTTGGAGCGTTCGCCGGTCGACGTCGTGGTGGTGGACCTGCGCTTGCGGGACGGCGACGGTCTGAGTGTGCTGCGGGCGGTTCGGCAGCGCTGGCCGGACGTACCCGTGATCGTGATCTCCGGCTACGGGACGATCGAGTCGGCCGTGCAGGCCATGAAGATCGGGGCGTTCGACTACGTGCCCAAGCCCTTTCGCGCTGAGCGGCTGGAGCACGTGCTGCAGGAGGCCATCCAGCAGCGGGCGCGGGAGCGCGCCGCGCGCACGCTGGCGCGCCGGCCTGACAATGCCTGCAATCCGTGCAACGTAGTCGGCGAAACGTACCAGATGCAGCGGGTGTTTGACTTGGTGGAGGCGGTGGCCGACTCGACGGCCACGCTCCTGATCCACGGCGAGACGGGCACGGGCAAGTCCCTGATCGCGCGTGTTGTCCATCAGCTTAGTCAGCGGCGCGACCGTCCTTTCGTGGAGGTCAGTTGCGGGGCGATTCCGGAGACGCTGCTGGCATCCGAGTTGTTCGGCCACACGCGCGGAGCCTTCACGGGCGCGGTGCGGGACAAGGACGGCAAGTTCCGCGCTGCCGAGGGGGGTACGATCCTGCTGGATGAGATCGCCTGTGCCTCCCCGGGGTTGCAGATGAAGCTGCTGCGGGTATTGCAGGAGAAGCAGTTCGAGCCGCTCGGCTCCAATCGCACACTGACGGCGGACGTCCGCGTCATTCTGGCGACGAACGTGGCCCTGCAGGAGGAGGTCAAGGCGGGCCGCTTCCGCGAGGATTTGTACTACCGCGTCAACGTGGTGAACATCGAGCTGCCGCCGCTGCGTGAGCGGCTTTCAGATATTCCGCTGTTGGCCGAGCACTTCTTCCGTCTGTATGCGCAGCGCTCCACGAAGCCTCTGTGCGGCTTTACGGAGGAAGCGCTTGAGTGCATGCAGCGGTACAACTGGCCGGGCAACATCCGCGAGTTGGCGAACAGCGTGGAGCGCGCCGTCGTGCTCACGCGACACGAGGCCATCCGGCCGGAGGATCTGCCGCCGCAGATCGCCGGCGCCGGCAACGGGCGGGGTGCGGCTTTCGTGGCCGCACGCCCGCGCTCGAAATCCACGCTGAAGGAGGCATTGGCGGATCCGGAGCGGCAGATATTGGTGGATGCGCTGGAGGCGAATGGCTGGAACCGGTCACGGACGGCGGCGTCGCTGAGCATCAACCGCACGACGCTCTACAAGAAGATGAAGCGCTTCAGAATCCGACCTCCGGCAGGGGAAATGGTCGGCAATTAGGGCGTAACGCTTTGCTATAAAAGCACTAATGGTCGGATGGTGGTTGGCGTCGCGGACTGCGGCGTGGAGTGTACGCCAGTCGCGGTGGGTGCGGCGCAGAAAAATAGGCCCGTGCGACCGGGCCTTGGGAGAGAGGAGGAGGAGTTCTCATTCAACTTATAGGCAGGCTAGCGAACGGATTTCTACTGAAAGCCCGCAAAAAAACTCGCTGGCGGGTAGTTTTGGCGTAAATAGCGACGTTTGCAGTCGTTAACGTAATCGGGCGTAAGGGGGGCCAGGTTCACTCAGCATGAACCCGGCAGTGAGGAGGACACAATGCGGCTGGTAGCGATCGGCGTTCTGGGCGTTATGGGTATCATGGCGTGCGCCGGCGGCGCAATGGCGCTGGCGGGGCTGGAGGAACGACGGCCGACCGACGCGGCGGCAAGCCCGGGGGCGTCTGTGCGTGAGGGCCGCGCGCCGGACGCGCGATTGGGCGATTCGCTGAAGCTGCCGGAGCCCGTAATGGGAGGACGCGTCTCGGTTGAAGAGGCCATCCAACTCCGCCGGTCCGTTCGCCAGTTCACCGATCAGCAGTTGTCGCCGGCGCAGATCGGGCAACTGTGCTGGGCGGGGCAGGGCATCACCGACCCGGACTCTGGGCATCGGGCGGCTCCTTCGGCCGGGGCGACGTTTCCCATCGAGCTGTACGTGGTCAGTGCGCGTGGGGTCCACCACTACCAGCCGGCCGAGCATGCGTTGCAGCGGCACTTGGGTGAGGACGTGCGGGCGGCCCTGCAAGAGGCGGCGCTGGGGCAGGAGGCGGTAGGGCAGGCGCCGGTGTGCGTGGTGATTGCCGCGACGGTCGAGCGGACGGCCCGCAGGTACGGCCAACGGGCGGAGCGCTACTGCATGATTGAGGCCGGCCACGTTGCGCAGAACATTCTGCTGCAGGCCGCGGCGCTGGGGCTGTCCGGCGTGCCGGTCGGAGCCTATGAAGACGAGAAGGTCTGCCGCGTGCTGAAGTTGCCGGGTGACCAGAAGGTTCTTTATCTCGTGCCGCTGGGGCATCCGCGGAAGTAGCGTCCGTGGAGCGGGGCGCTGGCGGAGTGCCTCAGTCGGCGGGCGAGTCACCGGCGTCGCCTGGCCGCTGATCCTGCTCAGCTTCTACGGGCGTGCCGCACTCCGGGCACGTCCCGCTGATGTTGCCGGTCAGGTCATAGTCGCATGTCGGACACAGCCCCGACCGCAGCAGGGCGTCGCGCTGTGCATTCGAGGACTCCCTGCGCTGTTTGTTCCGCAGCGCCAACGTACTCCGGGTGCTGTGCCACCCCGCCATCAGTGCCAGCAGCACATAAACGCCGGAGGAGCCGGCGTCAGGTCCGAACACCTTCCGTGCGATGCCGGAGAGCGCCACATATGCCAGCGCGGCCACTACAAAGAACGCAGTTAGACCCAGTGCGAAATCACCAACTGCTTGCCCCAGACGGACGGTGGTTTCCTGGCGTCCTTGACTCATGACGTGAACACTCCGCAGCCACTGCAGCAGTGCAGGCAGGGCGTCGTGGAAGTAGACGTAATCCTGGCTCGCCCCGGTGTCCTGAACCGCCAGCAACCGGCCGATCATTCAAAAAGCGGAAGCACGCCGACGCAGTATACCTCAACACTGTCGGCACCCGCCAGCGACCAGAACCCCAGCGTCAGTGGTTTGTGGCGAGCGCGGGCGCGAGGATACAGGTAGATCAGGCAGGACGTCCCCTTATGACAGGGATCCGGCGCAGTATCAGCCCAGGCTTCATCAAGTTCCCTGCAGAGCTCGCTCCAGGCCTCCCACGGGATGGGTTCAGGCAGATGCTCTGGCTCAGGTGGCGGTGTCAGGCGGGCCCCCGGGGGCGCAACGAAGCAGTAATAGGGAGCCTTGCCAGTGTCACGGACATGACATGCGAAGTCCCGTGGCAGACGGAATGTGCGGTCAGCCTGAGCCATTATCTCGCGCTCATCCAACTCACAGAGCTCCGTAGCTACTGCGAGAATGGCACTTGTCTCCAGCACCCCGCGGCTCAGATGTAACTCCACGAGGGGGCCGCGTATGTCAACAATACTGCGCTGCGACCTGTTCCGGCCATCGTCACATCCGCGGCGTCCGCCCGCGCAGCCCGTCACCATGAGCGCGACGGCGGCGGTAAGAAAGGCCCAGCCGCTGATGTTCAGGGCGCTGTGTGACGGTAACCGCCGCGCGAGGGCGTGCTTCCTGCAAACGAACCTGGTCGTCGAAGTGTTCATCTATGGTTTCCCTCGGAAGTCTGAGAAGGGCCGCTGCCATCAGGCGGCCCGTTCGCATCGCCGGTGACCCGCCAATCGTGCCAGCCGCCGCCAGCGGGTTCATGTTACCCGCCAAACCGGCCCGGTCCCAGCCCTGTCGGTATTCACGCAGGGCTGTGTTGGCGATTGCGGTTTGCTGGACGGCTTGGGGCGGCCGCCATAGGATCTTGGTAGGGGCTGGTTGGTGCGTCTGCTGTTTGCAGGTGCTCGGTGAGTGAGAGGCCGGTCATGGAGCATTTTGCGCGGCTGGGCGTCCATTTGGATGGGTGGCCGGACGACGGGGGCGCGGCTAGGCCCGTGCCGCGGGTCGTCGCGCCGGCCGACCTGGACGACATCCGCGCCTTGGGCCAGGAGTGTCGGTCTGCGTTGGCTATCAACGGCCGCGGGGTGAAGCTGCGTCAATTTGGCTGTTCTGCTGGGCCGCTAGCGGCCTAGCGCAGGACCCGGAAAGGGGTAAGCGCCGCGATGTCTGCGCAGAACACTCCGCCCACACGTTTGGAATCTCCATGGCACGCGCGGCCGCTGCCGGATGTTCTGGCGGAGGTTGATGCCGCTGAGTCCGGTCTGAGCGCGGCGGAAGCGGCTGCCCGGCTGGAGCGGTTCGGTCCCAACCAGTTGCCGCAGCAGGCCGGCCCGACCGTGTGGCAGATCGTGCTGCGGCAGTTTCAGAGTCCGCTGATCTACATTCTGGCCATCGCGGCAGTGGTTTCGATAGCCATTGGGGAGCATGTGGACGCCGCTTTCATCGCGGCGGTCCTGGCGCTGAATGCGGTGATCGGCGGCTACCAGGAATGGCGGGCGGAGCAGGGTAGCCGGGCGCTGCAGAAGCTTTTGCGCATCCGGGCGGCGGTCGTGCGTGATGGCGAGACGCGTGATCTTGACGCTGAGGAGGTTGTGCCGGGGGACATTGTGTGGCTGGAGTCGGGCAATCGCGTGCCGGCCGATCTGCGCCTGCTGACGTCGCAGGGGCTGGAGATTGATGAATCGCTGCTGACGGGGGAGTCGGTAGCGGTGCAGAAGGATGCGGGCTGGTCGGGTGTGGAAAACACATCGATGGGCGACCGGCTGAATATGGCGTTTGGGGGGGCGACGGTGATTCGCGGTCGGGGGCGCGGCGTGGTGGTGGCCACCGGGAATGAGACGGTGGTCGGGCAGTTGGCCCGGGATGTGCTGACGGCCGTGGGCGGCAAGCCGCCGCTGGTCGCGCGGATGGAGCGGTTCACGCACACGATTGCGGTGGGCATTCTGGGGGCGGTGCTGGTCGTCGGCGTGCTGGGCGTAGCCGTGCGCGGCTACGAGCTGACGGAGATGTTCATGTTCTCCGTCGCCCTGGCCGTGTCAGCGATTCCGGAGGGGCTGCCGGTGGCGATGACGGTGGCGCTGGCGATAGCGACGACGCGGATGGCGCGGCGGGGGGTGATCGTGCGGCGGCTGGCGGCGGTGGAGGGGCTGGGCAGTTGCACGATGATCGCCAGCGACAAGACGGGCACGCTGACGTGCAACGAGCTTACGGTGCGTGAGGTGCGGCTGGCGGACGAGCGCACATTCGAGGTGACGGGCGAGGGCTTCGCGCCGGTCGGTGAGGTGCGCGCCGCTGGCCGGGCGGTCAAAGCCGACGGGGATGACACGCTGGGCGACCTGGCGCTCGTCGGCGCTTTGTGCAACGAGGCCGACCTTCACGAGCGGGACGGGGCGTGGGTGTGGCGCGGCGACCCGACTGACATTGCCCTGTTGGCGCTGGCGCACAAGCTGGGGCGTGATCCGCTGGCCGCGCAGCGCGAGCACGAGCAGGTCGCGGAAATACCGTTTGAGTCGGAGCGGCAGTTCGCGGCATCGTATCGCCGCAGCGGGTCGGGCGTGCGGGTCTTCGCCAAAGGGGCACCGGAACGGATCCTGGAGATGTGCGACTGGTCGGAGCGAGCGGACCAGCGGACGGCCTTGTCGGCGATGGCCGAAGGCATGGCGGAGCGCGGGTTCCGGGTTCTGGGTTTGGCGGCCGGAGCCGTGGAATCGGTGGATCCGCAGAATGTGCCGGAGCGGCCGGAGGGGTTGCGGTTCCTGGGGTTGGTCGGAATGATCGATCCGCTGCGGCCGGGGGTGCCGGAGGCGGTCGAGGCCTGCCAGAGCGCGGGGATCGCGGTGCGCATGATCACCGGTGATCACCCGGTGACGGCGTTGGCGATTGCGCGTGAGCTGGGCATGGCGACTGATGCGCGGCAGGTTGTCAGCGGAGCAGACTTGGCGGAGCAGGCGCCGGAGACACTGCCGGAGGTGATGCGGGAAACGCGCGTGTTCGCGCGGGTGGCGCCGCGCCAGAAGCTGGAGTTGGTGGGGGCGGCCCAGGCGGCCGGGCACTACGTGGCGGTCACGGGTGACGGAGTGAATGATGCTCCGGCGCTGCGCAAGGCGAACATCGGCGTGGCGATGGGCAAGGCGGGGACGGACGTGGCCCGCGAGGCGGCGGAACTGGTCATTACGGACGACAATTTCGCGACGATTGTCGCGGGCGTTGAAGAGGGTCGCATCGCTTACGCCAATGTGCGCAAGGTGATATATCTGCTGATCTCGACCGGCGCGGCGGAAGTGCTGTTGCTGGGGGCCGCGTTGCTGGCGGGTATGCCGCTACCGCTGCTGCCGGTGCAGATTCTGTGGCTGAATCTGGTGACGAATGGGATACAGGATGTGGCCCTGGCGTTCGAGCCCGGCGAGGGTGACGCGCTGCGCCGCAAGCCGCGCCCGCCGCGAGAGCGGGTTTTCAACCGCCTCATGCTGGAGCGCACGCTGGTCGGTGCGGCGGTGATGGCCGGGCTGGCGTTTTCGCTGTTCTACTGGCTGACCGAGGTCGCGCACATGGAGGAGTACTCTGCCCGCAATCTGTTATTCATGATGATGGTCCTGCTTGAGAATGTGCACGTATTCAACAGCCGGTCGGAGACGAAGTCGGCATTCAGCTTGTCGCCGCTGCGCAACCCGCTACTGATCGGCGGTGTGCTCCTGGCGCAACTACTACACATCAGCATGTTGTACCTGCCGCTGGGGCAGAAGGTGCTGAGCACCGAGCCGGTGACTGTGCACCAGTGGCTGCTGCTCCTGTTGCTGGCGCTGGTGCTGCTGGCGGCGATGGAGTTGCACAAGGCGGTGTGGTACGTGCGGACCCGAGCGCTCCGCACTTGATACGTTCCGGAAGGGTGCGGCCCGGGCCGCGCCCGGCGTGCAACGCTTCGCGCGCGAAACCAGACTATGGGCAGGTGGCGCGGTCGGCGAGTAGCCGAGACGGATGCTAGAAGGAGCCGAAAATGGCCGAACGACATATCTGCGTGACGGTGCGTGACATGGAACGCCTGGGGCGCGTGTTGCTGGAGGCCATCTGTGATGCGCCGGATCTCGAGTCGCTGCGCGCCTTGGACCAGGAGTTGGATCGGGCCGAGGCGGTGCGGCCGGAGGATGTCCCGCCGGACGTGATCACGATGAACTCGAAGGTGCGCATGACGGACCTGGAGACCGGCCGGCAGCGCGAGGTGACCCTGGTCTATCCGGACCGGGCCGCCGGCGAGGACTACGTATCGATTTTGAGCCCGTTGGGCACGGCCTTGCTGGGCTACCGGGTTGGCGACGAAATCGAGTGGGGCGCGGGCGACAGCCTGGTGCATGTGCGGATTGATGAGATGCTCTACCAGCCGGAGGCCGCAGGGAACTTCAGCTTGTGAGCGGCGGGCGCCGCATGAATGGGCGCCGGGCGGATTGTCATGCCGGACGCGCACAAGAGCAGGGAAGAGTTGCTCGCCGAGGTGCGGGAATTGCGCGCCAGGCTGGCGCAATTGGCGGGCGGTTTGGCGGCTACCAGCAGTGGGGCGGCCGTCGGGTTTGACCCGCAGGAGCATTTCCGGGCGGTCGCGGACTACACGTACGACCTGGAATCGTGGGTCGGTCCCGACGGTCGGCTGCTGTGGGTGAACCCGGCCGTTGAGCGTCTGACGGGCTATTCCGTGGCCGAGTGCCTGGCGATGCGCGACTATCCGCTGCCGTTGGTGCACCCGGCCGACCAGGCGGAGATTGTGCAGGTGTGGCAGGGGGCGCTGGCCGGGTCCAGCGGCAACGACGTTCCGTTTCGGCTGCGCTGCAAGGATGGTCGGCTGCGCTGGGTGGCGGTTTCGTGGCAGCCGATGCGCAGTTCGGCTGGAACCTGTTTGGGGCACCGTTCGAGCATTCGTGACATTAGCGATCGCAAACAGGCGGAAGATGCGCTGCGGGCGCAACGGGCGCTGTTGGACAAGATCATCACGCACATTCCCTGCGGGGTGTACTGGAAGGACCGTGAACTGCGCTACCGTGGCTGCAACGCGGAGTTTGCGCGGGCGGCGGGCGTGCCGCAGCCGGGGGATATCGTGGGCAAGACGGACTTCGAGCTGGCCTGGGAGCGGGCCCAGGCGGAGTGGTTTCGTAGCTGCGATGAGCGCGTGCTGACCTCCGGGGAAGCGCTGCTGAACATCGAGGAGGCTGAGCGGCAGGCCGATGGGCGGGTGGCGCTGCTGTTGACCAGCAAGGTGCCGCTCCGGGATGCGGATGGCCGGGTGTGCGGCGTACTGGGAATCGACACGGACATCAGTGAGCTGAAGGCCGCGGAAGCCGAGCTGCGTCGGGCGCGCGATGAGCTGGAGCTGCGCGTGCAGGAACGCACGGCGGAACTGGGGCTGACCAACGAGCGGCTGCGCGAGGAGATCGCGGAGCGCGTCCAGGCCGAGGATGAGGCTCGTCAGCACCACGCCGCGCTCATGCACATGGCCCGGCTGAGCACCGTGGGCGAGCTGACGGCCCAACTCGCGCACGAGCTGAACCAGCCGCTGTGCACGATCGTCGGCAACGCCCAGACGGCGCAGCGACTGCTGGCGCAGCAGCCGCCGGACTTGGTCGAGCTGCGCGCGGCGCTGGCTGATATCGCGGCGGATGGGAACCGCGCCGCGGAGATCATTCACCGGCTGCGCGACTTCCTGCGGTTGCAGCAACCCGAGCCGGTCGTGTTGAACGTTGAGCGCATGATCGCCGACATCGCTGCGCTGGTTGAGGCGGATGCGCGCCGGCACGAGGCCCGGGTGGATTTCGAGGTGAGCGCGCGTCTGCCGGCCGTCCGGGGCGACCCGATCCAGTTCCAGCAAGTGATGCTGAACCTGGTGCGGAATGGGCTGGAGGCGATGCTGGGGCTGCCGGCCGGCGCGCGGGTGTTGACGCTGCGGGCGTGTCCGGATGACGGCGGGGGCGTGGTCATAAGCGTCAGTGATTGTGGTTCCGCCCTAGCGGATGCGGTGGCGGCCCGCGTCTTCGAGCCTTTCTTCACGACCAAGCCGAGCGGCCTGGGCATGGGTTTGGTCATCAGCCGGTCCATCGCAGAGGCGTACGGCGGGCGCTTGTGGCTAAGCCGCAACACGGGTTCCGGCGCAACATTCTGCCTGGGGCTGCCGGGGGCGCTGCGGGAGGACACGGCGTGAAGGGCGCGGCTGGGGCGGGGTTGGTTTTCGTGGTGGACGATGACGCCGGCGTGCGCCAGATGATCAGCCGGATGGTCCGCTCGGTGGGGCTTGAGGTGGAGACCTATTCGTCCGTGCAGGAGTTCCTTGACGGGTACGACCGCCGCCGGACGGGCTGCCTGGTGCTGGATGTGCGCATGCCGGGGTTGAGCGGGCTGGAGTTGCAGGAACGGCTGGCGGCGTTGGAGGCGCCGCTGCCGATCATCTTCATCACGGGGCATGGCGACATCGCGATGGGGGTGCGCGCCATGAAGCGCGGGGCGGTGGATTTTCTGGAGAAGCCCTTCCAGGACCAGGTGTTGCTGGACGCGATTCACGCGGCCCTGGCGCGCGCGACGGAATGGCGGCGCGTCGCGGCGGCGCGCGACGACGCCCGACAGCGGCTGGTGACGCTGACGCCGCGCGAGCGCGAGGTGCTGGCCCTGGTGGTGGCTGGCAAATTGAACAAGCAGATTGCCGCGGAGCTGGGCACCGCGGAACAGACCATCAAGATGCACCGCAGCCGACTGATGCACAAGGCGGGGGTTGATTCGCTGCCCGCGCTGGTGCGCCTGGCACAGCTTGCGGGGGTTATTGCCGAACCGCCTGCTTGAGCGGGCAAGCGAACGACAGCGCAAGGGCGGAGGCATACTTAAGTATGCCCTGCCCGGCACGAAGGTTCACTTCCGTGGTTGCGCTGCGCGGCTACCTTTCATGTAGGCAGACGCTTGGATCATCGCGTTCGTAAGAGGCGCTGCTGACCGGCCAGTGGTGCGGAGTTGCGCCGCGGGCGGCCGCCATGGTGCGCGGCAGCGGCCGGTTGCCGGCCGCGTTGAGCGCAGGAGCAGGATACCCATGCAGAAAGACGACTTCGGCAACCTGGCGGAGTGGGGGCGCGTGCTTAACCAGTTGGCCCAGTTGACGCGTGACGGGACTATCGACGAACACCAGGCGGGGTTGGTGCGGTTGCTGCACTACCCGGACAACTGGCGTCTGCGGGAGGCGGCGCTGGAGGCCATCCGGCACGTGCGCCGGCCCGGCGAGCAGCTCGTGACGGCGGTGCTCGAGCTGATGACCGACGAGCACTTGTATCACGAGCTGCGCGTGCTGGCGGCCGAGGCATTGGCGAGCTTGGTGGCGGCCGGGCGTGCGGCGGGCGCCGGGCGCAACCGCGAGCTGGAGCAGGCGGTGCTGACGCAGATGCATGCGTTGCTGGATGCCCCGCATCCGCCCGTGCTGCACCAGGCCATGCGACGCATACTGCCGACGATCGAGTAACAGCGACGAGCGGCGCGCTACGACCGCGGGTCGCGTACGACGTCGCCACCGGAAGGATGAGGATTCCCATGATTATTGGCATACCCAAAGAGATTCTGCCCGAGGAGCGGCGCGTGGCCGCCCTGCCGGAGACGGTCCGGAAGTACGTCGAGATGGGCTTCGAGGTGATTGTCGAGTCGGCGGCCGGGCGCGGCGTTTTTCGCGGCGACGATGAGTATGTCGCCGCCGGCGCGCGGATTGTGCCGGACGCTGCCAGCCTGTTTCAGCAGGCCGACGTTGTGCTGAAGGTCAAGCAGCCTTACTTCAATGAGCAGCTCGGACGCCATGAGGTCGAGTTGCTGCGCGAAGGCACGCTGCTGGTGACATTCCTGCACCCGGCCGCGCCGCCCAATCACGACATGATCCGCAAGCTGCGCGACCGCAACATCACCGCCTTCACGATGGACGGCATCCCGCGCACGTCGCGCGCCCAGACCATGGACGCCCTGACCTCCATGAGCACGGTGACCGGGTACAAGTCGGTCCTGATTGCCGCCAGTCACTTCCCGCGCTTTGTGCCGATGATCGGTACGGCGATCGGGGCCATCAAGCCGGCGGAGGTGCTGGTGGTGGGCGCCGGCGTGGTGGGCTTGCAGGCGATTGCGACGGCCAAACGGCTGGGCGCCAGCGTGAAGGCCATCGACATCCGCGCTGATGCGCGGCGCGAGGCCGGCAGCCTCAAGGGCACGCAGGTCGTTGGCTTCGAGGTGCCGGACAACCTGGCGGTGGGCGAGGGCGGCTATGCCCGCGCGCTGCCGGAGGAGTGGATCGCCCGCGAGCGCGACCTGATGAGCACGCTGGCACCCAAGATGGACATCATCGTTTTGAGCGCCCTGGTGCCGGGTGAGGTTGCGCCGATCCTGATCACCGAGGAAACCGTGCGCAACATGCAGCCGGGCTCCGTGATTGTCGACGTGTCCATCGACCAGGGCGGCAATTGCGCCCTGACGCAGGCCGGCCGCGAGGTGGTCGCGCACGACGTATACGTTTGCGGCACGGCCAACATCCCCGGCTCGGTGGCGGTCGATGCCAGTTGGCTGTACGCGCACAACATGCTGCACTACATCGAGAACCTCTTCCGGAACGGGCCGGGCAACCTCAACCTGGACGACGACATTGTGCAGCACTCCCTGGTTACCCGCGATGGCCGCATTGTCCACCAGGGCGCCCTCAAGGCGATGGGCGCGGCCTGAGAGGACGGGCGGCATTGGCACTGAGGACGTGACATGTATGACCTGCTGTTGATGCTGGTGATCTTCGCTCTGGCGTTCGGCATCGGCTACGTGCTGATCTCGCGCGTGCCGCAGATGCTGCACACCCCGCTGATGTCCATGACCAATGCCATTTCGGCCGTGACGATTCTCGGGGCGCTGCTGCTGTTCTCCGTGGAGACCACTGCGGCCGAGAAGGTGCTTGGGGCCGTCGCGATAATCACCGCCATGTTCAACGTGGTTGGCGGCTTTGTCATCACCGATCGGATGCTGGGCATGTTTCGCAAGAAGGATACGGCCGTTTAAGCGCGCTTGACACGGAGGCCGGCCGCCCGCGCGGTCGGCCGGAGAGCTGGTATGACGGCACTGTTGGTTGACCTGGGAGTCATTCTGGTCCTCATCGCGGGCATCGCGCAGTTCCGCACGCCGCGCGGCGCCCGCCACGGCAACCTGACCGCGGCTGCCGCCCTGTTGATCGCCGTGGTGGTCGTCCTGTACCGGCACCAGGTGCTGAACGTGCCCCTGGTGGTCATCGTCGCGCTGCTCGGGAGCAGTGTGGGGGCCTGGATCGCCGCCCGCGTCAACATGATCCAGATCCCGGCCATGGTGGCGTTCCAGCACGGGGCGGGCGGGGTGGCCGCCTTCCTGGTTTCCTTCGTCGAACTGACGCGCCACACCGCCGTTCCGCCGACGCGCACGGCCGAGGTCGCCGCGTTGCTCGGCTTGGTGGTCGGTGCCGCGACCTTCAGCGGCAGCATGATCGCCAGCGGCAAGCTGGCCAATCGGCTGCGCCAAACGCCGACGATCCTGCCCGGCCACAACTGGCTGCTGGTGGCCAACCTGGCGGTCATGGTCGTGCTGGCTCTTTGGGCCGGCGTCAGCGGCAGCGCCGGCGTCATGCTGGCGGCGTCGCTGGCCCTGATCGTCTGCGCTGTCGTTCTGGGCGTGGTTTTCTCCATCCGCATCGGCGGGGCGGACATGCCCGTGCTGATCTCCTTCCTGAACGCGACCGCCGGGCTGGCGGCCGCTTTCTGCGGGATTGCGATCGGCAACCGGCTGCTCATCGCCTGCGGCGCCACGGTGGCCGCGTCGGGCTCGATTCTGACGCACGTGATGTGCCAGGCCATGAATCGCGGGTTGGTGGGCGTGTTTGCGGGCCTGCGGCCGCATGTTGACGGCGGCCGGCCGGCCGCCAGGACGAGCGCGGTCGCACCGGCCGCCGTGATCACGGAGCCGGTCGACCCGTCCGCGCAGGCGGCGACCTTGCTCCGTGCAGCCCAGCGCGTCATCATAATCCCGGGTTATGGCATGGCGCTGGCGGAAGCCTCCGAGGAAGTCGTGCGGCTCGGCGAGCGCCTGACCGAACTCGGCAAGGACGTCCTGTTCGCCATCCATCCGGTGGCGGGACGCATGCCGGGGCACATGCACGTTTTGCTGGCCGAGGCGGATGTTGATTACGGCCAGCTTCGTGAGCTGAAGGACGTGAACGACCAGTTCACTCAAACGGATGTCGCTCTGATCGTCGGCGCGTGCGACGTCGTGAATCCCGCGGCCATCGCGGACGCCAACACCCCGATTTCCGGCATGCCGATCCTGCGGGCGGACGAGGCCCGGCACGTCATCATCTGCAACCTCGACGAGCGTCCGGGGTACTCGGGTGTGCCGAACCCGCTCTACCAGAACCCGAAGACGATCCTGCTGTTCGGCGATGCCGCCGAGACGGTCAGCGCGCTGCGGCGCGACTTGGAGAACACTGCCAATGGCGCCACGGGAGACTCCGCGCCCGCGCGGGCGGCCGGCGGCTCGGGGTAAGACACGGGTAACGACGGCCACGTCATTGAAGAACACGCGTCTGTGGACGCCGCGCCTGGAGGCGGTCCTGCGCGCGATTGAGCTGCTGAGTGAGGAGGAGCTGCGGCACCTGCCCCTGGCGCTGGGGGACAAGCTCAAGGCGCTGGACCGGGCCCGGGCCATGGCACTGAAGAAGCACATCGGAGCGCGTTGCGACGTCATCTGGCCGGGGGAGGCGGAGCTATTCGACGCGACGCTGGTGGGCGTTGATGAGGACGCCGGCGTGGCGCACGTAACCATGTCGCGCGACGGCCCGATCTGGAATGTCCCGCCGTACACGGTGCGGACCTGAAGGCCGGTGTCGGCCCGGTTGGCCCCCAATCGGGAAACATGCTGCAACTGCATATTGCGCCTGGCTTTGCGCGTGGGGCATTCTTCTCGCGGTGGCACGGACGACGCGCTCGAGCGAGATACCCGGCACGGGCATGGTTGGCCACGACCGGCCTGGAGACGCGTGTTGCAGGCCGCCACGCTGCGACAGCGCACTGCGGCTCGGCTGCTGGTGTTCGGCGCAAAGGAGGGGTCACGGTAGAATCAACTCAGTTGCCGATCGATGCTGATGGGCTGGGACGCTACGCACATTCGTCCGTGATCATTCAGGGCGCAATGAGCCAATGGACCGCAGATAATCTGCCGCTGTTCAACAAGGTTCTGCTCGAGCTGCAATCGCTGTGCAATCGCTCGTGCTTCTTCTGTCCGCGTACGGGCGACACCAGCGGGAAGCGCTTCGATTCGTCCGGCACCGCGGTCAGGCAGAGTATGCCGACCGAGCACGCCCTGGCCATAATGGATCAGCTTGCGGCGCTGGGCTATCGCGGCTGGATCGCCTTTCACCACCTGAGCGAGCCATTCCTTGATCCGCGCATTCTCGACATGGCCCGCGCCGCGCGGCAGCGCGGACTGCGGCCGTACGAGCACACGAACGGCGACGTGCTGCGCCGGCGGCCGGATTTGTGCGCACAGGTGGTGAAGCTGTTCGATTATGTGTGCGTGGGATTGTATGACTACACTACGCCCGCCGAGCTGGAAGCGAACAAGGCTTTCTGGCGCGCGCGGCTGCCCGGGATCCCCGTGCTGTTCAGCGAGGTCGGCGCGGTGTATCCGCGTTCGTTTGTGAGCTTCGATGAGCGGATGGTACGGACGCAACAGACCTACCCGTGCGGGGCGTGCAGCCGGCCGCTGGAACGGTTGCTTGTGCATTATGATGGCAGTATCGGGCTCTGTTGCGACGACATGCAGGCCGAGTTTGGCCTGGGCAACGCGTTCACGCAGCCGATCCGCGACATCTGGTCTTCCGAGCGGCATGTGGACTTGATCAACGCCTTGACCGCCGGGCAGCGCCGGCAATTCCGCTTATGTCGGGAGTGTCCCCTGCCGCCGACGCAGCGCGTCGTGCCGTTGCCGGATGTTTCGGGGTTGGAGTTCCAGGCGCTGAAATTTGAGGGCGACGAGGAGCGATTTCGCGATCCGCGCGTGGGTGGTGCGCGGCTGGTGCGTGTGTTCCCGGAGGGGGAAGGGGTCACTTGTGAGGTCGCGGCGGGTGAGGATCCCGAGGACCGTCATTACGGCGGCGTTCGTTTCCCGACGACGCAGCCGGCGGCGTTGCGGTTCGAGATGGGCTTCGCGAACCCGGCCGCGGTGGAGGGGGTCTGGGTGGACGGCCTCGACGCCAAGCGGGCCAGGGTGTGGCGCTGGCAGTGGCGGCCGACACGCACGCGCCGGCTGCCCGAGGAGCCCGTCCCGATCCTGCTCGTGCCGGGGGAGCCGGCGGGGGAATTCACGCCGATCCTGGCCGCTGGCGGCGCCGCGGTGCGCGAGGTGAAGGTGTTCATCCGTGTTCGGGCCGGAGACCGGGCCGGCTTCGTGATCACGTCAATGGAAACCGGCCGGCCGGCTGACGTCCTGCGCACCGTCGAGAATATGGGCTGACAGGAAGGCGGACGAAAGCGCCACGGGTTCGCGGTAAGCCGCACGTAGGCGCCTGGCGGCGGCGCATGCAGCGGATTGACGGAGCGCAGGTCGGCCGCTAGGATCGGCGGCTGGATTGACCGAGTTGAGGGCGCGGCCGACGGGTGCCGGTTTGCGCGGGGCTGCTGCTTTGTTCTGTATGGCCCTGCAGCGCCGGCGGCGGCCTTGAAGGCGCAAGCAAGACCCGCGTGAGAACTATTTTCATGCCGATTGCGGACGATGTGCAGCTTGGCGCCGATGTGAAGGTCTTTCACCCCCAACTGGTGAACTTGTACGGGTGTCGGGTGGGAGCTGGGACCAAGATCGGAGCCTTTGTCGAGATCCAGAAGAACGCGACCGTCGGCGCGCGGTGCAAGGTATCGTCGCATACGTTCGTCTGTGAGGGGGTCACGATCGAGGACGAGGTCTTCGTGGGGCATGGGGTGATGTTCATTAATGATCGCTATCCGCGGGCGACGGCGGGCGGAGCGCTGCAGACCGAGGCGGACTGGGAGGTCATCCCGACGCGCGTCAAGCGCGGGGCGTCGCTCGGGAGCGGGGTCGTGGTTATGTGCGGGGTTACGATCGGGGCGGACGCGATGATTGGAGCGGGGGCGGTCGTGACGCGCGACGTGCCGGATGGGGCAACGGTAGCCGGCGTGCCGGCCCGCGTGTTGGCGCGGACGAGATGACCGCCACGATGAGATTTGCGCACTAATCACCCATGGTGCGGGTGAGAGGGCCGCTGAGATGATACCAATCGCCGGGCAGCGTATCAGGAAGGGACTTGACATGATTGGCATAGGCGTGATCGGTTACGGTTATTGGGGCCCGAACCTGGTGCGGAATTTTGCGACTACGCCGGACGCACGCGTTGTCGCCGTCTGCGATCTGGATCGGCAGCGGCGCGACCTGGCAGCGCTGCGGCATCCGGGCATCGAGACTACGGACAATCCGCGCACCCTGCTTGAGAACCGCGCGGTGGACGCGGTCGCGATTGCCACACCGGTGGCTTCGCATTTCGAGTTGGCGCTGCAGGCGCTGAAGGCGGGCCGTCACGTTCTGGTGGAGAAGCCTCTTACGCAGAGCTCCGAGCAGGGCCGGCGCCTGATCGAGGCGGCCGAGCGGGCCGGCAAGACCCTGATGGTGGATCATACGTTCATCTACACGGGGGCGGTGCGGAAGATACGGGAGCTGATCGAGGGGGGCGAGATCGGCGAGGTGCTGTACTACGACTCAACGCGCGTGAACCTTGGCCTGTTTCAGAGCGACGTGAGCGTGCTTTGGGACCTGGCGGTGCACGATCTGGCGATTATGGATTATCTGATGCCGGAGGAGCCACGGGCGGTTTCGGCCACGGCGATCGCGCACGTGCACGGTCAGCCGGAGAACACGGCGTATCTGACGGTGTTCTACTCGGGCAACCGAATTGCCCACGTGAACGTGAATTGGCTGGCGCCGGTCAAGTTGCGACAGACGCTCATCGGCGGGGACAAGAAGATGATCGTCTACGACGATCTGGAGCCGAGCGAGAAGATCAAGATCTACGACAAGGGCATCGAGCTGAACGGCGATCTGGAGGCGCAGCGGAACATCTTCATCAATTATCGGACCGGCGAGATGCGGGCGCCGACGTTTGACCGCGCGGAGGCTCTGGCGGTGGAGGCTAAGCATTTTGTCGAGTGCGTGCAGACCGGCAAGACTCCGCTGACCGACGGACGGGCGGGCTTGCGGGTGGTGCGGATTCTGGAGGCGGCGGCCGGGTCGATCGCGGCGCACGGGCAGATGGTAGAGCTTTAGGGGCAGCGAACAACTCCCCGTGCGAGACACGGTGATATGCGTTTGCTGCATTGAAGACGACCGGCGGCAGGCCGGCCTTGGCTCGTAGCGACGGGACGCGGTCCGGCGACAGCAGTACGTTGGGGCTGGTTCGAGTGCCGCGCACTCCGGCAGGCAGATTACGAGATGAGCGGAAACTCACAGCGCGTCTTGATTACCGGCGGGGCGGGGATGATCGGCTCGTATCTCGTGGAGGCGCTGGCAACCGGCGAACAGCGGCGCACCGTAAGCGAGACGATCGTTGTTGATAATCTCGTTAACGGCAGGCGGGAGAACATTGCCGAGTTTCTGGGCGCGCGGATTTGCTTCGAGCGCGTGGATATCCGTGACGACCGGAGAATGGCGGAGTTGCTGCGCGGGATTGACGTCGTGTTCCATTTGGCGTGTCTGGGCGTGCGACATTCGATCCATTCGCCGCGCGAGAACCACGAGGTCAACGCCACCGCGACGCTGGAGCTGCTGCGGCTGGCGCGTGAGGCCGGGGTGTCACGTTTCGTGTACGTGTCCAGCTCGGAAGTTTACGGAACCGCCCGCAGCGTGCCGATGACCGAGGAACACCCGACGTTTCCGATGACGGTGTATGGGTCGTCCAAGCTGGCGGGCGACTGCTACGCGCGGGCATACTGGGAGACGTACCGTTACCCGACCGTCGTCGTACGCCCGTTCAACGTCTACGGGCCGCGCTGCCATCACGAGGGCGACAGCGGCGAGGTGATTCCGAAGTTCATGCTGCGGGCGATAGCGGGGCGGCCGATGATCGCCTTCGGCGACGGCACGCAGCGGCGGGATTTCACCTACGTTGGCGACACCGCTCGCGGCATCCTGACGGCGGGCTGGGCGGCGGGCGTGGTGGGCGAGACGATCAACCTCGGCAGCGGGCGCGAGGTGTCCATTAACGAACTGGGCCGTCTAGTGGCGGAGATCGTCGAGCGGCCGGGCGCGCGGCTCGAGCACGCCGCTCCGCGGCCGGGCGACGTATTGCGGCTGTTGGCGGATAGCTCGAAGGCCCGGCTGTTGGTCGGCTTCGAGGCGACGACGCCGATGACGGAGGGCCTGCGCAAGCTGCGTGACTGGTACCGGTCCTTGCCGCAAACGCCAGAGGAACTGCTGCAGCGTGAGCTTGAGCGGAATTGGGAGCCGGTGCGGCGGTGCGATTAATGCCGCCGCAGGGGTAGGGGGGGTGAATCACCGAATACCTGTTGGGCGGTCGGTGGCATGAAACAAGTCACGGCAGGTCTGATATTTGAGTCAGGGGCGTGCTCGCGCGGGCCGGGCACTGGCACTCGACAAACCGCCTTTGCCGTCATGGGTTACGAGCCGGTGGTTCATGCGCGGCCGGGGATTCGGGATTGTCTCCTCGGCGCCCTCGCCCGACAATCCCGGCATCCGGGCTGAAAGCCGTGGGCGAGACGTTCGCTCCTTCCGTAAGCATTGGACGTTGGCTCGGACATGGCGGAGCAAAGGCGCATGATACCGGTTGCGAAGGTTGCGTTCGGGGAGGAAGAGTGCGAGGCGGTGCAGCGGCCGCTGCGGTCCGGCTGGGTGACGCAGGGGCCGGAGGTGGCGGCCTTCGAGCGGGAGTTCGCGGCGGCGGTGGGCGCGCCGTGCGCGTGCGCGATGTCAAGCTGCACAACGGCGTTGCATGTGGCCCTGCTGGCGGTCGGGGTGCGGCCGGGGGACGAGGTGATTACGGTCAGCCATTCCTTTATCGCGACGGCCAACGCCGTGCGGTATTGCGGGGCGACGCCGGTGTTCGTGGACATTGAGCCGGACACGTTCAACATGGATGCGCGGTTGATCGAGGAGGCGATCACGGAGCGGACGCGCGCGATCATGCCGGTGCATCAAATGGGGCTGCCCTGCAATCTGCCGGCGATTCTGGGGATCGCGCGGCGGCACGGTCTGCCGGTGATCGAGGATGCCGCGTGCGCCAGCGGAAGTGAAATTCTCTGGGACGGGCGCTTCGAGCGCATCGGCCGGCCGCACGGGGACGTGGCGTGCTTCTCGTTCCACCCGCGCAAGATTCTGACCACGGGCGACGGCGGGATGATCACGACATCGAACGCGGAGATTGACCGGCGGGCGCGGCTGCTGCGGCAGCACGGGATGAGTGTGTCGGACAGTGTGCGTCACGCGTCGGCGCGGGTGGTGTTCGAGTCGTACGACGAGCCGGGGTACAACTACCGGATGACGGATATTCAGGCGGCGGTGGGGCGCGTGCAGGTGACCCGGCTGGACGGGCTCGTAGGGCGGCGGCGGGAGCTGGCCGAGAGGTACGCGGCACTCCTGCGAGAGATACCGGGAGTGCGCGCGCCGTTTGTGCCCGAATACGCGCGGCATAACTTCCAGAGCTACTGCGTGCGGCTGCCGGCGGGTTGCGAGCAGCGCGCTGTTATGCAGTTCATGCTGGATCAGGGTGTGGCGACGCGGCGCGGCGTGATGTGCGCCCATCGCGAGGGGGCGTACCCGCGGGAGACGTGGGGCTGCGTGGGGCGGCGGGTGGGCGGTTGCGACTGCGCGCCGCGGAGCTGCGCGCGACTGCCGGAGAGTGAGCGGGCCCAGGATGAAACCATCATAATCCCCCTGTATCACGACATGACGGCGGAGGAGCAGGCGTTCGTCGCGGACGCGTTGCGGCGGGCGGTGGCCCGCGTTGACGGTCCAGCAGCACGACCCTAGGATGACTTTGGAGGCGGCGCGATTGGGTTGTGCCACCGGTGCATCAATACCGCGGAGAGTGCGATGGTTCCTTTTCTTGACCTCAAGGCGCAGTATCAGTCCATCCAGGAAGAAATTAAGGCGGCGCTACTTGGCGTCTGCGAGAGCTGTCAGTTCGTGCTGGGCCGCGAGGTCGCCGCGTTCGAGCGCGAGTTCGCGGCCTATTGCCGGACCGAGCATGCCGTCGCCGTCAATTCGGGCACCAGCGCGTTGCACCTGGCGCTGCTGGCGGCGGACATCGGGCCGGGCGATGAGGTGATTACGTCGCCGATGACGTTCGTGGCAACGGTGGCGGCGATACGCTACACGGGGGCGACACCGGTGTTCGTCGATTGCGATCCGGCCTACTACACGTTGGATCCGACCAGGCTGGAGGCGGCTATCACGAAGCGGACCAAGGCGATCGTGCCGGTACATCTCTACGGGCAGCCGGCGGACATGGATCCGATCATGGAGATTGCCCGGCGGCACGACCTGACGGTGATCGAGGACGCGGCTCAGGCGCACGGAGCGGAATACAAGGGCGGGCGGGCGGGCGGCATCGGCCACCTCGGCTGCTTCAGTTTCTATCCCGGCAAGAACCTGGGCGCGTACGGGGAGGGCGGCTGCGTAACCACGAACGACGCGGCGGCCGCGGAGCGGATTGCCATGATGCGCGACTGGGGTCAGAAGAGGAAATACGAGCACGTGCTGCCGGGATACAATTATCGCATGGACGGCTTTCAGGGCGCGGTGCTGCAGGTGAAGCTGCGGCACATCGAGAGTTGGACCGAGGCGCGGCGGCGCCACGCGGCCCAGTATACGCAGTTGCTGGCCGGTGGCGGCGTTACCTTGCCGGCGACGCGGCCCGACGCGCGCCACGTGTTTCATATCTATGCCATTTGCACGCCGCAGCGCGACCAGCTCCAGGCGGCGCTGGGCGAGCGGGAGATCCAGAGCGGCAAGCACTATCCCGATCCAGTCCATCTGGTGCCGATCCATCGCGATCTGGGATACCAGCCGGGTGATTTCCCGGTGGCCGAGCGGGTGGCCGGGGAAGAGCTCTCGCTGCCGATGTACGCCGAGTTGAGCGCGGCTCAGATCGCCGCCGTGGCCGAAGAAGTCATGCGATGCTAGCGTTGGAGTCCGGCCCCGACATTCTGGAGGTCACGCTCCGTGACGGGTCGTACCTGATCGACTTCCAGTTCACGGCGGAGGACACCGCGACGATCGCGGCGGCGCTGGAGGCGGTCGGCTTTCGCTGGATCGAGGTCGGGCACGGTTTGGGATTGCACGCCTCCGAGTCCGGCAAGGGCGTGGCCGCCGCGACTGACGAGGAGTACCTGGCGGCAACTTCGGAAGCGTTGCACACGGCGTGGTGGGGTATGTTCTTCATACCGGGGATCGGGCGGCTGTCGGATTTGGAGCTGGCGGTCAGGCACCGGATGTCGTTCGTGCGCGTCGGGGCGGACGCGACCAAGGTCGATGAAGCACGGCGGGCCATCGAGCGTGCGAAGGAGCTTGGCCTGCTGGTCTCCTACAACGCGATGAAATCTTACGCGGTAACGCCGGTGGAGTTCGGGGCGCTGGCGGCGCGGGTGCGCGACTGGGGCGTGGACGTTTTGTGTCTGGTTGATTCCGCGGGGGGCATGGTACCCAGGGACGTGACGGCGTATTTTCAGGCGGTGCGGGACGCAACCGACGTGCCGCTGGCGTTTCACGGGCATGACAACCTGTGCCTAGCCGTCGCCAACAGCCTCCGGGCCGTCGAACTGGGCGCGGTGCTGGTGGATTCGTCGTTGCACGGCATGGGGCGCTCGGCCGGCAACGCCAAGACGGAGGCGTTGGCGGCGATCCTGAAGAAGAGCGGTTACTTGCCGCACGTGGATTTGACGGCCGCGCTGGACGCGGGGCGCAATCTGATCGGACCGTTAATGCGGAGTCGC
Organism: uncultured Planctomycetales bacterium; assembly: GCA_964550375.1. Classification (GTDB taxonomy): domain Bacteria; phylum Planctomycetota; class Phycisphaerae; order UBA1845; family Fen-1342; genus JAAYXS01. Next base: position 10,286 of record CAZJYX010000015.1, on the reverse strand, counting down.
GGGTTGGATCCGCTGGCGATCACGGCGGGGTACGCCGGTTTCCACTCGTCGTTTACGCCGAAGGTGCGCGCTCACGCAGCCCGGCACGGCATCGATTCGCGCGACCTGATCGTGCGCTTGTGCGAAGAAGACCAGGTGGATGCGCCGGACGACCTGCTTGAACGGCTCAGTCGCGAGATTGCCGCGTCGAAGCTGCGACGCAGCATATCGATACCGGCGTTCGGCCGGGCGCGCGGGCGGCGCTTAGGAACGGAAGATGACTTGCCCGCGCTGGTGCGCTCGATACGCACGCACGCGACCAAGGCGGGCCGGTTCGCGACGTTGAATATCGTCCAAAGCGCCAAGCCGCTGGCGCGTTCCATAGTGTCGGGGAACATTCAGACGACGGTCGCGCACACGGTCGGTTCGGTGACAATCGGCAGCCGGGCCGGCCTGGATGCGGCCCTGGCGGCGGCGGACGGGGCGGTGGACGTGGTGCTGCTGGACGCGGATCAGAAGGGCTACATGGCCGAGCCGTGTGACCGGATCGCGCGCGCCACGCTGAATACCAGCCAGTTGCTCACGTATTCCGACGACGCCGTGTGGATCACCGCGGTCGAGAACCAGATAATCCGGCTGCTCGACGAGACGGCAGTACAGGTGCCGATCGTGATCGCGGGCGACCAGCCGCGCGCCCTGCGGCTGGCGTGGCGGCTGCACTTGCGGGGCGCGGTTGTGACGGTGATCGGAGATCCGGAGAGCGCGGTGCATCTGGAGGCGATGCCCTTCGAGCACTTGGACTGCGCGGCGGCGCGCTGCGCCGCGCGAATCGCAGAAGCACGGCTGGTGACGGTTTGGCCGCGGGGATCGGCTTGGTTCGGGATCGAGCAGGCGTCGTGCCTGGGGCGGGACGCGTACGTGATCGACGCCGGGATCGGCGGGTTGAAACCCGAGGCGCTGGAGGCGGTTTGGCAGCGCGGGGCGCGGCTGATTCGGGTGAACATCTGGCCGGCGCTGTCCGGCGCTTTGGAGCAGGCGCACGAATCGGCACGCGTCCTCAAGGAGGCGCTGGGTTGGAGCGAAATGGGCGGGGTGTCGGTGGTGGCGGGCGGCGCGGTCGGTCGAGTTGGAGACGTGATCGTGGACAGTGTGAGCAAGCCCACGCGCGTGATCGGTGTGGCCGACGGGCGAGGCGGGGTATTGTTCGATTATGACGAGGCGGGTGCGGCGTGCGTGCGGCGGGTAACGGAGGAGATCAACCGTCGGCTGCTGGCCGCGCCGGAGTGAGAAAGTCAGTGCCGGCACCGTGGGAAGTGCGGCGCTGGTTTGAACGGGATCCGAATGACCGGAAAACGCCTGCTGATCTTGGGGGGCAACCGCTACAACGTTCCGTCGATTCGCGCGGCGCGCGCCGCGGGTTTTCACGCTATCGTCGCGGATCGCAACCCGAATGCCGCGGGCTTCGCCGTTGCCGACCAGAGTTGGGGCATCGATCTGGTAGACGTTGACGGGCTGCAGCGGGCCATAGCCGAGGCCGGTGGAATAGACGGGGTGGTTTCGATGGCGGAGGCGGGGGTGCGGCCGGCGGCGGAGTTGTCGGCCCGATTGGGGCTGGCCTCGATCACGCGGGAAGCGGCGGCCAACGCGACGAGCAAGGCCGCGATGCGGCGTTGCTGGGCGGAGCTGGGGCGGTTTTCCACCGAGTTCCAGGTTGTCAGCACCGAGACTGAAGCGCACGCCGCGGCGGACGAGCTCGGCTTCCCGCTGGTGTTCAAGCCGGATCAGAGTTTCGGCGGCTCGCGCGGGGTGCGCATCGTGGAGCGGGCGGAGGAAGTCCCGGATGCCTTCGCATTTGCGGCCGCGGGCGGATTGAAGGGCAGCGCCGTCGTCATCGAGCGGCGCTTGCGCGGCAGCGAGCACAGTTCGGAGGTGTTGATCTGGGAGGGGCGGACGTCGGTTCTGTGCACGAGCCGGAAGGTGAAATCGCTGGAGCCGTACCGTGTTGATCTGAGCGTGCAGTATCCCGCGCCGCTGACGGCGGACGAGGAGGCGTTGACGGCCGAGATGTGCGCGCGGGCGGCGGAGGCGCTGGGATTGACGCAGGGAGTGGCCCACGTCGAGTTCTGCCTGACGCCGGCGGGTCCGGTGCTGATGGAACTGGGGGCGCGTTGCGGCGGCGGGCATACGCCTCAGATCGCGCGGCATGTCAGCGGGGTGGACGAGTTCGGGGAGTATTGCCGGATGGCGTGCGGGCTGCCGCCGAGCGGGTTTCGCCCGACCGAGCGGCGCGGGGCGGACTATCGCTTCGTGATTCTGCCGCCGGGCGAGATCGAGGCGGTGGAGATTCCGGCGGAGCTGCGCGCCGCTTCGGCGTTGATCGACGTGGATGTGACGGTCGGGCCCGGGGATCGCGTTCACCGCTTGCGGACCACGGCCGACCGGGCGGGTTTCGTCGTGGTGCTGGGGGTGAATCTGGCGGAGGCGGCGCGCAATGCGGACGAGGCTGTTGGTCGGATACGAGCGCGGTACGTTGACGGTCACATTGCGCAACCGTATACTCTCGCCGAGCTTTCAGGCGCCGAAAAATAGCGGGAAACACAGGGTTTGCGCGCGATAAGCCGCCGTGGTGCGGCCTACAGGGAGCGGTATGGATGAACGAGGAGCAACGCCGACAGCAGGCCTATAACGAGTTGCATCAGCATGACGAGCTGCGCTTCCCGAAGGAGGATTATGCTGCGTTCTGCGACTGGCTCAACATCCCGCGGGCCGGCGAGGGACTGCGCTTGCTGGACATCGCCTGCGGCCAGGGCTTCTTCTTGGAGGCCGCCGCCGGGGCCCTGCCGAAGCTGCAGTTGAATGGCGTGGACTTCTCGTCCGTGGCGCTTGAGCTCGCGGCGCGGCGCGCACCGCAGGCGGAGCTGCAGCTTGGTTCGGCGTACGAACTGCCGTATCCCGACGAGGAGTTTGATTATTGCGTAAACCTGGGCAGCATGGAGCATTTTGCCGCGCCTGAGCAGGCGGTGCGCGAGATGGCCCGTGTGCTCAAGCGGACCGGCAAGGCCATGGTGATCGTGCCGAACCAGTATTACCTCGGCTCAATCTGGCGGGCGTTGGCCTATGGCGAGTCGGAAGAGCAGGGGCAGGAGGGTCTCACGCAATTCCGCACGACGCAGGCATGGAGGCGTCTGTTCCTGGAGAACGGGCTGGACGTGCTCGGCATCCAGGGCTACAACGGCGAGGACCACATTGCCTGGTACTTCAAGCGGCCGGACGGCCGGCTGACGGACGCGGAGCGTCAATGGCGGCTGATGCTCAATACATTTGTGAAGCCCCTGATTCCGCTGAACCTGTCGCAGTGCTTCGTAGTCTTTCTGCGGCGCCAGATGTAACCTGACCGCGGGAGCGTGATCTGAGCGGGGGGCTTGAGGCGGCCATGATCATTGATTCGCTTACGCATGTCACGCCCGACGGCCGCTGGTTCAACACGAGTCACGACGCGCGCGAAGCGCGCCTGCTGCGCGAGATGGACGCCGCCGGCGTGGAACGGGCGGTCGTGGTGGCGCTTGCCGGTTTCATTCCCAACGAGTTCGTCTTCGACGTGTGTGCCCGTCATCCCGGGCGGCTGATTGCGGGGGCCTCCTTCAATCCGGCGGCGCATGCGACGCCGCAGGCCGCCGCGGGCGAGTTCAGGGCGGAGTTGCGCGGGGCGCCGTTTCGCGTGCTCAAGCTGCATCCGCGGCTGAACCGTTATGATCCGCTTGACCCGCGCGTAGCGGCGGTGCTGGAGGAGCTGGCCGGGTGGCATGAACACAAGCTCGTGTGGCTTGACACGCTGTTCTATCACGCGGGTGGGCGGCTGCGCAAGCCGCCGGTGGATACGCTGCACGAACTGGTGAGCTGTCATCCCGATTTGACGTTCGTGTTGCTGCACGCGGGTGGGCCGTGGATGCTGCAACTGGCCTGGGCGATTCGCGAGTGCGCCAACGCGTGGCTGGACGCTTCCTTCACGCTGCGGCGCTACCAAGGCAGTTCGGTTGCGGTCGACCTGGCATATTTGCTGCGGACGTTTGACCGGCGCATGACTTCCGGGTCGGATTTCCCGGAGATCGGCATCGGCGAGGCCGTGGCGGACCTCCGCGCGCTCGGCGCGGGATTGCCCGACGATAAGACCGCCAATGTCCTGGGACGCAATCTGGCCACCTTGCTGGACAAGGGGTGACGGTGGATCGTGCGGATCGCTGGTACGGCATCGATTGCCGTCGCGACTGGCTGAGGCGGCATAGCCATGCTGCGGAGAAGCTCGGATGGGATCGGCACGGCTACATGCCAGGCGAATTCGCCGTTACGATCGTCAGTGGCGAGTGGGTTTGCGAGTGGAACGTGTCTCAAACGTGTGAGCGCCGCCTGAAAGGGTCCGGGTGAAAGGCCGCGCGACGGAGTTCAGCTTGCAGGTCAGCGTCGTTATACCGGTGTACAACGAGGAAGCCGGGATTCCGGCCATGCTTGCGCGGCTGCGCGGGATGGTCGGGAGCAAACCGGACTTCGCCTTCGAATTCATACTGGTGGACGATCATTCGACCGACGCGACGCCGGAACTGCTGAAGCGCGCCTGCGCTGCTTCCCCGGAGTTCCAGTATCTGCGCCTGGCGTCGAATAGTGGCAGCCACGTGGCGATTCTGGCGGGGCTCGAGCGGGCGCGGGGCGAGTGCGCGGTGTTTCTCGCCGCTGATCTGCAGGATCCGCCGGAGTTGATTCCGCGGCTACTCGAGCGGTGGCGCGCGGGAAGCCACATCGTCTGGGCGACCCGCGCGGAACGCCGGGGCATTCATTGGCTCGAACGTGCCTTGGGGAGCGCCTATTACTGGTTGCTCCGCCACGTCGGCAATGTCAAGATGCCGCCGCGCGGCTCCGATTTCGCGCTGCTGGACCGCAAGGTGATCGACGCACTATTGGCGTCCGTGGGGGCCAACGCCAGCCTGGGGGGGGAGATCGTGCGGCTGGGATTTTGCCAGGATCAGGTGCCATACGTGAAGGAGGCCCGCGCTCACGGCGTCTCGAAGTGGACGATCGAACGCAAGCTGCGCGCCTTTGCCGACGCGTTCGTGTCGTTTTCGTATGTGCCGCTGCGGTTCATGTCCTACCTGGGAATGGCCTGCAGCGTCTTGGGGTTCCTCTACGCCCTGATCATCGTGGTACTGCGGCTGGCCGCAGCGCAGCCGATCCAGGGTTGGGCGTCGACGATGGTGATCGTGCTGTTGCTGGGCGGGGTGCAGATGACGATGCTGGGCGTGCTGGGCGAGTATCTGTGGCGGACGTTGGAGGCGGCCCGCCGGCGACCGCAATACTTCATCGAAGATTCCCTGCATCTCGATCAAGATCGTCCGGCGCCGCGGCCGACGCGCGCGGCCGGTGAGGCCGCCGTGGGTGCGCCGCTGTCGGGGCGGCGTGAGGAACGGGAGACGGTGCCCTAGGATGGCGTCGGAAGCCCGCAAATCTCGTTATTACCTGAGCATCGTCGGACTGGCGCTCGGCGGCGGGCTGCTGTGGCTGGTTCTGCTGCGATTTGACATCTCCGCAGCGTGGCGGCAGGTGACGGCGACTACGCCGCGCTGTCTGTTGGTGCCGCTGTTGATCTCACTCGCCACCCTCCCGCTGCGGCCGTGGCGTTGGCAGTGGATGTTCTCGCGCGAGCATCGTCCGGGCTTCTGGTTCGCCGGGCGCGCCTTCTATATCAGTCTGCTGGCGAACAACCTGCTCCCGGCCCGGGGCGGCGACGTTCTGCGGTGTTTCCTCGTTTCGGGCGATCCTTCGCTGCACAGTGCGGGTCGGGTGCTGGGGACCCTGGGGGTGGAGAAGGCCCTGGACGGCATCGCGCTGCTGTCGGTGGTGGTGCTGTCGCTCTTTTTCCTGGACCTGGCGCCCTGGCTGGAGCGGCTGGCCGCGATTTCCGGCCTGTTGCTGGGCGGCGGCGTGTTGATGTTGGTGTTTCTGCATCGCCGTCCGGACGTTTGTCAGAGGATCGCGCGCACGGTTTGTGGGTTTGCTCGGCTGCCGGCGCTCGGTTCCAGGATCGAGTCGTTGTTCACGAGTCTGGCCGAGGGCTTGAGCGTCATCCGATCCCTGCGCCGGTTGGCAATGCTGGTGGCGTTGACTGCGCTGCTCTGGGCGCTGGAAGGTGCGCTGGTGTGGTCGCTGGCGGCCGCGATGGGTGTGCCGCTTTCGCTGGCGGGTGGAACGCTGGTGGTGGCGGTGCTAGGCTTGGGCATGATGGCGCCGGCTGCTCCGGGGTTCGTGGGTACGTACGAGTTCTTCGCGACCGCAACCTTGATTACGCTGGGCGTCACGCGTGACAGCGCCCTAGGACTGACGTTGATGATGCACGCGTGGTTTCTGTTGGTTACGACCGGAGTCGGCGTTGTTGCTCTCGCGGGCAGCGGGATCGGCTGGTCGGGCGTCATGGCCGTACGGGCGACTGCGAGCGGCTCGGCGGCGCCGTGACGGCCGGCCCGGAGCAACCACAATGGCGCAGCGAACCACCGGGATCTACAGCCTGCTGTCCTCGGCCAGGCTCTACCAACGGCTGCAGGACTTCCTCGCGCGGCCGTCCAGCCGGGAGGCATTCGCGCGGGACTACGTCCGGGCCAAGGTCGGCGATCGGGTGCTGGACATCGGCTGCGGCACGGCCCACGTGCTCGAAACGCTTCCCGACGTCCAGTATTTTGGTTTCGATCCGAATGAGAAGTACATCGCCCGCGCCCGTGAGCGGTTTGGACAGCGCGGTTCCTTCTGGGCGGATCGGGTGGACCAAGCGACGCTGGCGCGAGTCCCGCCCTGCGACCTCGTGCTGGCGATTGGCGTGCTGCATCACCTGGACGACGACGAAGCGGCGCGTTTGTTCACGCTGGCCCACGCCGCGCTGCGCGCCGGCGGGCGACTCGTGACTTGGGATCCGGGCTACACAGACGACCAGTCGCGGCTGGCGCGGCTATTGATCGGCCTGGATCGCGGGCGCAGCGTACGCCGGCCTGAAGGCTATCAAGCGCTCGCGGCGCGCGCGTTTCCGCAAGTCCGCGTTTCGGTCCGCCACGACATGTTGTCGATCCCCTGGACGCACATTATCCTGGAATGTGAACGGTGATCCCAGACGAACTCGCGTTCAGCGCGACGCGGTCGTCTCTGCATTCTGCCCGCGGCACCGCGGGCGATACCCGATTGTGAGGAGCCCGGAAGAACATGGATGCTCAGGAGGCCCGGGGCACGGTCGCGCCGGTTGGTGGTTCCGGGTCGCAGCGTGCACGATCGTCGGTGATGCGCTGGGAGATCGTACTGCTGGCGGCCGCGGTCTTCGTCGCCCTGGCCATCCGGCTTTACTTCTACACCGGCCTGATCGCAAGTGACGACCTGAGCCACTGCCATGCGTCGTACCGGATCGTCTCACCGGAGGTCATTCGGGCTGATCACATCCCTTTGGCGCCCGAGACCATCGACGCCTTCCAGGGCGGGCTAAGGGGCAGCGCGAATGTCCGGCGGCTGGGCGTAAACGTGCCGCTGGCCTTGTCGATGCGGTTGTTTGGCGTTCACGAGTGGTCGATCGTGCTCGTGCCGCTGATGTTCAGTCTGGCCGGCGTTCTGGTCATTTTCGCGTTGGGTCGCACGCTGACGGGGCCTGGCGGAGGGGTGTTGGCGGCGTGGCTGTGGGCGTGTGTGCCGATCGACGCCTACATGGCGACTGTGTGCCTGCAGGACAACATCTTCGCAACCGTGTACGCGGTATTCCTTTTGTTCCTGATCCGCTCGGAGCAGGCCGCAAAGCGGCGCTGGCTGTGGGCGCTGGCGGCGGGCGCGACGCTCGGATACCTGCAGTACGTGAAAGAAGTCGGCTGGATGATGTTCGGCCCGCTCGGGCTGTGGGCGGTCTATTCCACCTGGGCGCGGCGACGCGTCGATTGGCGAATAATCCACATCTTCTGCGGCTTCCTGCTGATTCAGGTTATCGTCGGCTGCTTCTACTGGTGGGCAATCGGCGATTTCCTCTTCTACTGGCGGCTCACGCTGAACCGGTTGTTCGAAGTGTACGGCACGCGTACCCCGACCTATCCGTATCCTCAGGTTTTTCATCAGGCGTACAAGTATCTGTGCCAGCAATGGGTATTGGGCTACGCCGTGCTCGCGTTCCCGGTTTTGGTCGTCGCGGCACTGTGGAGCAGACGCACGCCGGCGCGCGTGTTGCTCTTGCTCTTGCTTGGGACGCAGACGTTCATCTGGTTGGAAGCGACCAAATGGATGAACTGGACGCAGCGCTATTCCCTGCAGCTCTCCACGCTGTTCATCATCTTCACGGTTGCGGGGCTGCAAGCGTTGCTTTCCTGGCTGCCGCGGCGCTGGGCGCGCGGGATGACGGTCGCGGTCGGGTTGGTTCTGCTCGCGGCCACTGCGGCGGCACTGCGGCCGGAATGGCAGCAGCACGGGCGTTTTCGCGGGGAAGTCGTTCGGTGCGCGTACGATTACGTAATGGCCGCCGCCGCAGAGAAGGACACGATCTACTTCGACATCACGCACGAGGTGCCGTTTTATACCAAGCGAATGTTTGACGTCCTGCATGGCCTCCAACGCATCAAAGGCGGCATTGGCACACTTGAGGAAGCCCGCGCTGCCGAAGCCGGCTGGGTGGTGGTCAGCCATCTGGAACAAGGGCACATGCATCGGCGGCCGGACGCGCCGGATCCGACGCCGCCGCCCAACTGGATCGAGGTCTTCCGAGCCGAGAATCACGGCGGCAGCTACTACGCCAGCGTCTTTAAGATTCTGCCGGAAGCCCCACCCCACCCGCTGAAGATCATCGACCGGCCGACGTTCCCAGCCGAACCGCCGGATGTGTCCGGGTTCGAGCTCGAGCCGGTCTCTTTCGCCGGCGATCTCAGCCAGTATTTGAGTCGCTGGAAGCGGGCCAGCTTGCAGGTCGAACTGGAGCGCTCGGATGAGGGGTTATGGTGCGAGATCACGGGCGATCCGGACAGCCAGGAAAGCCAATACGGCGGCGTGCGGTTCGACGTGGCCGGACTTCAAGCCCTGCGCCTGAGCTTGAGCCTGACGAATCCGGAGAACGTCTGCAATCTGTACGTTTACGCTTACGGACGCAAGCGCGAGCAACTGATGCGCTGGCACTGGAGCATCAATCCGCGCCAGCGCATGGAGGAATTTCCCGATCCGCTGGTCTTTGTGCCGGGCCAGCCGATGGGCTATTTCCGGCTTACAAGCGAGATTCCAGCGGCCGATGTCCGGACGATCGAGGTATTTATCCGCATCGAGCCGGGGACACGTGCAGGCTTCGTCCTGCGCCGCGCCGAGGCGGCGCAGTACTTCGGGCCTCCCGACGCGGCAGACGAGTTCGATTTCACCCCTGTTAATTTCACAGATACTCACGCGGACGACCTGGCGAGTACGCGTGTCGGGGCCAGTGAATCTGTCGATCTGGAGCCGGTCGCCGATGGCGGCATCCGCTGTCACGTCAAGGGCGATCCGTCTTCAACCGAGCACCAATTCGGCGGGGTGATGTTCGGCGTGGACGGGCTTGGCGCCCTGCGGCTGGCCATCAGCCTGATCGATCCGCAGAACATCGTGGGGGTGTGGGTGGATGGTTGCGACGAGCGGGACCGGCGCATGGTGCGCTGGGAATGGCGGCTCGACGAGGCACAGCGCGTTCGGGAAGGACCGATAACGCACGTACTTGTCCCGGGGCAATCAACCGCCTTCTTCGCGGCCACCGAAGCCGGCGACGGCAAGGCCGTCCGCAGGGTTCACGTGTTCCTGCGGCTCGTGCCGGGCACTGCAGCCGGATTCGTTCTGCATTCCGCGGCGACGGCGCCGCACGCTGCGCCTTCGCGGCCATGAGCCGCTGCGCACGATCGCCGATGCCCGGGGAACCTGCCTCCAAACCGGCCAACGCCCACCCCCAACGTCCCGCAAGTACTGCGAACAGGTGAACTTCTGTGCTCATAGATTCACAGCGCAAATGCTCCGCAGGTTCACAGCGCAAGAGAAGGCCGCGCCTCGACTGCGTGAACCGAAGCGCGGCCTGTCGATCTCCTAGCGCCCAGCGCCGCAAACGCCCTTAGCGTTCACGGCCGGGGTGCAACGATGCCTAGCGCCGCCGAAAGGCCAGGCCGGCAAGCGCCAGCAGAACCAGCGTGGCCGGCTCGGGAATAACGAGGATCTCGCCGCCAAAGTACTGGACGGTCGCGAACTCGCCAACGCCCGTAAGCGCAAAGCCTTCCGTCAGATCATCCGGATAGTCATCGCCGAAGCTG
>CAZJYX010000014.1:0-99084 GCA_964550375.1 uncultured Planctomycetales bacterium | reverse complement strand
TCCGCCTGCAGTTCGACCTGGAGCGCGGGCGTGCCAGACAGGTGCTTGGACCGGCTGAGGCTATGTCGCACGCGGGTATTGGACTGCCCGAGACGCGGCTGCTATTGGCGCGGGCGCGCTTCGAGATCGGGCGTGAGACCGAGGACAACTCTCTCATCGCCTTAGCAGTTCAGCAGTTGCTGCAGTGGACGGATGAGGAGCACTCATGCTGGGCCTACTGTGCCCTGGCGGCGGAGCTTTACGAGGTCATAGGTCGGAGCGAACAAGCGCGTGAGTTACGGGCGCGGGCGTTTCGGGGCGTGCCGCCCACTGCGGAAACCGCGTATGTGCTGTCGTTCGCCACGCTGGATCTGGAGCAAGCGCGTGGCTACGCGGAGCAGGCGCTGGCGCGCGATTCGGCTCACGTGCTGGCCCGCTGGCGGCTGGCCGACCTGTGCGCGCTGCTGCACGACTATGATACCGTCCTGGCAGTTGCGCGGTCTTTGCTTGATGACGGCGTCGAGCCGGTTGACACGGCGGCGCTGATGGGCCACGCGCTGCTGGCGATGCGGCGGGTGGACGAGGCCGTGGAAGTCTACCAGCAGGTGCTGGATCGCGCTCCGGACCATGCTCGGGGGAATCGCTGTCGAGCTGCGGCCCGTATGTGTCAGGGCGACCTGGCCGGTGCCTTGGCAGACTACACGCGGGCTGCGGACGCCACGCGCGGATCGTACTGGGTGTTATATGGGCGCGCCACGGCGTTGTGGATGTTGGGACGGCCGGACGCCGCAGCGTCAGATTACCGCACGTTCATAGCGAAGCGCGGGGCTCCCAATCTCGCGGACGCGCGGCTATTCATCTTGCTGCAAGACCAGGCGCGTCTACTTGAGCAGGCTGATGACGGAGCGGCGGCCGAGCGCATTCGCGCGGAGGCGCAAGACGTGCTGGTGCAGGCGCGCGCGGGACTTGTGGCCGGCGGCTGGCTGGCGCGCGTTTATGCCTGCCTGGCTGGTGAGTCGGCGCCGTCGGAGTTGGCCAGCTTGGCCACGCCAGGGGATCTGCGCCGGATTTGCGAGGCCTACTATTACGCGGGCGAAAGCTGCCTGTTGCGCGGCGAGCCGGAGGCGGCGCGCGGCTGGTTTGAGCAATGCGTCGCGACGGACCTCATGCTTGATCCGGACGAGTTTCCGCCGGACGCGATGAACGAGTTTCACCTGGCGCGCTGGCGGCTGAGTCAACTGGCCGACGACGGCCTTGTTACGGGACCGTGAGAGTCATTACGCCGCGTGCGGTTCACCGCGCGGCGTCGAGCGGTTCTTCGGTGTCGGCGGCCTGTTGGCGGGCCATCTCCTGGACGTCCCGGCTGGTGCGCAGGCTGCACCACTCGCGTCCGCACATGGCACAGTAGTCCGAGTCGTCGGGCAGGTCGTCGCTCCGCAGGCGACTGGCCGTCTCGCCGTCGAACGCGAGTGAGAACTGCTGCTGCCAATCCAGAGCGGCGCGGGCCCGGCTGATGTCGTCGTCCCAGCGCCGGGCACCCGGCACGCCGCGGGCGATATCGCCGGCGTGCGCGGCGATCTTGTAGGCGATGCAGCCCTGCTTGACGTCCTCGGCCCGCGGTAGGCCCACGTGCTCCCGCGGCGTGACATAGCAGAGCATCGCCGCCCCGGCCCGGGCCGCCTCAGTGGCGCCGATCGCGCTGGTGATGTGGTCGTAGCCGGGAAACACGTCAGTGACGACCGGGCCGAGCACATAGAAGGGCGCATCGTCGCACACGGCCCGCTCGGTCTCCATGTTCCAGGCCACCTCGTTGAGCGGGATGTGGCCGGGGCCCTCGACCATGACCTGCACGCCGGCGGCGCGGGCCCGCTGCACCAACTCGCCCAGCACGTGCAGCTCGGCGATTTGCAGCGGATCGCTGGCATCCGCCAGGCAGCCCGGCCGGCAGCCGTCGCCCAGCGAGTAGGCGACGTCGTGTTCCCGCATTATCGCGTTGATCTCATCGAACAGCTCGTACATGGGGTTCTGCCGGCGATGACGCAGCATCCACTTGGCCAGCAGCGAGCCGCCGCGTGAGACCAGTCCACACACGCGCCGCGTCACGAGGCCCAGATGTTCGCGCAGGATGCCGGCGTGGATCGTGAAGTAATCGACGCCCTGACGCGCCTGATGCTCGATTTCCCGCAGAATCATGTCGTGGTCGAGCTCCTCGACCGGGCGGTTGACGATCATGCTGTAGATTGGGACGGTGCCGATCGGGATTGTGCTGTTGTCGATGATCTGCTGGCGACACTCGTTCAGGTCGCCGCCGGTCGAGAGGTCCATCAGCGTGTCGGCGCCGTAGAGCTGGGCCCAGCGCAGCTTCTCGACCTCCCGGCAGGTCGAGCTGGAGACGGGCGAGGCGCCGATGTTGGCGTTGATCTTCGTCGTGATCGGCCGGCCGATGCCGATCGGGTCCAGCCGTTTGGCGGCCCGCGCGCCACAACAATAGGCCGGATCGCCCAGGGCTGCCCGGCGTTGAGCCACGGTCTGGTTGACCCAGAGGGCCGCGTGCGGCGCGCAGCCCGGATGGCCGATCGGCTCGGTCGGGAACGCGCGCTCCCGGCGACCGCCGGATGGCGGCTGTCCACTGGAGCCCGCCAGGTGTCGTATGTTGGCGGGAATGATGATGCGCCCGGCGGCGACATGGTCGCGGATGAACTCGGGCGTGACGTTCTCGCGCAGCGCCACGCGCGCCATCTCCGGCGTAACCACGCCGCGGCGGGCGGCTTCAAGCTGAGTCATGGCGTCTCTCCCGGTGGCGGCGCGCGGTCCGGCATGGTTGACAAGGCGCACCGCCGGTCTTCGGCTCGTCCGGAAGCTGTTGGCGCAGACAGGCGGGGTCCGAATCGGCCGGGCAGTGCGGGCCGGGTCGAACTTGCGCCGACAACTCGCATATGGTCTGGCGGCTGAAAGCAGGCATGTTGCCGCTTCCCTACGCAGCCGGCCGCCGCACGACCTTCGCGCTGCGCGGCCCGACGCTGATCAGGTTCAAAGGGTCTCCGGGCCGATCGTGCCCGAATCTCATGTCCGTCGCGACGGACCACCCCCAGCACCAGCATGATGGTACGCTGCTTGTGGCGCAATAGCAATCGCCGGCCGCAGCCAACCCGTGGCCGGCAGGCGCGGCTAGGCCGCACCGACCTTCAGCACGTGGTAGGTCTTCTTGCCCTTGCGGAGGATGATGAAGTCTCCGGGCAGAAGGTCCTGTTCGCTCAACTGGTAGCTGATGTCGCGCACAGCGACATTGTTGACGGAGACGGCGCCGGCCGGAATGTCCTTGCGCGCCCGGCCGCGCGAGGGGTAGAGTTCCACCTGTTCGAGGATGGCAGTCAGGTCGGCGGCCGGGGAGCCGAGCGCTGTGCGGTCGAACGCGGTCGTCGGGGCGCCGTGGAACGCCTCGGCCAGCTCCTGCCCCGAGAGCTGGCGATAGTCGGCGTGCTTGTCGAACAGCACGGCGGTGGCCCGCTGCGCGCGTGCCAGGGCCTCGCGGCCGTGCACCAGCTCAGTGACCTGCTCGGCCAGCACGCGCTGCGCAGCGCGTTGTTCGGGCGCGGACGCGACGGTGCGGGCCAGCTCCTCGATGTCCGCGATCGGCAGGCCGGTGAAGAACCGCAGGTACTGCACGGCGTCGGTATCGTCGGTGTTGATCCAGAACTGGTAGAACTGGTACGGGCTGGTGCGCTGCGGGTCGAGCCAGATGTTGCCTTCCTCGGACTTGCCGAACTTCTTGCCGTCGGAGCGTGTGACCAGCGGCATGGTCAGGCCGAAGGTCTCCGCGCCGCGCAGGCGGCGAACTAGATCGCTGCCGGAGACGATGTTGCCCCACTGGTCGCTGCCGCCCATCTGGAGCGTGCAGCCGTAGCGATCGTACAGGGCCAGGAAATCGTAGGCTTGCAGGAGCATATACGTGAACTCGGTGTAGGAGAGGCCCTGCTCGCGTGTCTCCAGGCGCATGCGGACCGAATCGCGTGCCATCATCTGGTTGACGGAGAAGTGCTTGCCGATGTCGCGCAGGAACTCCAGCAGATTCAACTGGCGCAGCCAGTCGGCGTTGTTAACGAGCAGGGCGTCGCCCGCGTTGAGATCGAGGAAGCGCTCCACCTGGCGGCGAATGCCGGCCAGGTTCTGTTCGAGCTGTTCCAGCGTCAGCAGGGAACGCTCCGACTCGCGGCCGCTGGGGTCGCCCACCAGGCCGGTGCCGCCGCCGACCAGGCCGATCGGCCGATGTCCGGCCTGCTGAAAGCGGCGGAGCGTTACCAGCGGCAGCAGGCTGCCCACGTGCAGACTGTCAGCGGTCGGATCGAAGCCGATGTAGCCGGTGACGCGGCCGTCTGTCAGCGCAGCGGCCAGCTCGGGCGCAGAGATCTGGTGAATCAGGTTACGGCGGCGTAGGTCTTCAAGAAAGTCTGTAGCCATAGTCCTGTCATTATATCCGCACCGGGCCCGCGACGTCAGGCCAGGTCTGGCGCAGCAGCGGGGCGGCATGGCAATCCGCAGCAAGACGGGGCATTGCGTAGCGGGCAAGGGATCCCGAGGGAGTCCTCGGCGGCCAACGTCGGCCAGCCGGCCCGGCGGGCCGGCTCAGGGGCGACGCTACTTCTGCAGCGGAGTCACGGGCAATCTTCGCAGAAGGGGGGCGTCACAGGTAGTCCCGCGACCGCCTGTGACGCCCATACCTGTGTATCTGACCGGTTGGCGACCGGACCAATCGTGACCGGCTGCTACTTGAGCTTGAACGTGCCGCGCCGGACCTTGGCAACCTCGGGCATCTGCGTCAAAGCGATACCCACGCTCTTGGCGAGAGTCTTGTTCTGCGTCTTGTAGCCGGTCTTCATGACGGCGGCGGTGATGTCCTTGACGGCCATTGGTCCTTTGCGAGTTGCCAGAACTGCCGCAATCCTGTCCTTGAGCGAGCCGGGTCGGCGGCCACCGCGCCGACCGCGGCCGGTCGGGCGCTTGGCGGCGCGGACCGAGATCCTGGCACGCGGGGCGGCTCCGCCCAAGTCCGCGAGGGCGCGCTCAATCACCGCAATTTGCCCGTCGAGCGCGTCGCGCTGGGTTACCAGATGGTTGCGGGCCTCAGTCAAGCTGGCGAGGGCGCTCGTCATTGTGGGGGCAGCCGGCTTGCGCCCGCCCTTCGCACGCTTGGGCGCGGCCGCGGCACGCGGCTTGGCGGTTTTAATCCGACGGCGTCTTCCTTTAGCCATGGCGCATCTCCAATCCATATTCAGGTGAGTAAGCAACAGCCGTCGACGACCGTAATACCCAGCCGACGGCTGATGGAATACTAAACCTTGCGCGCAGCAGGCGTCAAGTGCCAAACTCTACTTCTCGGACAAAATGACGACAGCAATGGTTCGCAGTCATACACGTGGTGCCATGCGGCGCGACTGCTGGTGAGCGCGGGCAGAGTGAAGTTGATTCAGAAAGTGCGGGCAAACGGTGGGTTCACAGATGAACATGGTCGCAGTCTGAAGTGTGCCATTCCGCCCCGTCACGCGTGTGCCGCACGCGGCTATGCATGAACACGGCGCGGGCCATTACAGGATGGACACGCGCCGCGCTGGGCGGGCGGTCGTCACACCTGCTTCTGATGGTTGCACCGGCGGATCAGGGGCGGGTGGGGGATGTAGAAGACTAAAACTAGTCGGGACGCCCACAATGCCCGAAGCTCGTCGGCGGAAGCAGGACTACTGCCAGGCGGCGCAGCTATGCATTGCCATGCTACTGGAAAATACCACATATCCACGTGTAGTTGGTCTTTCCTGGTAGTTTGGTATATGTTAGCATGTAGGTGGTGTGCGGCACTGGGAATTATGCGAGGTTATGACCGTGACGGGTCGGCGGCAACTGTGCATCTACATTCCGCGGCTACCTATCGAGCGGGCCCGGCGAGAGCGCGTCGATGCCGCCGTGCCGGTCGGGCGGCCGCTTGTGTTGACGCGCAGCGCCGGCGTCAGCGACGTGGTCGTGGCTAGGGATGGGCAGGCCGAGCGGCTCGGCGTGCGGCCCGGTATGACGCTGGCACAGGCGTTGGCTTTGGCGCCGCATGTGCTGTTGGTGCCTGATGATCCCGTTGGCGATCGGCGCGCTTTGGAGCAACTGGCGGACTGGGCGACGCGCTTCGGGCCGCAGGTCGAGGTGCTTGAGCCGGATGTTCTGCTGGTTGACGTGACGGGTTGCGAGCGGTTTTTTCGCGGCGAAGAGAACCTGGCCCGGCAGGCGGTGGTGGGGTTGGCGCGGCAGGGTTTTGGCGCGCGGGCGGCAATCGCGGACACGGTAGGGGCGGCCTGGGCGCTGGCGCACGCGGGCGAGGAGGACGTCACGATCGTGCCGGCGGGGCAGACGCGCCGGTGGTTGGCGCCGCTGCCGCCGGCGGCGCTGCGTCTGGATGCGGCAGGGGCTGCGCGGCTGAGTGCGCTGGGCATTCGCACGGTTGGCGGGCTGCTGGAGTTGCCGCGGGCTGGGTTGGTGGGCCGGTGCGGGCGGCCAGTGGTGCGGCGTTTGCAGCAGGCGTTGGGGGAGGTTTTTGAGGGCATCGGCACGCGCATGCCGGAAGAAGTGGTGCAGGCGCTCTGCGAGTTCGAGCAGCCGGTGCAGGCGCGCCCGGCGGTTGAAGCGATGGCGAAGCGTTTGTTGGGGAAGGTGTTTGCGCGGCTGCGGGCGTCCGGGCGGGCACTGTGGTGTCTGGAGTGTGTGCTGTGTTGTGAACAGGCGCCGCCGGTGACGCTGGCAATCCGGCTGACGCGGCCGACGGGCGCGGCGGAACACGTGGCTGGGTTGTTGTCTGCCCGTCTGGAGCGTGTGGACCTGTCAGTGGGCGTGTGTGGCGTGGTGCTTGTGGCGCGTCAGACTGCGCCTGGGCGGCCCGGGCAGGGGCAGTTGTTCGAGCCGGCCGCGGCCGAGCCAGGGGAGGAGTTCAGCCAGTTGGTCGACCGGTTAATTGGGCGGCTGGGCGGGGCGGCAGTGCGGCGGGCGCGGGCGATGGACGACTATCAGCCTGAGCGGGCGTTTCGGTACGCATCGGCCGAGGAGCCGAGCGAGATGCGCGGCGCGTCGGCGGACGCTGTTGTGTCGGGGCCGGCGCGGCCGGTGCGGCTTTTCAGCCGGCCGGTTCCGCTGCGCGTGATTGCGCGGGTGCCGGACGGCCCGCCGACGTGGCTGGCATGTCGCGGGCGCGAGTATGTCGTGGTGGCGGCGCGCGGGCCGGAACGGCTAGAGACGGGCTGGTGGCGCGGGCCGGATGTGCGGCGTGACTACTTCCGTGTCAGCGTCGAGACCGGCGAGCAGTTCTGGGTGTTTCACGACTTTGGCGGGCAGCGCTGGTATCTGCACGGCGTATTCGCGTGAGGCGGCTGGGCGCCGCTGTGGAAGCCGGCGTGCCGCCGTGGCAGCCGGGCCATCAGCGCGCCAGGCGGCTTTGGAGCACGCCGGCGAAGACCTGCGAGAACAGGGCGTGGATCTCATCGGCGGCGGCGTTGCCCCGGGCCCCCATGCGCCAGACGACGGTGCCCTCGCCGCAGGCCTCGGCGTAGGCCTGGCGGAGTTGCAGGGCGTGATGCGCGACGGGGAAGCCATACTTGAGGATGGCGGTGGCGGCCACGCGGGCCAGGCGTGTGCGCGGCTGGACGCGGTTGAACACGACGAAGGCGTGCGGCCGGCCCTGGCGCCCGGGCGTGAAGCGCAGCCGATAGATCAGCCGGGCGGTGTGGTAGGAAGCGCTGACGTCCATCATTGAGGGGCCGACGGGCATGAGGACCAGGTCGGCGAGGCTGGCGATGGTGACGGTTTCGGTATTGAGCGCGGCCGGCCCGTCGATCAGCACGACGTCGTACAGTGTTCGCAGGCGCGGTATGCGGTCCAGGATTTCCTGGGAGGTTGGGCAGCGTTCGACACGCAACTCGGGCTCGGCGCGGCGCAGCCATTCGGCCGTGCTGGACTGGGCGTCGGCGTCGATGGCCGCGACCAGCAGGCCCTGGGCGCGCAGCCAAGCGGCGGCATGCACCGCGACGGTCGATTTCCCGACGCCGCCTTTGCTATTGATGACAGCGACGATCAAACGCACGGGCGGCCTTTCCTGGTGCGGCGGGTGCTGGAGACGGGCGCGCGGCAATCAGGTGCGCGTCAGACTCACCGCACTTCCTTGATAGCTGCCTGCAGGCCGGGCAGGGCGCGCTCGATGGTCTGGCGATCGACACAGAACGCCAGGCGCATATACCCGGGCCGGCCGAAGCCGCGCCCCGGAACTGCCAGGATGCGGTGCTTCAGCAGAACGTTGGCGAATTGGGCGTCATCCGGATCGGGTGTCTTGGGAAACGCGTACAGAGCCCCGCCCGGGACGATGAGCTCGTAGCCGAAGTCGCGCAGGGCATTGCAGAGCAGGTCGCGATTCTCGCGGTAGAAGCGCAGGTCGCACATGGCGCTGGCGCAGCGTGCGATGATGCGTTGCATGACGGCCGAAGCGTTCACGAAACCCAGCGTGCGGTTAAGCATGGCCAGCGCACCTAGCACTTGTTCGCGGGCTGGAACGCCTGGGGGCACGGCGATGTAGCCGGCCCGCTCGCCGGCGATGCTCAGGTCCTTCGAGTAGCTGGAGACGATGATCGTGCGGTCGTAGTGCAGGGCCGGCGTCGGGCAGCGCGCCAGGTCATAGATGATCCGCCGGTAGGGATCGTCCAGCAGGATGTAGATCGGATGTTGCGGCCCGTCATGCTTGCGGAGCAGCTCCGCCAGGGCGCGGCAGCGCTCTTCCGAGTAGACCGCGCCGGAGGGATTGTTGGGGGAGTTGATGATGATGGCGCGTGTGCGCTCCGTCAGCGCGGCGGCGATGGCCGCCAGGTCGGGCTCGAACTGCTCATCCGTCTGCACGATCACCGGTTGGGCGTTGGCCTGCTGGACGTAGAAGCGGTACTCGGGGAAGAACGGCGCCAGGAGTATGACTTCATCGCCCGGGTTGCAGATCGCGCGCAGCACGACGTTCATGCCGCCGGCGGCCCCGCTGGTCATGAGCACGTCGGCGGCGCCGAACTCCAGGCCGTATTCCGTGCTAAGAAAGCTCGCCACCGCGGCGCGCGTCTCCTCGAAGCCGATGTTGGACATGTAGCGGTGCAGGGCCGGGTGACGCTCCGCTGCCACGGCTCGCAGGGCCGCGAAGAACTCCTCGGGCGGTTCGGCGTTGGGGTTGCCCAGCGAGAAATCCTGGACATTCTCCACGCCGAACTCGGCCTTCATGTGCTGGCCCTGCTCGAACATCTGGCGAATCCAGGATGCCGCGCTCATGTCGGCGGCGACTTTTTCGGCGATAGCACCGGCCATGACTGCCCTCGTTGCGCTCACTGCGGGCGACGAGCCGGGGCGGCACAGCGCCCCCGGCAGGCAAACAGCGTACTGCCTCAGGGACGCGGCTGCCAGTCAATGGGAGTGGGCCGGGCGGCGGCGTTCAGGAGCCGGCCGGCTGGTTGGCCGGCGGATAGACGGCCCGGATCGCCGTCAGGATCGTGCGGGTCGCGGGGGACTTGTTGAGTGTGTAGAAGTGGATGCCCGGGGCCCCGCGCTGCAGCAACTCGACGCACTGGGCCGTAGCGTGGGCGACGCCCATCGACAGGACGGCATGCGGATCGTCCTGTAGCCGGCGCAGTTCGCTGAGCAGTGGTTCGGGGATGGTCGCCCCGCAGATGCTGGTGAAGCGTTCGATCTGGGCCACATTGGTGATGGGCATGATGCCGGGGATGATCGGGACCCCGATGCCGGCGGCGCGGGCGCGCGCCACGAAGTCGAAGTAGCGCTGGTTATCGAAGAAGAGCTGCGTGATGAGCACGTCGCAGCCGGTGTCCACCTTGCGCTTCAGGAACTCCAGGTCCAGGTCGCGGCTGGGGCACTCCACGTGTCCTTCGGGGTAGCAGGCTCCGACGATGCAGAAACTGAATTCGCGTCGTGCCAGGGCAACCAAATCGCTGGCGTGCGCCAGGCCATCGGGGTGGCGTGAAAAGCCCGTTTGTCCGGCCGGCGGGTCGCCGCGCAGCGCCAGCAGATTCTCGACGCCGTGGTCTTGCAGGTGTTGGAGCACGGCCTGCAACTCGGCGCGCGTGGCGTTGGTGCAGGTCAGGTGGGCCAGCGGCAGGAAGCCGTACTCGTCCCGGAGGCGCGCGACCAGGTTGGTGGTCTGCCGGCGCGTGCCGCCCGCTGCGCCGTACGTGACGGAGACGAAGGTGGGGCGCAGGTCGCGCAGGGCGGCCAGCGACTGGCGCAGTTGCTGCCAGCCGGCGTCGTGCTTGGGCGGGAAGAACTCAAAGGAGAAGCTCGGTCGCCCGCAGGAGAGTAGTTCTCGAATTCGCATGTGGTCGCTGCTGTCCGCGGCCGCGGCCGGGGCGCCAACCCGGTCGGCCCGCTTGTCCGATTGGCGGTCGAGCGGCCCATGCCGCCCGATCGCGGGCTAGTGTGGCCGAGAACCGGCGTTCGCGTCAACGCCCGGGTTGCACGCCCCCCGTCGTACGCTACTATGGGTTGTTTCAGGGTCGGCTGGCCGGCCGCCCGTCCGGCCCGCACGGAGGACACTATGAAGATTCTGGTCGTGTTCAAACAGGTTCCCGATTCCACCACCACCATAAAGATCCGCCCCGACGGCGCCGACATCGATCGCACGGGCGTCAAGTTCGACCTCAACCCGTTCGACGAGTTCGCCATCGAGCAGGCCGTTCAACTCAAGGAGAAGCGTTCGGACGTCGAGAGCGTGACGGCGCTGACGGTTGGGCCGGCCCATGCGACGGAGTCCCTGCGGAAGGCCCTGGCAGTCGGGGCCGACCAGGGCATTCACCTGCAGGACGACGCCTTCGGCCAGCTCGACGAGTTGCAGACGGCCGCGCTGATTGGCGCGGTTGTGAAGGATGGCGGGTACGACCTGATCCTTACGGGCAAGCAGGAGATCGACCTTGACAGCGGGCAGCTCGGGCCGGCATTGGCCGAGTGCCTGGATCTGCCGCACATCGGCGCGGTAGTGAAGCTCGAGGTCGCGGCCGACGGCAAGTCGTTCGTGGCGCATCGGCGCATCGAGGGCGCCGAGGAAATCGTCGCGGTGCCGCTGCCGGCGCTCATCACCGCCGACAAGGGTCTGTGCGAAATGCGCTATCCCTCGCTGCCGAACCTGATGAAGGCCAAACGCAAACCGGTGGAGACCATTGCCGCGGCGGGCGTGGCCGGCTTCCCGGCGCTGACGGCGGACGTCGGCGGCATGAAGCTGCACCGCTTCCAGCCGCCGCCCGAGCGGCCGCCGGGCCGGATAATCGCGGGCGAGCCTGAGGAGGCGGTCAAAGAACTCGTGCGGCTGCTGCGCGAAGAGGCCAAAGCCCTGTAGCTGCGGTTCGGCTGGCGGATCAAAGAGGGACCTAACGCGGGCTCCGGCCTGCTGCGAATGCGACGAGGAAGTGGACTCATGAGCAACGATATTCTCGTTTTTGCCGAGCAGAGAAACGACACCGTTCATCCCGCCGCGCTGCAACTGGTCACGCCGGCCCGGGCGCTGGCCCAGAAGACGGGCGGCAAGGTCATCGCCTGCCTGATTGGCGATGCCATCAACGCCGCGGCCGACGCCGTGGACCAGACCGGCGTGGATCAGATCATCTGCGTGAGCGACCCGGCCCTGGCGCACTACTCGGCGCTGCGCTATCGCACGGCCCTGGCGGCGGTCATGGAGAAGGTCGCGCCCAAGATAACGCTGGCCGTGGCGAGTTTCATGGGACGGGACCTGGTGCCGCGCGTGGCGCTGCGGACCAAGGCCGCCTCGGCGGTCGATGTCGTCGATATCCAGATCGATGAAAGCGGGGCCGTTGACGTCACGCGTCCGCTGTACAACGGCAAGGCCAGTTGTCACGTGGACTTCGCGGCCGGCCGGCCGGTCATTGTCTCGGTGCGGGCGAACACGTTCGCCGCGCCGACGGGCGGCGGCGGGGCGCCGCGTGAGTCGCTGGCCTTCCAGCCGGCCCCCGGCGACGACCGGATCACCGTCAAGGAAGTTGCCCGGACGGGCGGCGAGGTCAAGGACGTTACTGAGGCCGACATTATTGTGGCCGGCGGACGGGCCTTAAAAAGCGAAGATAACTTCAAGATCCTGTATGACCTGGCCAAGGTGCTTGATGCGGCGGTCGGAGCCTCGCGGGCGGCGTGCGACGCCGGCTACCAGCCCCACAGTCGGCAGGTCGGCCTGACCGGCAAGACGGTCACGCCGAAGCTGTACCTGGCTTTCGGGATCAGCGGAGCGATTCAGCACCTGGCGGGCATGCGTGGCAGCAAGACCATTGTGGCGGTGAACACCGACCCCGAGGCCCCGCTGTTCAAGGTGGCGGACTACGGCATCGTGGGCGACCTGTTCAAAGTGGTGCCGGCCTTCACCGAAGCGGTCCGGCAGCTCAAGTAGGCGGGGCGCCGACGCCCGGTGCGTTGGCAGCGCAGCGTGCGCCGGCCGGCCGCGGCAAAGGGCGGCGGCGCCATTTGCTCACGCGCCGCCGGCACGGTGCCGGAGGCGGGCTTGACCAACCGGCGGTGCGCGGCGAAGTTGTCCGCATGAACGAACAGGACTTCGATCCGCAGAGCGTGCCAATCTGTCCTCCGCCACCGACTGACGACCCGGTTCCGGCACCCCAATTCGCGACGCTATGCGCGCACTTCGCCGAAGACCGGCTGGCGCAGCGCGGCGCGGCCGCCGTACCGCTGTACCAGACTTCGACCTTCGTGTATCCGGACGCGGCGGCCTGGGAGCGGCGCGAGGCCGCCGACACGCCGCACTTCGAATACACGCGCGTGGGCAACCCGACGAACGCCGTTCTGGAAGCCAAGCTGGCGCGCCTGGAGGGCGGGACCTGGGCTTATTGCCTGGCGTCCGGCATGGGGGCGATTACGGCGGCGCTGAACGCCTGCTTGCACACGGGCGCACACGTCGTCGCCACTGGTGGCGTGTATTGGCCGACGCAGCGCTACCTGCGGCACTACTTGCCGCGTTTTGGCGTCGCGACCACGTTTGTGGATAGTTGCGAACCGGCGGACTACCTGGCCGCCCTGCGGCCCGAGACCAAGGTGCTGTACCTGGAGAGCCCGACCAGCGGTTACTTCGAGCTTCCGGATGTGGTGCCGCTGTTCGCCGCCGCCCGCGAGCGCGGCATTGCTACCATTTTCGACAACTCCTGGGCAACGCCATACTTCCAGCGGCCCCTGGAGGTGGGCTGCGACCTCGTTGTGCACAGCGCGACGAAGTATATCTCGGGGCATAGCGACGTGGTGGCCGGGATCGTCGTCGGTGGCGATGAGACCTTGAAACGCCGGGTGTTCCGCGAGATGGAACTGCTGGGGGCGGTGGCGGATCCGTTTGCGGCGTGGCTGTTGCTGCGCGGCCTGCGCACGCTGGCGGTGCGCATGGAGCAGCACCAGCGCAGCGGCCTGGCTGTGGCGCGCTATCTCGAGGCGCATCCGGCGGTTCGCCGCGTACATCACCCCGGTCTGGAAAGCCACCCGCAGCATGCCACGGCTCGCCGGCAGCTTGCGGGTTACGCGGGGCTGTTCAGCTTCGAGCCGGCCGAGCAGACGCAAGCGGCCGTGCACCGCTTCATGAACCGCACGCGGCTGTTTCAGATTGGCGTCAGTTGGGGCGGCTACGAAAGCTTGGTAGTCGGGGGCACACTCTACGCCAAGTCGCCGGCGCAGCCGGTCTGGCTGATTCGGCTCAGCGTGGGGCTGGAAGGCACGGACGACCTGTTGGCGGACGTGCGTCAGGCCCTGGAGGAGTAGCAGATGGCGCGCTTGTCGCAGAAGCAGCGCAGGACGACTGAGCCGGTCAAGACCAGCCGGTCCGCCCGGCAGCACGATGGGTTCGAGCATCCGCTGGCCACCCGCTACGCGTCGGCGGAGATGATCCGGCTGTGGAGCCCGCAGCAGCGGCATTCGACCTGGCGGAAGGTGTGGGTCGCGGCGGCCGAGGCGCAGCACGAGCTGGGGCTACCGGTCAGCAGCACGCAGGTCAAAGCGCTTAAGCGGGCCGTCGATACGATCGATTTCGAGGCCGCGGCGCGCTACGAGCGCCAAACCCGCCACGATGTCATGGCTCACATTCATGCTTACGGGGACGCGGCCCCGGAGGCGCGCGGCATCATCCACCTCGGCCTGACGAGCATGGACGTGGTCGACAACGCAGACCTGCTCATCATACGCGAGGCTTTGAAGCTGCTGGAGGCGCGGCTGCTGGGCGTGGTGCGGGCCCTGGCGGACTTCTGCGAGAAATACGCGGAACTGCCCACGCTGGGGTTCACGCACTTGCAGCCGGCTCAACTCACCACGGTCGGCAAGCGCGGCACCTTGTGGCTTAGCGACTTCGTGGACGATGTTCATGCCGTGGAGATGCTGCGGGCAAACCTGCGCTGCCGTGGTTTGCGCGGCGCCACGGGGACGCAGGCCTCGTTTCTGAAACTGCTCGGCAGCGCGGCGCGCGTGCGGCGACTCGAGCGCTCCTTCGCCCGGCGGCTGGGATTCGAGGAGTGCTATCCGGTTACCGGACAGACGTATTCGCGCAAGGTGGACATCGATGTGCTGACCGCGCTGGGCTCGTTTGCCGCCTCGACGCACAAGTTCTGCAACGACTTGCGGCTGCTGGCAATGTGGAAGGAGGTCGAGGAGCCGTTCGGCCGCAACCAGGTCGGCAGCTCCGCCATGCCCTACAAACGCAACCCGATGCGCTGCGAGCGCGCCACGGGGCTGGCCCGCTTTCTGATCAGCCTGGTCGGCTCGGCCTATCAGACCTTGGCCGCGCAGATGTTCGAACGCACGCTGGATGACTCGAGCAACAAGCGGCTGGTAATCCCCGAGGCCTTTCTGGCAGCCGACGCCATCGCCGTGCTCTTGCAGGACGTCTGCGGCGGCCTGGTCGTGTATCCGGCCACCATTGAGGCCCATGTGCAGGCCGAACTACCCTTCATCGCCACCGAGGACATCCTGATGGAGGCGGTGACGGCCGGCGGCGATCGGCAGGAGTTGCACGAGCGGCTGCGCCAGCACACGCAGGCCGCCGCGCACCAGGTCAAGCAGCACGGCCATCACAACGACCTGGTAGGCCGCCTGCAGGCTGATCCCGCCTTCGTCGGCCTGAAGTGGAACAAGCTGCTGGACGCGCGGCGCCACGTCGGTTTGGCGCCGGCACAGACACGGGAATTCCTGGACAAGGTGGTCGAGCCGCTGCTCAGCTCCAGGAACCTCAAGCGCATCCCGGCCGCGCGAGTGGAAGTGTAGCCGCCCGGAGCATCTCCTCAGGTTAGCGACATTGCCTGGCCCGCTCTACTTGAAGCCGATCGGCGGACGCGACGCCTCGGCTAACGCCGTCGGCAAGGCGTCGGCGACCTCGCGGGCCAGGTAGCCTCGCGGGCCAATTTGCCTGGCTAGCTGATCGGCCGCCGCGCCGTGGGCGTAAACGGCCAGTCGGGCTGCGTCGAAGGGCGACAGGCCCTGGCCGAGCAGGGCCGCCAGCAGCCCGGTGAGCACGTCCCCCATTCCACCAGTTGCCATGCCGGGGTTGCCGGTTGTGTTGACATAGGCTTGCCGCGGCGTGGCAACGATCGTGCGATGTCCCTTCAGCACTACGACCGCCTTCGACAGCACGGCGTATTCGTGGGCGAGTCGTAGCCGCGCTTCCTCGCCGGCGGCCTTCAATTCCGCCAGCCCGGCCCCACGCCGTAGGCGCGCCATCTCGCCCGGATGGGGCGTGAGTACCGGCGGCTGGGCACAGGCGGCCGTCCACTGGTGCAGCAACTCCGGCATGGCGTTGAGCGCATCGGCATCGACGACGACCTGGCGAGCCGCCCCCAGGGTGTACGCCACCAGCTTGGCCAAGTCTGAGTCCGGGCCTGGACTCGCGCCCAAGCCGGGGCCGATCGCGACGACGTGGGCCCATTGAAACGCCATCTTGTCCAGGAGGTCGGCCGCTGCCGGGGACAACTGCCCGGCCTTCGTCTCCGGCAGCGGGACCGTCATTAGGGATGGCTCGCTGCCGGCCACGATGGGCTGGGTGGACACCGGCGTGAGTACGCGCACCAGCCCGGCCCCGCCCCGCAGCGCTCCCAGGCCGGCCAGACAGGCGGCGCCGCTCATGCCGCGACTGCCGGCGATTATCGCGACGTGGCCGGATTCGCCCTTGTGCGTCTCTGCCGCACGGGGCGGCAGCACGGGAACATCACTAACCACCTGCGGCATCTGGGCGCTATCGGTCATTCGTGCTCCCTCGTGGCTGGGGTGGGGCCGTCCGGTTCGGCGTGGGCCTCGTCCCGCTCGCCGAGACGGTTTATCAGGGCGGCTTGGCAAGCCGCGCCGAAGCCGTTGTCGATGTTGACGACCGATACGCCCGGGGCGCAACTGTTCAGCATTCCTAACAGGGCGGCGATGCCGCCGAAGCTGGCCCCGTAGCCGACGCTAGTGGGGACCGCGATGATCGGGCTGGCGACCAGGCCCCCGACGACGCTGGGCAGGGCTCCCTCCATACCGGCAACGACGATGAGCACACGGGCGGCCCGCAGGGCGTCCAAATGGGCCAGCAGTCGGTGCAGACCGGCGACGCCGACGTCGTAACAGGTCATGGTGCGCTGGTCAAGCATATCGAGCGTGATGCGGGCCTCTTCGGCCACCGGCAGGTCGCTCGTCCCGGCGCACACGACGCCCACGGTGCCGGCGGTCAGGCGGGAGGGGCGTTGCCGGAGCGTCAGCATGCGGGCAGCGGATGCGTAGTTGGCGGCGGGATGTTGGCGACAAACGCGCTCCGCCGCCTCGGGAGAAACGCGCGTGGCGATGACGTTCTGGCCGCGCTTGGTGAGGGCGGCGAAGATTGCCTCGACTTGCTCGGGCGTTTTGCCCTGGCCGAAGATGACCTCGGGCAGGCCGCAGCGCCGGGGGCGTTCGTGGTCGAGGCAGGCGAACTTAAGGTCTTCAGATGCAGGATGTTGCAGATTGTGCAGGGCCGTGGCGAGGTCGATTTCGCCGTTGGCGAAGCGCTTCAGGAGTGTGGCGAGCTCGTCGCGGTCCAACTGCGGAGACCTCCGGTTTGACGGTGCCCAACCTACTTGCGCCGCGGCGATCCGTGGCATACAATGGGGTGCAGTCTACCCGAGAGGCCCGCGATGAAACAGGCACCACAGACGCCCGCATTGGAAACGGTTGAGCCCATCGGCAAGCGCGTCCTGATCCGTAAGGACGAGGATAAGAAGACCACCAAGGGCGGCATTCAGCTTCCGGGCAATATCGAGATTCCGACGATTACCGGACGTGTGGTGGCGGTGTCGGCCCAGATCGAGCGGGACGAGGACTATCCGATCTCGCAGTACGACCGGGTGCTGTTCAATCCGAAGGGGGCGATCCCGGTTGACTTTGAGGGCGATAACCGGCTGTTCGTGGTGCCGGTTGAGGATGTTGTGGCGGTTTTTCGTCGCCGACCGAAGTAAGCGGGGGCGGATTTCTGGAAGATAATTTGGTGGCCGGTTGGGGGCCATTGAGCGGTTCGCCTCGTCCCTTGCGTACAATATTATAGGACCATACAACGCGACGGCTTCAGCCCCCGTCCCGATTGTGCTTGCAGCATTGGAAAGTTTGTCCTAGTCTATACTTAGATTCAGTTCGAGCGTGGGCCTATTTATGGTGCTGCAATGGTTCTGTAGCGCCGGCCGGGCTGGTCCGCCCGACCGTTGGAAGTCCGTCGCCACTGCCCGATCAAGCGGGACCCGCGCCCCCAGAAATGGAGGTGAGTATGGATACGCGAGCCCTTCGCCTTGTTCGGCGAGATCGCCAGCAGCGGAAAGTCAGGTACCTGCGAGACCTGGCCAGCATTCCCCAGTTGACGCCGGCCGAACGCCGATCACTTGAGGCGGTCACGGCCAAGTACGCCTTCCGAGCTAACGACTATTACCTCAGCCTGATCGACTGGACGGATCCGAACGACCCGATTCGGCAGCTTATTGTTCCGCGGACCGAAGAGCTGACCGAATGGGGCCAGTTGGATCCCTGTAACGAGGCGGCCGTCACGGTCGCCCAGGGCGTACAGCACAAGTACAAGCACACCGTGCTACTGCTGTGCAACGAGGTCTGCGGGGCCTTCTGCCGCTACTGCTTCCGCAAGCGGTTGTTCATGAACGATAACGACGAGACCAGCAATGATGTGTCGGCCGGCATCCGCTACATCGCTGGTAACCCCAATGTTAACAATGTCTTACTGACGGGCGGCGATCCGCTGCTCATGAGCACGCGCAGGCTCCGGTCGATCATTGAGCAACTGCGGGCCATCCCGCATGTGCGGATAATCCGCATCGGTTCCAAGATGCCCGCCTTCGACCCGTTCCGCATCACGGAGGACGCCGAACTGGTGGATGTCTTGTCGCGCCATTCGACGCCGCGCAAGCGGATCTACATGGTAGCGCACTTCGACCACCCGCGGGAGCTTACGGACGAGGCGGTCGAGGCCCTGGACGTCCTGATTCGAGCGGGCGTCATATGCACGAACCAGTGCCCGCTCATCAAGGGTGTGAACGACGACCCGGCCACGCTGGCGGAGCTCTTCAGCGAGCTGTCATATGTCGGCTGTCCGCCTTATTACCTGTTCCAGTGTCGGCCGACCGCCGGCAACGAACCCTACGCGGTGCCGATAGTCCGCGGGTGGGAGATCTTCCGGGAGACCATGCGGCGCGGCTCCGGGCTGGCCCGCCGGGCCCGCTACGTGATGTCGCACGAGCTGGGCAAGGTCGAGATCACCGGCGTCACCAGCCGGCACATCCACATCCGGTTTCACCGGGCGAAGGATGACGCGCTGCGCGGCCAACTGCAGAAGTACAAGCGCGATGATGCGGCCTACTGGCTGGACGACCTGGAGCCGGTGCGCGGCGGCGGGGCCCGCAGGTACCCGCTCTCACCGCGGATGGAACCCGCCCACGACTGACGCGTGACAGAAGACGATGATCTGGCGGCAGAGCCGGCGAGCGCGCTGCGGCGCGCTCGCCGGGGCCGCCTACAGGCCGGCGGCGAGGGCCATGAGTCCGGCCAGCACGCCGTCACGGTATGCGTTGGGGGCTTGCGCATTGCTGACGCCGAAGGAGCCGTCCGCCCGCTGGCGCTCCATCAGGAACTCGATGCCGGCATCGAACGAGGGCACCTGCGGCTCCAGGCCGAGGCTTTGGGAGGCGTGTATGAGCCTGGCCGCCACGAGGATGTTGCCGGTCTCCCGGGCCCAGCGCAACCCATGCTCGCACAGATCGGCCCAGTATTCCCGATTGGCCAGAATGCCGGACGGCGGCGGTGGCTCGGTGCCGAAATCCGTCAGCACGCTGATGTCGGCGGCGATATACAAGAGCGTTAGGAGCACCGCGTCAGCCTGAGCGCGGTCCACTTCACCCCGCAGCAAGTTGAACAACGAGCGTGTCCGGTACTCGTGATGGAGGATGCTCTGCTCCAGCGGACACGGCACCGGGTTAACTGCGCCGGTGCGGTTCAGGTACGTGCAGAGGTGCAGGGAGTGGAGCCCGGCGCGATCGGCGTACACGGCCTGAGCCTGGCGTGCCACGTCGGCGGCCGCGGCCTCTAGGCCCTGGAAGTCGAGGCCTAGTTGCCGGGCGATGTGCGCGACCAGCACGAGGCTGTCGTACTTCTCCGGCTGGGTTAGGGCCAGGGGTGTGCCATCGAGCCGGCTGATGCGTGTGCGAATTTCCGCCACGCAGGCCGGGCGAATCTGCGCCAGGTCCGGGTGCCGCGAAAGGTAGTAGAACGTCGCGATTTCGGCGCAGATGGCGTCGCGCCCGCCGTCGAAGCTGTCGGCGGGGTTCGCGCGAACCCAGGCGAGGGCCTGGTCCAGCGCGGTCCGGCGGGCCAGGGCGTTGGCGGCGGGCGGCGGTGAGTCGCCGGCGTCGGGCTCGGGCTCGATGACGATGCGGTCGATGGCGAAGTAGTAGTGCGCGGCGGCCGGGTCCTTACCCCGAACAGTGAAGGTGAAGGCGTTCGGGCCTTCCTGCAATGGGACGTGGCGGTGGACCACGGTGCGCAGCCCGACCCCCGATGAGAAGAGGTTGACCGGTTCGAAGCGGTCCTGCTCGTTTACCGACAGGGCAACCAGGCCGAATGGCGGCGCGGTCGAGTAGTCGATGGTCACGCGGTAGCGGCCCGCGGCGTCGGCGGGCACGGTGACGCTGGCGTGCGCGCCGGGGCCGTCGGCGATAAACAGCAGGTGATCGTTGCGTGACCACGCGCTGCCCCACTCGGCCATGAGTTCCGAGCGGGCCGTGACAGCGCTCAGCGCGCTAATGTCTCGTGTGGTCAGGTCCAGAACCAGCCGGTCGGGTCGCGCGCGGGCGGCGGCAGCATCCGCGATGACGGCGCCGGCTAGCAGGAGGGCTGCGCCGGCCAGCCCAATGGCCGCGGTGCGGCGCGGCAGCGCCGCGCGCCAGAGGGCCCGCAGCAGGAACCCCGTGCAGGCGGCCATGAGGCCCAGCGAGATCATCCAGTGCAGCAGTTCCAGGTCTGTCGCGCGGGGGAAGCGAATCGCCAGCAGCCAGAACAGGCCTTGCAGCGCCTGCACCGTCAGTGCCAAGCCGGGCGCGCTGCGCCAGCAGATGACGGCGATTCCCAGGATGCTGATGTAGTAGTTAGCCGGATAGAACAAGAGGAAGGGCGCAAAGGCGAGCAGCGCCAGCGGCACCCTCGGGTCCGGCTCCTTCAGAATCAGTGCGATCAGTAGCAGGACCATGAGCACGCGCACGGCCGCCAGCGTGTTCGTCGTGCTTGCCGCCAGCGTCTCGCGCTCGCGCTGCCAGAGCGCTTCGTCCCAGCCGTCGGCGGTGACGCGGAGCGCGCTGGCCGGTGTCGCCACGAACAAGTTGCGCAGCGAGATCTGGTTGAAGTAGAACCACTGGTTGTGGGCGCTGACGTTCTCGTACCAGGAGCGCCAACTCGCGGGTCCGCGCGGGCCGGCAGCGCTCGCCGCGCCCAGCACAAGCAGCGTGAGGGCGCAGCCGATCAAGACGCGGTTGTGTTCGGTGCGCAGCGTGCGCTGTCGCCAGGCGTCCCGCACGAACAACACGGCCGACGGGAGCAGGAACACCAGTGGGAAGGCCCGGTCCAGCACGGCCAACGCCAGGCTGGCGCCCGCCGTGGCCCGACGTTCGATGCGGAGTAGGCAGATGAATGCGACTAGGGCCGCGAGCCACAATTGCCGCAGAAACGCGCCGCCAACAATGCCAAACGGCGCAAAGAAATTGGCGTAGAAGAAGATCGCGAAGAGCAGCGCCGTCTGCAGGCCAAAGGCCCGCCAGACCAGTATCAGCATGGCGAGCGTCAGCAGGGGGTCGAGCGCGGTGAGCGCGTACAGCGCCCCGTCGCTCAGAGTCAGGCCCGCGGCGAACCACGAGCCGAGCATGGTCCAGAAAGGCGTGCCGTTATAGCCGTGGTCCACCAACAGGACGCGCCATTCGCTCAGCGGTATGCGGGATTGGAGGAAGCGCACGTCGCGGACGAACTCGCGCCACCGTTGTTCCGAGAAGTGCAGTTGGAGGTCGGTTGACCGCTGCAGGGCGATGGCCGTGGATTCGAGCCGATAGGTGCGCAGGTTCTTGACGACGGTGAATTCGGCAGCCGCGGAACTGTCGTTCTCGTGGAGTGCGCGGTACGTGGCGACGTAGAGCCCGTCGTAGCCGAGTTCCGGGAAGTACTTGCTGCCCATGTAGTAGTGGTACAGCTCGTGGTGGTGCAGAAAGCGGCCGTTCTGGTGGAAGCGACCGAAGTTGTAATGGGCGGTCACCGCGAACAGGAGCACGACCGCGAGCGCCACGGTGGGCGTGCCGGTGCGGGCCGGACGCCACAGGAACGGCGCGATCCGTCGGCCCCGGTCGCGCGCCGGCCTGGCACGGTCGGCATGATCATCCTGGCGCCCGGGGGTCGCAGTGAGGACAATATAGACAGTAATAAGCCAGATCAGCCCTTTGAAGAGGTTGCCTGGCCAGGAGAGGTCGGCGAGGGCCGGCAAATTCGTAACGATGGCTCCCGCCAGCAGAAGCAGCGTGATCGCAGCCACGAACAGGGCGTCGCCGCGCGGGAATGCGGGCAGTTGGCGGCGGTCTGTCCGTGGCTTGCTGGACTGCTTCAACGCGTGCTCGCTGTTATGGTTGGCTTGCCGCCGGGTGTACCGACGCCCGGCGGCATTATGCTGGCGGGGGCGGTGCCAGTCCATCGCGTGATCGGCGGCGAACGGCGGGGACCGGAGTGGCGCGTGGTGGCACCCGCGTCGCGGAACGACGACGCCGGCAATTCATCAGGCAACTGGTGCTGCGCAGCGGATAACCACGCAGGCTCGCTGTCTCCATTTCATCGCATGTCCGGGCGTCCCGGTCTTAGGCATTGCGGCTGGCAATGAAGCGCCGGGCCGGGGGCGAGCCGGACTGCACCGGTCCTGTCACGGTAACGAATTGGTGTATAATCATTTATGGTTCAGGAGGGCCGTGCTTGCACAGGGTTCCTATGGACTGGTTGCTCGCTTTCGCCCGCGTGCCTGACCGGTGCCGCGCCGCCGGTTTGGGGCTGTGGCACGTATCGTGCATGGTGGGTTGCGCGGACGAGGAGTCCCACCTGCGAAGGAGCAGGGGTACTCGTCGTCGCGACTTCCCGTGTGGCGAGTGCGGCCGGCGGCGCCGCGATTATGAGGGACCAGGTTCATGAGTAACAAGCCGTTCAATGCGTTTGCGATGGCGCAGAGCCAGTTTGACAAGGTGGCCGACAGCCTTGGTCTGGATCAGCCGACCAAAGACCTGCTGCGACATCCGATGCGGGAGTACCACTTCAGCCTGCCGGTGCGGATGGATGACGGGTCCGTGCGGGTCTTTCGCGGCTTCCGCGTGCAGCACAACGACGCGCGCGGCCCGGCCAAGGGCGGCATCCGCTTTCACCCGCAGGAGACGGTTGATACGGTGCGGGCGTTGTCGATGTGGATGACGTGGAAGTGTGCCGTGGCGAACCTGCCGTTGGGCGGCGGCAAGGGCGGCGTGATCTGCGAGCCGCACCACCTGAGCATGAACGAGCAGCAGAACATCTGTCGGGCGTACGTGCGGCAGATCGCCCGCGACATCGGCCCGCTGCGCGACGTTCCGGCCCCGGACGTAATGACCTCCGGCCAGCATATGCTGTGGATGCTGGACGAGTATGAGCAGATTCTCGGCGGGCACTATCCGGGCGTGATCACCGGCAAGCCGGTCGGCATGGGCGGGTCGCTGGCGCGGACGGAGGCCACCGGTTACGGCGTGGTCTTCACGGTGCGAGAGGCGCTCAAGGAGTTGGACGTCAAGCCGCAGGACACGGTGGCGGCGGTGCAGGGCTTTGGCAACGTGTCGCAGTACGCGATTGAGTTGTACACGCAGCTTGGGGGCAAGGTCGTGGCGGTTTCGTGTTGGGACCAGGGCGACCAGCGGCCGTACACGTTCCGCAAGCAGGACGGCATCGACCTGGCCGAGTTGCGCTCGTTCACCGACCGTTTCGGCGGGATCAACAAGCAGAAGGCCGCCGAGCACGGCTACGAGCAACTGCCCGGCGAAGCCTGGATCGAACAGGACGTGGACATCCTGTTCCCGTGCGCGCTGGAAAACTCGATCACCGGCGAGAATGTCGGGAAGATATCCAAGCGGGTCAGGCTGATCGCGGAAGGGGCCAACGGCCCGACGACGCCGGACGCCGACCACGTGCTGCACGAGCGCGGCACATATGTGATTCCGGATTTTCTGGCGAACGCGGGCGGCGTGACGTGCAGCTACTTCGAGCAGGTCCAGAGCAATATGAATTATTTTTGGGAGAAGGACGAAGTACTGCATAAGCTCGATACGATGATGACGGCGGCGTTTCGGGCCGTAAGCGACACGGCTCGCCAGCGCAAGCTTTACATGCGGGACGCGGCCTACACGATTGCGATCGCGCGTGTGGCGCAGGCCTGCAGGGATCGCGGTTGGGTGTAGCATGCTGATGCCGGCGGTACGGTTGAGCGTGCAGGTCGCCAGCGCAACCGCCGGTTTCCGGCCTGTATCCGGTATACGACCGCCGATTCTGCGAGTCGGACGAGCATCTCACGGTCAGCGGCGGCGGCGAGCCGGGTGGACGGGCCGCGATGTGATGCTGCGCGCCCGGATGTGGCCGGCCGCGGAGGTGTCCGCATGACCGATCAGCAGACAAGCGTGAGCGATATCCTCCGATCGCTGCAGGAGCGGGCCAAGGAGCTCAACTGCCTGTATCGTGTCGAGGAGGTCATCTGCGCGGACGACCTCACGCTGGATGAGGTTCTCCGGGAAGTCATCGCCGCCGTTCCGCCCGCGTGGCAGTTCCCGGACGTGTGCGCGGCGCGCCTGCAGTGCGAGGAGGGGATCTACACGTCCGGGGATTTCCGCGAGACGCCCTGGACGCAGCGCGCCACGATTCGCGTGTACGGCGAGCCGGTCGGCACGCTCGAGGTCGCGTATCTCGGGTGGATGCCGTCGGCCGCCGAAGGTCCTTTTCTGCGGGAAGAACGCAAGCTCCTGGAAACGGTCGCGGAGCGCATCGGCAGTTGCATCACGCAGCGCCGGCTGCTGAAGGCCATGCGCGACATGGGCGTGCCGACGTCGGGCCGCGGCCGCGAGTGGTCCGCAATCCTCGGTCTGCTGCGGCGTACCGATCAGAGCCTGCTGATGCGCGTGGCTCGCAAGATGATCAATCACCTCTGCTGGAGCGGCGTCAAGGAGGCCGGGGGCCTGCTGCGGAGCTTCCATCCGCCACGCGGCGGCGATGAGCCGGAGGTGTTCTTCGAATCCAACCAGCCGCGCGGGCGCGACGCGGCGCCGTCGGCCATAGCGCTGGCCGACCAGGTTTTCGAGCTGGCGGCGAAGCATCTGAGCGACGAGGAGATCGTCGCCTGCGTGCATAACTGGATCAAGCAGGACCGCGCCAGCTTCCTGGTAAACACGCTGGAGAACTACCACACCTCGATATCGGAGGTCAGCGACGCCATCCAGCGCTACCAGCATTCCGGCCACGGCGAGGTCGAGTTGGCGACCTCGACCCGCAAGGGTCTGCTGGTGTCGCTGGTGCGGCGGTTCCTCTCCGACCAGCTCGAGTACGTCAACATCGCCAAGAACTATGTCGAGATCCGCGATTTCCACCTGTTGATTCAACGCCTGATCTACCCCGCGCGCGGTCACGGCAAGACCGGCGGTAAGGGGGCCGGACTGTTCCTGGCGCACCAGATCGTGCGGCGGCACCAGGCTGAAAACGAACTGCTGGCGCAGATCAAGACGCCCAAGACCTGGTACCTCACCTCGGACGGCATGCACGACTTCGTGTACTGCAACCACCTCGAGGACGTCTTCTCGCAGAAGTACAAGGAAATCGAGGTGGTTCGCCAGGAATACCCGGACATCGTGCAGGTCTTCAAGAACTCCCAGTTCTCGGCCTCGATCGTCAAGGGTCTGTCGCTGGCCCTGGACGATCTCGGTGAGCGGCCGCTGATTGTCCGCAGTTCCAGCCTGCTGGAGGACCGCTTCGGGGCGGTCTTCTCCGGCAAGTACAAGAGCCTGTTCCTGGCCAACCGCGGCGGCAAGCAGGAGCGTCTCGACGCGCTGATGGACGCGATCGCTGAAGTGTACGCCTCGACCTTCGGGCCCGACCCGATCCAGTACCGGGCCGAGCGCAACCTGCTGGACTTCCAGGAGGGCATGGGCATCCTGATCCAGGAAGTGGTCGGCACGCAGATCGGCGACTACTTCCTCCCCACGTTCGCCGGCGTCGCCTTCAGCAACAACGAGTTTCGCTGGTCACCCCGGATCAAGCAGAAGGATGGGCTGGTGCGCCTAGTGCCCGGCCTGGGCACGCGCGCCGTGGACCGCCTGGGCGACGACTTCCCGGTGCTGGTCTCCCCGGGGCAGCCGGGGTTGCGGGCCAACGCCACGCCGGAGGAGGTCGTGCGCTACGCGCCGCGCTACATGGACGTGATCGACCTGGCCACGAACAAGTTTGAGACCGTGGAGGTGGCCGAGTTTCTGCGCAGAGTGGGGGACGCCGTCCCCGGCGTCGCGCAGTTGGTTTCGGTCTACAGCGACGGCCAGTTGCGGCCGGCGCTGCCCGGCAACATCAACCTCGCCAAGGACGATCTGGTCGTTACGTTCGAAGGCCTGTTGAGCAGGACGCCCTTCATCAAGCAGATTCACGCCCTGCTGACGCTTCTGGAGCGTGAGCTGGGCTACCCGGCGGATATCGAATTCGCCTTCGACGGGCAGGACCTCTATCTGCTGCAATGCCGGGCCCAGGCCCCCGCCCGGCATGCCCGGCCGGCATCCATCCCGCGGGACATCCCGCGCGACCGGCTGATCTTCTCGGCCCGCCGGCACATCTCCAACGGAACGGTGCCGAACATCACCCACATCGTGTACGTCGATCCGGAGCAGTACGGCCGCCTAAGCACGCGCGAGGAGCTCATCGCCGTCGGTCGGGCTGTCGGGCGGCTCAACAAGCTGCTGCCCAAGCGCCAGTTCATCCTGATGGGGCCGGGCCGCTGGGGCAGTCGCGGCGACATCAAGCTGGGCGTGCCCGTGACCTACTCGGATATCAGCAACACGGCCATACTGATAGAGATCGCCCGTAAGACCGGGGATTACACGCCCGACGTGTCCTTCGGGACCCACTTCTTCCAGGACCTGGTCGAGGCGGGGATTCGCTACGTGCCGCTCTATCCCGACGAGGACGGCGTCGCTTTCGACACGGTGTTCCTGACCAGATCACCTAACCTCCTGACCAGGCTCGCACCGGAGTTCGCCCACCTGGACGAAACCGTCCGCGTCATCGATGTCCCGCAGGCAACAGACGGCAAGACTCTGTCCGTATTGATGAACGCCGATCTCGAGGAGGCCGTGGCGGTGCTCGTCGATCAGTCCGCGCAACTGCATCAGACGGTCGATGAGTGCGGGGCGGCGGCGGTCGGCGACGGCCCGGACTGGCGTTGGCGCGCCCGCATGGCCGAGAGCATCGCCGCGCATCTTGAGCCCGAGCGTTTCGGCGTGAAGGCCGTCTACCTGATCGGCAGCACCAAGAACGCCACCGCCGGACCGGCCAGCGACATTGATCTGCTGGTTCACTTCGCCGGCACCGACGAGCAACGCCGCGATCTCGAGCAGTGGTTCGACGGCTGGAGCCGCGCGCTGGCCGAGATCAACTACTTCCGGACGGGCTACCGCACGACCGGCCTGCTGGACGCGCACATCATCACGGACGACGACATCGCCCGGCAGACCAGCTACGCCGTCAAGATCGGCGCGGCAACGGACGCCGCCCGGGAGCTGCGCCTGGGCGTGGCGGACGAAGCCCGGGGATAGGCCCGCCGCACACCCGCCATAGCGGGCGAGTGAAGATTTGGTGTTGCCGCAAAATATCTCCATATAAGGGTTTACAGCTTTCTACATTTCCGTCCCGCCGGCAGTGAAACAATTGTTTATTCTATGCGTTTAATACGTATGGAAGGAGCAGCGCGTGACCGTGAATACCGGTAACTCGATGGATACGCGCCAGCGCGTGCTTGAAGCCGCCGGCGAGGTATTCGCCGAGAAGGGCTTCGAGCGGGCCACAATCCGCGAGATTGTCGAACGGGCGGGGGCCAATCTCAACGCGGTGAACTACTACTTCCGCGATAAGCACGGCCTGTATGTGGCCCTGTTCGAAGAAGCGCACCAGCAGCTTGCCGACAGTGACCAGGAGATTCTCGAGGCCCAGCGGGACTGCCCACCTCAGCAGCGACTGCGCACTATGATCGCATATCTTCTGCGTGGCTTCGTGTTGAAGGAGCAGGCGCCCTGGCGGATGCGCTTGCTGCTGCGCGAATTGGCGGAGCCCACCGGCGTCATGAACATCATAGTCGAGCGCTTCATCCGACCACGGTTCGAGGAGCTTACTGCGATCGTGGGTGAGCTCATGCCGCCGGAGACGTCAGACTTGGCGGTGCGGCTGTGTGCCGAGAGCATCCTCGGACAGTGTGCACACATTGCGCATCGGCGAGCCGTGGTGTCGCAATTGATTCCTGGGTTGGAGTATACGCCGGCGGGCATTGAACTTATCGCCGCTCACATTGCCGGATTCTCACTGGCGGCGCTGCGGAACTTCCCCCGCGCGGAGACCGACGCATGAGTACAGTTAGCCGTTCGCCGCGCGGCATTCTTGCCCGCGCGTTTTCCGTGGTCCTCTACGGCATTCTGCCCGTCCTGGTGGTCGCGGGCGGCGCGCTGGGAGCTTACGAGCTCATCCGGACGGCCCCACAGGTACGGCAGCGGCCGGCGCCGCCGGTCGCCACGCCGGTGCAGACCAGGCTCGTGGCACCGGGCACGGCCCGCGCCGTGGTTGAAGCCCTGGGCACCGCGATTGCGGCTCAGCGGGTCGTCTTGCAGCCGCAGGTCAGCGGCGTTGTTCTGGAACGGCACGCGGCCCTGGTGCCGGGCGGCCGCATCCAGGCCGGCGAGCGGATTGTCGTCATTGACCCGGCGGACTACGAGATTGCCGTGCGGCAGGCCGAGGCCGCTCTGGAGCGCGCCGAAGTGCAACTGCGCTCGGCCGAGTGGGAACTGGAACGCGTTGAAGGGCTACAGGTCCACCAGGCCACGAACGTCAAGGAGCTGAACGACGCGCGGACGGCGCTGGCGGCGGCGACGAGCGACGTGGCGGCGAACCGCGCCGCTTTGGAGCGGGCCAAGCTGGACCTGGCGCGCACCACGCTTACGGCGCCGTTCTCATGCGTGGTGGTGGACGAGAACGTCGATGTGGGCGCGTTCGTGACGGCGCAAACACAGCTTGCCACGCTGGTGGGCACGGATGAGTACTGGGTGCGCGTGGCCGTGCCGGTCGAGCAGTTGCGGTGGATCCGTCTTCCCGCGGAGGACGGGCCGGGCTCAACGGCGCGGGTCATGCGGCGTCTGGGTTCGGGGGTCGGCTCGGAGTGGAGCGGGGAGGTCGTGCGACTGCTGGGCGACCTCGAGCCGCAGGGCCGCATGGCCCGGCTGCTGGTGTCGGTCCCGAATCCCCTTGGTGACGGTCGGGTTGATGATGAACATGCGCCGCTGCTCCTGGGGTCGTATGTGGAAGTGGCGATTGCCGGCCGCGAGCTACACAACGTCTTCACCATTAGTCGTGAAGAGGTGCGCGATGGTGACACGGCCTGGATTGTCAGTCCGCAGGGCGGGCTGGACATTCGAGCGGTCGATGTTGTCTTCCGCGGCCGCGACCACGTCTTGGTGAGCGCCGGCCTGGAAGCGGGCGAGCGCCTGGTGACGTCGGACCTGTCGTCGCCCGTTGCGGGCATGGCGTTGCGGCTGACGGATGGCGATTCCGAGGTCGCGGGACTGGCGGCGCCGGCCGAGCTGACGGGGCGTGAGGGCAGCACGCGATGAGCCTCCAACCCGACCCGTCAGTGGAGCGCGGCCCGATTGCCTGGATGGTGCGGCATTCGGTCGCCCCCAACCTGCTGATGCTGTTTCTGTTGATCGGCGGCTTCTTCACGGCCTTGCGCATCAAGCAGGAGGTCTTTCCGGAGTTCGACCTGGACTTCGTGACGGTCACCGTGCCGTACCCGGGGGCCAGTCCGGAGGAGGTTGAGCAGGGCATCATCCTGGCGATCGAAGAGGCGGTGCGCGGGATCACCGGCGTGGAGCAAGTCACCGCCGTCGCGCGCGAAGGCGTCGGTATCGTCTCGGTGGAGCTGGAGGAGGGCACCGATCGGCAGCGGGTCTATCAGGAGGTTCAGCAGGAAGTCGAACGCGTCACCACGTTCCCCGTGGACGCCGAAGAGCCGCAGGTCGTCCTGGCCACAATGCGACGGCAGGTGGTGGACCTGGCGATCTACGGCGATTTGGACGAGCTTGTACTGCGTGAGCTGGCCGAGCAGGTGCGCGACCGGCTTCTGCTGGCGCCCGAGATAACGCAGGTTGACCTGGGGCCGGAGAGGAACTTCGAGGTCAGCATCGAGGTGCCGCAGGAGAGTCTGCGGGCCTACGGCCTGACGCTGGAGCAGATCGCCGACGTGGTCCGCCGCGCCGCCGTTGAGACGCCGGCCGGCAGCGTCAAGACCTCGGGCGGCGAAGTCCTGCTGCGCATGACGGAGCGCCGTGACTGGGCCCGCCAGTTTGGTGAGATAGCGATTGTGGCCTCGGTCGACGGCACCGAGTTGCGCGTACGCGACCTTGGCCGCGTGTCGGATACGTTCGAGGATACCTACCAGTTCATTACGTACAACGGCAAACCCGCGGTGTCGCTTGTCGTATATCGGGTGGGGGACCAGACGCCGATCGGCGTTGCCGACGCCGTGCGGGCCAAACTCCGCGACGTCAGCGCCCAGTTGCCGCCCGGCGTGCACATCGACATTGTCCACGACCGGTCGGATATCTACCGTCAGCGGCTGGAGCTGCTGCTCAAGAACGGGTTCATCGGGCTGATGCTCGTGCTAGTGATCCTGACGGTCTTCCTGGAGCACAAGCTGGCCTTCTGGGTCACGATGGGCATTCCGATCTCATTCCTGGGCGGGCTGCTGTTCATGCCCGGCCTGGACGTTACGATCAACATGATTTCGTTGTTCGCCTTCATCATCGCGCTGGGCATCGTCGTTGATGATGCGATCGTGGTGGGTGAGAACGTCTTCGAGTATCGCCAGCAGGGCTTGAATCTCACCACCGCCGCGATCCGCGGGGCGCGCGACATGGCGACGCCGGTTACCTTCAGCATTCTGACAAATATCGCCGCCTTCTCGCCGCTGGCGTTCATCCCCGGCTTCATGGGCAAGATCTGGGCGGTCATCCCGCTGGTGGTCTGTTCCGTCTTCCTGATTTCCCTGCTCGAATCGCTCTTCGTGCTGCCGACGC
This sequence comes from uncultured Planctomycetales bacterium, assembly GCA_964550375.1. GTDB lineage: Bacteria > Planctomycetota > Phycisphaerae > UBA1845 > Fen-1342 > JAAYXS01. The sequence continues at coordinate 68,173 of CAZJYX010000014.1, read as the reverse complement.
ACCTGGCGCACTCCAAGCGGGAAGGCGGCACGCGCCTGGGCCAGGCGATTCACCGCTTGCACGACCGGCTCAGTCAGGCGATCGCGCGCCTGATCGAGGGGTGGTTCGGGCCTTTGCTGGACGGCGCCCTGCGCCTGCGCTACCTGACCGTCTCCGTGGCGCTGGCCGTATTGCTGTTGGTGGGCGGCTACGTGGCCAGCGGACGCATGGGCTTGGTGCTGATGCCGACGGTGGAGGGCGACGAGGTTGACGCCACGGTGGTGCTGCCGTACGGCACGCCCCTGGCGCGCCTGGTGGCGGTGCGCGACGAGCTGTTGCACGCCCTGGACCGGGTGGTTGTCGAACATGGCGGCGCGCAGCTACTCAAGGGCGTGCTCGCGCGCATTGAAGATAACGAGATCATGATCACCGGCTTCCTCACTGCGCCCGCTGTGCGTCCGATCAGCACCGCCCGCGCGGCCGAGTTGTGGCGCGAACGCATGAGCAGCATCGAGGGGCTGGAGTCGCTGCGGTTCCAGGCGGACCGGCGCGGCCCGGGCTCGGGCAAGGCTCTGACCATCGAACTGGCTCATCGTGATATCGCCGTCCTGGACCGCGCCGGCACCGAGCTGGCCGCAGCGCTGTCGCAGTTCGGCAACGTGGCCGACATCGACGACGGCTTCACGCCGGGCAAGCAGCAACTGGACTTCCAGATGTTGCCCGCCGGCCGCAGCCTGGGCCTGACCGCCAACGATGTGGCCCGCCAGTTGCGCGCCGCCTTCTACGGCGCGGAAGCGTTCCGGCAACAGCGCGGGCGCAACGAAGTCAAGGTGATGGTGCGCTTCCCCGAATCCCAGCGCATCAGCGAGCACGACGTTGAGTCGTTTATCGTGCAAACCCCCGCCGGAGTCGAGCTGCCCCTGGGCGACGCGACGCGTGTGGAGCGCGGCCGCGCTTACACCACCATTGACCGGCGCGACGGCCGCCGCACCATCAGCGTAACCGCCGACATCGTGCCGCAGGATGAGACCAACCGCGTGTTGGCCGCCGTGCAGGCCACGGTCCTGCCCGATCTACTGCGCGACTATCCCGGCCTCAGTTACAGCTTCCAGGGCCGGCAGGAAGACATGCGCAAGAGCATGGCCAGCCTGCGCAGCGGCTTCCTGGCGGCGCTGCTGCTGATCTACGTCCTGCTGGGGATTCCGTTTCGCAGCTACGTCCAGCCGCTGATCGTGATGGTCAGCATACCGTTCGGCATCGTCGGCGCCGTGCTCGGCCACTGGCTGATGGGCTACAGCCTGAGCATCGTGAGCATGATGGGAATCATCGCACTTTCCGGCGTCGTCGTTAACGGGACGCTGGTGCTGATCGAGTATGCGAACCGCCTGCGCGCCGAAGGCGCCAACGCCCATGACGCCATTCTGCGCGCCGGCATTCGGCGCTTCCGCCCGGTGCTGCTGACAACGCTCACGACGTTCGGCGGCCTGGCGCCGATGATCTTCGAGACCTCCCGGCAGGCCCGTTTCATGATCCCGATGGCGGTGTCGCTGGGCTACGGCATCCTGTTCGCGACGGCCATTACGTTGTTGCTGGCGCCGTGCCTGTACATGATCCTGGAGGACTTCAAACGGCTGGGCGCCGCGTGCGTCGCCTCCGGCCCCACCCAGGGGGAACAAGCCCCCGCGGCCGCGACGCACGCTTCAAGACTGGAGCACTGACGCGCGGCGCCGCTACTCGTCCGGCCACTGGCCCTGGAAGACTTCTGTGGCCGGGCCGGTCATGAAGACGTGGTTGCTCGGCTCGTCCCAGACCAGCGACAGCTCGCCGCCCGGCAGTTCAGCCGTAATAGCGCGCTCGGTCAGCCGATTCAGAACGCCGGCCACGCAGACGGCGCTGGCTCCGGTGCCGCAGGCGTGGGTCAGGCCGGTGCCGCGCTCCCAGGTGATCATCCGGACGCGCTCGGGCGCCAGCACCTGCGCGAAGTGCACGTTGATGCGCTCCGGAAACAGCGGGTGCCGCTCGATCTCGGGGCCCCACTGGGCCAGCGGCTCACTGCTGACGTCGTCGGTGAAGAACACGGCGTGCGGATTCCCGAATGATACGCACGTGACCGACAGCACGTGCGCCCGCAGCGGCAGCGGCGCGGCCACGACGCGCTGCCCGCCCAGCGCCACGGGGATGCGCCAGGGCTCCAGCACCGGCGCGCCCATGTCCACGCGCACCAGCGCCACCTGGTCGTCCGCCGTGCACGTCAGCTCGAGGGTGAGCACGCCGGCATCCGTGGCGATGCGCATGGGATTCTGCCGCGCCAGACCGTGCTCGTGGCACAACTTGGCCAGGCAGCGGATGCCGTTGCCGCACATCTGGGCGCGCGATCCGTCCGCGTTGAACACGAGCATGCGCACATCGGCGTCATCGCTCTCCGGCGGGCCGACCAGGATCAGCCCGTCGCTCCCGACGCCGCGGTGCCGATCGCTCAAGGCGCGGGCCAGTTCGGCGGGCGCGCGAACGCGTTGATCGAACAGGCTCATGAGAACGTAGTCGTTCCCGAGCCCATGCATCTTGGTGAACTTAAGCGGCAAGTGTGCGGCCTTGTTTACTCACATGGCGCCGCGAGCGGCTAGGGTCGCCGCTGCGCACTGTGTTTCTGCAACCAGTCCTCCAGCGCGGACCGGCGGAACTGGTAGGTTCCCGAACGCGCCAGCCCCTGCTGGACCAGCGCGGACTGCGAATCCAGGATTACCGGAATCAACTCGTCGCCGCGCCCGGTGCCGAAGAAACCCTCCGGCCGCAGGGGATTCTCGATCGGCAACCGCGACACCGGCACCAGGGGCAGCACCTGGGCCGCGAACTGCTGCCGCGCCAGGTCGTTCGACAGATCGATCAGGGCCGTGCGGTTGCCGGCCGGGTCGATCACGCCCAGGCCGTCGTTACGCAAGCGGTTGAAGGCCACGTCGATTTTCCCCTGGCCGAGTAGATCCGGAATCGGGACGTTGCGGCGCACCTGGGCCTCGTCCAGCCAGCGGCGCATGACTTGTGTGACCGCCTGTCCGGGCTGGAGCTGCCGCCGCTCGCCGGTGATCTGGTTCAGCGCCTCGACCAGCCCGCGATCCAGCAGGAAGACCTCGAAACGGTCGGTGCCCCGCTCGTAGAACATGCCGAAGTTCCACGTGCCGCGTTTCGACAGCGTGGCGACCGGGCTGTCCACGGTGAAATCGCTCTTGAGCCCGCCTTCGGCGACGCCGGCGCGGATGCGGCCATAGCCCAGCCCCATGCGCACGCGCTTCGTGTCGGCGGTCTTGAAGGCCTCGGTGAGCACCGTCTTGCTGGCCGAGTCGATCACGACGGCGGTGTAGGGTTCCTCATCGCCGATCTGCAGCTTGACGGAGGAGCGTACCCCGGTGCGGATGACGGTTTCCTGCGGATACTCGTCGCCGACCTGGCACGGCTGCCAGTCCTGCTCGCCCAGCGCCGCGCGCTCGGCGTCGCCCGTGACCTCTATGACGCGCGCCAGGACCGGCTCGCGCGCCGCGGCGGCTTCGGCCGGCGGCGCCTCCGCCGCTGGTGTCGGCGTTTGCGCGGCGGCGGGTGCCAGGGCAAAACACGCGAGCAGGAACATGGCCACGGCCGACCGAGAAGCAGATGTACGTGTCATGTGCGAATCTCCAGTCTTTCAGTCGGAGCCCGGCCCGGCTGATTTCAGAAGTTGCCAGCTACGATTATCCGCCGGTCCGGCCGCAGGTCAACGGCTGGTTTCGCCCGGCCGCCAATCAGCGCCCCAGCCAGCGCCCCAGCGGATCGGCCGCATCGCCGGTTGCCAGGAGCTGCGGCCACAGCCGGGCGGCGAAGATAATGTAGGCAATGTTAAGGCCCGTGACGAGGTCGTACGGTATCGAGCCGCGCGGGTAACGCCACAGCAGCAGCCGACTCCAGCGCCCCGACCCCGGCCCGGTCGGCGGCAACGGCCGTCCGGCAGCCTGTGCGGCCGTGGCGCGCCAGGTGAACCACACCCGCCGCCAGGCCGTCAGAGCCGACAGTATCGCCAGTTGCCACAGCACCGCCGGCACGTGCCCGACGAGACAGCCGATCAGCATGGCCGCGACGCGCTCCGGCCGCGTCCAGTAGCCCGGCGAGCAATCCGGAATCAGGTTCTCCGCCCGGGCCTTGGTGTAGCTGATGATGATGGCGTTCGCGAGGGCCACGACCGCCAGCGTCTGGTAGGTGAGGTTACCGTGCCAGGCGAAATGCGCCGCGCAGCCCAGGAACATGGCCATGTCGCTGCAGCGGTCGAGCACGGAATCAAAGATCGCCCCGAATGCCGTATTCTGGCGCCCCAGCCGGGCCACGGCCCCATCCAGCATGTCGGATGCGCCGCCCAGAATCAGGAAGCCGGCGGCCGCCAGCGGCCACCAGCCGATGGGGCCCGCCGCGCCGACGAAGTACGGCACCTGCTGCGACGCGCCGCGCGCCAGGCAGTAGCCGGCCCCGACCGTCATGAGGAAGCCGAAGAACGTCAGGTGATTGGGCGCGACGCCCAGCCGCACGAGCCGGCCGGCCAGCGCGTTCCGCGCCGCCACGAACCCACCGCCGATAGCGCGGCTGACTCCGGCCGCCTGGCCCGAGGCCCGCAGGCGGGCGAAGTCCTTCGCGGCCGGCGGGTCCGGCTGCGCTGCGAACGCTCGGGCACGCTCGTGCTTGGCCATGTGCGCCTGCTACGGCTGCGCGCTGCTGTCATCGGTTGGCGCTGCGCCGCCTTCGTCCGCCGGCCGCTCCGCATCCGTCGCGGCATCCGTTGGCACGCCAGCCGCCGCTGGTTCGTGCGGCTCGGTGCCCTCTTCCTCGTAGAAGATCTCGTCGTAATCAACCGCGTCGACGTCGCGGCGCAGCAGCAGGAACATCTGCGTGCTGCCGCAGAAGAAGAAGCTCACGACGAAGGCACCGACCGCCGCCACGACCAGGAAGACCCAGCACGCGATCAGAAACGCGCCAATGGTCTCGGTGAAGCTCAGCGGCGCGTTGAAGAACGTACCCCAAAAGGGCGTTGTGCCGGTCGCGGGCAGCAGGGTCAGGTCGTTCCAGGCCGGCATGCTCCACATGGCGTCGAGCTTCGATATGGAATGCGTGCGCCAGCCGCTGATGTTGCCGAACCAGGTCATGCCCGCGCCGCTGAACACGTGCGTCAGCTTGAGCAGCAGCATTCCGATCAGGCGGACCATCACGAACGACACGCCGCCATACAGCAGCAGCAGCAGCGAGTAGAAGCCCGCGTGCCAGGTTCGCTGTCCCACGTAGCCGGCCGCGTGCGTTACGGCCTCGAAGGCGTCCGACCCCTCAACTGCAACTGCCGGCCACATCAGGTGCAAACCCAGCACCGTCGCGAGCAGGATCATCGCCAGTGCGAAACCGCCCAGCAGCGCCAGCCCGTACAGCACGCCCGCCAGCAGTTCGCCAACCGCCGGGATGGCCGTCACCAGCCCGCCCAACCACAACGCCACGGCCACGAACAGGAAGAACGCCGCCGGAATGACCGGCGCCAACAGCAGGCCGCCGCACTTCTGGCGGGCAAAGCCCAGCACCGCGCCCAGCGAAAGCGTCTCGTCTCGTGTCACCTGCACGGCCGCGTGGCGGCAAACCGCCCCGCCGATGAAGGAGAACAGCACGAAGTGCAGCAGCGCGTAGAAGACCGCGTACCAAGGTCTCTGAGTCACGAACCAGGCGATGCCGCGGCCGGCCGACAAGATGCTGCCCAACAGCGACGGCTCACTGTCGAGCGCCCCGCCGCCGAAGCCCCAGCGGAAGCTGCACACCCCGTGAATGGCGGCCGCGAAGCAGCGCGATTCGAAGCCCAGGAGCGTGATGAAAGGCCCGCGCGGGTTGCTCTGCATCAGGTTGTTGAGCGCCGCCTGTGACTCGATGATCCGCAGCATATCACCGCGTTCCCGCTCGTCGGTAACTGCGCCCGGCGGGGCAAGCTGATTGAACGCGAAGACGGTGTCCCCAGGCAGGTCAAAGCGTTCCACCGCGTGCCCCGCAAGCGTCAGCAGCAGGTAGTCCGCGCACTGCGCCAGCGTCGTGCGGCGCGCGGCCCGTTCGTCCGCCGGCAGATCGCGGTCATCCGCCAGGGTCGCCAGCGTGCGTTTGAGCCGTTCCTGCACGAATTGCGCGGCCTGATCGGCTTGGCGTCGCTGTGTGTCCAGGTCCAGCAGTTCCTTGGCCGGCCGCGTGGCGAGCTGCCGTTCGGCGCTGCCTTCGTCCTCGGCGCGCCCCAGCCTGACCAGTGCCACCCGCTCCAGCTTCTGCCGGGCCCGCTCGGTGCGCTGCTGCCAGCGGTCGAAATCACCGGCCGAAGCCACCGCGTATGCATCGATTTCGGATTGCCGGGTGGCCGGGTCCAGCGCCACGCCGCAGCCCGCCGCGGTCCAAATCGAGTCCAGAACGCGACCGCCGATGTAGCAGCCGGCCACACAGATCAGCGCCAGCAGCATCCGGCTGGGCACAATCGCCAGCCGGAACGTATGAAACAGTCGCACAAAAGGAAAGACCTCACCCCAGGCGATCCTGCGAAGCTCGGCATCGCCATTGCCCATGTCATCCTCCAATCGCTTCTCCGACCAGCCGCCCCGTCAACAAGTTGGCGGGCGCGGATGACGGGTTAATGCCCTCGCCGACCTGACTAGCCACACGCCGCGGCATTATAGACGGCCCACCGGGCGGTACAAGCTGGGCCTGCTGTCTGGGCCGGTAGCTACTCCGCAGTCGAGCGGATCAGGGCGAAGCTGGTGTAGGGCGTGGGCCGCCAGTGCTCGCCGGCCCAGCCGCGCTCCCAGAACGTGTATCCGATCTCCCGCCGCTGGACGCGCTCGACGTATTCACGCCAGGCGAAGTCTCCCGAGAGCGACAGATCCTCTACGTAGGTGAACACGAAGTCGTTGTGCCGATCGAAGCTCAGGGCCACTTCCGGCCTGCCCGGCAGCAGCGCGCCCAGGACCAGCCGCACTTCGTCCGCCGGCACCTGCGCCACGCCACCCAGCGCCGGCAGGCACCACACGCCGGCCCGCCGCCAACTCACTTGTCCGCGCCGCGACGTGCTCGGCTGGAGCACTTGGCGCAGCGAGGCGAATTCACGCACAGCCCCGGCACCCCGGTCGTCCAGCCCCTCAATCGACCGTGGTGCCACGCGCACCTGCTCCCAACGCACCAGCCACAGCCGCTCGTGCGGCGCGATGACCAGGCCGAACGATCCGCCGGCCGACGCCGCCAGCGGCGCACCGGCGGGGCCAAGCGCCCGCCCGAGCAGGTTCTCGCCCAAAGCGGCGTCGGCCGTGTAGCGCTCGCGGAATGCGCTGGGCGTATCGAAGCCGCGCAGCTCCGCCGTGGCCATGACGCGCCAGACGCGTGGCTGCTCGCAGCCGACAACCTGGTCGCCCGGGCCGGTCTGTGCATTCCAGGCCAATCCATACACATCATCCGGCCCGACGTAATACTCGACGAAAATGGTCGCAAACGGATCCGCGGCCACATTCGGCGCGACCAGACGCTGCAACGCCCGGCTGGTTTCAAGCAGCGTGGCAGTCGGGTCTCCAGAGCCCTCCACCTCGGATGCGGGGCGATAGGCCGCGTGGCCGTAGGCGCTGGTTTTACGCCGCGTCACTTCGCGCAGGACGCTAACGAAGCTCCCCGCATCAACCGGTCCGGCCGCCAGCGCCGCCAAATCGCGCTCCAGGCTCGGCGGCGGCAGCAGGCGCCGGTCGGCATACTCGAGTTCCGCCGGGTTCCAGGTCCACTCGTACCGAGACACGCCATCTGCCAGTGACGCCGTACCTAGCAGCAGGTCGCCGTCCGGTTGCGCCTGGATGGCGCCTGCTGCAACATTCAACTCGCGCGCCAGCGCCTCGACGGCCCGCTGCTGCCGCCGCGCACGTACCTGCTGGTCCGCGGCCAGGCGCTGCAGCGTCTGCGCGACTTGCCGCTGGGCCGCGGGAATTGCCGAGCTGTGCCACGTCAAAGCGCCGGCCTCGAACGCCACAGCCAGATTCAGTTCGATCCACTCTTCCGGCGGGGCCGCCGGTGGGCCGGCGACCGCCACGATGGACAGCTCGAATGGTTCAGCGGTAGCCGTCGGCTTCACATCGAGCAGGACACACCGGCTGAAGAACGCAGCGCCCGGGCTTCCGGCCGGCGGTGCCAACTGAGCCGCCAATTCGCGCCAGTCATCCTCAAGCGCTTGCCGCAGCGGCCCGGCTTCGACGAGCCGCACCACCGCGCTGCTGATGGTCGCCGGTACGTCTGCCAGATCAGGCTCGTACGTCAGCGAGTCGGGCGACCAGTTCATGGGGACCGCCACCAGCGGCTGCCCGGCATATGCGAGCGTGAGAGCATACCGCTCGCCGTCGGGCAGTGGTTCCGGTAGCCGCAGTTCAACGCCGTCCGGTACGGCCAGCGCCTGGCGCACGGCCTCAGCCGCGGCGGGGGCTTGCTGGCGGCGCAGACCGTTCAGATAGGCCGCGAACGCGTCGCGGGTCGCGTCAGTAGCGGTCAGGCGATCATCCGCCAGGCGCCCGGCGAAGACGAATTGTGCCGTTGGCCGCGGGTCGTCCCGCAACCTGGCGGGCACGCTGATCGAGATTGCGTCCGCGTCCGCGCCGGCAACGGTCGCTTCGTCGTCAGCCACAGCCAGCCGGGCGTCGTAGCGCTCATCAAGCATGGGCTGCGGCGGCCGGGCTGACTGCATTGCCGCCAGGGCGTCAATCTGGCGGGCGAACCACGCCGCCACGGATTGCGGGGTCTGCATGAACCTGCCGACCGACTGATCGAAGGCCAGTTCAGAATACGGCACCAACTCCCGCCCATTCCAGAATGCACGGGCCGTGATGGCGTCCGGGGGCGCGCCGGCGAGTTCAAGCCCCGTCACGCCAGCCGGGAGCAAGTCCGCCAGTGCCGCCCGAAAGGCCGTGCCGGCGTCGGCAAAGGTAGGCACTGGTGTGGGCTCGGGTTCAGGCTCGGGTTCGGGCTCGGGCTCCGGTTCCGGTTCCGGCTCTGGCTCGGGTTCTGGCTCGGGTTCTGGCTCGGGTTCGGGTTCGGGTTCTGGCTCAGGCTTGGCCGGCGCAGCCTCCTCGGCAACCGCGACAGGCTCGGTCGCGGGCTCGCTGGCGGCCGGCGTCTCCGCGTCGGTCTGAACGGCGCTGATGGGCGGAACAGGCGGAATCTCGACTGCGGCAACCTCCTGAGGCTCGGGCTCAGGCTCAGCCGAGACGACTTGCTCCGGCGGTAGTGGCGTTGCGGGCGTCGGCTCAGCCGACACGGTCGGGCCGTCACCGACGGCTGTCGTCCGCTCCGGTTCAACGCGCGCATCAGCAACGGGCGCTGCCGGTGTAGCGTCGCCGCCGCGCATCAGCAGCCACGCCCCCAGCACGCAAACCAGCACCGCCGCACCGCCACCGACCGCCAGCGGCCAGCGACTCTTGCGCCCGCGGCGCTGGAGGTCGATCTTCGCGCGCAGCTCCGCAACACGCGCCCGCAACTCTTCGGTCAGGTACGCCGACCGTTCGACCGTTCGCAGGACGGTGCCGGCCGGGCGCAGCCGACCCCCGGCCAGCGCCGCCGCCGCCTGCTCAAGCTGCTGACCAAGCTCATCCCGCCGGCGTTGAACGAAGGCCGCCTGCGCGGCGGCAATCTCATCCGCAAGCTGCTGCTTCTGAGCGACTAGCACGCCCGGCAAACCATCGGCCGCCACTTGTTCGAGACACGCCGTCGCGGCGTCGAAATGCTCCTGTGCAAGCTCTGCCCGGGCCGCTGTGAACTGGTCCAGCAGTTGTGCCGCTCGCGCGCATTCGGCCGACAGGCGTTGGGCCAGTGCAAGCTGGTCGGCGGGGAGTTCGGCAACGGGCAGGACTTCCGCATCCAGGCGCCGCCGGCTGGCGACAACGTCGCCCTCATCAAAAGCGGCCTGGGCCGCGTCCAAAGCCGCGCGGGCGGCCGCGAGTTTTGCCAAGCGCTGCTGGTTGACCGCCTCCTGGCAGCGCGCCGCCAGTTCACGCAGCGCGGCCGTCAGCGACTCCGGCAGCTCCCCGATAGCCGTCGCCGCCGCGGCGCAGCGGCCAGCCGATTCGGGCTGATTCTCAGCCAGGTGGCGCTCGGCCTCCGCCTGTTGCTCGAGCGCCCGGCGCAGGCGCCCGGCTGCTTGCGCCAGTCGCGCGCGCTGCGGATCGACCTGCGGATCGCCGGTGTTCTCGGGCACACCCTGCAGCCGTTGCTCGACGGCCGACAGATCGGACTGCTCCCAGACGGCCAGCCCCTCGTCCAGCGCCGCCCGCCATTCGGCCCGCTGCCTCAGCCGCGTGCGCACCTGCTCCAGCAAGGCCACCGCCCGGCGCGCCACCGACTCGGCCGGCTGCTCTTCTTGCAGCAGCAGCGCAAGGCGCTGTTCGGCGGCCGCCAGCTCGAAGGCCTGTTCCTCGGTCACGGCGGCGTCCAACTCGGCCGTCTGCCGCTCCAGACGCTGCGCCGTCAACTCCACGTCGCCAAGCATCTGGCGGGCTTGCGCGGCGCGCAGCGGCGACATGCCCGGGTCCTGCATGATCCCACGCAGCACTTCGCGCGCATCGTCCAGCCGCTCGGCGGCCAGGGCCTCCTGGGCCGCATCGAGGTACGCCATGGCCAGAGCATCGGCACCCGACTCGATGAACTGCTCCTGCTCCTGGCACAGCTTCAGCAGCGCCTCGGCCGCTGTTCGCAAATCCTCCTCGGCGTCCGCATCAGCCGTGAGCGCCTCGGCGTGCTCACGGGCCGTGGCCAGGTCATACAGCTCCGCCGCCTCGCGACCGGCGTTCAGGCGCTGCTCGCGCAGCTTGCGCGCCCGCAGCGAGTCCTTCTGGGCATCGATGCGCCCAATCCACTCCGCCAGACGTTCGCGCCCCGGCTCCGGCCAGGCCGGGTGCTCCCGCCACGGCGCCAGCTTCTCCAGGAAATCCAGGGCCGCGCCCTGCTCCAGCAGTTGCCGGCCGGCGGCGATCGCCTCGGCCAGCCCCGCCCATTCAGCCGGCGCCAGTGCCGCACACGCTTCGGCGGCCTGGCCGGCCATGGACTGCCGCTGCTCGGGTTCGCTGGCGAGCAATCCCAGAACCAGTTCGGACCAGGCCAGGATGGGCCGGTCCGTGCTCGCCGCCACGCCGGCGCGATGACGCGCAAACGCCTCCTGCCAGTCGGCGCGCACCTCCGCCAGTGAGTACGGCTCGATCTGGAAATACAGGTTCAACAGCGGATCTGACCAGCTCGCCCCGTACGGATGCCGGCCGGTCGCCACGGCAAACAGCACCACGCCCAGCGCGAACTGATCCGCCTGTAGGTTGAGCGGCAATTGCTGTTCAAACAGCTCGTGCGCGAACAGCGGGGCAATCCAGCCGTGCGGACGGGTCTCGCCCGGGGGCAACAGCTCCCACATACCCGAGTCCACGCCGGCGCCGTCTTCCGCAGCGCCGCCGGCCACACAGCAAATACGGGCCCGCGAGTCGCGCCCGCAGACGTCGGCGAACGCCGGCGCGATGCCGAAGTCGCCCAGCTTCGGCTGTCCGGCCTCGTCGAGAGAGATTGACCGGAACTGGATGCCGCCATGCACCATGCGGGCTTGCGCTGCGGCACGCAGGGCGCGCCCGGCCGGCAGCATCAGCCACAGCAGCGTGTTGATGTCCGGCCGCGGCTGCCACTCGATGATGGCGTCCGGATCGGCCGCAGTGGCCGGCTCGTGTGGAATCAGCAGCCGGTCGCCCTCCTCACCGACCTCGCCGCTGACCCGCAGCACATCCGCGCAGCGCCCGGCCAACTCGCGTTGTTGTCGCACGGCCGCCGCGATCTTGGCGATGAAGCGCGCCCGGCCGTCAGCGTCGAGGTCGGATGGAATCACCACGACCCGCCGAGTCGCTAGACGGTCTGGGAAAACGCGCTTCACCACGGTTACTCCACCGGCTCGCCGCGCGTTTCACGCCGCCACGGCCGCCAGCGGATGAGCACGGCCGGCAACAGGCCGGCGAGCGGCGCAATACCGGCCAGCCCGAAGCGGGCGTCGCCGTATGTCTCTGACAACACGACCGCGTAGAGCACGCCGGCCGGTAGGAAGCCGCCAATGTAAGCGTTGAAGGCCGAATCGACCTCCGTTTGGCCGCGCTGGTGACCAACCCGCAGCGCCAGAAGCAGTGCCGCGCCGGCCGCCAGGACCGGCCCAGTCGTCGGCACGTTCACCATCGCCAGCAACGCCCGCACCGGCACACAGGCGGCCAGCAGCACTAGACCCGCCGCAAACGCCCCGAGCGTGCCGCCCTCCCCGCCGGCGTCACGCACCAGCATCGACCAGAGCCCCAGCAGCGCCAAGGTTGCCAGCAGTGCCTGCCAGCGGCCGACCTGTGCGAGCGCGTCGGCGTCAGTCGTCGCCGCCGCCACCGCCAGAACGGCGCAGAGCGCCGCCGCGGCACACGCCAGTCGGCGGGCTGACGGTATCAACCGCCCGGCGGTCGTCCAGACCTGACCATCGTGCAACTGCTGGTGCCAAAAGCGTGCCAGCCATAGCAGGTAGCCCCCGGCGACAGCGCTGCCCAACAGCGAGTTCAGCGGCGCAGACGGCAACCAGGCCGTGGCCATTAGCACTATCCCCGCGCCCACCAGCACCAACCCAAGCTCTCCGGCGGCGAGGCTTTGTCGGCGGTGGCCGGCGATGAGTGCCGCCAAGGCAGCGGCGAAAACCGCCAGCGGCGTCGGCCATGACTCCGCGACCATTAGCCCTGCGGCGCCAACCAGGGCCGCCACGATTAACACGGCGGCCCAGAAGACGCGATATTCCGGCGGCGGCACGACCAACTCATGCGGAGCTGTCCGCCAGAGGCGGCGGCGGTGCCACCAGCGACCCAACAGCGGCACGAGCGCGGCCAGGAGCGCCGCCACTCCCACAGCGAGCAAGGCGAGCGCCACCCCCCCAGGGCTGGGCAGCAAGTCGGCCGGCGCGTATGCCAGCCGCAGCGCACACGCGAGCAGCCCGAGCATCGCGTATTGGCTCAGGCCGCCGCCCCCCCCCGCCAGGCGCTGGACCGACAGTCCCACCAGGATCATCAGACACAGACTGATGGCCAGCCAGGTCTGCCGGTCGAGGTCGGCCGGCAGTTGCAGGGACACGCCCGCCAGCAGCACGCCGCAAATCACGACGGCGTGGCCGGCGATGCGGCTGCGCAGTGCCAGTTCCTGCGCCCATGCGCCTTCGGCGGCCTGGTTCTGCTGGCGCGCCAGCCAGCGGCGCATCAGGTGCCAGAGCACCGCCATGCCGGTCAGAAACGCGCAAACGGCCACCGGCTGCGCCGGCCCGGCCTGGTTCGGTGCGTAGCCTGCCAGGAGGGCACCGCTCACGCCGGCCACGAACAGGGCCTGGCTCACCCCGACCGGAAAGCGTCGCCGACCCAGGGCCGCCAGTACCAGGGCCGCCGCCGACACGCACGCCACACCGACGAAAGGCGTCCAGGGGTCGCCCGCCTCGGCCACGAAGTCGAATTCCGGAGCGTCCTGCACTTCTACCGACTCCCGACATGACTGCCCACGACGCCAACAGCGTGGTATAACCTCGCAGGTCGGCCGCTACCGGCGGCCGCGTAACCACCATGTTCGCCCACGACTGACATGGCCGCAACACGGTCGCGCGACAACGAAGCCTTTCGACGTTTCCTGCGGCGGGTGTGGCAGCGGGACATCGCTCCGCTGCTGGTAGGTGAGTACGCTGCCCAGCGCCGCAAATCCGCCCGGATCGGCGGGAAAATCGCGGCGACGACCGGGCTGGTGCTGGACAGCCTGCTGCGGCTGCGCGGGCGGCCGTTTGCCCGCTCGCTGACGATCCTGGGCACGACGGCCGGAGCGCTCCTGCCGGACGTCTGGGACTGGCGCTGGTTGCGTGAGCGGGCCGGGCCGCGGGAGCGGACGGTGGTGGCGGAGCAGGTTGAGCGGCGGGCGGCTGAGCTGGAGGTGCGCGAGGCGCTGGCGCTGTTCGACCTGTCGGCGGACGCGACGGCGGCGGCGCTCAAGCAGGCCTGGCGGCAGGTCTCGCAGAACTATCATCCCGACAAGGCGCCTGACGAGCCGTCGCGCGCCGAGTATCATGTGCGCTTCCTGGCCTACCGGGCGGCGTACGACCGGCTGGCCCGGGCTTACGAGACCGGCGAGCTGCCGCGACCGCGGAGCTGACGGCGCCCGGCGCAACGACACGACTGGGACGGCATGGCCAAAGAGTCCTTCGAAACGCTGCTCAAGGAATTCCACCGCTCCAAGCAGTTGATTCTCGACGAGCTGGCCCGGCATATCGTCGGGCAGAACGACGTGATCGAGCAGATGCTAGCCGCGATCTTCACGCGCGGGCACTGCCTGCTGGTCGGGGTGCCGGGGCTGGCGAAGACGCTGATGGTGTCGACGCTGGCGCGCATCACGTCGCTGAGCTTCAAGCGCATCCAGTTCACGCCCGACCTGATGCCCTCCGACATCACCGGCACGAACGTGATTGACGAGTTGCCGGACGGGCGGCGTGAGTTTCGCTTCGTGCGCGGGCCGGTATTCGCGCATATCGTGCTGGCCGATGAGATCAACCGCACGCCGCCGAAGACGCAGGCGGCCCTGCTGCAGGCGATGCAGGAGCGCGAGGTGACGAGCGGGTCGCAGACGTACCCGCTGCCGAACCCGTTCTTCGTGATTGCGACGCAGAACCCGATCGAGCAGGAGGGTACGTATCCGCTGCCGGAGGCCCAGCTCGATCGGTTCATGTTCAATGTCTGGGTGGATTACCCGACGCTGGCCGAGGAGCAGAGGATCCTGACGCAGACGACGGGCGAGGAGACGCCCGCGCTGCGCACCGTGCTGAGTGATCGGCAGGTGCTGAACATGCAGAAGCTGATTGCGGCCGTGCCGGTGACGGAATACATCGTTGACTACGCGGCGGCCTTGACGCGGGCTTCGCGGCCCAGCGACGCGACCGCGCCGGACTTCGTGAAGAAATATGTCGATTGGGGGGCCGGGCCGCGGGCGGGTCAGTTCCTGCTGTGGGGCGGCAAGGCGATGGCGGCGATGGACGGCCGCTACAGCGTGAGCATCGCGGACGTTCGCAAGGTGGCGGTGCCGGTGCTACGGCACCGCATTGCCTGCAACTTCGCCGCCCAGGCCCAGGGGCTGGACTCGGTCAAGGTCGTGCACATGCTGATTGAGCACGTTCCGGAGCCGGAGATACCCAAGTACGAGCCCAAGCCGCCGCGCGAGGTGGTGCAGGACGCGGACCCGGCGTGAGCGCCGCGGCCGGCCGCCGGCGGGGTTCCTTCCCAACAAGACTGGAACCGGATAAGCTGCAGGGGCACGGCGGTGTGCATGCCCAGTCACTTATCGCGTTCCGGGGATTGCGGCGCGCCGACGGCCAGACGGGCAACAGCGTCGCTGAGGTGCCAGCGCCATGAAGCTTACAATCAGCGGACAGGCGGAAGGCAACGGCGATGTCCGGGTGACGCTGGCGGTACAAGGCCGCACGTATCCTGATGCGCCGGTCGCCGAGGACGCCAACTGGCTTACGGTGGGCGTGGCAATCGTGCTGCCGGGCTACCAGGCTGATTTCGCCGGCCGCTTGCGGGCTGAAGACCTGGCCGACTTCCTGCGCGATCTGGAAGCCGCCCAGGCGCGGGGCCACGGCCAGGCCGCGCTCTCCACAGTGGAGGACCTGGTGGAATTACGGGCCGAGCTGACTGCCGCCGGGCTGGTCCGCTGGTGCGGCCTGACGACTTATCCGCCCGGCACGGGCGCCGTCCTGAGCTTCGAGTTTCGCGGCTTGGCAGCCGATCTGCCAGCCCTGGTGTCCGACCTGACGGCCATGTGCCGGAAGTATCCCGTGATCGGCTAGCGGCGGCCCGCCATACGAGCCGACAGCCTGGAGGAGTTGTTCATGAACGGCATACGCGTCGGAAACCGCGTCATCGATCCCGAGAACCTGCGCCTAACGCCGCGCCTGTATGAGGCGGCCCCGGATTTCGAGGCCAATACCACGCACGGACGTAAGAGTCTGAGCGACTACCGCGGCCGCTGGCTAGTGCTCTTCTCGCACCCGGCCGACTTCACCCCCGTCTGTGCCAGCGAGATTGTCGGCTTCTCGCAAGCCTACGCGCAGTTCCAGGCCCTGGGCTGCGAGCTGCTCGGGCTGTCGATCGACAGCAACTTTTCTCACCTGGCGTGGATCCGCAGTATCAAGGAGAAGTTCGGCGTGCAGGTGCCCTTCCCGATCATCGAGGACGTCTCGATGTGGGTCGCCAGCACTTACGGCATGATCCAACCGGGGGCCAGCGACACCTCGACCGTCCGGGCGGTGTTCATCATCGACCCCGAGGGCATCCTGCGCGGCATGCTCTACTACCCGCTGGCGGTCGGCCGCTCGGTGGCCGAGATCCTGCGGCTCGTCACCGCCATGCAGACCTGCGACCGGCACGACGTCTACACGCCGGAAGGCTGGCAGCCGGGAGACAAAGCCATTCTGCCGCCGCCGGAGACCGCCGCACAGGCCGGCGAACCCCCGGCCGCCGACCAGGACTACGTCGACTGGTACTACCGCCGCACGGACGTGTAGCGCGCCGCCCGCATGAGCATGGCCGGAGACTTCCGTCCCTGGCACAATAGGGTTCTTCTGAGTAGCTTTGGCCGTTTCTTAACCACTGCGAGGTGTCTGGTGCGCCCTGCCTCAATGGTCGTCTGCACGATTCTCGGCCTGGCCCTTTTGTGGCCGAATTGCCTTAACCGTTCGTCAACCGCCGCGGCCGCTCAGCCGGCCGACCGCCCGGAGTCCGACGCTGCGCCGGCCCGCCGCCTGGCCCGGGTCATCTGGCCGGTCGGGGCGCTGCCACGCGAGCACATCGCTTGGTTCTGCAGCCGCTACGCTGAGACCGCCATTACCAACCGCAGCCTGGTGTACTTCGATGTCACGCCGGACGTCGGCCCCACTGAGGTCGTGCTGCGCGGGCGTACGAACGCCCCGCAACTCACCGCCGGACTGGTGGCAGCGCTGCAGAGCATTGGCGTAACGGACGTCACCAGCGCCGTCGAGCCGCTGCCGAATCGTATCCGGCTGGGCGACCGGCTCTTCGGCGTGTGCCGGCAGGCAAACACCCTCACCTACACGCAGCCCGAGCCCACGGCCGACCGCCAAACGGACCTGCTCTTCGGCGAAGCCGTGTTTCTGCTAGACGAGCAGGACGATTACTACCTGCTATTGGCCGGCGATGGCTACTGGGGCTGGACACCCTCCGCCGCCATCGAGCCCATGATGGCCGACCGCTTCGACGACTACTGCCGTCGCGCGGCTGTCGTTCTGCTGAACGACGTGCCGGGGCCGGAGGCAACCATCCCACGCGGCGCGCGGCTGCCGCTCGTCCGGACAGTGGGGGACGACTGCGTCATTCTGCTGCCTGACGGCGGTGAACTGACCGTGCCCACCGCCTCCGTACGTATCGATGATTCCGACAGCGCCGGCCGGGCCCGGGCCGCGGCCGCGCAGTGTTCGCTGGGGGTGCCCTACGTGTTCGGCGGCCGGTCGCCGGCCGGCGTGGATTGCAGCGGCTTCGTCACAAACGTCTGGGCCCGTTGCGGCCAGCCGACGGCACGCGACGCCTGGCAGCAGGCCTTCGCCGGCCGGCTGGTGGCCACGGCCTGGCACCGGACGGACCTGAGGCCCGGAGATCAGCTCTTCTTCCTGAACGCCGCGGGCCGGATCCACCACACCGCGATTGCCGTTGACGGCGCCCGTTTCGTTCATGCCGCCAGGCCGTTTGTCCGCATCGGCAGCCTGAACGCCAACGATCGCTATTACGAGGCGGACCTCGACCACACGTTCTTCATGGCCAAGCGTCCCTGACCACCGACAACCCGCCAATCCCGCCGGCCGCCGCCAGCGAGTTCATCCTACCCGCCAAGCCGGCCACGTCCAAGCCCCAGGTGTATCTACGCAGAACGGCGTCGCTATTTGGCGTATCGCCAGACGGTAACGCGCTGTGACCAATGGGCGAGAATCGTGGCCGTACCCTCGGCGTCGTCTCGCAAGATGTCGAGGCCGACGTCCGAAGACAATGCCCCATCCTGGTCAGCGACCTGGCCACGCCAGCGCAGAACGCCATCCATATCGATGGCCAAGAGTTCGCCTGTCCTGCAAAGAACCAGCACATACGCAGATTCGTCATCACAGCGCCCATATAAAGGAGCAATGGCCCCGATCGGGCCTGCAATCTGGCACGTGGCCAGTTCCGCCATGCTGGAATCCAGAAACGTCAACATCGGCTGCCCATCCGCGGCAGTCGTACAGACGATGGTATAATCCCCGTCGCCGCCAGGAACGAATACTGCGTCGTAGATGGACCCTGACTGCGCCTCCGAGATCACAACTCCGGCGCTGTCCAGCGTGTAGATGTACCCGGTGGTGGAGCGGTACGCCAGGAGGCGATCGGGAATGCACTCACTCACGGCCAAGATGCGTCCAGGCAACACCGGACCGGCACTGTGCAACCGCCCGTCCAGCGACATCGTAGCCAACACCCTGTCCGACCCGGAGACCACCAGCGCATACGGCTGGCGATCCGTGCCGTACAAACATGTCAGCCGGCCGAAAGAGCCGGCCTCTAACTCATGCGACCAGAGGCGGTTACCCGCAAAGTCGAACGCCGCAACGCAATTCCCACGATCCCGAACATTGTTCTGCTGCAGGGCTACCATGGCGGGCACCTGCGCCTGTCCGGCCGCCCGCGGCATCAGGGGCCTGGACAGCAATCCCGCAATGCTGTACGCCTCCATGATCTCCCCGGAAGCGTCGAGGACACGTACTCCCGTGCGGGCGTCGGCGCGCGCCTGATGGAACGCTGCAATCGCGCTGCCGCCGGCGGGATGTGCAACCAGACGCGCTGCGAATATTGCCTCGCCACTGATGTCGACGGAAACGAGCTTCTTGAGAAGGTCCTCCTGAATACTGACGTCGCCGAAACGCTCATTTGCCGGCACAAACGGTGCGGCTGTGCCACTTAGCTTGAAGAAGGCCTCCGCGGCCCGCCAACGTTGCTGCGGCCGCTCTCCTGCGCGGGCCAGCCGCTGAAGTTCCGGCAAGGCCTCCTTAATCTGCAGCGCAACCACCAGGTGGACTGCGGCGGTCTGCTCCGGATAGGACGACGAATCGCGCAGAAACTCCAGGGCCGCTTCTCCCGCCCCGGCAACCTGCCGGGCCCGGGCGGGCTCCCACAGGTTGCGTTCGACAAAGCTCGCCAAGAGGACTGCGGCCAGCCGGGTCTCCAAGCCCGTGCGTCCACGCAGTGCATCCACTAACACGCCATAGGCCTGCTCGCTGCCGATGTCAGCGAGCACCATTCCGGCGAAGCCCTTTTCAGATTCGCTACGACCTCTGAGTCTGTCGCGCAGTCGGTCCACCGCACGTTCGCCAAATGGCATCAGCGACTCGAGCGCGGTTTCCATGGCCTGCCGGTCTCGCGAAGAATAGGCCGCAAGTGCGGATGACACTGAGTCATCGAGGAGCCGATCGTCCTCACTGCGTGAGCAACCCAGGCACAGAAGCAGTATGGCTACCGCTGCGCAGGAAGGCACCACGTAGCGCAATATGGCTCTTCTCGACGCAAGCGGCGTTGCACATCCTGTTCGGCACTCAGCGCGACGCGCGGACTGCTGACCATGTCGCATCGGACAGTTCTCCAAAGCCATCCGCCGCCGGCGACTCATGAGTATCAAGCGACGGATGTTCATCGGGCATTATGAAGGTTGGAAACATCCATTTGATTGTGCACGTGACTGCACACGTAACGCAGGACGTACACGTCTTATCTAGCCGTCTGCATTTCTCTGATCTCCCTCTGAAGCAGTCCTTCCACTTTCGCCCTTGGCCTGGCTTCCAGTCTATTGAGCATTGAACGAGGCAGCCCGTCGGATCTCCATGCCCCTCATAACAGTCATTCCAACATTCGGTTTCACGTTCAGAATCGCCACAGTACGCGCCCGCCGCTCCCACACATGCAAAAGCACTGCCGCACCCCCAGCAGTAATACGCACAGCGAACAACACATATGAGAGACAAGCCCAGGTAGTCTACGTTGTTCGTCGCGTTGTTGTTCACGTACGCATACAGATTCAGCCCGCCCAGCTCGCCCAGCGGATCCCGGTTGATCCAGCGCCCGAGCACCGGGTTGTAGTAGCGGTAGCCCCAGTAGCCCAGCCCCGTTTCGGCGTCGTGGTACTTGCCGCTGAAGCGGAACGGCTGGTCGTACCCGCCGGCCACGTTGGTTTGGTTGCCGTACGGGTCATACTCGTATTTCGCCACCATGGCCGCTCCCGCCGTCGCCGCCGCCAGGTCGAGCACCTGCCCCACGCTGCCCAGGGCGTCGTGGAAATAGACGTAATCCTGGCTCGCCCCGGCGTCCTGAACCGCCAGCAACCCGCCAATCCCGCCGGCCGCCGCCAGCGAGTTCATCCTACCCGCCAAACCGGCCACATCCAAGCCCCAGGTGTATCTACGCAGAACGGCGTCGGTGGATGCACCGTCCAGCTCGAGCAGCAGCAGCCAGCCGTCGTCCGGGCCCGCGCCGGCACCGCCCCAGATGAACTTGAGGTGCTCGGAGAGGCTCCAGCCGGCGTTGTACGTCCAGACTTTCTTCTCGATTCGCCGGCCGCGGTAGTCGTACTGGAACTCGACCTTGAGGTTGTTGGTCTGCGGCGTTCCGCCGGGCTCGACCCGGATGAGCCGGTTTTCGGCGTCCCAGGTGTACTGGCGGTAGATGGCGGCGTTTCCGCCGGTGAGGAGCGCGGAGAAGGCGGCGACGGGATGACTTGCAGAACGGGGGTGGTGGGCTAGGATGGCAGAGGCTGGCACTGAGGCCGAGCACGGTGGCGGTGGTGCCCGGAGCGTCTGGGGGGCGCCAGATAAGGCCCGCCGGGGCGGTCTGGCAGTGCTCGGCGCCGGTGCGTGAGCGGTTTATGTTCGCACGCGGAGCGGGCGTGACATTCGCCGCGGTTGCGGCTGTGTCGCAGGGTGTAGTTAGGCCAGGCCGGCGGCGGTGGTGGGTGGCAAGACCGTGAAGCACGGGAGGCTGACGGGCATGGAGGTTGGCGCGCGGCGGGTGATTCCGGGGTTGCACAGGGGTGCCGTGCTGCTGGCGCTGGTAGCTGTCGGCTGGGGCTCTTCTGCCGGCGCCCATGAGGTGGATCATTTCACTCTGCCGGTCGGGCGGGTGTATGCCGACCTGGGCCCGTTCTTGACCCAGGACTTCTACGAGCGGATCGCGCGAGCCGTCGCCAAGACGAATCGCGACATCGACCGCTGCTTGGCGGCCGGCGGCAATCCGGCCGAGTTGGGCCGGCTGCACTCGACGGCGCACATGGCCCGGGCGGTCTGCGGCGAGTTCCCCTCATTCGTGAGCTACATCCAGGATCTGGAGCGGCTCTTCCATTCGGCCGAGATGAAGCGGCGGTATCCGGGGCTGGTCGTGGCGCACCGGCCGGTGCCGTGCATTTACGACCGGGCCCATTTCCCGCTTGACCCGCGCCAGTTCTACCTGTTGTGGCGCTCCTCGACCATCATGGTGAATGGCCTGTACCTCGGCACGGACAAGATCGGCCACTTCGTGCACAACGGCATCAACTACTTCGACGGTTACCAGCAGGTGATTGACCGCGGCGGGAGCCCGGAGGCGGCCCGCCAGGCCGCGATTGCCCTGGGCGCCGGCGATCACTTCTACTTCTCCGAGTACCGGCTGCTGGGGAAGCTCACCTCAAGCGTCGTATCCAATGGCGATCTCGCGGCGAACTATCTCGGGTTGCTGTTCTACCTCAACCTGACGCAGGAAATCCGGCTGCGCGGCCAACCCAGCCCGCCGATGTTAGTGCTTGAGGACGAGCGCTGGACGATCAGCCCGCACGTGCGACCCGATTCCGATTTCCTGGCCCGCTTCTTCTCCGAGCACTTTGACGAGGCGCTCAACCCCAATCTCTACGAGCCCTACTTCAGTGCGCAGGTGCGCAGCGCGATCCAGCCGCGCTGCCGCAACATGCGTGCCTGGTATGTCGACGTGCATGGCGAGCCCCTGCCACCAAGCTACTTAGCACGCATGTTCGTTGAGCTGCAGACATACCATGGTGATTACTACGGTCATACCGGTGTGGTCGATGGGCTGGTCGGCGCATACAACACGTGTGCCTGCGCGCCGCCGCGCGCCGCCGAAGATGAAGACTTGGTCTTGTTGCTGCATGAGGCGGTGGCCGCGGGTGACCTGACGGCGCTGGGTAGCGTGCTGCGCCAGGGTGTCGATGTGGACGCAACCAGCGCGGCGGCGCACACGCCGAGCGCGTGCCGCGGGCAGACGGCGTTGCACGTGGCGGCGACCAGCCGCGCTGGCATTGTTGCGCTGTTGCTGGAATATGGCGCCAATCCGAATGCGTGTACGGTGCGGGGCGTGACGCCGCTACACAAGGCGGCTGCCCAGCCGGCGATCCTGGCCATGCTGCTGGAGGCCGGCGCGGATATTGAGCATGCGGACGACCTGGGCCGCACGCCGCTGCACTGGGCCGTGCAAAGCCGCGCGGCGGAGAGCGTGGCCGTGTTTCTGGGCGCCGGCGCGGCGGTCGACGTGGGGAGTATCGATGGCGAGACGCCGTTGCACGTGGCCGCCCGGGTTGGTGCGGCGGACATCGCGGCCGGCCTGGTGCTGCGCGGGGCCGCGCCGGACGCCCGCGCGGCCTATGGCGTTACGCCGCTGCACATCGCCGCGCGCCAGGGGCACGTCCAAGTAGTGGTCGCGTTGCTTGAGGCCGGCGCGGTCGTGGGCTGTGCCGACGAATTCGGCTGCACCGCGCTGCACGACGCCGCGGCGCGCGGAGATGTGCGGATAGTGACCTTGCTCTGTGGCGTCGGGGCGGATCCAAACGCTGCTGACGCCTATCGTTCCACGCCGTTGCACCAAGCGGCGCGGGCCGGCCACCTGGCGGTAGTGGAGCAGTTGCTGGCCGCGGGGGCGGGTGTCGAGGCCCGCAACGCCGCTGGGCTTACGGCCCACGCCGTGGCCGTGCGAGCCAGGCGTCTGGTGGTGGCAGAGCGGTTGCACGCGGCCGGCAACAGTCGGCGCATGACTTATCGGGATGTTTCGGGGCAGGTGCAGGTGCCGCAGGCGTTGCTGGCGGCGCCGGTGGAGGCGCGCACGGGGCGCTGACGGTGAGTGGCAGATGACGCGCGTTGGCGTGGTATTGACATTACCCGCTATAGCATTTCTGGTCGGCTGTGCGGCGCCGAACCCCATAGCGGTGTGGCAGGCGCGCGTCGCGGAGTACATCACGACACAGGGCAGCGGGGATCCGACCGTGTTGCGGGACGCCGCGCGCGACCGGTCGCGCTACTTCGATCGGCCGGCGCTCGTGACGATTGGCGAGATCGGCATTCCGGGCCCGGGGGCCCCGTTTTCCGGCGCCCAGCGCGATGTGAACGGCGTGCTGCTTGGATTCCGGCCGCTGGCGGAGCGCGATTGGCGGGCGTACTTCCTGGTCGCCGTCGTGGACGTGCTGCCGCCGGGGGGGGATGGCGGGGAGCTGGACGCGCAGATCCGCGACATACGCCTGGTCGCGCTGTCCGGCGGTCGCACGTTTCGCTGGCACGTGAGTGAGCCGCAGGACGATGCGCTGCAGCGCTATCTGGATCAGCGTGCTAGCGATCGGGCGGCCGGCGGCGTCCGGGCGGTGTTTCCGGGGCGGCGGGACCAGTACGACCTGAATATCGCGGCCAAGGAAGTGCGCGTGACTGAGATACGCTCAGGCGCCACGTGGCGGCTGCCCTTTGCAGCGCGGCGGCAATGAGGCCTGCATGGGCGGTCGCTGACGGCGCGCTCGCCCCGGCACGACCCGGCCCGTGCCACGCAGGCGTGCAACTTTGGCCTGGCGGTCTATCACAAATGGACTAATCGGGCCGGGCAGCCGGGTGCAGAGGTGCTGTTCATCGACGTGACGGTGGCGTGGTCGGCTGGGTGGCGCTGTGTATTCGCGGGCTTGTGCGCGGTGTTTCGGGCGGCTTCATGGGGGGAGTGGAAAGCCGGGCGGGGCGGGCGTAGCATCAGCTTGAACTTTGCAGCCTGTCGGAAGACTCGCCGCGGCGTTCGTCTGCGGCGGCGGATGCGAGATTTCGAGGCTTTCTAGGCGTGCGACGTTGGCCGCCCGGCAAAGCGGGCAGGTGCGGGGGCGACGCTGCATTGCCGCGGAGTGTTCGCGGTGTTCAATAGCTGGCTGAGCCGGATGTGACAGCGAAGGAGGTCTGACTATGGGCCTGGGCAAGCGGGTGTTCGCGATCGTGGGCGGTTCGACGCCGAGCCTGTTCGGCGGCGGTGCGGCGCTGATCCGGGTGGCGTTTGGTGCGACGCTCGCTCTTGCGCACGGCATGGGCAAACTGCCGCCGGCGGAGGGGTTTGTCGCCGCGGTGGGCGCGCTGGGGTTTCCGTTGCCGGGGGTTTTTGCCTGGGCGGCGGGGCTGGCCGAGTTCGCGGGCGGGCTGCTGCTGGCGGTTGGGCTGCTGACCCGGCCGGCGGCGGCGTTTGTGGCGTTCACGATGGGGGTGGCGTTCTTCGGGCAGCATGCGGGCGACCCCTTCGGCGCGCGCGAAATGGCGCTGCTCTACGGCGTCGTGGCGCTGGGGTTCCTGATCGGCGGGTCGGGCCCGTTCGGGCTGGATGCGCTGTTGGGCCAGCGGCGCGGCGCGGTGGTGTCGAGCGGGGGCGGACGCTAACACGATGCGCGCCTATGCATCCAACTCGTCAGCGGGATCGTAGCCCTCGGCGATCTCGTCCAGAAACTCTGGCCGCAAGAACTGGACAAGATTCCTGGCCTCCTCGAGTTGTTTGCAGAGCGCCGAGTACGGCAGGAACCGGCACAACGAATGCAAGGGCGTCTTGCGCGTTGAGAACGTTGGACGCGCTATTTCACGTTTGAACTTCGAGAGTCGATCATCCGGTCCAACGAGGTAGAACTTGACTTTGAGATTCGGCTGCAGCGTGAGCAAGTCGGACAATCGCAGCAGACCTGAGTAGACGGAGGTAGTGTGCTCCACTTCGAAGGCGGCGTCGATGGCTTGATCTGCCTGCCCGCTGAGCCAGAGGACGTCGATGCTCTCAATGGTCTTGTTTGCAGCCGGTCCAAACTGCACAGGAAGACTGTCCAGCATTCCAGGCACGTCGCCGATTTTCTTATTATCCCAGATGCGACCGCGGTCACTCTTGGGTGCCCAGACACGCAGGCCCATCTGAGCGCCGAGATCCAGGAGTCGCCATTGAATCTCCGTGTGAGTCACCTCGCCGGACAGCGTGGGTGATTCGTCGAATCCGTTGTCATCGTCAGTGGGGACGGACACGACTGCCTCGACGCGCTCTTCGCCCGGCTGTGCCTTGAGTTTGTACAGGTTCGAAGATCGCGTCAGTTGCCTGGGGTCAACGGGTCGGGTAACCGGATTGCTCTCCGCCAAGCGAATCGCTTTGGCGATTGTGTCGCCGTCGCCTTGCCTGTACTTGGTCGGAGAACTGCGAACCCACCCGGACCACTTGCTGGTCGAGTCGTCACTGGCGTAGAAGCTCAGCTTGCCGCGGAATTCGCTCATCGGGATACCGTGCTCGGCTGGCAGAATCACGAGCGGCTGCACAGGGAAACGTACAGGGAAGACCTCTTCGCCCCAGACAGGCGAGTCATCGCGGTATCGATTCCCCGTCACCTCCAGAAGGCCGACCCAGCGCTTCACGCCGACCAAGTAGGACAGGAAGATGTCTCCGGGCCGGATGCCGCTCGCCCGCTTCCAATTGTGCTCGCGGAACCCAGTGACGCGCCCGCCCGCAGCCTGGAACTCATGCCAAGTGGTGCCCGTGAATAGGTCGAGCCAGTAGTTCATGCGCATCGCGACCGGAAGGATCACCCTTGAACGTGGCACCAGCGACCTAGACCTGCCGGTCGTTCACCGTAAGTCCCTCTGTCTGCTGTGCTTACGAATGGAGCCGATGAGATTCGAACTCACGACCTCTTGCATGCCATGCAAGCGCTCTCCCAACTGAGCTACGGCCCCGGGGTATCGACGCTATTCGGTTTTCGTATGGTCAGGGCCGGAGTTGAACCGGCGACACACGGATTTTCAATCCGTTGCTCTACCAACTGAGCTACCTGACCGGCGGGCGGGTAGCCGCGCTGCCGACCGGGTCGGCGAATTAATCAAGGTATTTGATCGGGCAGCGGCCGTCAAGAGGACGCCGCCGGGTGGCCGAGCGCGGCGCAGGGGGCGGGCGTCAAGGGGAAGGCGGCCGGCCGTGTTTCTCCAGGCGCCGCCCCAGATTGGCATGCACCCCTCCGGTCCGCCGGGGCCGGCCACAAGCCAGGTGGGGCTGGGCGGCCTGGCCACCGGTTACGCCGGGCGGTCCGGCTGGGACGTTTCCGGCTCCGGGCGGCGGTTCTGGCGGTCGGCGATGCGCAGGCCGATCTCGAAGAGCAGGACCATCGGGCCGGAGAGCAGGAGGTGGCTGAGGAGGTCCGGGGGGGCGAGCATGCCGGCGATGAAGACGATCAGCAGGATGACGCCCTTGCGGTACTTGCGGAAGGTGGCGACGGGGACGATGCCCGTGCGGGCCAGGAAGACCACGACAATTGGTAGCTGAAATGCTATGCCGAACGCCAGCGTGAGGACCAGGACGAAGCTGAGGTAGTCGCCAATCTTGAAATGGGGCGTGACCATGGCGCGTTTGTCGTCGCGCTGGAACTGGTAGGAGTAGGTTTCGTCGCCGGTGCGTACTTTGAAACGTTTCTCCTCGAGATTGAACCACATGGTGCCGACGGGCGATTCGGGGGGGTCGTCAACGACGAGCGGGACGTCGGGCCAGTCGGCCGGGTCCGGGACGGTGGCGGGGGCATGTTCGGCGGGGGTGCCGAGCAGGGTGCGCTCGAAGACGGTAGGGTGGGCCTGGGGCAGGGGCAGCCAGGTGCCGAAGCCGACGAGGAAGTTGAGAGCGAGGAGGAGTGCGAAGATGTACATGAAGGCCACGCCGGTGACGAACAGGGCGAGGCTGGTGGGGAAGAGCCGGTAGACCCAGGCTTTCTCCTTGGGGTAGAGGCCGACGGCGACGAAGTGCCAGATCTGATAGATGACGTAGGGGCCGGCGAGTACGAGGGCGAACAGGGCGACGACCTTCACGTAGACGACGATGGTTTCGACCGGACTGGTGGCGAGTAGGCTGTCGGGTTGGTTATTGGCGCGCATGGCCAGGACTAGCGGTCGGACGATGATGGCCAGGAGGTACTTGGCGGGGAAGATGCAGATGAGGGCGGCTAGTACCAGGGCGATGATGCTGCGAATGACGCAGCCGCGCAGCTCGTCGAGGTGCTCGCCGAGCGTCATGCGTTTTTCGGACGGCAGATCGGATTCGCCGCGCTTGCGGGCTGACATGCCGGAATGATAGCGTGCGGGGGGATTGTGAGCACGCGTGGAGCGGCTTCAACGGCGGCGGCGGAACTGGGTGAAGGCCGCGCGGGCGGAGCGTTGCCAGCGGCGCCACCAGGGTTGACGGGCGCGGCCGGGCAGCTCATGGCGCAGGCGGCGGATGAAGGCGTCGATCTCGGCGGGGCGGCAGGCGGGCATGTCGGTGCCGCAGCGGTCGAGGTGATATTGCTCTTCGCCGCGGCGGTGGAGCCAGCCGTTGTCGCGGGCGGTTTCGCAGGCGCGAGTTCCGGGCCAGGGGTAGTAGGGGCGGACGTCGATGATGTGAGGGTCGAGCCGTGACAGCAGCTTGCGTGTTTCTTCGAGTGCGGCGCGGCTTTCGTAGGGCGCGCCCAGGAAGACGATCACGCGGGTGCGCAGGCCGGCGGAGCGCAGCAGTGCGAAGCCGTCGTTGATCTGGGCGGCGCTGAGGTTCATGTCGAGGATGTCGTTGCGGATGAAGTTGCTGCCGCTGGCCAACTCCACGTCGACTAGTTGACAGCCGGCCTGGCGCAGGCGGGCCACGGTGGTTTCATCCAGGGCGTTCAGACGCACGTGGCAGCGCAGCGGTAGGTCACAACGGCGCGCGTACAGGCTGGCGAAGTCGGCGAGCCAGTCGGGATCGAGGGCGAAGGCGTGGTCGAGGATGCGTACGGTGTGGACGGGCTGGTAGCGCTGGCGCAGGAGGTCGATTTCGGCCAGGACATGGGCGGGTGAGCGGCGGCGCGGCCAGGTGCCGCGGCCTTCGTAGATGTCTTCGACCCAGTCGTTGATGCAGTGGGCGCACTGTTGCGGGCAGCCGCGGCCGACGGCGATTTCGAGTTGGCCGGTGTGCTGCACGTGTCGGGCGTAGTCGAAGAGGTCGCGTTCGGGGAAGGGCAGGGAGTTGAGGTCTTCGACCAGGTCGGGCAGTGGTGGGCGGGCGAGGCCGCGCTCGTCTCGCAGCCAGACGCCGGGCACGACCTGGCCGGCGACAGGGTCCTGGATGCGTTCGAGGTAGGTGATGAGCGAGGCGTCGGGCTCACCGATGGCGGCGGCCTGGACGCCGGGGAGGCTGAGGCTGCCGGCCGGGTCAACGGTCGGAAAGGCGCCACCGACGACGATGGGCAGGAATTCGTGCTGTTGGATGTATTCGAGCGTGCGGCGGGCGGCATCCACGCACACGCTGGAGATGTCCGCGTAGATGAGTTGGGGCAACGTGCGTGCGAGAGCGGACTTCGTGGCTTCGAGGTTGCAGGCGGACAATCCGATCAGGGCGAGTTCGTGCTGTCGTTTGCGGAGCAGTGCCAGGAGGGTGCCGAGCTGCGGCTCGAAGCGGGGCACGGGCCGCCCGCGCGTGGCGGGCGCGAACTGAATGATCAGGATGCGCATGGTGTCCCGCGTGCGCGCAAGTGATTCTTGAAGAGTGGTTTGTGCTCGGCGGCGGCACGTTGAGCGCAGGTGGGCCCGGCGCTATTCATAGAGTATGGGCTCCCAGAAGGCGCTGCTAAGGGAGGGTGGGAACTCGCCCTGCCCGACGGGGATGATTGGGATCCGCACGGCCAGTTCGGGTTGTCGCAGGCACTGCGTGATGAAGGCCGAGGTTTCTGCTATGGCCCGAGCTTGTGCCTCGTCGCGCCCGTCTGTCCGCCGCTTGCGCGGTGCGCTGACCATGCCGATCTCCGGCTACGCGGCGTGCCTCCGGGCGGTGCGGACATGGGCGCGCAGCGACCAGAGCGTCACGGCCACACCGACGCTGACCATCTCGAGCGGCAGGGGGCGTACCGGGCCCCAGGCCGGGATGCTGCTCAGTTGATTGTATGCGTCGGGGATGAGCAGGTCCGGGCCGGCGGCGGCGACAACGGCGCCGATCAGGCCGGCCAGCAGCGGCGCCGGCCAGAACCAGATCGGGCTGCGCACGCGGGCCACGCGCGTGGCGACGAAGACGGCAATCAGGCTCGCAACGGCGACGGCGAAGTAGACCTGGCCCCGCATGGTCTGGCCGGTGCGCGAGCCTGTCAGGACCAGCATCAGCAGAAGGATGACGCCGGTGCTGACGACCAGGGCCAGGATACCCGGGCGGCGTTCGCGGGCGGGAGCGTTCCAGGGGAAGGCGCGGCGGAAGCTTGCGCCGGGCGTCAGGGGATTGTCCGCGGCAGGAGTAGCCAAGGCGGCCAGGGCGGCTGCGACGGGCATCAGGACGGCCAGAAAGATGTACTCGATTATCAGCGGCCAATACGGGTCGCCGGACGGCGGGCCGGTCCCATCGGTCGCGAGGATGAGCCAGTCGGTCATTGTTCCGCTGGTAGTGAGCCAGGCGGCCAGGGCCAGGCAAGTGATTAGCAGTCCGTGCTCAGGTCGGCTGGTACCGGAGATTCGGGGGGTGACAACGGCGGCGGCACATACCACGAGCGCCAGGCCGAGCGCGGCCAGGGCGGGTTGTGGGGCGGCGGCCAGCAGGATGGGGCGGTTGAGGCCGGATGGCATGAGCCAGTGGCCAACGAAATAATGCAGGCCGACCCAGACGGCCGCGACGGCAATGAGCAGCCGGGCCCGGCGGATCCAGACAGCGGCGCCGGTATTGACGGTTGAAGCGCTGGCGTTCACAGGCGGAGCCATCCGGTGAAAAGGTTCACGTGGACTTAATCAAGCAGGAATCGCCCGCAGCCCAGACTGTTAGCGCGAGCGGCGCTGTAGCTCCGGTCGCGGGCAGGTCGTTGCGGTGCGGCGGTCCTGTAACGCGCCGCTAGGCTAGCACAGGGCCTTGGGGCGGGTCAACGGTTGGACACTTGGGGCGGTGTCAGGGGAGAAGGTCAAGGCCAGGAGGTGGGGGGTGCAGTGATTGACAGTCTGGGGGGTGGCGCTAATAATCCCCGGCTGATTTTGTGCCATCCGGGAAGCGCGCAGTCGCGTGGCTGCGAGTGCGCCGCGTGGAGGTCATTATGTATAGAACTCCCGGGCTCGTGAGTCTGGCCGGCCTGCTGGTCGGGCTGATTGGCGGTTTGAGCGTGGCGACGCGGGCCGTGGCCCAGACGCCGCTGGACCAGGGTTTCGCGACCGGCGATGCCGCCAGGGCGTGGGCGCTGTGGCAGCCGGCGGCCGAGGCGATTCTGGCTGACCGCAACGATGAGGCCGAAGCGCTCTTCGGTCAGTTGCTGGCGCTGGATCCGTCGCCGTTCCGGTTGGCGCTGCTGGCGGAGCGGACGATGAGCCGCACGGCGGCGGGCGGGGCGCTGCTGTTGCTGCGCGAGGACTACGAGAGCGACGCGCTGAGCGAGAACGCGCGGCGTGTGGTGGAGCTGCTGGAGGCTGGTCGGGAGCAGATGAACGAAGCGGACGACGGCTGGTATTTCTGTGCCGTCGGGCGCTTTGATGTCGCGGACGCGAACTTCCGGGCGTTGCTGGCGGGTGATCCGGATCCCGTCGCGCTGTTGGAGTTCACGGACGCCGTGCCGCAGCGCCGGGAGGTGCTGATCCGGCTGACGGACAACGAGGTGGTGGGGGAGTCGGTGCGGGCGCTGCTGCGGCTGCTGGACCTGGGTGAGGAGCGGATCAAGGCTGATCCGACGCGGATCAAGACGCGGATCGAGCTGCTCGGCGGTCCGCCGCGGGCCTTCGAGAACTCGGTGGCGTTGCTCAAGCAGTCGGGCGAGTACGCGGTGCCGTTCCTTTTGCAGTATATGCGTGACCCGGAGCAGGGGCACTTGCGGCAGGCGATCCTGCGGTGTCTGCCGCAGATAGACCGGCCGGGGCTGAATCCGCTGGTATACGCGTTGCGGGTAGAGCACCCGCTGCTGCGGCAGTACTTGGTGGAGACGCTGGGACAGATCGGGTATGCCCAGGCGGTGCCGTACTTGCTGCAGTTGCGTGCCGATGAGGGGTTGATGCCGGAAGTGGCGAGCGCCATTGACTTGGCGTTGGCGCGTCTGGAGCAGCGCGGCGCGAATGTGGCCCAGAGTGCGGCGGAAGCGTTTTACGAGCTGGCGCAGGGCTACTACGAGGGCCAGGCGTCGCTGGCGGCTGACCCGCGTCTCGATTACGCGAATGTGTGGTACTGGCGGGACGACATGCTGCAGAATATTCCGGTGCCCACGAGGATCTTCGACGAGATCATGTGCATGCGGAGTTGCGAAGAGGCGTTACTGCTGGACCCGCAGTTGACGCGGGCGCAGGCACTGTGGGTGGCGGCGAATTTCCGCCGGGCGGCCCAGCTTGGTGAGGTGGATGAGGATCCGACGCGGCCGGCGGACGACCCGAGCCCGGCATACTTCGCGCAGACGGCCGGTCCGGAAGTGTGCTTGATGGTGTTGGCGCGGGCGCTGGATCGCAGTGAGCCGGCGGTCGCGCTGGGGGCGATCGCGGCGCTGCGGAACACGGCCGGGCCGGCGAGCATCGTGGCGGACGAGGGCGGGCGGCTGCCGTTGGCGGAGGCGCTGTCCTTCCCGGATCGCATGGTGCGGATCCGGGCGGCGCTGGCCTTGGCGGCGGCGCGGCCGGAGGCGCCCTTCGTGAATTATCAGAATCTGATGCCGGTGCTGTCGGAAGCGCTCCTGTTGCACGCGGGGGGCCGCAATGCGCTGGTTGTGGATCCGGACGCCGAGACGGCCAACGAGATGGCCGCCATTCTGCGGGCGGGCGGCTTCGAAGTGCTCAGTGATGCCACGCTGCTGGGCGGCCTGCGGAAGGTTCGCGAGCAGATGCCGGCGCTGGATGTCATCTTCCTGGCGTCGGATGTGCGCGATGTGCCGGTGACGGCGGCTCTGGCGCAGGTGCGGGCGGAGTCCCGTTTTGGGGCGACGCCGGTGGTGCTGGTTGGCAAGCCTGGTGGGCGGGACATCGCGCGCGATCTGGTCCGGGCGGATCACCGCCTGGGGCAGGTGGAGCCCGGCACGGCGGCCGAAGAGGTCCTGGCGGTGGTCGAGCGCGTCGGCAGTGCGGTTGGCGTGACGGCGGTGACGCCGGAAATGGGGCGTGCGGTGGCCCTTGAAACGGCCCAGGTGCTGCGGCTGCTGGCGCTTAGCCGCAATTCGCTCTTCCCCGTGGCCGAGGCGCAGAGAGCGCTGATTCAGACGCTCGCGAGCACTGATCCGGAGCTGCGGCTGGCGGTGGCAGGGGTTCTGGCCTTCGTGGCCGAGCCGGCCGCACAGGAGGCTCTGGCCCGGATCGCGCTGGACGCCGAGGCGGACCAGCAGATGCGCGTGTCCATGTTCGCGGTGCTGGCGGAATCGGCCAAGCATTGCGGCAATCTGCTGGGCGCGGAGTTGATCGGGCAGATCATCGCCTTGGCGGAGAGTGAGCCGAATCTGGTGATTCGCACGGCGGCGTCACAGGCTTTGGGTGCACTGGATGTTCCGGCCGACATGGGCAGCGAGATTATTCGCAACCAGTACCGGGGTTAGGAGGGCGGCATGCCCCATGCACTGACTGCGTGTGTTCTGCTGACTCTGGCGGTGGTTCCCGGGCTGGAGGTTGGCACGGGGCCCGAGCCGTCGCCGCAGCCGATATCGTGGGAGCTGGGATTTCGCTTCCTGGATCCGCAGCGGATCGAGGTGCAGTTGCCCGGGCGCAGCACGCCGGAAGTGTACTGGTATATGGTGTACACGGTGACGAATCACGGCGAGCGCAGCCGGTCGTTCTTCCCGACGTTCCAACTGGTCACTAGCGATCTGCGGGTGATTGACACGGACATGGGGATCAGCGCGCTGGTCTTCTCGGCGATTCAGCAGCGACACCGCCAGACGCACAAGTACCTGGTCCACCCGACGCAGGCGATTGGCGAATTGCGGCGGGGGGACGACTACGCGTTGGAGAGCGTGGCAATCTGGCGCGATGTTGAGCTAAATACTGGTTCTTTCTGTATTTATGTCGCGGGACTGAGTGGAGAGACGCGCTTCGTGGCAAACCGGGCGTATGACCCGGACCTGCCCGAGACGGTTATCAATCCTGACGGGCGGGAGCGGGCGGTGAATCCGAAGCACTTTGCCCTTCGCAAGACGCTCGAGATCCGCTACAATCTGCCGGGTTCGCCCGCGGCTCGGTCGGTGGCCGATCCGGAGCGGGTGGGCACGCGCTGGCTGATGCGCTAGGTACCCCCCGGTGGGGCCTGGCGGCTGGCTTGGACCGGCGTGGTACTCCCGTTGAATGTACTGTGTTTGTGGTCGCCGAGCAGGGGTGCGGTGGCCGTCAAGCTGGTTGGCGAGCGCCGGCGGCGCTCATGGCTGAGAAACTCGTTTGGAAGTGATGTGAGATGGCACATAAGAAGGGACAGGGTTCGAGCCGCAACGGGCGTGACAGTAACGCGCAGCACCGCGGCGTGAAGCTCTTTGGCGGCGAGTTCGCGCGTACGGGCTGCATCATCGTGCGGCAATGCGGGACGCCGTTCAAGGCCGGTGTGAACGTGGGGCGCGGTCGGGATGACACGTTGTTCGCGCTGACCGAGGGCCTGGTGGAGTACCGCGGGCGGTTCGTGTCGGTCGTGCCGGTGGGCACCGAGGCATAAGCGGGCGGATTGCCCGGGGCGGCGCCGCGGTTGGTGCTTGCGTGCGGGCGCGCCGTGGGTGTTGTTTTGGCTCGTGGGGGAGCGGGACAGCGGGTGTCAGCCGGAGATTGCCGCGCCGACAGGTGTTTTCCGCTGGGAATATGGTGGCCGGTTTCGCCTGGACTGGCGATTGGAGTGTGAATCCCATGCAGAAGCGTTGTCGCCTGGTGTGGCAGGTTGGGCTGGTGTTGGGGTTGAGCGCCGGCACGGCGGCGTGGGCGCAGCAGGAGCGCGGGTCGGATAAGGATGTTCCGGTCACCGCGCCGGAGCCGGTTGGGTTGGGTTTGGCGACGGAGGGGGAATCCGGGCAGGTCGGGGCGGGCCGGTTGCAGTTGGAGCCGAAGGAGTTGAATTTCGGGGAAGTCTGGGTGGGCATGCCGGCGCGTGGTGAGTTCACGGTGAAGAATGTGGGTGACGCGCCGCTGACTGTTACGGTGCGGAATACGTGCGGGTGCATGGTGGTGGCGTCGCCCAAGGAGTCGCTGGCGCCGGGCGAGTCCGACAAGTTCACGATTGCTTACGGCACGACGCGCGCGGGCAAGGCTAACCAGCGCGTGACGGTGCTGACCAACGATCCGGACACGCCGACCGTGGAGGTCCCGGTGCGCGGCACGGTCAAGGCGGTCTATGATTTTTCGCCGGCCGACCGGGTTAGGTTCCAGGCGGCGGCCGCGGACGCGGTCGAGACGCAGGTTCTCACGCTGAAGAACAACTACAAGCGGCCGTTGCGGCTGCAGCTCAAGAACGAGGAGAAGATCGAGCCGTTTGAGGCGGAGTTGCGGGAGATCAAGGCGGGCGAGCAGTACCAGTTGGTGGTGCGCACGAAACCGCCGCTGTCGTTTGGCTCGAGCAGCGCGACGATCATCCTGGACACGGATGCGGCCGATCTGCCGGCGCTGAAGGTTCCCGTGACGGCAGTGGTTCAGCCGCGCGTGTCGGTGACGCCGGCGCGCGTCTACATCGATGGCGCTGCGGATCAGCCTTCGTCGCGGACGGTGCGTTTGCGGTACCAACTGGACGATCCAACCAAGATCACCGAGATTCAGGTGAGTCACGACTGGATCGTGTATGAGCAATTGCCGGACGTGCCGCCGCGGCCCGGGCAGGACTACTCGTTTCACTCGATTCGCCTGATGTTGCCGGCCGGTGCGGAGATTCCCGACGAGGGCGGGATGCTGACAATCATCACGGACGACCGGTCGCCGGGCTTCCAGAAGTTCGAGGTGCCGATCGCGAAGCGTGTGGTCCAGGCGCGCAGCGAGTCGGACTCGCCGGGCAAGCCGCCCAAGGCCGGGGAGGGTGTGGAGCGCGACCGGGTTCGGCAAATGATTGAGGACGCCATGGCGCGGGCCCAGGCGAAGCGTGCGGCTGACGAGGCGTCCGGCGCGGCTACCGAGGAGCAGAAGCCGGCGACCGAGCCGAAGCCACGGGAGTAAGACCCGGGGGGCGTGAAACGACCCCGGCGTGGCTCAGTCGACAGATTCGGGTTGAGTACCGTGAGCTGCCCGCGCGACCTGCGCCGGGCAGCTCGCGTTGTTTGGCGGGGTTGAGCGGGCGAGCCCGCGCGGTGGGGCGGTGTGGGGGTGGGCAGGAAGGGTGGCTGCCGCTGCCAGGACTGCGATTTCCAGCGGCGCCGGTATCAATCCAGAAACCAATACGAGCGTTTGTGAGTGGGGGCAATCTTGTTAAGATACTGTCATGAATGATTTTGTGGCGCCAACGCTTGCGTCGCGGCTTCGGATAAGGGGCGGCAAAAAAGTCTTTCCCAGTCTCCCATTTTCTTCGAATTATGGGTTGTCAGATTCCCTGCTTGTGGTAGACTATCCTTATCAGTGGAGCCAGGTGGGTCTGAGTGGTGTAGGCGCGATGTTCCTGGTAGGTACTTACGAGCTGACGATCGACGCGAAGAATCGGTTGTCGGTTCCATTTAGTATCCGCAGGAAGTTGGAAGAGCATTCCTTCTACGTGCTGCCGGGCCTTCGGCACGGGACATTGGCGCTTTATCCGGAGAAGTATTTCGAGCGGCTGCGGCCGGTGCCGCCGGCGGAGAGCCTCTCGCCTGGAACGCACGAGTGGCGGCAGTTTGAGTACAGCCAGTGTGCGTTGGTAGATCCGGACAATCAGGGTCGCATTCTATTGCCGGAGCGGTTGCTCAGGCGGACGGGGATAGACAAGGAAGTGGTGCTGATAGGGGTTCAGGACCATCTGGAGCTATGGAACCGGGCCGAGTTCGAGGCCTTCGAGCAGGCCCAGTGGCAGAATGTGGACACGAACCGGGCGCAGGCGATGGAGGAGTTGAAGGTGTACGCGTCGCCGGTGGCAGTAGCCGCGTCTGGTTCTTGACGAGATTGTTGAGCACGGCATTAGGTTGGGTTTAGCGAGGGTGGAGTGCAGCGGCGCGGTGCAAACGCCCGCGCCGCTGCAATCCCGCAGATCCGGGAGCGATGCGGCAGGCTTAACGCCGAGAGCCTCCGCGCGAGAACAAGGATGTTCTCGATGCTCCGCGAGACGGCCGTTGTCGTCCGTCTGGTTCGGGCCGTGAGTTGATCAAGGAGGATCAGCCGCGGCCAGGTTTTTCCCAGGAGCCAGAGTTGTACCGGCAACCGGCCGGCATGTCGAGTGGTTTTGTGTGGGGCGGACCGGGCAGCGGAGCGCTGCGTGAGGAGTTGTGAGCGAGGCGCAGCGCGAACATCTTCCGGTGCTGGTGGCCCCATTGCTCCAGTTGTTGGAGCCCAAGCCCGGCGAGGTCATCCTTGACGGGACCGTTGGGCTTGGCGGGCACGCGGTGGAGTTGGTTCCGCGGATCATGCCGGCCGGCCGTTACATCGGGTTGGATTTGGACGAGCAGATGCTGGCGGAGGCGCGGACGCGGTTAGCGGATTGGCGTGAGCGGGGCGTCACGCTGGTGCAGGCGAACTATGCGGAGTTCCCCGAGGTCCTTGGCGCGCAGGGGCTGCAGCGAGTGGATCAGCTCTTACTGGATCTCGGGGTTAACTCCGCCCAATTGGATGATGCGACGCGCGGGTTTTCGTTTGAGCGGGACGGCCCCCTGGACATGCGCTACGACCAGTCCGAGGCCGGTCCGGCGCTCGACCTGGTGAATGCCGCCAGCGAGAACGAGCTCGCGGACCTCTTCTACCGGTTTGGCCAGGAGGGTTTGAGTCGCAAGATCGCCCGACGCATCTGCCAGGTGCGGCGGGACGGGCGGATCACGACGACGCGCGCCTTGGCTGCCGCGGTCGAGGGGGCCTGCGTGGCGGCCGGCAAGGGCGCCGGGCGGATCCATCCGGCGACGCGCGTCTTCCAGGCGCTCCGCGTGGCGGTGAATCGTGAGTTGGAGAACCTGGAGCGGTTCCTGGAGCAAGTAAGTGACTGGTTGGCCCCGGGGGGCAAGTTGGCGGTGATCAGCTTTCACAGCCTGGAGGACGGGATCGTCAAGAGCTTCCTGCGGCGAGCCGCGGATGACATGGAGGAGTTGACGCGCCGACCGGTGGTGGCGGGCCCGGAGGAGCGCCGGGTGAACCCGCGTAGTCGCAGCGCGAAGCTGAGAGTGGCACGTCGACGTTAGGTCCGGGACAAGGAAGGGATGGACCGATGGCGCTGAGCGTCAAGGCAGCACTGAGCGTTTGTGGTCTGTTCATGGTGGGGCTGTGCTACCTGGTTGACCAGGTGGCGTTGCCAGTGCGTGACGTGGCGCCGCGCATGCTTCTGCAACAGTCGCCGGGTGCCGACTATGCCGTCAGCGGTGGCGGGGGCGTCGTGCTGGCAGGCGGTCCGGCGCGCGGGGCGTCGCTGGCATTTGCGCATCAGAGCATGGTGGAGCGGGGGACGCGGGAGAGCCGGGCGGCTGTGCCCGCCCTGGCGATGGCTGAGCTGCCTCGGCCGGCCTGGACTGACCGGTCGGTGGCCGTGCCGCCGCCGGTTATCAGAGAGCAGCCGGTTGTTGCCGTTGCGTCACCGGGACACTTGGAATCCGAGTTATCGGCTCCGGTTGCGGCGGCAACTCAGAGCGTGTCGGGACCGCGCTTGCTGATGGCGGTCGCGAACAATGACGGCACGGCAAATGAGCAAGGCGCTGCGGTGGCACGAGCGGCTGAAACGCCCGGACCGGTGGCGGACGCCGGGCCCAGGCCGCCGAAGCACTACAACGTCCGACGTGGTGACACGCTGATCAAGATTGCCCGGCGGGAGTGGGATTCGGCGGATCGCGGGCTGGTTGATTTGCTGGTTCAGGCGAATCCCAAGCTGCGCGCCCGGCCGAACAAGCTGTACGTCGGCGAGGTACTGGTGATTCCGGATCCGCAGGTGGCCAGTGCAGGCGACCCGGCGGCCGGGCTGACAGTTGCCGCGGCAGCGCCGTCCGGAGCCGTTCCGGCCGGGCCGGCAGCGTGGTACACGGTTCGCAAAGGGGACTCCCTGGCGAGCATCGCGCGTCGCTATCTCAGTGACGCGCGTCGCTGGCGCGAGATTGACGAATTGAACAACTTGGGGGATCCTCACAAGATCGTGCCCGGGACGCGGATCCGGCTGCCGGGTCTGTTGGTTTCGCGGGGCTAGTCGTCGACGTGCCGGCGGCCGTTCCGCCGGTCGGCAGGGATGCGCACGATGACGCTGGCGCGAATCATCGTATTGCTGAGCGCGGCGTTGGTGGTCATGCTGGCGGTGGTCGTGCTGCGCGCCGAGGCGACGCGCGTGCACCACGAGATCTGCGAACTGGAGCGGCGTGAGGATGAGCTGCGGCCCGAAGTGCGGCGGGAATGGCTGGCTTTGCAGCGGGCGCGCAATCCGTCCGCGCTGCTGGAACGTCTGAAGCGCATGGAAGTGCCCGGGCCGGCGGAGGTGGAAGGGGACGGCAAGCAGGCCGGACGCGGCTCACAACGGGAGCGCTAGCGCATGCGCGCCGGGCTGATGCGCGTAGTGTTCGTGCTGGTGGGCCTAGCACTCGCGGCGGGTGCCGGTCGCCTGGCGTACGTCGAGCACGTGGACGGCAGTGCGTTGCGGGCGGCGGCCGAGCGCCAGCAGACGGTGGAGTTGCGTATCCCGGCCGAGCGGGGGGAGATCCTGGACACGCAGGGGCGGCTGCTGGCGGGCAGTGAGACGCGCCCGTCGGTGTTCGTCGATCCGTCCTTGCTGGGAGATGCGGCCAACCGGAGTTATGCCGCGTACTCGGTGGCGCCGGTACTGGGTCTGTCCGCTCCTGAATTGGAGCAGATGCTGGCGGAGCAGGCCGAGCGGCAGTTTGTGTGGCTCAAGCGGCTGATAAACGATACTGAGCTGGAAGCGTTTCGGCAGGTGCAGCGCGGCCGGCGGCTGCAAGCCTTTGGCGTGCAGTGGGAGTCGGTGCGGACATATCCGCAGGGTTCGCTGGCGGCGCACCTCCTGGGCTTCGTCGGTGACCCGGTCGAGGGTGTCGCGCGCGGTCTGGGCGGGGCCGAACTGGCGTTTGACAAGCATCTCACCGGGCGGCCGGGGCGGCGCGTGCGGATGGTGGATGTTCGGCGGCGCGGGTTGCGGGCCCAGGCGGCGGACTACATTCCGCCGGTCGATGGCGCCACGGTCGTGCTGACGATCGATGCGTATATCCAGGAGCGCGTCGAGCAGCACCTGCACGAGGCGGTGGAGAAGTTCAAGGCCGAATGGGGGGTGGCAGTCGTGATTGATCCGCAGTCGGGCGAGGTGCTGGCCATGGCGACGGTGCCGGCGTTCGATCCGGCCCGCCCCATCCCGCCCGGCATGGCGAAGGACAAGGCAACGGAACGGCTGATGAACCGGGCGATCAGCTTCGCCTATGAGCCCGGCAGCATCTTCAAGCCGTTCATCGCCGGGCCCGCACTAAACGAGGGGCTGACGCGGCTGAACGAGGTGTTCGCCATCAACGGGCGGGAGCGGCGCTTCGGTCGGCGGACAATCCGCGATACGCACCAGCACGGCGAGCTGCCGCTGCACGAGGTAATCAGCCGCTCCAGCAATATCGGCATGGCGATGTTGGGAGGGCGGGTCGGCAACGACCGACTTTACCGCTACGTGCGCGATTTCGGCTATGGTCGCAAGACCGGGCTGGGGCTGCCGGGCGAGCACGACGGCCTGCTTCAGGAGCTGGCGCAGTGGACGGGCTACTCCACCCACTCCATTCCGATCGGGCAGGAAGTCGGCGTCACGGCCATTCAGGTCGTGGCGGCGTTCAGTGTGTTCGCTAACGGCGGCGTCCTCTATCAGCCGCGGATTCTGCGCGGCGTGATTGGAGCGGACGGTGAGACTTTGCTGGACAACTCGCAGCCGATCGTGGTGCGGCAGGTGATGTCGCCGGCGACGGTGGCGCGCTTTCGCGAGGAGGCGCTGGTCGAGGCCGTCATGTCGGACATTGGCACGGGGAAGAACGCGCGCGTGCCGGGCTACCGCGTGTTCGGCAAGACCGGCACGGCCCAGGTGGCGCGCACGGACGGGCGCGGTTATGAGCCGCGCGCGTACACGGGTTCGTTTGTGGGCGGGGCTCCGGCCGGCCAGCCGCGCGCGGTCGTGCTGGTTTCGCTGCACAAGCCCAGCGGCGGGCGGTATTACGGCGGTACGGTTTCGGCCCCGGCGGTTTCGGCGATACTGGCCGACACCTTGCGGTACCTGCAAGTTCCGCCGGAAGTGACTTCTGCGGATGCCGATGAGATAATCGGCGGCCGCGGCCGGGCCCGCTAGAGCGGGCGCGTCGGAGTGATGCTGGAGGTTCAGGTGGCGCAGCGTGAGTTGGGCGAGCTGTTGGCGGGATTGGCGGATGAGCGCCTGATGGCGCGTTGCGGGCGGCAGCCGATCACGGGCGTGTTCGACGATTCGCGCAAGGTGACGCCGGGCGGGCTGTTTGTGGCGGTGCGCGGCACGGCGGTTGATGGGCGGGAGTTCGTGGAGGGGGCGGTGGCACGCGGGGCGGCGGTGGTGGTGGGCGAGGGCTTACCGGCGCATGAGCGTGCGATCGTGGTGAACGTGCCTGACGCCCGGGCGGCGCTGGCCCGGCTGGCGCTGCGCTGGCATGGTCTGGACGGTGAGTGCGGCGCGCGGCTGCGCTTGCTGGGCGTGACGGGGACGAACGGCAAGACGACGACGGCCATCATGACGCGGGCGATTGTGCATGCCGCCGGGCTGAAGTGCGGGTTGCTGGGCACGGTGCGGTACGATCTGTGCGGACGCAGCGTGACGGCGGGCGTGACGACGCCGGGGGCACTGGAGCTGGCGGGCTGCCTGCGGGAGTGCTGCGACGCAGGGGCGGGCGTGGTGGTGATGGAGGTTTCTAGTCATGCCCTGGATCAGCAGCGGGTGGCGGGGCTGCGCTTTGCGGCGGCGGCGTTCACCAATCTGACCGGTGATCATCTCGACTATCATGGTACTTTCGAGAACTACCGGGCGGCCAAGGCGCGGCTGTTCGCGGGGTTGGATGCGTCGGCGGTGGCGGTGGTGAATCGGGACGATCCCAGTGCGGCGGAGCTGGTGCGGGATTGTGCGGGGCGGTTGGCGTGGTACTCGCTGGGTGGGGATGGCGACATTGTGGGGTCGCTCTCGCGCGAGACCACCCACGGGACGTACTATCGCGTGCGTGTGGAGGGGCGGGACCTGCTGCTGGAGAACGCGATTGTCGGGCGGCACAACGTCTACAACGCCTTGGCGGCCATCGGGCTGGCGCGGGCGTTGGAATTGCCGTGGGAGGCGATCGAGGCCGGGCTGGGGGCGGTTCGCAATATTCCCGGGCGGCTGCAGCGCGTCCCATGCGTGCGCGGGGTGGATGTTTTTGTTGACTATGCCCACACGGACGATGCGCTGCGGAACGTGTTGCGCGCTTTGAAGCCGCTGGTGCGGCGGCGGCTGGTGGTGGTGTTTGGCTGCGGCGGCGACCGCGACCGCGGCAAACGGCCGCGCATGGCGCAGGCGGCGACCGAGTACGCCGACGTGATTGTCGTCACGAGTGACAACCCGCGGCACGAGGATCCCAACGCGATCATCGCGGAGATCGTGACCGGGTTTGCCCCCGGCTTGGAACGGGACGTTCGCGTCGAGCCGGACCGGGCGGCGGCGATCGGTTTGGCGCTGGAGCTGGCCCAGGAGGGTGACGTGGTGCTGATTGCCGGGAAGGGGCACGAGAACTACCAGATCCTGGGTGAGCGGCGCATCCACTTTGATGATGTGGAGGTGGCAATCAGCGCGGCGGCGCAGCTTTCGCGGGCGGCGAGTGGAGGTCGGCAGCCGTGATGCCGTTGATGCTCAGTGAGGTGGTGCAGGCCATGGGGGGGCAGGTTGACACGGATGTGTCCAGCCTGCGGGCCCTGGGCGTCTCGACGGACTCGCGCACAACGGGCGTGGAGGAGGTCTTCTTCGCGCTCCAGGGGCCGCGCTTCGACGGGCATGATTATGTCGCCGCGGCGCTGGAGCGCGGGGCGACCGCCGCGGTGGTTGCCAGCGCGCGGGCGATTGCCGTGACGGAGCGCGCCGGGGGCGCGTTGCGCGGCCGGGCCCTCATTCGCGTGGATGATCCGACGGCCGCGCTGGGGCGGCTGGCGGCGTATTACCGCGGGCTGTTGTCGGCCACGATCATCGGGGTCGTCGGCAGCAACGGCAAGACCACAACCAAGGCGATGATCCACCACATCCTGGCCGGGCAGTGGGCCGGGCGCTGTTCGCCGCAGAGTTTCAACAACGCGATCGGCGTGCCGCTGACGCTACTGGCGGGCGAGGCGAAGGACGAGTACCTGGTGGTGGAGATGGGGACGAACGCGCCGGGCGAGATTGCGACGCTGGCGCAGCTCGTGCGGCCGGACCTGGTCGTGCTGACAGGTTTGGCGGAAGAGCATCTGGAGGGGCTGGGGGACCTGGCGGGTGTGGCGGCGGAGGAATGTGCGGTCTTGCAGTTCGTGGAGCCGGGCGGGTTCGCGGCGTTGAACATCGATGCGCCGCTGGTGCGCGAGCATTGGCCGCAGGGTGATCTGGCCGTGGCGACATTCGGCTGGCACGCCGATGCGGACCTGCGGCTGACGGCGGTCCGCTGCGCGGGGCCGCGGCTGCGGTTCACGCTGAACGGGCGTTTCAAGTATGAGTTGCCGCTGGCGGGCGTGCACAACGCGGTGAACGCGGCGGGGGCCATCACGGTGGCGCGGCGCATGGGTCTGGACCATGAGGCGATTGCGGCGCGGCTGGCGTCCTTCACGCCGCTGCCCATGCGGAACGAAGTGCAGGAATTCCAGGGCGTCACGGTGATCAACGATGCGTACAATGCCAACCCGCAGAGCGCGGCGGCGGCGTTTGACGTGCTGACGTCCTGGCCGGCGCGCGGGCGGCGGATCGTCGTGTTCGGCGAGATGCGCGAGCTCGGGGCGCAGAGCGCGGTCCTGCATCGGCAGGTAGCGTCCCGGCTGGCGGGGCACGGCTTCGATCGGGTGTATCTGGTCGGCGCGGCGGCCGAGTTGATGTCGGCGGCCCTGGCCGGCAGCGGATTGTTCAGCTCGCCGGCGGTGTCGTGCGCGGACGTGGATGCGTGTTTGGAGAATCTGGCGGCCGAGTTGCGGGAGGGTGACGTAGTGCTTCTCAAGGCCTCGCGGGCCGTAGGGCTGGAGCG
This sequence comes from uncultured Planctomycetales bacterium, assembly GCA_964550375.1. Lineage (GTDB taxonomy): Bacteria > Planctomycetota > Phycisphaerae > UBA1845 > Fen-1342 > JAAYXS01. The sequence goes on along the minus strand of CAZJYX010000014.1, from coordinate 24,586 downwards.
GTTGGTGGCAGCGCTGCGGCAGCGCCGCGGGGCGGCGCCGGTGAGCTAGGCGTCATGCTGTATCTGCTGTTCAACTGGTTGAAGCCCGGGCCGGACTACGCCCATAACGACCCGCTGTTCCGGGCCGCCGTGGCGCTGTTGGTGGCCTTCGCGCTGGTGTGGCTGCTTGGGCCGTGGGCGATTCGCGAGCTGCGCCGGCTGAAGATCGGGGATCGGCCGGAGTTCGACCACGCCGCCCTGAACCGCATGATGTCCGACAAGCGCGACACACCGACGATGGGCGGCGTGCTGATCGTGGTGGCGATTTTCGCAGCGGTGGCGCTGCTGGCGGATATCTCGAACTTCTACGTGCGGATGGGCCTATTCTGCCTGGTCTGGCTGGGGCTGCTGGGGGGTGCGGACGACGGGCTCAAGCTGATAGCGGGGCGGCGCGGCGGCTCGCGCGACGGGCTCAAGCTGTGGGAGAAGCTGGTTTTCCAGGTGGCGCTGGGGGCCCTGCTGGCCATGTTCATCCTGCGGGAGGGGCAGACGAACGCGGCGGAGATGCGTTTCACGGCACCGAACGAGCCGTTCACGAACTTCTACAACGTGTTGAGCATACCGTTCTACAAACACGGTCTGGCACTGCCGACCTGGCTGTTCGTGGCCCTGGCGGTGATCGTGATGGCGGGCACGTCGAACGCGGTCAATCTCACGGACGGCATGGACGGACTGGCCAGCGGCTGCATGGTCATGACGGCGCTGGCGTTCATGGTGCTGGCCTACGTGGTGGGCAGCCCGGACCTGGCCGAGTACCTGCTGTTCTGGCCGATCACCGGGTCGGCCGAGTTGGCCGTCCTATGTGGGGCGGCGGCGGGCGCGTGTCTGGGGTTCCTGTGGTACAACGCGTATCCGGCCCAGGTCTTCATGGGAGACACCGGCGCGCTGCCCTTGGGCGGGCTGATCGGCTACGTCGCGGTGGTGACCCGCCTGGAGCTGATGTTGCTGATCGTGGGCGGGGTGTTCGTAATCGAAGGCGCCTCCGTGCTGATTCAGATTATCTACTACCGCAGCACGGGGCGGCGGTTTTTCCGGTGTGCCCCGTTGCACCACCATTTCCACTTGGCCGGCTGGTCGGAGACGCAGGTGGTCATGCGGTTCTGGCTGGTGGCGGCCCTGTTCGCGGCCTTTGCGCTGGCCACAATCAAGATGAGGTAGGGCGATGAGTACCACGCCGCAGCGCTATGCCGACGTGCCCGTGGACGCGCCGCGAGCGGCCCGCCGCGGCCCGCTGTTTGACAGCGGCATCGTGCTGCTGGTGGGCGTGCTGATGGCGCTGGGCGTGACGATGGTCTATTCCGCCTCCGTGACGCTGGCCGGCGCGGAACTGGATTGGCGCCGCTGGTGGGCGACGCCGCTGAGGCAGTGTGTCTTCGCCCTGGCCGGCTTCCTGGGCATGCTGGTGGTGGCGCACTGCAACCCGCGCTGGTTGGCGTGGGAGCGGCCGGGCGACGGCTGGCGGCCGATGACGCTCTATGGCGTGGCGGTTCTGGCCTTGGTCGCGCTGCAATTCATCGGGCAGGAAGCGCTGGGGGCCCGGCGGGCGCTGGTGGTGCTGTCCGAACCGGTGGCGCTCAGCTTCCAGCCGGCCGAAGTGGCGAAGGTGGTTCTGGTTATTTGGCTGGCGGCGCTGCTCAGCCGGCCGGTAATGCCGCGGCGCAGCCTCGCTCCGGCCGAACAGAATCCGCTGCGGTCGTTTCGGCGCGGCTTTCTGCCCGCCTTTCTGAGCGCCGGCCTGTTGATCGCACTGACGGGGATTGAGGACTTCGGGACTGCGGCCCTGATGGGCGTGCTGACCATCCTTATGCTCGCGATTGCCGGGGCGCGCTGGTTGCACCTGGGCGGGGCCGGGCTGCTGGGGCTGGCCGGCGGCGTGCTGCTGATCTGCTTGCGGGAGTTCCGCTCCAAACGTCTGCTGGCATGGTGGTCTCAAGAGCCCGATCGGCTGGGCGAAGGCTACCAGATCTACCAGTCGCTGCTGGCGATTGGCTCGGGCGGCTGGTTTGGCCGGGGGCTCGGGGCGGGCGTGCAGAAATATGGCTATCTGCCGCAGGACAACAATGACTTCATCCTCGCGACGATCTGCGAGGAGCTGGGCATTGCCGGGGGGATAGTCGTCGTCGCGCTGTTCATCCTGCTGATCTGGCGCGGCTGGCGGCTGTTCGAGCGCGTGACAGACCCGTTTGGACGCTTGCTCGCGGCCGGTCTGACGCTGCTGGTTGGGTTGCAGGCGGCGCTCAACGTGGCGGTCGTGACCAACAGCGTGCCTACCAAGGGCATCTCGTTGCCCTTCGTGTCGGCCGGCGGCTCGGGCGTGCTGTTTCTGGGTCTGGCGGCCGGCTTGCTCGCGTCGCTCGGCGGGCCGTGGAACCCGGCGCCGAGTTCTCCCAGGCAAACATCGGGCGTTGCCGGCGCCAGCCGGGCCGACTAGCACGGCTCGATTCGTGGGCGGCCCGAGCGGCGGCAGCTATAATGTCGCGATTGCATCGTCCGGGCTGCATGGGCGGAGTGCCTGCGCCACGCGCGGACGAAGCCACAGTCGCCGCTCAGTAAAGGGCCCATGCACGCCATGAACGTCGCAGCGCAGCAAAGCTCGTTCGTGCCCTTGCCAACCCGTTTCGGTGACCTGTTGCGCCTGGCCGGCCCGCCGCCGGCCGAGGCACTGACGACGGTCGATCCGCTGGTGAAGCTGGATGAGCCGCGCGGGCCGCTGGCCGCCGTACTCGGCGGCGTGTGTGCTGCGGATGGGCGGCTCGTGCAGCCGCTGGAGATGGCGGTCATACTGCCGGCCCATCTGGCCCGGCTGCCGGAGGGTGTGGAGGCCGCGGCGTTTGGGCGGGCCTTCGCGGCTCTGCCCGATTTGTTGGCGCGGGTCCCGTTGCCGCCGGTCGGCGAGTTCATGCGCACCGCGTTCGGCGTCCTGGACCGGCACGGGCCGCTGTTGTATTGCCGCAAGCAGCAACGGCTGTTCGTCGCGCAGGAAGTGCGCGACGGTCAGGCAGTGGCGGCGACGCTGCCGGAGACGCCGGCGGATTCGGCCGAAGCGTGCGAAGTGTTGATCCGCCGGCAGGGGGAGGTCGTGGCGCTGGCTGGCGTGCTGGCCGAGCGGGACGCGGCTGCGCACGCGGAACTAAGCGGCGCGCATGTCTGCGTTACGTGTCCGCTCAACACGCGCTGCTTTCCGGCGGGCGCTGAATACGCATACGCGGTCGATCGGCTGGTGGTGGTGCATGCTCACGTGGGGCCGCTGGTGCTGTTGCCGGCGGGCGCCTGGCGGCTGGATGAGGCGGCGCGGCTGCTGGGCGGCGCAGAGCCCGCGAATGTAGCGGTCGGCGACGGAGAGCACGCGGATCCGCTGGCCGACTGGCGGCAGACCGAGGCCGGGGCGATGGCGCGTGCCGGTCGGCGGCTGATTTACGCCGGCGAGCCGGCCGGACGGGAACTGGCCGAGGTTCTGCGCCTGAAGCTCACGCTGCTGGCGGATGTGCTCGAGCAGCTTGAGGCGGCGTGGCGTGGCCGCGGGCAACCGCACTTGTGCTGGACGGAGCAGACGGTACGCGTGCTGTGGTCGCCCGCTGATGGGCCGGGTGCGACGGCGTGGGGCTTCCGCGCGCTGCTGCGCAACATCGGCTGGCAGCCGTTGACCGACGTGGCGACTGCCGATGGTGCGGCACTGCCCTATCCGCCGGTGTTCTCTGAGGCGGAGTTGCTGCCGCCGGCGGCGATGGCGGCCATGCGCTACTTTGGCGAGCCGCGGCGGGTGAATGTATTCGTGAAGGCAGCGGAGGCGCAGGCGGCCGGCCGGGTCGACGTGCAGGTGCTGATCGAGGAACTGGGGATTTCCGGCCAGCAATTCTGTGCCCATGACGTGGTGCGCGTCACGGGGGCTGGCTGGACGGCCGAGCTGACGCCCACGGACGGGCATGATCCCGCGGACGGGGCGGGGGTGGCCATGCGGGGCGTGGTACAGGGCGACGTCGGCACACTGCGGCCGGATGGAGTTCTGGAAGGCTGCGAATGTCGTTGGTACCCGCGTTTCGGTGAGGCGGAGGATCTACACGCGGTTGGCATGTTGCTGCTGCGGACGGTGCTGGCGACGGACGAGGTGGACGGGCGGCGGTTCTTCGAGGCAATCGCGGCGGAGCGTGATGCCCTTGTGCGGGCGTGTGCCGCGGTCGGGCCGGCCGAGCGTGAGGCCGTGGCGCGCAGTTGGATCGCGGAGCGCTGTGGCTGCGACACGCCCGGGGCGTTGTGGACGCGGCGGAACGTGTTGTACGAACGGGCGGCGCGGGCGGCGGTGGCGCTGGATGGTCTGCCGCCGGCGCTGTGGCAGGCGGTTGTATCGCTTGCGCTGCGGATGGTGACGCCGGTGGCGGGTTTTGGCTATTGCGCCAAGCGCGGGGTGACGGCGCCGCGCAGCGGCGGGCAGTTGTTGCCGCTGCTCGAGCTGCGGGGGTTGATTGGGCTGCTTGATGACCGGCTGTTCGGACGCCGGGCGCCGGCGGCCGCCGTGCGGGCCGCACTGGGCGGCGGCGACGCACAACGTCCAGATTCCGGACCGGTCCAGCTTGGGAGGTGATGAGACTTGGCGACGACAGAATTGCCACTGATGGCCGAACGGCTTGCCAGTTTGGCGCGGGCGTCCCTGGAGTTGCCGCAGGCCGGCGATGCGGCGGGGGCCGAGACCCTCTGCCGTGAGATGTTGGCCGGGCTGTCGGGTAAGCGGCGGGCGGAGCTGTTGCGGGAGGTTGAGCCGCTGCTGTCGTCCGAAGGGCCGGCGGCAACCGAGCCGGCAGGGGGGTCGGAGGCGGCGCCGGCGGGGGGAACGCGCGAGTTGCTGCGGGAGCGCGCCAGCCTGGAGTTGAAGCTCAAGACGGAGGCGGCGCGCTACGCCGAGTTGGAGGTGGCTTTGCAGCGCGAGCGTGATGGTCACGCCGAAGCGCTGCAATCGCTGGCCCTGCAGCAGAAGCAGATCGGTGAGTTGCAGCAGGCCCGGCGGACGCTGGAGGAGCAACTGGGCCAATCCGAGACGCGCCTGCGCCGGCAGATCAACGAGACCGAGCAGGTGCAGCTCAAGCTGGACGAGCTTAAGAAGCTGCGCCGCACGGTCGGCACGCAGGTGACCGAGCAGGCCGAGCAGGTGAATGCGCTGCGGGCGGAGAATGAGGAGTTGCGCCGGAAGTACGAGGCGCTGTTGCGCGCGGAGGATCGCCGGGCGGACCAGGCGGAACGTGATGCTGCGGATGCCCAGCAGCAGACGGCGGCGGCGGACTACGAGTACCTGTGGAGTCGGCTGCACGCGGAGCTGCCGACGGTGATCCTGGAGACGCATCAGCCCAATCGGGCGACGTTTGAGCGGCTGGCGGATGCGCTGGTGGAGATGGTGCGTGTGCTGGCGGCGCTCGAACAGCATGTGCATTTCATGTTGAAGTCCCTGGGCGGCGAGAAGCTGTCCCGGTTTCACAACATGCTGAGTCGCAGCCCGGGGCTGGCGGACACTTTTCGCGATTACCTGACGGGGCGCGGCAGCGCGAACAACTTCCTGGGGTTGTTACGGGCCGTGCAGGCCTGGAGCCGGGCATTCGGCAGCGGCTGCTACAAGGTGATTGTGCGGTCGCCGGAGTTGATCCAGGACGAGCTGAACTACCGCCGCTGGCCGCTGAAGAAGGGTTCGTTCGAGACAGAGGAGGCGGCATTGGGACGGTATTTCCGGGAGACGGTCTTCCGGGAGGCGTCGGGGCGGCTGGGGACTGCGTTCCGCAAGCACGCGGGCGACGAAGCGCACGACGACTATGCCACCTTAATGAAGCCGGAGTAGGCTGTGGCCGTTGAGAACATGCGGAGCGCGCGGGTCGGCCGCGCTGGAGTGCTGGCGGCGTTGGTCGTGTTGGCCAGCGGTGCGGGCTGCCTGGCGGTGTTTGGGCCGCCGGTGGAGTATGAACCGCTGCCGCGGCTGATCGGCCGCTTGGAGGACGAGCGGATCACCGAGGCGTCCGGGCTGGCGGCGAGTCGGCGCCATGCCGACTGCTTCTACGTACACAATGACTCCGGTGATTCGCCGCGCGTCTTCCTGGTAGATCGCGGCGGCCGGACGCGTCTGGAGATTCGCTTGCAGGGGGCCCAGGCCCGCGACTACGAGGATATCGCCATGGCCCCGGGGAGCGCGGCGGGGGCGTGGGACGTGTGCGTGGCGGACATTGGGGACAACCGGGCCCGGCGGTCAACAGTGGTCGTGTACCGTTTTCCCGAGCCTGAGCTGCCGGCGGATGGATCACCCATGATCGAGGTCACGCCGCGGGCCTTCACCTTCAAATATGCCGACGGGCCGGCCGACGCGGAGGCGTTCTGCGTGCACCCGGCGACCGGTGACGGGTACATTCTGACGAAGCGCACTGACGGGCGCAGCTTCGTGTACAAGCTGGCGGCGCCGTGGAGTGCGGATGAAGCGCGCGTTCTGCCGAGGCTGGCCGAGGTGCGGCTGCCGGCGCCGCTGGCGGCGGCCGGGATTGTGACGGCGGCGGACATTGCGCCGGATGGGCGGCGGCTGGCGGTGCGGTGCTATTTCGGCGGGTGGGAGTGGCGCTTGCCGGAGCGCGTGGACTTGGCGGCGTTTGACCGGATTCTGCACGAGGACCCGGCGGCGCTCGCGCTGGCTCTGGAACGGCAGGGCGAGGCGCTGTGCTATGCCGCGGATGGACTGAGTCTGTTGACGGTCAGTGAAGGATTGCATCCCGGGCTATATGAGGTGCGGGCGCGTTCGGCGGACTGAAGCGGCGCGGGGCGCTTGCGTGGCGGGTGCTTGGCAGCCTATGCTAGATGTCGATGGAATCTTGACGCCGTTGTAACGCAGACCCGCGACGAGGTGCGGCATGCCGCAGGCGACACCGACTTCCATAGTTCCGCTGCTGGAGAAGATGGCGCAGTTGGGGGCCAGCGACCTCCACCTGAAGACGGGCATTCCGCCGGTTTATCGCGTGGCGGGTGAGTTGCGGCGTGCGAACCTGGCGGCTTTCCGGAGCAAGGATCGGCTGGTTGAGCGTTTGATGGAGCCGATCATCCCGGAGCGGCGGCGGCACGAATACGAAGAGAAGGGCGGACTGGATTTCGCCTATCATCTGCCGGGTGGCGACCGGTTCCGCATCAACGTCATGCGGGCCTGCGACCAGATGCACGTGGCCATTCGGCGCGTGCAGGGTGAGATTCCCGATTTCGAGACGCTGCATCTGCCGCCGATCTACCGCAAGCTCGCGGAGGAGTCGATTGAAGGGTTGATCATCGTCTGCGGTGTCACCGGTTGTGGCAAGAGCACCACGCAGGCGGCCATGATCGACCACATCAACACGACGCAGGCGGTGAACATCATCAGCATCGAGGACCCGATCGAGTACGCGCTCGAGCCCAAGATGGGCATCGTCAGCCAGCGCGAAATCGGTCTGGACGTCTTCCGCTTCGCCGACGCGTTGCGCGCGGCCGTGCGGCAGGACCCGGACGTCATCTTCGTCGGCGAGATGCGTGACCAGGAGACGATGCTGGCGGCGGTGCAGGCCGCGGAGACGGGGCACCTGGTGTTCTGCACGCTGCACACAGCGGATACGATGCAGGCGCTGGGTCGCATCCTCGAGTTCTTCCCGCCCGACCAGCACGGCTTCATCCGCAGCGCGCTGTCCAACAGTCTACGGGCGATCTGCGCGCAGCGGCTGGTCCCGGCCATTGATCCCAAGATCAGCCGCGCGCCGGCGACGGAAGTGCTGCTGGGCGAGTCCATCGTCAAGGAGAAGATCCGCGAGGGCTGCGACGAAGACCTGCCCGAGATCATCGTCGGCAATACGCAGTCCGGCATGCGCAATTTCAACATGTCGCTAGCCGAGTTGGTCGAGCAGGACATCATCTACACCGATGTTGCCATGGAGAACTCGCCCAACCGCGAGCAGCTCATCGGCCAACTGCGCGGCATCAAGGCTTCCGCCCAGACGCTGGTTCATCGCGTGAAGCGCGGGGGGGGATAGGCCGCACACGCGGGGACAATGCGGCGCGCCTGCGTCACCGTCGACAGAAAGGACCGGCACCATGCCTACCGGAGAGTTCAGTTACCGCACGGCCGCCGAGGAGACCTGGCGCATCTTCCGCATCATGGCCGAGTTTGTCGAGGCGATCGACGTGCTGTCGCGGATCGGGCCGGCCGTGTCGATCTTCGGGTCGGCGCGCACGCACCCGGATAATCCGTACTATCAGCAGACAGTCGAGTTGTCTAAGAAGCTCGCGCAGGCGAACTTCGCGGTGATCAGTGGCGGCGGTCCGGGCATCATGGAGGCGGCCAACAAGGGGGCGGCTGAGGGCGGCGGCAAGAGTGTCGGGCTGAATATCTGGCTGCCCACCGAGCAGGAGGCCAACCCTTACCAGGACATCTCCATCGACTTCCACCATTTCTTCGTGCGCAAGGTAATGTTCGTGAAGTACGCCGTGGCGATGGTGTGCTTCCCCGGCGGCTTCGGCACGATGGACGAGTTCTTCGAGTCGATGACCCTGATCCAGACAGAGAAAATCCGGCCCATGCCGGTTGTTCTGATCGGCCGGCCCTTCTGGGATCCTCTGGTGCAGTGGTTGCGGGAAGACATGCTGGAGCGGCACGGCAACATTTCCCGGCCGGATCTTGACCTGTTCACGGTCACCGACGATGTGGACGAGGCCGTTCAGACCATCGTCCAGGCTTTCGATCGCAATCACTCGCTGGCGGGCGAGCCCGGCACCGACCAGGAGATGTGCTGGACGCCCGAACGCCGGGTGAGCGCGGAGGGCACGCTCTACGGCGTGCGGCCGCACACGCCGGGGCCGCGCCGGCAGATGGCGGAGTAGCCGGGCCGGAACGAGCCGCGGCTCGCGCCGGATCTACCGCGGCGGGGGAGGGCCCTTGGGCTCCGGCTTCGCGGCGCCTTTCTGTCGGGCGTCGTCGCGGATTTCGCGCAGCAGGCCGGTGATTTCCGCCAGCCGGCCGCTCATGACGCGCAGCTCCTGGACCATCTCGTTGCGTTGCGCGGCACTGTCGGGGAGCTGGGCATAGGCGGGGGCCGGCGCGCTGAGCTGAGACCATAGCAGAATGCCCAGGAGCGTCGTGGCCGCGCCGAGCAGGAACGGCGTACGGGAGCGGTTTTTCGGCGCAGAATCGATCATTTTGATACCTCGCGTTGCGTGGGCGGGCGCCCCGAGAAGCGCCGTGGTGTCGCTCAGCCGCCGGCGGGGCGGACGATGTGCAGGCCCAGCTCGTCGAGTTGGTCCGGTGCAACTTCGCTGGGTGCGCCGGTCAGCGGGCAGAAGGCCCGGGCGGTTTTGGGGAACGAAAACACGTCGCGAATATTGTTGCGTCCGGTGAGCAGCATCACCAGGCGATCGAGGCCCAGAGCGATGCCACCGTGCGGCGGCGGGCCGTACTTGAGGGCATCCAGCAGGAAGCCGAACTTCTGTTGCTGCTCCTCGGGGGTCAGCTCCAGCAGGTGGAAGACCTTCTCCTGCACGTCGCTACGGTGGATCCTGATGCTGCCGCCGCCCAGCTCGATGCCGTTCAGCACGACGTCGTAGGCCTTGGCGCGGCAGCGCGTCGGATCGGATTCCAGCAGGGGGATGTCTTCGTCCAGGGGCGCGGTGAAGGGGTGGTGCACGGCGAAATGCCGGCCGGCCTCCGCATCGTGCTCGAACATGGGGAAGTCAACGACCCACAGGAAGTTCCACAGTCCATCTGGAATGAGACCGCGGCGCTGGGCCAGCGTAGAGCGCAGCCAGGCGAGGTACTTGCAGACGTTGGCCGCGCTGTCAGCGGCGAAGAAGAGTATGTCGCCGATCTCGGCCCCGGTGGCCGCGATCATCTGGGCGGTCTGCGCCGGCGTGAAGAACTTGGCGATGCCGGTCTGGAAGGCCGGTTGCCCGTCGTCGCCGCGCACGACTTTCACTAGTGGCAGGCCGCCGGCCCCGATGCCCTTCATGTCCTCGGCCAGGGCGTCGGTATCCTTGCGTGACAGGTCGCCGGCGTCGGCCAGCCGGATGGCGCGTACGACGCCGCCGTTGGCGATGGCGTCGGCGAAGACGCGGAAGTCCGTGGCACGGGCCACCTCGGTCACGTCCTTGATGCGCAGATCGTAGCGCGTGTCGGGCCGGTCGATGCCATATTCGGCCATGGCCTGAGCGTAGGGCATACGTGGGAAGGGCGTTGTAATGTCGAGTCCGTGAATCTCCTTCATGATGTGCCGCAGGCAGCGCTCGACGACGCCCCTGACGTCGTCCGGCTGGACGAAGGACATTTCGACGTCTAGCTGCGTGAACTCGGGTTGGCGGTCGGCCCGCAGGTCCTCGTCGCGGAAGCACCGGACTATCTGCATGTACTTGTCAAAGCCGCTCATCATGAGGAGCTGCTTGAAGAGCTGGGGTGACTGCGGCAGGGCATAGAAGGCCCCCGCTTGCAGCCGCGAGGGCACGAGGAAATCGCGAGCGCCCTCGGGCGTGCTCTTGGTCAGAAAGGGCGTCTCGATCTCAATGAAGCCTTCGCGGTCGAAAACGTCGCGAATGAGCTTGGTAATACGATGCCGCGTAAGTAGGGCATGCTGCATGGGCGCGCGGCGCAGGTCGAGGTAGCGGTAGCGCAGGCGCGTTTCCTCATTTGTATCGATCTTGTCGGTAATCTCGAATACCGGCGTCCTGGACGTGCTGAGAATGTCGATCTGATGAACCATGACTTCGATCGCGCCAGTCGCGAGCTTCTCATTAACCTGGCCCGTCGGCCGGGCCACCACCTCGCCCTGCACCGCGATGCAGTATTCGTTGCGCACCCGGTCGGCCAGGTCGTGCGACGCCGGATCGGTCTTGGGGTTGAACTGGAGTTGCACGATGCCCGTGCGGTCACGGAGATCCAGGAACGTCAGACCCCCGAGGTCGCGGCGGACGTCAACCCAGCCGGTCAGCGTTACGGTCTGGCCGACATGGTGTTCGCACAACTCGCCACAGTAACACGTTCGTTGGTTGTACGGTATTGGCACGGTAGCGCCTCCAGCCGATCTTGTCTGCGCCTGCAAAAGCGGGCATGTTACCACGGCTGGGGCGGCAACCGCCACGGCCAAACTGACGGCGTTGTTGAGGCAGATTGGGGCCCGTGGGCGGCTGGATTGGCGGATCGACCAGCCAGCCGCACAATCGCTGGCCCGCACTGCTATGCGCTTCGAATTCAACGACTTACGTGCCATCCGCCGGCTTCTGGGGAACTTGATTGGTTCGCGGTATGACAGCTTGACACCGACCGGCCGCCGGGTGCGGAGTGCGTTCGGCTGCGCATTCTGACCTGGATTGTCGCGTAGCTGGTAAGGCGAGCTGATTCTGTGCCGCCCGTTGGGCGCGCGATGGTTCGGCCGGCCGGCCGGACTCAGTTGGTAAGGATCTGGCAGCACGAAAGGTGGAAACTCATGTTGCGTTCAACAACTACGAAGGCATTGGGTAGCTCGTGGGGGCCGCGGCTGGTGGCACTGGCCCTGGTTGTCGCCACCACCCTGCCCGCCGGGGCGGCTGAGCCGGCCAAAGAACTCAGCACCAAGCTGCAGCAGTCGCGCAGTCGCATGATGGGCATGCAGACTGAACAAGCCGTGGGGTTGTTCAAGGAGGCCACCGCGCTGCTTGCCGAACTGAAGTCCGCCCATCCGCAGCACGCGGATCTGCCGAAGCTGCAAGAGCAGTATGACAAGCTGGCTGTGGATCTTGAGAAGCGGGTTACGCAGCGGGCGGAGCGCGACATCAACCCGATGAAGAGCGCGCTGGAAGCCGCGCTGCGCGGCTCCGACCGCGACAAGATCAAGCAGGACCGCGACAAGCTGGCGGCCGCCATTGCCAAGCATCAGGCGGACATCGAAGCGGCCGGCGGTGCCCTGGGCGCCGCCCTCCTGGCCGGCGCGCAGGAGTTGGTCGACCAGGCGGGCGGCTCGCCGGGCGCTGCACGCGCGAAGCCGGCGGAGCCCGCCAAGCCGGCGACCGCCCAGGCAGCGCCGGCCACCCCGGCGGTGGGCGGCGATCCGCGGCAAATCAACAACGAGATTCAGGCCAAGTTCCGCGGCGCGCGCGAGATGCCTACGCCGGAAACGGTTGCGCTGGCCGAGGAGATCAAGGGCCTCATCGCGCAACTGCGGGCGGCCGACCCCAACCACGCCCGGCTGGCCGACTATGAGCAGAGAGCCGAGAAGCTGGTGGCGGACGCGTACGCTCGGGACCTCAACAACGCCCGCGGCGAGATCGGTCGCCGCATTGATCGAATCGAGATGTATCTCGAACGCAACCAGGAGAGCGAACGGCCGCAGCTCCAGGAACAGCGCAAGTTGCTGGGCGAAGCGCTGGCGGAGCATCGGGCGGCGCTGGAGGCCGTGGGCCCGGAAGGCCAGGAGCTGATCGCCCGCACCGAAGCGACGATGAAGCAGGTGGATGAGCGCATCGGCACGGCCCTGGCGGGCGACGCCCTGGTCAACGAGTGGGTGGAGAAGCTCAACACCTACAACCGCAACGGGGCCAAGGACCTGACGCCGGGCATCAACAGTCCGGCCATGTACGCCCACATCAAGGCGCTGCGGGCCGAGGCGGAGAAGGTATGGGAGGAGTACGGCACGGCCGAGTTCGCCGGCGGGAAGACGTCCGAGCTGGAGCGGGCCGAGCGCTTCTTCCAGGAGTCGCGTGCCGAGGCGGACCGCCAGCTTGAGTACGCAGTGTCTTCGCGGCTGGAAGAAGCCCAGAAGCGCGTCAAGTGGATCGCGGAGGTGTTCGCCGGCGATGCGGCCTGGAAGACGGACAAGAGCAAGCAGCCCAAGCGCTTCGCGGACGACTTGCTGGTGGATGCGGCCCGGGCGATCGACGACCTGGCCGAGTGCGTCGCGGATCACCCGGAGTTGGCCGCGTTGCGGGCCCAACACGAGCAGTTGCGCCAGGAGAACACCGCGCGCCGCGACACTGCCAAGGCCCTCACGTTCCTGCGGGCCGACAAGTACAAGGGCCGCGATGCCGACGAGTTGAAGGAAGTGGCGAGAAAGATTGTGACCAAGACGTTCGAAGGTTCGGAGGTCCTGCGGCTGACGATCTTCTCGGAGGAATGGAAGGAGGAGACGGTCACCGAATGGACTGACACAACGCGGTCGGCATTGCGCACGCGCACGACGCGTGAGCTCAGATTCTCAGCGGCCTTCCAGGACCAGGACGGCGTTTTCCGCGACTTCGGCTACCTCAACCAGGATCGCAAGAGCGACGGCACCTGGGGCGCGACCTACGGTCACCTGACCAAGTTCCGGGCGCCCATGCTCAAAGAGAACGTTGGCAAGGACGAGCCCGAGGAGTAGCCGCGGCGCTGCACCGCACGGCCGCGGCGCGCCACACGCTGGCGACGTACGCGGCTGGAATGATCATTGCCGTGAAACCGCTGCGTGGCTTCCGGATGCTGCCGGCCGCGTTGTGCCGGCAGCGCCGGGGGCCTATCGCTTTCTGCGCTACCACGGGTTTCGCACGTGGCACGTGCCGCCCGTCTTCACGATGTAATCCTGGTGGTAATCTTCGGCCGGCCAGAACGTTCGGGCCGGCTCAAGTTGCGTGACAATCGCGCGCCCGCCGAAAGCCCGCCGGGCGGTCAACTCGCTAATGAACGCCTCAGCGGCCTCCTTCTGCTGCGCGCTCGTGTACCAGATCCCCGAGCGATATTGCGGGCCGACGTCGGGCCCCTGGCGGTCAAGCTGCGTCGGATCGTGCATGGCGAAGAACGCTTCCAGCAGCCGACTGAAGCTGATGCGCTGCGGGTCGAACTCCACCTTGACCGTCTCGGCGTGACCGGTCGTGCCGGTGCATACCTGCCGGTAACTGGGATTCTCGGCGTGCCCCTGCATGTAGCCGCTGACGGCGTCCAGCACGCCCGGCCCCTGCTGGAAGTAGTGCTCGATACCCCAGAAGCACCCGCCGGCGAAGTACGCCACTTCCGTCTGCACCGCCCGGCTCTCCGTCGGCAGCGGCGCGCCTTGCTCAAAGAACCGCAGCGCGGCCGAGTTCAGGCAGTGACGCTCGTTGGTCGGCGGCGGACCATCGTCGAACACGTGGCCAAGGTGGGCGTTGCAGCGCGCGCAGGCAATCTCGGTGCGGATCATCCCGTGGCTGCGGTCCGGACGCCGGGCGACGTGCTCCGGATCGAACTCGCGGAAGAAGCTGGGCCAGCCGGTGCCGGAATCAAACTTGTGCGCGCTGGAGAACAGCGGCAAGCCGCAGACCACGCAGCAATACGTGCCGTCTTTCTTGTTGTCCAGCAATGTGCCGCAGAAGGGCGGCTCAGTGCTGGCTCTCTGCGTGACCTGGAACGCCTCAGGGGCGAGCTTGGCGGCCAACTCCGCCACACGCTCGCGCGCCAGCGGCGTCACGTCATACCTGGACTTGGAGTACTTGGGCAACATGCTTGGCACCACTCCAGCGGATCGCGCTCCGCCGCCGCGCGCGGCGGCTGGTCGGGCCGCGGGGTTGTCCTGTGAGACCGCCGGCCGGCAGCCGGCCAGCGCTGCCAGCAAAACCGCGACATACAGCGTGGTGGGCCTATTGGTTCTCACACCAATGAGAACCGCCGCGTCTGCCTGGGTATTCCGACCACGCCGACGGGAACCGTGCACGTTTTGCGCGTCCGGCCTGCGGATTCGCCAATCAGCGTCTACAGCCGCTCGTTTATCCAGACCCGCCCGGCTTCGAGGGCCTCGGGCAGTTTGGCCGGGTCCTTGCCGCCGGCCTGCGCCATAGTGGGCGGGCCGCCGCCGCCGCCGCTGACTAGTTTGGCCACCGCTTTGACGAGATCGCCGGCCTTAAGGCCGCGTTTGACCAAGTCGTCCGTCATGGCGGCCAGGAGCGTGACCTTGTCGTCCGTGCGCATGCCGAGCAGGATGGCCGCCGAGCCGCACTTCTGCTTGACGACGTCGGCGCCGTGCTTGAACTGTTCGGCGGGCGCATCCGGCACTTCCGCGACGAGCACCGTCGTGTCGCCGATCTTGGGTGCGTCCGGCAACAGTGCCAGGAGCCGGTCCTTGACCAGCGTGGCCCCCCGGGTGAGCAGGTCCTTCTCCTCCGCCTTGACGATCTTCTGCAGTTCGGCCATCAGCGCGTTGAGCCGCAGGCGGTGACACTGCGGCAGCACGGCGGTCACGAGCGTGTTCTGGAGCTGCGGCAACTCCTCGGGCACGTTTGCGGGCGGGCCGCTCAGGAGCTGCTCCGCCTGGGCTACCAGGGCCGCGCCGAACTCGTCGGCGAGCTGGGCGGTTTGGCCGGTAATGCCCACGACGCGGCGGATGCCCTTGGCAACGGCCTCCTCGGAGGTCAGTACGAAATGCTGGATGTCCTTCGTTCGGGACAGGTGCGTGCCGCCGCAGAATTCGATGGAGTAGTCCTGCCAGTCGGGGTTATCGGGCTTCGCCAGCAGGTCACTTACGGGAACGCCGATGGACATCACGCGTACCAGGTCCGGATAGCGCTCGCCGAAGACCGCCCGCAGCCCGTTGATCCTCAGCGCCTCGGCTTGCGGAACCACCTGGTAGTGTATGGGCAGGTCGCGGCGGATCTGTTCGTTCACAAGGTCTTCGACGCGTTCGATTTCGTCGGGGGTCATGGCCCGCGGGTGTGCGAAGTCGAAGCGCGTCTTCTCGGCATCGACCAGCGAGCCGCGCTGCTGCACGTGGTCGCCCAGCACGCGCCGCAGGGCCCAATTGAGCACGTGCGTGGCGGTGTGGTTCTGCATGGTCGCGGCGCGGTGCGGGTCAACCGTGAGCGTGACCTCCTGGCCGACGGCGATCTGGCCCTGCACGAGCGTGCCCCAGTGGACGACGACGTCGCCGATCTGCTGCGTGTCCTCCACGTCGAAGCGCAGCGAATCGCCACCGATCACGCCGCAGTCGCCGATTTGCCCACCGGCCTCGGCGTAGAAGCACGTGCGCGCGCAGATGATGCCGGCCTCGGCGCCCGGGTCGATGTGCGCGCCGGGCTGGCTCAGTACGCTTGCAGTGCCGGACTCGTCGAAGCGCACGATGGCCCGCACGTTGGTGGATAGCGGGGCGATCTCGTACCTGGCGGCGCTGTCGGTCGGGCCGAACGAGCTGACGAGGTCGGCGGGTATGTGCCCGAAACGACCGGCAGCGCCCTTGCCCCCTTGCCGGGCGCGCTCGCGTGCTTGCTCCATCAGCCGTTCGTATTCGCCGATATCGACGCTCAGGCCCTGCTCTTGGGCCATGATCTGCGTGAGGTCGATGGGGAAGCCGTAGGTGTCGTGCAGCCTGAAGGCGTCTTCGCCACGGATTTCGCCATGATGTTCACGGGCAGCGCTTTCAGCCGCCTCTTCGAACAGGGCGATGCCGCGCGCCAGCGTGCGGCCGAATGACTCTTCCTCTTCCCGGATAATTTCCGCGACCTGCTCAGGTCGCTTTGTCAGTTCGGGGAACGCCGCGCCCATGACGGTGACGATGGTCGGCACGAGCTTGTGCAGGAACGGCTCGTGCATATCCAGGTACTGCCAGCCGTAGCGCACGGCCCGGCGGAGGATGCGGCGCAGCACGTAGCCGCGGCCCTCCTTGTCCGGCACGGCACCATCGGTAAGGGCGAACGTCAGGCAGCGCGCGTGGTCGGCAATCACGCGATAGGCCACGTCGCGCAAGACGGCCGGGTCACGTGCCGGCTGATCCGCGCCGTCCGTCGCCGGTTCCAGCGTGCCCGCGTACGGCGGGGCGCCGGTGATGTCGCGGATGGCCGCGAAGATCGGCGTGAAGACGTCGGTGTCGTAATTGCTCGACTTACGCTGCAGCAGGGCGGTGACCCGCTCGAAGCCCATGCCGGTATCAACATGGCGGGCCGGCAGGGGCGTCAGCCGGCCGTCGGGCCCGCGGTTGAACTGGATGAACACCAGGTTCCAGATCTCGATGGCACGCGCGTCGCCGGTGTTGACGAGGCGGGCGCCGGATTTGTCCGGCGTCAGGTCGATGTGAATCTCGCTGCACGGACCGCACGGGCCGGTCTCGCCCATCTCCCAGAAGTTATCCTTCTTGTTGCCGGGGTGGACGCGCTCGGGTGGCAGGATGGCGCGCCACAGGTCGCGGGCCTCCAGGTCGGGCTCAAGCCCCTCGGCCTCATCGCCCTCGAAATACGTGGCGTGCAGGCGCTCCGGGTCCAGGCCCCACACGTCGGTGAGCAGCTCCCAGGCCCAGGCGATGGCTTCCTTCTTGAAGTAGTCGCCGAACGACCAGTTGCCGAGCATCTCGAAGAACGTGTGGTGGTAGGTGTCGTGCCCGACGTCGTCGAGGTCGTTGTGCTTGCCGCCGGCGCGGATGCATTTCTGCGTGTTCGCCACGCGCGTGTGCGTCGGCCGCGCCGTGCCGAGGAAATACGGCTTGAACTGGTTCATGCCGGCGTTGGTGAAAAGCAGCGTGGGGTCGTCGTGCGGGACGACCGGCGAACTGGGCACGAAGACGTGCCCGTGCTTCTCACGGAAGAAGTCGATGAACTGCTGGCGAACTTCGGCGGCGGAACGTGTCACGGTAACCTCACAATGGCGGCGCAAGTCGGCGTCCGAAAACGCCACATTCTACGCGCCGTCGCGGGGAATGCGACTGGCACCCCCGCCGGCCCGCCGAAGGCCGCCGCCCGGCGCAATAAGGCGGGTGGGCCGGCGCCTCTTGCGGCCGGCCCACCCATGTCTGTCGCGTAAGAAGGAGATTCCTGGGGGGGTTGGGTCTCAGTTCATTCAATCGTAGGCCCGGGGTCACGAGAGTCAAACGAAAGCGTTCGCCACGGGCTCTGGGTGCTTCAGAACGCGGGTTGCGCGGGCATAGGCCCGAGAATCGCGGCCGGCCGGACGCGCTTGCCCGCCTCCGGGAGGCATCCCGTCAGCATCGGTATCCGGCCATGCCGCTGCCCAGGGCTGCTTATCGGTCCTGCGCCATCCGCTAGTCCTTCCCGCCGATATCCTGCGTCAGCGTATAAAGGACCATGTGGTTCTCATGTTCCTCGTGGCGCTGGACGTGGCCCATGTAGATCTGGAGCCGCGTACAGGTGTCCCGCAGCAGCAGGTTGTGGTCGGCCTTCAACGACTTGACCCGCTTGCTGAGGTCGTCGGTCAGCTCGCGCAGCTCATCGTGCTCGCGACGCAGCATCTCCACCTGTTTCGACAGGCTGGGCCGTACCTCCACCACCGGTAGCAGGTAGCCGTCCTCCTCCTCGATGCTCATCATCCGGCGGACGTGGGCCGTGAAGTGGTCGAACCGCTTGCACAACTCCTCCAGCCAAGCCGTACGGCTGCCGGTCGGGATGGTGATGATGTGTTCGCGCATTTGATTGGCCAGATCGTGGACCTTGAGCGACTCAGACTTCATCCACTCGGCCAGCGTGTTCCTGTCCATGCAGTTGCCTCCTGTTTCCGCCTTGATTTTAGTGGCTGTCGCGCTGCCGGCCAGGGCCGTGAGGGGCGCGCCGCTCAGGGAATCATGCCTCGCAGCCGCAGGGCCTGCTGCACCAGCTCAGCCGCCTGGTTGATTGTGAAGCAACACGTGTTGATCACCAGGTCGTAGCGGGTCGGGCTGCTGACAGCCTTGCCGAAGTACGTGCGCAGAAAGTCCTTCCGCTCGCGCTCGATGCGCTCGACCTCCGCCATTGCCAGCGCCATGCCAATGCTGTCCCGCTCGGCCAACGTTCGGGCGCAATGCTCGGGCGTGGCCACCAGTTCCACGCGCAGGCCACGGTCGCGCGGCAAGATCAGGTCGGCGCCGCGTCCGACGAAAATGGCATGCCCTTGGCGCGCCAGGGCCAGGATGGTCTCGCCGAGCTGGTGGAAATACTGGCTCTTGTCCACACCCTCCCCAATCAACCAGCGCAGCGTATTCTCGATCCAGCCGACGTCACGCTCATCGAGCGCTTCGTAGAGTCGGGCGTGTATCTGGTCATCAGAGGCCATCGACTGCAGCAGCTTCTTGTCGAATACCGGCCAGCCGAGTCGGTCGCCCAGCTCGGCGGCCAGCGTCAGGCCGCCGGCCCCGAACATGCGCGAGATGGTGACGAAATCCTCGACCTCGTGCTTGGGGGCGGGTGGCCGCTCCTTCGGCAGTTGTGCGCGGGACAACTCCCAATTACGCACCTGCCGCTCAAGCAGTTGGGCCAGGCTGAGCCGGGGGCGGATGTCTCTGGCAGCCATGCGAAGGTCTCCGTGATCCGCACCGCTATCATGGCGGCCGGCCGCCGGGCGGGCAAGGGGCCGGGCGACTTACGGCGACCCGGACGGCGGCGCTTGCCGCCGCGTTTCCGGCCCCGCTCGACGTTGAGCGACCCGGACGCGGGCTACTTGTAGCTGTTGAGCGTCTTCATGTAGTTGGCACGCTCGAAGGCCGCGGGCTGGGCGGCGGCCCGCTGACTCAGGCTGCCCTTCATCTGCGTCACGGATTCGTACTCGCGCTCACGCATCCAGTTGCCCATCTGGTCCAGAATGGCGCGCACCTCGCCGATGCCCTTGCGCAGCAGGACCGAGCAGACTTGTGCCACGTCCGCCCCGGCCATCAGCACCTTGAGCACGTGCGCGGCCGTGGCAATGCCACTGGTGGCCGCCAGACTCGCCCGCAGCCTGCCGTGCAGAATCGCGATCCAGCGCAGCGGCAGACGCATTTCGTGCTCTGAACTCAGCACCAGGTTGGGCACGACATCCAGGTTGTCCAGGTCGATATCCGGCTGGTAGAAGCGGTTGAACAGGACCAGCCCATCGGCCCCGGCCTGGTCCATCCGCGTTGCCATGGCGGCCATGCCGCTGAAATACGGGCTGAGCTTGAGCGCGACCGGGATCCGCACCGCGGCCTTCACGGCCTTGAGAATATCGACATGCAGATCCTCGACGGCCCGGCCGTCCATGGTTGCATCCGCCGCCACGAAGTAGACGTTCAACTCGAGCGCGTCCGCTCCCGCCTGCTCCATCTGCATGGCGTACTTGGTCCACCCGCCGGCCGTCGTGCCGTTCAGGCTGGCTATCACCGGAATGCCCAGGGCCGCCTTGGCCCGCCGGATGTGCTCCAGGTAGTCCTCCGGGCCGAGGCGGTAGTCCTCGGGTTCGGGGAAGAAGCTCAGCGACTCGGCGTAGCTTTCGGTGCCCTGTGCGGCCAGATGCTCGAGTTCGGCCGCCTCGTGCGCGATCTGCTCCTCAAACAGCGAGTGCAGCACGGCCGCCCCGGCGCCGGCATCCTCCAGGCGCTTCAGGTAGTCGAGATCCGCGGTCAGCGGGCTGGCCGCCGCGACGATGGGGTTCTTGAGCTTGAGGCCCAGGTAGGTGGTCGAGAGATCCATGGCTGCAGTGTCCTTGTGCTGGCTGTGGTACGCGGGCACCAGACCGCCGCGGCGGGACGCCGGCCCGGGCGCCCGCCGCCTTCCTGAAAGATGTTACGCCGGCTGTGTCTCGCTGTTGCCGCCGACAACCTGCATCGCCGCAAGCTGTTCGTACATGTTCCAGCGGCGCAGCGCGTCCTGCTGGCCAAGCGCCAGCAGTTTCTTGGCCTGCTCCGGCTTGCTCTTCGTGAGCATCTTGAAACGCGTCTGCTGGTAGGCCCAGTCCTCGAACGAGGCCGAAGGCTTCTTGGAATCGAGCTGCAACGGGTTCTGGCCCTTGGCGGCCAGGTCCGGGTTATACCGGAACAGCGGGAAGTGCCCGCTCTGGACGGCCAGCTTCTGCGAATCCAGGCCCAGCCGCATGTTGATCCCGTGCGCGATGCAGTGGCTGTAGGCGATGATCAGCGAGGCGCCGTCGTACGCCTCGGCCTCCACAAACGCCCGCACCGTCTGGCCGTCATTGGCGCCCAGCGCCACCGTCGCCACGA
Organism: uncultured Planctomycetales bacterium; assembly: GCA_964550375.1. Classification (GTDB taxonomy): domain Bacteria; phylum Planctomycetota; class Phycisphaerae; order UBA1845; family Fen-1342; genus JAAYXS01. The sequence goes on along the minus strand of CAZJYX010000014.1, from coordinate 3,692 downwards.
AGACGTTGCCGTACGTCATCGCCATCAGCGCCAGGTCCTTCTTGCCCTGCGGCTTGCCCCCGGCCGCGAACTTGGCGACAGCGCCGCGCGGCGTCGATTTCGAGCACTGCCCGCCGGTGTTCGAATACACCTCGGTGTCGAGCACCAGCACGTTGACGTTGCGCCCGCAGGCCAGCACGTGGTCCAGCCCGCCGTAGCCGATGTCATAGGCCCAGCCGTCGCCGCCCACGATCCAGACACTCTTCTTCACCAGCATGTCGGCGATTTCCAGCAGCCGCCGGGCGTCCGGGTCTTCCAGCCGCGCCAGCTTCTCCTTGAGAATCGCGACGCGCTCGCGCTGGGCGGCGATCTCCGCGTCGTCGTGCTGCGTGGCCGCCAGCAGGGCGTCGGCCAACTCGCCGCCGATGGACGTACGCAACTTAGTCACCAACTCACGGGCGAACTCGGCGTGCTTGTCAATCGTCAGCCGGTAGCCGAAGCCGAACTCGGCGTTGTCCTCAAATAGCGAGTTGCACCAGGCCGGACCGCGGCCCTCGCGGTTGATGACCCACGGGGCGGTCGGCAGGTTGCCGCCGTAGATCGATGAACAGCCGGTTGCGTTCGACATGATGATGCGGTCGCCGAAGAGCTGCGTAACCAGCTTGACGTACGGCGTCTCGCCGCAGCCGGCGCAGGCCCCCGAGTACTCGAACAGCGGCTGAAGGAACTGCGAGCCCTTGACCGTCTTGATGTTAACCTTGCTGCGGTCCACCTCCGGCAGGTCCAGGAAGAAGGCGTAGTTCACCCGCTCGCGCTCCCGTAGCGGCGGCTGGAACTCCATGTTGATCGCCTTGAGCCGGGCCTCCTGCTTGTTCTTGGCCGGACAGGCCTCGACGCACACCCCGCAGCCGGTGCAGTCTTCCGGGGCGACCTGGACCGTTATCGCGTGGTCGGCGAATTCGCGGCCCTTGTAGGTGGCGTGCTTGAACGTCGCGGGGGCCCGCTCCAGTTGACGCTGGTCATACACCTTCATGCGAATGGCCGCGTGCGGGCAGACGATCGCGCACTTGCCGCACTGGATGCACACCTCCGAATCCCAGACCGGAATCTCCAGGGCGATGTTGCGCTTCTCCCACTGCGTCGTGTTCGTGGGGAACGTGCCGTCGTTCGGCAGCTTGCTGGTCGGCAGGTCGTCGCCGCGGAACACGATCATCGGGCCCAGCACTTCCTTGACGAACTCCGGTGCCTCGTCCGGCACCGGCGGCCGCATCTCGATCTTGCTGGTTGCCTGCGCCGGCACAGGAATCTCGTACATGTTGGTCAGCGTCTGGTCCACCGCCCCCCAGTTCTTCTTGACGATTTCCTCGCCCTTGCGGCCATACTCCTTCTTGATCGAGTCCTTGATCCGCTGGATCGCCTCGTCCCGCGGCAGCACGCCCGAGATCGCGAAGAAGCAGGTCTGCATGATCGTGTTGACCCGCTGGCCCATGCCGGTCTCTTTGGCGACCTTGAAGGCGTTGATCGCGTAGACCTTGAGCCGCTTGTCAATGATCTGCTGCTGCACGGCGCGCGGCAGCCGATCCCAGGTCTCTTCCTGCGGGAACGGACTGTTCAGCAGGAACGTCGCCCCGTCCACCGCCGTGCTGAGCATGTCGTAGCGCTCGAGGAACGCCCAGTTGTGGCAGGCCACGAAGTTGGCCGCCGTGATCAGATACGTGGATCGGATCGGCTTGGGGCCGAAGCGCAGGTGCGAGACGGTCATCGAGCCGGCCTTCTTCGAGTCGTACACGAAGTAGCCCTGCGCGAAGTTGTCCGTCTCCTCGCCGATGATCTTGATCGAGTTCTTGTTGGCCCCCACCGTGCCGTCGGCCCCGAGACCGTAGAACATCGCCCGCACGACGTCCTTGTCTTCGGTCACGAAGTTCGCGTCGCACGCCAGGCTGCTGTTGGTCACGTCCTCGGTGATACCGACCGTGAAGTGGTTCTTGGGCTTCGCGGCGGCCAGGTTGTCGAAAACCGCCTTGACCATCGCCGGCGTGAATTCCTTGCTCGACAGCCCGTAACGACCGCCCATGATCGTGCGGACGGCCGGAGGCCGCTCGCCGGCGGCACAGGCTTCGCCAAAGGCCGTCATGACGTCCTTGTACAGCGGCTCGCCGGCCGCCCCGGGCTCCTTGGTCCGGTCGAGGATGGCCAGCGCCCGCACCGTCTCGGGCAACGCCCGGAAGAACGCCTCACGCACGAAGGGCCGGTACAGCCGCACCTTGACCATGCCGACCTTCTCGCCCCGCGCGTTCAGGTAGTCAACGGTTTCGTGCACAGCCTCGGCGCCCGAACCCATGACGACAATCACGCGCTCGGCATCCGGCGCCCCAATGTAGTCGAACAGGTGGTACTGCCGGCCCGCGACCTTCGCAAAGCGGTCCATGACGCCCTGCACAATGCCCGGACAGGCGTCATAGAACGGGTTGACCGTCTCGCGCGCCTGGAAGAACACATCCGGGTTCTGCGCCGTGCCGCGCAGCATCGGCCGGTCGGGCGTCAGGGCCCGCGCGCGGTGGGCCGCCACGGCCTCCGCATCCAGCATGGCCCGCAGGTCGTCCAGCGTCAGCTCTTCGATCTTGCCCACCTCGTGCGAGCTGCGGAAGCCGTCGAAGAAGTGCATGAATGGCACGCGGCTTTCCAGCGTCGCCGCGTGCGCGACCAGCGCCATGTCCATGATTTCCTGGATCGAGCCCGACGCCAGCATCGCAAACCCCGTCGAGCGGCAGGCCATCACGTCGCTATGGTCGCCGAAGATGCTCAACGCGTGCGCGGCCACCGTGCGCGCCGACACGTGGTACACGGTCGGTAACAGCTCGCCGGCCATCTTGAACATCGTCGGGATCATCAGCAGCAGCCCCTGCGAAGCCGTGAACGTGGTCGTGAACGCGCCCGTCATGGCCGCCCCGTGCACCGCGGCACACGCCCCGCCTTCACTCTGCATCTCGACCACGTGCGGAATCGTCCCCCAGATGTTCGGCTGACCCACCGCCGACCACTCATCCGCCCATTCGCCCATCGGTGACGAGGGCGTAATCGGATAGATGGCGATTACTTCGCTGACCTTATGCGCGACGTGGGCCGCCGCCTGATTGCCGTCAATGGTTACCATTCGCCGCTTGCTCATCGATAACTCACTCCGCGTTGGGGGGGTCGCCCCGGCGGGCCCGCCAGTGCGGCTGGTCGTCAGGCCGGACCGTGACGAAAGGCTCGCAGCCTAATCACACCACCAGTGGCATGTCAAACGCCGCGCCGCCTAGCTAAAGACGATGTGCAAGTATCGTTCCGCAGTGCGAGATTGCTAAGTATCGGCTGGACAGCGATTTCGCTTTCATACAGCCCTCCGGCATGTGGATTTCCACGCAGGCGCGTGCGCGGTCTGCCGAGAGCGGAGGGAGCCCGCCCGCACTGGGGTGCCGCCGTGGCCCCCGTCGTCGCTCGCCGGGCGTATTTGCGAACGTCCTATAATCACGCAACGCGAAGGGCCCGGCTAACTGCTGCGGTCGGCTCGCCGGCGTCCAGCAGGCCCACCACGCTGCCGAGGGCGTCACGGACGTAGTGCAAGACCTCCTCCGATCCGGCCGCCACGTCGCCGGCCGCCGTCCAGTCTACCATGACCAGCGGCTCCGGGAAGCGCGCGCCCCAGATGAACTCGCGGGCAAGCGTCCACG
>CAZJYX010000013.1:0-99343 GCA_964550375.1 uncultured Planctomycetales bacterium | reverse complement strand
AAGAGGCCCCACTCCTCGCGCTTGAGGGTGATGCGCATGAGGCGGTGGCGGGCCAACTCGAGGTTGAGCAGATAGGGCTTCTCGCGGGCGGGCAGGCGCGTGGTTTCGAGCTGGACGCTGCCAAAGCCGGGGACGGGCCAGAGCAGCGAGAGGCCGAACGGGTCGCGCGTGCGCGCGGCGCAGTGAAACTCGTCGTTGATGGCTTGGATGTCGCCGCGGATCGGGATGCCGTCGTTGCCGATCAGGTGCGCGCCGCGTGTTCCCGACGGGATGGCCGGCTTGCCAGCTTGATAAACGGCGAACCTGTGCACGTCCGAGTGCCTCCAGCCGGCCCGGTCATACCATTGACCGGACGTTTACCAGGGCGGCCCGGAGCCCAAGGCGCGCCCAACATTCTGATCTTAAGGGAGAAACGGAGATGCGTGAAGGGACTACCGCTGGGCCGTTTGGCCTGGGTCGTCGGCCGGCTTGCCTTCGTTTGGCAGGGGGGTGAGAATCGTGGAGTTGGTCGTGGTCGGCGGGGCCGGCGGCCAAACGCCGGTCCAGGAGTGCATTGGAGACCGAGATGAGGGATTTGCGGAGTTGGGGGACTGCCTGGCTGGTCGTGGGGCTGGCCGTGGCCGGCGGTGGACAGTCCTGGGCCCAGGGCCGAGCGGACGGGATTCGGGCGCCCGGCCTATCAGAGCAGGACCGCGCGCGGCTGCCGGACGATGCCGAGTTCCACGAACTGATGGGTGCCGTGAGGTTGCTGGCGCAGGGCCAGCTTGACCGTGAGGCGACGATGCTCAAGGCATCTGCGCAGGGGTATACGGCGGTCGTGCGGTTCATGCTGGGCGAGCGGGCGCGGCTGGACGCGCGTGGGGCGGCCGGCCGAACGGCCATGCACGTTGCCGCGGCGAACGGGCATTGCGAGACGCTGGGGCTGCTGGTTCGCGCGGGCGCCAGCATGAACGTCCGCGACGAGTTTGGCATGACGCCGCTGCACCTGGCGGCACTGGCGGGCAAGGCTGATACCGTGGACACACTGCTGTTCCACGGGCTGGACGCCCGCGCGGCGGACGACGCCGGCCTGACGCCGCTCCACGCTGCCTGCCTGACCGGCAGCGTCCGCATGGTGGCGGCGCTGTTGAAGAAAGGGGCGGATCCTCTGGCGGCGGACGCCTACGGACGGGCGCCGCTCGACCTGGCGCCGCCCGGGGAGGCGCGCCGGCAGGTGGAGACGGCGCTCGCCAACGGGCCCGAACCCGCCGCTGCGCAAGAAGTGCGCTCGGCGGTGGCGGCCTTCGTCGGCGCGCTGGAACGGGGCGACGTGGAGGAACTGCGGCGGTGGCTGGCTTCGGAGGATGGCGCGCGCGTCAGTGGACCGCTGCCGGCGGCCAAGTTGGATTGCCGCATTCTGGGGCTGACGATTCGGCCGGAGGGAGCGCGCGTGCCGGCCGTTGTGCGAGTTGAAGGCGTTGCGGGAGCGCCGTTGACGCTGGGATTCGCGATTGATCTCAAGCTGATGGATAGGAAGTGGGCGGTGTCGTCCGTCCGTATCCGCTCGTCGGCCGAGCCGGCGGTGAGCCCGGAGGCGTGGCCGACCGGCGCTGCCGAGTCGGCGGCGGCCGCGGAGCGGGGTTCGGCCGCGACGACCGAAGCTGAGAGGATTCGCCAAGTTGAGGCGGACCTGGTGCAGCTTCGCTTGGCCGCGCGAGCCGCCGTGCCGTCCCAATATCGTGCCATGGAGCGCGTGCGGAGTGAGTATCGCGGTCTGGCGGAACAGCTCGACGGCGCGGCAGCGGCTGCCGCACCGGTTCACTGGTCGGCACACTGGCGCTGTCTGGTCGGAGGCCAGGACATTTCAGAAGAGTGCGCTGAGGTTGCGTCAGGCTTGCGGGCGCGTGCGGAGCGGGCTGCCGCACGGGAGGTTATCGACCAGAAGCTGCGGGCCGAAGGGCTGAAGTTCACGATTCCGGCTGACGAGCCGGAGCAGAAACCACTGGAATTCGACCAGCGTTTTGGATCACTGGAACATCTGCGGCTGGTTGTCGAGCGAGTTTATCAGCCGCTGCTGGCGGCCGGCGAGCGCTGGACGAGGGAGGGACCGCAGCTCGAGGCGGAGTTGGCCCGGTTGCGGCAGGAGTCGGGCGCGGGTGCCGCAGGGCCGTAGTTCTTTGCTCGGGGGGCAAGCAGTGGAAGCACGGGGTCGGCCAGCCGGCGGTGAGTAGAATTCCCCTGTCCGGCTGCGGGGGTTGCGCCATATCTTCGGGTTGGGCGGTCGATATGGCCGGCCGGGGCTGGTCGGGCTCTGGCCGCTGGGAATGAGCGCGCGATGGGGGACTGAATATGGTGAGCATGAGGACTTTGGCGGCATCTGAGCGGCGTACTGGCACGCAACGTGCTTTTCGCACCGGCCGATGGTGGTGCGTCGTGGTAGGCGGCCACCGGCCAGAGGTTGCGAAATGGCGACGCCTGTCCGAGTCAAGTTCACGCACCAGCGGGTTGTTATCGACCTGAGCTGGATAACCGCGCTAAAGACGTTCCTGTGCATCGGCGTGGCCGTTGTGGCCGGGCTGCTGCCGATTCCGGGCTTGGATGAGCCGGCCCCGCGGATCTGCTTTGTGATCTTCATCGCTGCAGCGGCCCTGTGGATTACCGAGCTGATTCCGGCCTTCGCGACGGCCATTATGGCGATCGTGTTGTCGGTGTACCTGCTGGGTCAGCACGCGGATCCGGGCGCGGGAGCCACACAAGGCTGGCAGGTCTACATCAACCCGTTTGCCAGTCCGGTGCTGGTCCTGTTTTTTGGTGGGTTTGTGCTGGCGCGGGGGGCGACGAAGCACGGCTTCGACGTGCGCTTGGCGCGGGCGTTTATCACGCCATTCGGGGCGCGTCCGGCGCCGCTGCTGCTGGGCGTCATCCTGACGACCGCCTTGTTCTCGATGTTCATGTCGAACACCGCGACGACGGCGATGATGATCGCGATTATCAGTCCGCTGCTGGGGCAACTGGGCGGGCGCGAAGGTGCCAAGAAGGCGCTGGTTCTGGCGGTGCCGTTCGCGGCGAACATCGGCGGCATGGGCACGATCATCGGTACGCCGCCCAACGCGGTGGCCGCCAGCGTGCTCCAGCAGATGGGTCCGGCCTACGAGATCAGCTTCCTGAGCTGGATGATGCTGGGCGTGCCGCTGGTGGCGGTGCTGCTGGTGGTGTTGTGGGTCATCTTGCTGCTGGTCTTCCGGCCCGCGCGGGAACCGCTGGAAATCCGCTTCCCCGAGGTGCTGGAAGTTACGCCCGGCCTCGCGGTGGTCGTGCTGACGTTCACCATCACGGTGTTGCTCTGGCTGTCGCAGCCGCTGCACGGCATCCACCCGGCCGTGGTTGCGATGCTGCCAATCGCCGCGTTCACCGCCTTCGGCATCATCGATCGCAACGACCTGAAGATGCTGGACTGGGACATCATGATCCTGGTGGCGGGCGGCCTGACGCTGGGGGTGGCGATGCGCGAGTCGGGCTTGTCGGACGTGCTGGTCAAGCAGATTCCCTTCGCCGGTCTGCCCATGATCTCCCTGGTGGGCACCGTGGTTCTGGTCACCCTCCTGCTCTCAAACTTCATGAGCCATACGTCGGCATCAAACCTGCTCATACCAATCGTGACGGCGGTCGCAGGCTTCTCCCCACGGCTCGGGGCGCTGGCCGTGGCCTTCGCGGCCTCGCTGGCGATGAGCCTGCCGATCAGTACGCCCCCCAACGCCATCGCCTTCGCCACGCGCGCCGTCACGACGCGTGAGATGGCCAAGTACGGCACGCTGGTCTCGGCGATCGGGACGGTCCTGCTGCTGGCGATTTTTTTCAGCCTGGGTGAGTGGCTTAGCACACGCCTGTAGCGACCCGTCCGCGCCGGCGCGGCTACTCGAAGGCCCGCACGGCGAGCGTATCGTTCTGGCCGCCAAAGCCAAAGCTGTTCGACAGGCAGGTCTTGAGCGTGGCTCGGCGTGGCTCGTTCGGAACGTAGTCCAGTGGGCAATTCGGATCAGGGGTGGCGTAATTGCTGGTCGGCGGGATGATTCCGTCACGCAGCGCCAGCACGACGGTGATCAGCTCCACGGCGCCGGCCCCGGCGATCAGATGTCCCAGCATGCTCTTGACACTACTGACGGGCACGCGACGGGCCGAATCGCCGAAGACGCCGCCGATGGCCTTGGATTCGATCTTGTCGTTCTCTTCGGTGCTCGTGCCGTGGGCCGAGATGTAGTCGATGTCGGCCGGCTGGAGGCCGGCGTCAGCCAGGGCGGCGCGCATGGCGGCCATCGGGCCGCGGCCGTCCTCATGCATGTCGGTGACGCGGAAGGCGTCAGCGGTCGAGCCGTAGCCGACAATCTCGGCCAGGATGTGTGCCCCGCGTCGCCGGGCGTTCTCCAGTTCCTCAAGAATCAGGATCCCGGCGCCTTCGCCAATTACGAACCCGTCGCGCGTGGCGTCGAAGGGCCGCGATGCGGTCGCCGGTGAGTCGTTGCGCTCGGACAGGGCGGTCAGCCGGTTGAAGCCGGTCACGCCCAGTGGGTGGATCATGCTGTGAGCACCGCCGGTGATCATGACGTCGGCGTCCCCGCGCCGGATGATCAACATGGCTTCGCCGATGGCCTGCGTACTGGCGGCGCAGGCGGTAAGCGTGTTGAGGTTGGGGCCCTGCGCGTTGAAGCGGCAGGCGATGTGGTGCGCGGCGCAGTTGGGGTCCTGCTCGAACTCGCGGGCGGCGGCGAGGCGCTGGCCGGCGACCTCCGCCCAGCGGACGGTGTCGAGCTGGCGGGTCTCGGGGTTCCAGCCGGCAATGGCGGCGGCAACGAAGTTGTCGAAGTCGATCGGCCCTTCCCCGCCGCCGAGGTATACCCCCGTCATCTCCGGATCGGCGCCGCTGCCGCCGTTCAGGCCGGCATGCCGCCAGGCCATCTCGGCCGCGCCCAGGGCAAAGGCCGCGTTGCGGCTGGCCGAGCGGTGGGCCTCGAAATGCTCGCCCAGCACGGCGCGCAGGTCGAAGTCCTTGACTTCGGCGGCGAATTGCGTGGGAAAGGTGCGGGCGTCGAAGATGGTCGTGGGGGCGACACCGCTATCACCCTTCAGTAGGCGCTGCCAGACCGTTTCGAGGTCACAGCCGAGCGGGGTCACCCAGCCCATTCCGGTAATGACGATGCGTCGTGCCATGGTCGTATGCCTGTTGACCGGTGGGCGCGCGTCCGGCCGGCGCGCCGGGCCGGCACTAGTCGCGATACCGCTTGATTACCAACGCCGCGCACTGCCCGCCGGTCAGCGCGAAGGCGAGACTGAGGACGTATTCCGCCGGGGCGTCCACGGGGCCGTCGGTCACCAGCCGGAGACCGCACTCGGGATCCGCCGGAGCGCTGTTGATCGCCGGCGGCAGGCAGTTGTGCTGCAGGGTCAGGACGCTGGCGATGAAGTCCACCGCGCCGCTGCCGGCCCCGTTGTTACCCAAGCCCCCCTTGATCGTCAGCACCGGCACGTCAGCCGCGCGCGGCCCGAGCACGCTGCGAATGGCGGCCGCCTCGACGCGGTCCTCGGCCGGCATTCCGTAGCCGGCCGCCGTGACTACGTTCACCTGTTCGGGCGTGAGGCCGGCGTCGCGAATGGCCTTACGCGCCGCCAGCGCCAAGCCGCGGCCGTCCGGCGCCAACTGACTGGGCTGGCCGGCTGAGTAGACATCGTTGGCGGCACCGAAGCCCACCAGCTCGGCCCGGATGGGCGCCCCGCGCCGGCGGGCGTGTTCAAGTGCTTCCAGAATCACCAGGCCGCCGCCTTCGGCCACCACGGTTCCGTCACGCTCGGCACCGAAGGGCCGACAGGCGGATTCCGGCGTGTCGTTGCGCCGGCTCAGCCGCCGGCCCAGCGCCTGCCGCATGAGGGCCATCGGGTTGATCTTGCTCTCGGCGCCGCCGCAGATGCACACGTCGGCCACGCCGCGGGCGATGGCGCGGAAAGCCTCGCCGATGGCCAGATGGCTGCTGGCCTCGCCGCAGGTGATGGTGTTGCTGGGGCCCTGGGCATCGTGCACGATCGTGACGTGGCAGGCGAGCATGTTGGGCAGGAACTTCAGCAGCCAGAGCGGCGTCAGGTTGTTCATGCCCTCCGCGCCCCAGCGGGCCATGCTGAAGTTACCGTCTTCCGATGCGCTGTGCAGGGCCTCGGCCAACTCGTGCAGGTCGGCGCAGATGAGGCCGGCGCCGATGTTGGCCCCGAAGCGGGCCGGATCGAGATTCGGCCCGCCCTCGGCCTCGCCGCGATCCAGCAGGCAGCGCGTGCGCAGGCCGGCATCGGTGACGGCCTGATGGGCGGCGGCGACGGCCAGCTCGATATCGCGCGCCATGATCTTGCTGGCTTTGCGATAGCTTTTGGGAACGAAGTCGGTGGCCTTGAGGCCGCTGATCTCTCCGCCGATCTGGGAGTCAAAACGGGCCGGGTCGAACGCGCTCAGGCGGCGAATGGCGTTGGTTCCGGACAGCAGGGCGTCCCAGAAGGTTTGGGCGCCGACGCCGATGGGCGTCACCGGTCCCAGGCCGGTGATGACCACGCGTTGGGGCGTCACAGGGAGACCTCCCCGGCGCCCTGGCCACGATAGGTTTTCAGCAGGTCCATGAACTGGTCGGTGAACACGAAGTTCTCCTCGGGGAAATCCAAGCCGCTGATGTTCTGGTCGATGTGCGAGAAGACCAGGTCCACCTCGCCGACTAACTCGCCGTCGCAGGTGATCCGGCCGGCGGTAGAGGCGGCCGCGTCGGTCAGGTGCTCGATCACGGCCTCGTGCCGGACCTGGTGGCCGGGGCGCACCAGGCGGTGAAACACGGCCCGTTTGATCTTGGCCAGGATGACCTTCTCGGCGAAGCCGCGGGCCTCGCCGACCAGGATCCCGGCGGTTTGGGCCATGCCTTCGATCAGCAGGCAGGCGGGCATGATCGGGAAGCCGGGGATGTGGTCGTGCAGGTGCTCCTCGGCCAGCGTGACGCTCTTGAGCGCCACGGCCCGCTGGCCGGGTACGAACTCCGCAAAGCGATCGATCCAGATCCAGCGCACGGGAAGCCCTAGCCTTGAGCCGCCAGCTTCGCCTCGATGAAGTTGACGATGCTGCCGACCGTGAAGACGTCGGAGATCTTGTCGATGTCGGGATCCTGCTCGAATTCGGTCAGGTCGGCGTGCGGCATGCTCGCCTTGAGGGCCTGCAGGCCGGCGGGGTTGAGCTTGCGATTCTCTACGTAGTCGGCGTTGCTGAGAATCTCACGCGGAAGGAGCTCTTCCTGTGGTATTTTGATGTTGAAGGCCTTCTCGAGGCGGAAGACGATGTCGAGATAGTCGATGGACTCGGCCCCCAGGTCGCCGGTCAGGGTGACGTCCTCGCGGACCTCGTCCTCGTCAACGCTCAGGGCGTCGACCAGGGTCTCACGCACCTTCTCCAGAATCTCGTCTCTACTCACGATCGGCATGCACACATCCCTCCAGTCGACTCCGTCAACTGAATCGGACCACCAGTAACCTAGGCCAATGCCGGCTGCTCGGGCCGCCCAGCCAGCAAGCGGCTGAACAGGGCCCGCGCGTTCTCCCGGCTCCGCGTATCAACACCCGCCAGCTCCGGGTCAATCTCCGCCAGGTCGAAATGCCGCAGCGTCAGTCGGCCCTTGGCGATTTCGAGATCTTCCAGCCAGCCGCTGGCGGCGAAAGTGCTCGACCCGTCGGTCAACTCCCGACAGAGCGACTCGACGCGCAGAACCCGGCCCGGCGCGACGAAGCTCTTATACGTAACGTTACGCGCCTCCTTGAGCAACACCAGTCCCGGGCGGAAGTCCAGCGCGGCCCGCACGAGCCAAGCCGAGGCCTGCACCATCGCCTCCAGGACAAAGACCCCCGGCAGGACCGGGAAGGTCGGAAAATGGTCGGCGAGATACTCCTCGGCCAGCGACACGGCTTTGTGGGCCACGATGCGCCGCCCGTGCTCCAACTCACTGATTCGATCGATCAGCAGGAACTTCACACCTGCACCCTGACCGGATCCGCCCGGTCGCGTCCCCGCCCGGCCGCCACTGGCGTCGCGCAGTCCACCGCACGGCTGTCCGCGCCCGAAGCGGCCACGTCGGGCGGGATTGTAGCCGGATCGCCGGGAGGCATCCAGTCCACGGCCCGGCTCGGTCCGGACCGTGCCTAGGCCCGGCTGAGATGATCGGGATGCTCGCGGACATGGGCGGCGATACCGTCGGCATACTGCTGCATGATGCGTTGCACCAGGTCCGCGCGCTCGCCGTCGGCCTCATGGCCTGGAACGTGAAACGGGGGATGCACAATCAGGCGGAAGTAGAAATTTGGGCGCGATACGACGAACGCCTGGCAGATCGTGGCCCGACAACGCAGGGCGATCTGCAGCGTACCGGTCAGGAATTCGCGCTGTTCTCCGAAAACCTGCACCGGGCACGTCTTGAGCGTCAGGCCACGCACCCGCCCGACGTCCAGCGCACTGCCGACTACCCGGTTCTCCTGGAAACACCGGTAGATGTCGCGTGGGAAGCTGTCGGCATAGAGGACGCGCACCGCGGCGTACTCGGCGAAGGTCTCGGCGTAGCGCTCCTGCACGTAGGTGCGGATGGCGCCCTCGTGCCGATCACGGATGCCCGCGCAGCGGTACCCCAGCAGGGCCATCAGCAGACCAGCCACGTGGTGCGAGCCGTTATGACTGAGCATCACGTAGACGCCGTGCCCGCGCGTCAGGGCTTCGTCCAGATGCTGGCGTCCCTGAAAGCGGATGCGCCGCATGATCTTGTCGCGCGGCAAGCGGTCGAAGATCAGGTAGAACAGCTTGTCACAACGCGTGCGCCGGAAATAATGCCAGATGATCTTGCGGCCGCGCGAGCGCTCCAACTCCCGGCCGAAGATACGCTGCAACTCGCGCCAGTAGCGCTCCCGGCGGCGGAAATTGAGCAGAAACTCGAGCGTGCCGAACCAGCGCCCCAGCAGGTGCAAGCCTTTAAGGCTGAAGAGCCGCACCCAGGCCATGAGGAACCAGCGTACCAGCGCGAACTTGGCGCGGGCGAGCCGACTGAGCGGTTTACCGCCGCCGTCCCCGCCACGGGCAAGCGCCGCCGAGTCACTACGCGTTGCCAGGGCTGTCTCATTCGCCGGCATCGGACCGAGCGTCTCCTTGACCGCTGCGCTCGTGTGGTTAGGCATTGTGCGGTTCCCCAGCGAAATACGCAATCCCCCCGGCGCCGGTGGGCGCTTCGCGCTGGGCGCTAGACACCGCCTTCCAGCTCGTCCGGGTTGATAACGCCGCGCTCCTGCTGGAGCGCGCGGATCTCGCGGCGCAACTGCGTCAGCGCGTTGCGGACGGTCCCGATGAAGCGGTCCAGTTGCGCCCCGGCGCGACCTTCCGGGTCATCCAGGTCCTCGAGATAGGTCTCAAGCTCCAGTAACAGACCGGTCAGCCACTCCGTGTCCAGCTCCCGCACCTCCGCGACGGCGGCCTCATAAGCCGCGGCGGCGCGCTCGTACTCGTCCATCCCGGGCGCCGACATCTGGGCTACCCGGTGAAACCGATAGATGGCGGCGCCCGCCCGCTTGATCTGATCCGCTACGTTCCGCTCACGGCGAATCAGGTCATGCAGCGCCTCGCGGTGTTCGGCCTTCTGGCCACATGTTTTGACTTGAAGTCGCAAGGCCTCAAACCGATCCGTGGGCAACAATGCCGGCGTCAAGGCATGGATGGCACGCAGGCGGCGCATCAGCCACGTGGCGACTTCCGTGTTCCCCTCCTGGGCGGCCTGTGCCGCACGCCGGGCAACGACTTCGACCTGCTCGCGGAAGCGCGCGCAGCGTCCCTGCAGGTCGGCAAACTGCTCCGCGTAGCGGCCCACCGCCGCGGCGTCGATGTGGTCCGGATATTGCTCAGTCAGTTCCTGCATCTTCTCGAGGGCGTAGCGGGCCGCCGCCTCGTTGTATTCCGCCAGGTGGGCCTCGAACTCGTGCCGCAGGCTGGCAAGTGCCCGCAGCAACTGCGGCCGGGTGGGCATTTCGGCGTGGGTGGTAGCCAGGAACGGATTGCGGAGTTGTGAGTCGGGCTCCGCAGCGCCCTGCTCGGCGCGCTGGACGGCTCGCAAAGCGGACTCCTGCTCCGCGACGAAGCCGCGAACCATGGCCGCCAGCACCGGGTCGCGGCAGACGTCCGGGTGGCTCAGGGCCCGTGTGGCCACCATGGCGAGGCGGTGCGTGTCCTGAGCCTCACGGAGAATCTGAGCACACAGGGTCTGGTAAGTCGCCTCGCGGTGTTTGAAATCCGGGCGCCCTTGTCCGGGCAGGCCGAACAGTGCCAGCGACATGAACTTCCGCGGCGCTTGCCGCAGGTCGGCCGGACAGGCGGGCGAGTCGAGGATGTCGAAGGGCAGGTGTGCATCCTGTTCGAGCCAGCCCAATTCGGCCAGGCGTCTCAAGAGGCGGTGTCGATCTGGAACCGGCAGGACGCCCGCTACGACCCGGGCCGCCTGTCGCGGTGAAAGCTCCCCCCAGCGGGTCAGGTGCCGGTGCAGGCTTTCCCGGGCGCGCAAGTACAATCGGCCCCACCCGGGGGAGTCGCGATTGCGACCCACCGCACCCCCGCCGAGGCTGTCGTTACCCGGCGCCGACATGCTACCTCCGCAACAGCAGTCCCACCCGTAGTTTAGCACAAGTCGGCAGGAACGTGGTCGCGAAATGCCGGCAATCGTGTGAAGCTGTGACCGGTTATTCGGACACTTTCACCTGCGGCAATGGCACACGTTGGCGGCTACGCGCCTCGACCTCGTGATGCAGACGCCGCACGACCTCCTCCAACGCGGTCACTACCGCGGGATCGGCCTCGGTGAAACTGGCCAGCGGCTGACCCGCGTCGCCGAATTGCCTGATCGCGATGTTCAGCGGTATGGCCCCGAGGAACGGGACGCCGGCGCGCTCCGCCATCAGTCGGGCGCCGTCGGCACCGAAGATGTGCTCCCGCTGTCCGCAGTGCGGGCAGACGTAGTGGCTCATGTTCTCGATAACGCCGAGCGAGTCGACGCCGAGCTTCTCGTACATGCGCAGGGCCTTGACCGCGTCCTGGAGGGCGACCTCCTGGGGCGTGCAGACGATTACGGCGCCGGAAAGCGGGATGCACTGGGCCAGCGTGAGGGGGATGTCGCCGGTGCCCGGTGGGAGGTCGATGATCAGGTAGTCCAACTCGCCCCATTCGCCGCGCTCCAGGAACTCCTGGACGTATTTCTGCGCCATCGGGCCGCGCCAGATGACGGCCTCGTTGGCCGGCACCAGGTAGCCCATGCTGATGATCTTGATGCCGGCGAACTCGGGCGGCTCGACCCGGCCAAGGTCATTGAAGCCGGGCTGAGCGCCTTCGGTGCCGGTCAGCTTGGGCAGCGACGGCCCGTAAACGTCGGCGTCGAGCAGTCCGACCTTCAGACCGAGGCGTTGCAAGCCGACCGCCGCCAGCACGGCGACGGTGCTTTTACCCACGCCGCCCTTGCCGGCGCCGATCGCCACCACGTGCTTGACGCCGGGAAGCAGTTGCGGAGCTTGCTGCGCTTCGCTCTTGAAGCTTACGTCAACGCGTTGCAGGCCCTCGACGACTTGCAGGGCAGCCAGAGTCTGGGCCCGCAGGAGCTCCTGCGACTCCGGCGAGTTCAGCGGCGCCGGCAGCTCGAACATGACGCGAACGACGTCCGTAGCGGAATCGATCTCGCGTAGGTAGCCGGCCGAGACGACGTCGCGGCCGGAGCGGGGTTCGGTGACGCTGCGCAGGGCGTCGAGGATGGCTTGCCTGGGGGTGTCTGCGGCACTCATCGATTCGTGCTCCGGTGAGGGCTGTGGTTTCCCGGTGCGGCCCGGTCAGCGTGAATACCAGCCGGCAACCGCCCCGAAGATCGTCGCGGCGTCTGCACCACCTTCCGGTTGGACAGACTGCTGCGGACCGGAAGTTGCCAGAGAATAGCGGCGTGTCTCGGGGAAATCCACGAACGGGGCGGCGTTGGGCGCCGGGCACCTTGCTGGATGGCAGGGTGCTAGCGCCCGCGCCGGGCTGAATCGAGACGCGCGGCGAGAATCGTGGTATAACCCGCCAACCGGCCGGGCAGCCCGTGACGGCCGAAGCGGTAAGTTCATCCCCGACAGGTCTTTGCACGCAGGCAGCGTCGCGGGGCCGGTCGCTGACCCCCGCGCGGGCGGACGAATGTCGACGATGAGTGTGCTTGGATTCATACGCAGCGGCCACGCGAGACTGCGCGATTCGCAGCACCTGTACATGGTGCTGCTGGCGGTCGCCGTGGGCCTGGGCGGGGGGCTGGCGGCGGTCGGCTTTCGTTACCTGATCGGACTGGGTAGCTGGGTCGCGTGGGGCGAGACCAGCTACACGCTGGATCACATTGGCGCGTTGCCGGTCTGGCGCAAGCTGCTGGCGCCGGCGACGGGCGGTCTGTTGTGCGTCCTGATCATCAGCTACCTCTCTCGGGAGGCCAAAGGTCATGGCGTACCGGAGGTCATGGAGGCCGTGGCGCTCCGTAGCGGGCGCATTCGGCCGCGCGTCGTGCTGGGTAGGATGTTCGCTTCGGCCGTCTGTATTGCCTCGGGCGGGTCGGTGGGGCGCGAATGCCCGATTGTTCAGATCGGCTCGGCACTGGGTTCCACGATCGGCCAGTGGCTGCGGGTTGATCAGCGTCGCCTGCGGACGTTGGTGGCGTGCGGGGCGGCGGCCGGCATCGCGGGGACCTTCAACGCGCCGGTGGCCGGGTCGCTGTTCGCGGCGGAGGTGATTCTGGCGGATTTTGGCGTGGCCCAGTTTTCGCCGATCGTGATTTCGGCCGTGGCGGCGACAGTGGTGGGGCACCATTTTCTGGGCGACGTGCCGGCTTTTGTTGTGCCCGAGTATAGCTTGGTGAGTTACAGCGAGCTGTTTGCCTACGCGGGTCTGGGGCTGGTGTGTGGGTTGGCCGCCATTGCGTTCGTGCGCGTGCTGTACTTCACTGAGGATATCCTGGACCGGGCGCGTCGGATGTGGCCGCCGCTCAAAGCGGCAGTGGGGGGATTGGCGGTTGGCATAATTGCGCTGTGGTTTCCGCACGTGTACGGCGTGGGGTACCAAGCCATCAGCGCGGCCCTGGCGGGTGAGTTGGGGTGGCAACTGCTGGTGGCGCTTATAGGGCTCAAAATTCTGGCGACTTCCATTACGATCGGGTCGGGTGGCTCCGGAGGCATCTTCGCCCCATCGCTCTTCATCGGGGCCATGACGGGTGGAGCGGTTGGCAGCCTGGTGCATGCGCTGTGGCCGGGCGCGACCGCCGGTCCGGGCGCGTACGCCCTGGTTGGGATGGCGGCCGTGGTCGGCGCGGCGACGCATGCTCCCATCACTGCGATCCTGATCATCTTCGAGCTCACTACCGACTACAAGATCATGCTGCCGCTGATGATCAGCACGACAATTGCCACATTGCTGGCCACGCGCCTGCAGCACGGCTCGGTGTACACGCTCAAGCTGCTGCGGCGGGGCGTGGACATTCACGCCGGTCGGGACGTCAGCGTGCTGAAGCATCTGCTGGTGCGGGACGCGATGCGCAGCGATCCGGTCACGTTGCCGCCGGGGGCCGGCATCCTGGATATCATTGCGAAGTTCGCTGAGCACCCCGGCACATCGCTGTTCGTGGTTGATCGGGACCGGCGTCTGCTGGGTGTGATCGGTGCGGATCGCAGCCGCGCGGTCATGGCCGACGCGGCCTCTTATGAGCCGCTGCTGATAGCAGAGGACCTGATGCAGGAGCGGGACTTCCCGTCAGTTGGTCCGAACGACACGCTGGCGGACGTGATGCGGCGGCTGAGTCGCTACCGCGGTGAAGTGCCCGTGCTGGAAGATGGCCGGCTGATAGGGGCGATGTGGCCGGAAGACGTCATCGCGCACTACAACGCGGAGCTTTTCAAGCGCGACATGGCGGCGGGCATGGTCTCAGCGCTGGGGGATGACCGGCGGGCGGAGCCGCTCCCGGGGGTCGCGGATACCAGCGTGGTTGAGATTCCGGTGCCGCCGGCGTTCGTGGGCCGCAGCCTGGGCAGTCTGGGCATACGCAGCCGATTGAACGTCACGGTGCTGATGGTGCGGCAGCGTGACGGCAGTAGCGGCGCGCCGATCGACGCCATACCGAGCGCCGACTACGTCTTCCGTCCGGACGATCAGGTTCTGATCATGGGGCCGAATGACCGGCTGCACGAGCTTGAGCGGGGGAGCTGGCTGCCGGCCTGAGGGCGCCGGCCGGCAAGCGGCGCGCCGCCTCAAGACGCGGCGCATGGTGTAGACAAACGTAAACTGCGGCGCCGCAAAGGACCATCGTCCAGGGCGAGGCCGCAGTCAAATGTACATGGTCAACAGTCTAGTTGCCTACAGAATCGGGCTGCCCCACTCCTCATCATATACTTCGTCATTGATGATGGCAAAGAAGCCATTGTTGTCAACATCGAGATCGTACACGGCGTCGGCGATGCCGCGGGCGGCGAACCAGCCCTGTAGGGCCCGCAGCAGCTCGAGCTCGTCAGCCGCGTCGATAAGATCCAGATCAACCCCGCGGACCTCGGTCCGATCGAAGCCGCAACGCGGCACGCAACGAACTGTCGTGGCTGTCTTCCTCATCGCCGTTGGCACCCAATTCCGTGGGTCACCAGTCATCCGACACACTGCATTATACGCATCCGCAGCGCCGTTTTCAAAGGCCTTAACGACAACTTCCCATAGTATACAACGCGCCTGAACAGCCCGCCGGGTTGTCCATATCCAGGTGTCCCGGCGGTCACTTCCGGCCGCTGCCGAAGCAGCGATTATCGGTACGCCAGCGCCCGGCCGGGCGCTCCGCGAACGCCCGGCTGCCGGGTGGCGCAGGCCGCTCCGGGGGGCCGCGCCTAGCCGGCAGGCGGCAGGGCGTCAATCAACTGGTCGATCTCCTCTTCCGTGTTGTAGAAGTGCGGACTGGCGCGCAGGCGCCCGAGCCGGCCGGCCACGACGATCCGAAACTCGTCGCGCAGGTGCTTGCGCAACGCCGTCAAGTCATGCTTCTCCGAAGAGAAGGTCACGATGCCGCTCCATTCACTGGGTGTCCGGGGGCTGTGGAGGCGCCAGCCGCGGCGCTGGATGCCCTCGGCCAGGCGATCGGTCAGCTCCTTGACGCGCTTCTGCACCTGGTCGATACCGACCTCCAGCAGCAGGTTGATGGACGCGCCCAGGGCACAAATGCCGGCCAGGTTGTAGACGCCGCTGTCGAAGCGCCGGGCATCATCATGCAGGTTGATCTTGATCTCGTTTGACTCGAAGCCCTGCTTCATCGCCAGGTAGCCCAACTCCGACGGGTGAATGTGCCCGATCAACTCGCGTTTGCAGAAGAAAACCCCGGCGCCCTCAGGGCCGCAGAGCCACTTGTGCCCGTCGGCCGAGAGGAAGTCGATGTTCATGGCGCGCACGTCGAACGGATGGACGCCCAGGGCCTGGATGGCGTCCACGAACAGCAACACGCCCTTCTCTTTGCACAGCTCGCCAAGGCGGGTCAGGTCGATGCGGAAGCCGTTTGACCACTGGACGGCGGAAATCGCCACCGCGCGCGTGCGGTTGTCGATGGCGCTGGCGATTTGCCCGAACGGGATGCGTCCGTCATCGTCGGGGACGCGCTTGAGCTGCACGCCGCGCGATTGCAAGTTCAGCCAGGGATAGACGTTAGCGGCGAACTCCATCGTGGTGGACACTACGTTGTCGCCGGTGCACCACTGGATGCCGTTGGCGACGTAGCAGATTCCCTCCGAGGTGTTCTTCACGAACGTGATCTCGTCGGGGTCGGCGTGGAGCAGCTTGGCGGCCGCCTGCCGCACGCGGTCGGCGGCGCGGTAGTACGTGCCGCGCAGATAGGCATACTCGGCGAGCTCGTGCGCGTACCCGGCCATGGCCTCGGCCGCAGGCGCGGAGAGAGGGGCGATCGCAGCATGGTTCAGGAAATTGAAGTGCTGCGTGATCGGAAACTGAGCCCGAATATCGGAGAGCGTCATCACTACCGCCTTCCTGTTGAAGAGCACGCGGCGTTGCCAGGTTGAGCCGGCGCGTGCGGACTCATTGCCCGCCCCGACTCAGACGCCGGCGACCCGTCCACCCATTGATACGCTGCGGGTGGCCGCGGGTTCCCGCCGCCCATTGCATTCTTGTTATCGGCACAAGGGCCTGTGCAGGCATCATCGGCTGGATTCGGCCTGTCCGGTTTGCCTGGGTTGCTTGGGTGTGGCGGTTGCCGTGAGCGCGCACGGACACCAAGTAACGCGGCTGGGCGGAGTTGGCGTGGCTGGTGAATGGGGGTATCATACGGCCCTTACCCGCCGGCCCGGGCAATGCCGACGGCCAGGACAATACCCACGATGAGTGATCTAACCCCGCGCCAGATTGTTCAGGAGCTGGACCGGCACATCGTCGGCCAGGAGGAAGCCAAGCGGGCGGTGGCGGTCGCGATACGCAACCGTTGGCGCAGGCTGAACTTACCGCCGGGCCTGCGGGATGACGTTTTCCCGAAGAACATACTGATGATGGGGCCGACGGGCGTCGGTAAGACGGAAATCGCACGGCGGCTGGCTCAGATCGTCAAGGCGCCGTTCATCAAGGTCGAGGCGACCAAGTTCACCGAGGTGGGCTACGTCGGCCGGGATGTTGATTCCATCGTACGTGACCTGGTTGAACGGGCCCTGGTGTTGGAACGCGACCTGGCGGCCGAGCATGTTCGCGAACGGGCGATAGCGGCGGCGGAAGACCGGATCCTGGATCAGCTTCTGCCGGGCGATCGGCTGGCGACCGGTGATCCGGAGCAGTCGGAGCGGCGGCAGCGCACGCGGGAGAAGCTGCGCAGCCAACTGCGGGCCGGCGGCCTGGAGGGGCACAATATCGAGATCGAGACGCAGGAGCGCTCCATCCCGACACACGTTATGTCCACCACCGGCCTGGACCAGATGGGGCCGGAATTCGAGCGGCTCATGGAGCGCATGATGCCGCCGCGTATGCGTCGCCGGCGCGCCCCGGTTGGCGAGGCGCTGGAGATCATTACCCAGCAGGAGATTGATCGTCTCATCGACCAGGAGGCTTTGCAGCAGGCCGCGATCCGGCGTTGCGAGGAAGGCGGCGTTGTGTTTCTGGACGAAATCGACAAGGTCTGCGGCAGCACGATTGGCGAAAGCTCGGGGCCGGAGGTGTCGCGCAGCGGCGTGCAGCGCGACCTGTTGCCGTTGGTCGAGGGCACGGCGGTGAGCACGCGCTATGGTCTGGTGCGCACGCACCACGTCCTGTTCATCGCCGCCGGCGCGTTCACCCAGGCGCGTCCGAGTGACCTGATGCCTGAGTTGCAGGGGCGTTTTGCGAATCGCGTCGAGTTGACCGACCTGAGCGCCGAGGACTACTACCGCATCCTGACCGAGCCGCAGAACGCGCTCATCAAGCAGCAGATTGCCCTGCTCAGCACGGAAAACGTCACGCTGGAAGTCACGGACGACGCGATCGTCGAGATGGCCAAGATGGCCTATCGCGCCAACGAGCTGCTGGAGAACATCGGTGCCCGCCGGTTGTACACGATCGTCGAGAAGGTTTTCGGCGAGATTTCGTTCAACGCCTCGGACGCGGTCAACCGGCAGGTGATGGTCGACGTGGACTATGTGCACATGCGCCTGGCGGACATCCTGGAAGACGAGGACCGCAGCCAGTACGAGCTATAAGCCGCGGGCGGAAGGCCATTGGCCGCTTGGCGCCCGAGGGGTCGCGCAGAGTTTGTGACCGACACTTTTTGACCGGGTCAGCCGGGCTGCCGGCGGCGACATAGAATCTCCCCAATGAAGCTGCAAGGGCTATCCGAGACGGGCATGGGCTGTGCCGGCACGTTCGCCGGGGCCCGGCCGATCGCGCTGGTCAACACGACGCGCGCGGGGATCATCTACGCCGTTGCCGCGTACGGCCTGTGGGGCGTCTTTCCGGTGTACTTCAAGGCGGTCCGCACGGTGCCGGCGTTTGAGGTGCTGGCGCATCGGATCGTCTGGTCGGCGGCGGTCCTGTTTCTGCTGCTCGTGCTGCGGCGGGAGATGGGGTCCGTGTTCGCGGCGATTCGCGACCGACGGACGGTTCTGACGCTGGCCGTCACGACCTGCCTGATTACGTTCAACTGGGTGACGTTCATCTGGGCCGTGGCGAACAACTATCTGTTGCAGGTAAGCCTGGGCTACTTCATCAACCCGCTCATCAGCGTTTTGCTGGGCACGCTGTTTCTCCGGGAGCGCTTGCGGGCCTGGCAATGGGCCAGCGTGCTGCTCGCGGCCGGCGGGGTCGCCTACCTGGCGGTCGGGTTGGGCGAGTTTCCCGGGATCGGGCTGCTGCTGGCGTGCTCGTTTGCGCTCTATGGCCTGCTGCGGAAGACTGCACGCGTCGATGCGCTGGCCGGGCTGATGATCGAGACCGCGCTGCTCACGCCACTGGCGACCGCGTTTCTCGCCTGGGAGATGTGGCACGGACGGGCGGTCTTCCTGGCCGGGTCGGTGCGTATGGATGCGCTGTTGATGGCGGCGGGTGTGGTGACGGCAACGCCCTTGCTGTGGTTCGCGCAGGCGGCCCGCCGACTGCGCCTGTCCACGCTCGGCCTCCTGCAGTACTTGGCGCCGACCGGGCACTTCCTGCTGGCGGTGTTCGCATACGGGGAGCCTTTCACGCGTACGCATCTGCTGGCCTTCGGGGCGATCTGGACGGCCCTGCTCATTTACTCGCTGGATGCCACCGTGGGGCGGCGGGCGCCTGCGCCGGCCAGCCTGCCGGAGTGAAGGATACGCCGATAATCGCGGCTTGACCGTTGGTCGGCCGCGCAGTTTTTGCCGCCAAGCCCGTCGGAATCGCCGGATTCTGGGGGGCTGCGCAGTAAGCCTCAGGAGGAGTGCCGGCTTTTGCCGATCAGGTGCCCGTGGAGGAATGGGCCGCCCTGCACTTCACCGGGGCACTTCGGAGGCAGAAGCATGAAGCGACAGCAGCCGTCCTTGGACGGGCGGGTCCTGATCATCGATGATGATGACCTGTTCCGCGCGGCGATGGCTAAACAGCTTGAGCGGGCCGGCTGCGCGGCCAGCACGGTGGAGTCCTATGAACAGGGCCTCACCGTGTTTGCGCAGGATCCCGAGATCAAGGTTGTGCTGGTCGATCATCCCGCCGGGGGCAGCGATGTAGGCCCGCTGATCGCGGCGCTGCGCCGCATCCGGCCCGGGGCCTGCATCGTCGGCAACAGCGGCGCGGATCGGGAGGCCGAATTCGCAGCCGCCGGCGTATCGCTCTTCTTGCACAAGCCGTGGCGGCCGGACGATCTGTTCAACCTCGTGCCGCACAGGATCGGGGTCTGCGTGGAATGCGGGCTGCCGCTGCCGCTCGTGCACCCGGGCAACCAGGGGGGCGGGGAGAGCTGGGCCTGCGCGTTCTGTGGGTCACGCTACCACGCGCTGCTTGATGCAGACGCGCCGGCGGAAATCCGTGCGCACGCGGTGCGGGTACCCACGGACGAGCAGCGCAGCCCCGGCCTGCCGTTCATTCCCTGAGCAGGCCCGCGGCGCGCTGCCGGGCCTGGATATCCGCCGTGTCTAGGCCTCGTCGTCCTGATCTTCCTCCTCGTCGGCGGCCATCAGCCCTGTGATCGCGGTCTTTTCGAGGATCTTGTCGAGCCGGCGGCGCACGAACGGCAGGAACATGACGTGCGGAATCCGCCGGAGTTCCTTGGTGCCGGTCGCGTTGTAGACGATCAGCGTGCCGGCCAGGCCGAGGGCCAGCTCCAGCACGTCGGGGAAGATAGCGCGGATGCTCTTGGCGCCGCGGCCGAGCGAATCATCCATTTTCCCGAAGGAATGGTGCTCGAACTCGTTGTGGGTGATGCGCCAGCGGTCGTTGAGGCGCGCCCAGCCCAGCATGATCAGGTAGGGCACCAGCAGGAGGACGCTGAGCGCCAGGCCGAGACTGCGGTTGTACTCGACGTTCAGCGACGCGAACCAGCGATAGACGTCGCCGAAGAAGGTGATGCCCTTGGCATCCTTGAGCCATAGCCCCAGGACCCAGAACAGGACGATCAGCACCAGCCAGAAGACGAACTGGTTGCGATCGACGTCAACCCCCAGCGTCAGCAGCACGACGATCAGCACCCAGATGTAGATCCATCCCAGCGTGCCCAGGCGATCGAACCCCGGCGCCGGTGCGGTTGTGGCCGCTGCGGCCGTATCCGTCGCATTCTCCGCGTCCGCGTCGGGTTGCTGGACCGGCGCGGTCGGCGCGGCGGCGGGCGCAGCCGGGGCGGCGGCCGGGTATCCGAGCGGGTAGAAGACCAGGCCGGCGACGATCACCGGCCAGATGAACAAGAGCTTCGGATTTGTGACGAAAGTGACTTCGTGTGCGGACGGAGTTGCGCTCTTCCTGGGCTTGGGCTGGCCGGAGTTGCCTGGTTGTTCGGTCATGCTGACCTCCTGGTAATGTCATTGCACGCCCGGGCGACATGGTGGACTCTGAAGCCGGCACTTAGCTCGCGTTGCTGCGTGGGAGCCGTGATCGCGGAACCCCGTCGGGCCGCGTGCTTGCAGTGTGATTGTACCCGCATACTGCCGCTGGGCTGTGCGATTCCGGCCGGGGTTGCGCCTTGGTCGATGGCTTGAACGCGAGCCCGGGCGGCGCGGAACTGCTGCACGTTATTCACGCCGGCGCAGACCAGCAAGGCGACGGCCAGGGCCAGGCTGAGGCGGCGTGTGCGCCCGAGTGTTCCATAGGCGGCGACCAGCACCAGCAGTGGGCCGAAGTGGCAGGCGTACAGGAAAGTCTCACGCCCGTAGAGCAGGTGCAGCAGGAGTTGTCCGGCGATCAGCAGCGCCAGAACGGCGCAGAAACGCGCCGGTTGACGCCGGCGATACAGCGTTACGCCTCCCAGAACCAGCAGCGCGGCCCATAGGATGACCGCGAGCAGCCCGAAAAGGCCCGTGGAGGCCGGGGCGGCGTGCTGAATCGACAATACCGGCGTGGAGTCGTGGACGGCGGTGCCGAGGGCCGGCATGACCATCGAGTGGGCGAAGAAGGCCGGGAGAATGCGCCCGGGTCCGCCGGCGTGCGCGTGGAAGAAATAGCGCCAATCGTCATATGAGACCGACCAGATGGGCGTCGACGGGAAGCAGAAGTTCTGGATGACCATCAAGGTCGCCGCAAAGCATGCGGCCGCGACGACGACGCCCAGCGCCACGCGAATTGGCCAGCGGGCGAAGGTAACCAGCAGTCCGGCCATCCAGTTCGTGCTGGTGAAGCTGAGCGTCAAGATATTCACCGGCACGTCCCAGACCGGTGACTTGAGCCGCGCGGTCCCGACCGCGACCAGCAGCAAGGCGAGGAGCATGCTGAGTAGTCCGGCCGGGTAGGTCGTGGGAACGGTGAACCAGAAGACCGCCGCCGCGCTCACGGCCGCCAGCAATGTGAAGAGCACGCTATCAGGGCGGCGAGACCCCAGTAGGCGCAGGAGGACGTAGAACGCCGCCGCACAGGCCGCCGCGGTCAGGCTGCGCAGCAGCCGGTCGGCGACCAGCGGCTCCAGGCCGAGCCGGCGCAGTGCCAGAGCAGGGGGGTATGTCCACAACTTGAACAGTGGGTGTGCGCCGGTGCGCAGGTGCACGCCCCGCTCTTCGACGGTCGTGCAGTGAACACGCGGGCAGTCGGCGTCGAACCAGACGTCCCAGTGGATACTCTTGATCAGCGGCGCATCGAGTCCGCGGGAGCCGGCGAATGAAGCGGCGCCGGCGGCCGTCGCCAGCACGAGCACGATCAGGCCGTCAACCCAACGGCGGTGAAGACGCGGCCGCGAATCGGCCGTCACACTGTTCGTCATGTCCGGACCCTGCAAGGCGCACCGTGACCGCCGCGTTGGTGACCGGCGGCGGAGCATGGAGCGTACCTGCGGCGGGCGCGGCTGTCGATGATGGGAACTCACGGGCGGCGCCGGCGGCGGTTGCCTCTGCGCCGGACTGCTATGTGCCGTAGGCCGCAGCGCTGGTGAGACGGATGAGCAGTCCCAGGTTACCGCGGCGGGGTGCGCAGGTGCAGCTTGTGGGCCAGCCATGCCGAGCTGCGCTGCAAGTAGCGGCGGCGCCACACCGTGCCAAGGCCGATGGCGAGGAAGGCCGCCGCGCCGCCGGTCTTGAGCCAGGCGGGCAGCAGTTGCTCTTTCAGGACGCAGTGTTGCAGTTCGCCATACGTACCGCCCAGGAGGTCATTCGCCAGCAGGCCCATCAGCAAGGACACCAGGATGATCGTTGCCAGGTAGACGATGACGGTGCGGCGACCCAACTCGCGCCACAGCACACCCAGCGAGCCGATGTTAGTGGCCGGCCCGACCAGCAGGAAGACGATGGCCGCGCCGGGACTGACGCCGTTGGCGATCAGTACGGCCGCGATGGGGGTGGAAGCTTCGGCGCACACGTACATGGGCACGCCGATCAGGGCCATCAGCAGCATCGAGCGGACTTGTCCGCCGAGAATCTGGTTCAGCACGTCGGGCGGCAGCCAGGCCTGAATCGCCGCGGCGGCCGCGACGCCGAAGAGGATCCAGGCGAACAAGTTGTCGAAGAGATCCACAAAGGCGAAGCGCAGGCCGGCGCGGACGCGCTGGCGTATTGGAGGGGCGGTAGTGGTGGTCGCAGCGGCCGGGTTCGGCGACGAGGCGCAGCAGGAAGGCGTGGCGGCGGGCGCCCGTGATGCGGAGCAGCATCCAGCCGCGGCGGCCGGTTCAGCGGCGCCGGCGGGTGTTTCGTCAGGGAAGCGCCGGTCGATCAGGTTCTCCACGAGTCCGGCAGTGATGGCCGTGATGCAGGCGGCGATGGGGCGGAAGATCGCCATCGCCCCGCCGAGCAGCGAATACGTGAGCAGTACGGAGGTGACGCTGGTTTCCGGGCTCGCGACGAGGAACGAGAGTGTGGCGCCCTTGCTGGCACCCTTGCGCCGCAGTGTCAGGGCTGTCGGCAGGACGCTGCACGAGCAGAGCGACGCCGGGGCGCCGACCAGCGTGGCGAGGAAGACGGATCGTGAGCGCCGGCCACTGAGGTAGCGAATCACACGCGCACTGGAAATCGTGGCGTCGAGCAGCCCGGCGATCAGGAAACCCATCAGGATGAAGACCGCCGATTCGCGCAGGATTTCCCACACAGTCAGCAACACAGTCGTTTACCTGTGGTCGAGGGCGGTTGGACACCCGCGTGCGGCCCGCACAACCTGAGTATATCCCCGTGTGGGATGGGCGCAAACCGCCGCGCCGCGCGGCAGCCTGCCGGCGCGCCGGCGGCACGATCAGAACTTGACCTTCAGCACGGGGCGCAGCAGCACGGCGATGACGATCGACAGTACCAGGAACGTCAGCCACCACGGCACGTCAAAGCCGAAGATGGGGGTGCTGCGGCGGGGGTACTCCACGAGCACGGCCCGGGCCGGCGAGTCGCCCGGCAGGGCCGGTTCGGCGGCATACAACAGGCGATCCCACAGGCCGCGCCCCGGGCGCTGCGGGCTGACGATCTGCAGACGCCGGGCGTCGTCAGCCACGGTCAGGCTCTTGGTGACCAGGTTCTGACCGAGCTGCCAGCGCAGCTCAAACGCGCCGGCCCGCGTCGGGCGGATGCGCCAGTAGATTGCGTGTTCCACCTCGTCGTGCAGGGCCGGGGTCTCGGCGACGACGCCGTCCGGCAGCTCCAGGCGGACCTGCCGGCAGTGTGGCCACTCCTCCGGGGCGACGTGCAGCACGACGACCGCCGACTCGTCGGGCGTCAGCGGCCGGTACTCGTAGCGCAACGCCAGTTGCACCAACAGAAACACGAATGGCACCAGCATGGCGGCGAAGGCCGGCAGGGCGTACCAGAAGCGCAGCGCTGCCGCGCGCAATAATTGCGCCTGGCAACGCAGCGTTACGCCCAGTTCCTCCTTGAACAGCCGCATGCCCAGTAGGTTGGCGCGAATGCGGTCGCCGACATCGGCCAGGGCCCGTTGATTGGACGTGTAGCGGAACATGCTGCCCGCCAGCACGGCCGCCAGCGCCGACCAGACGACGAGCACGAGCCAGGCCGGCAGGGGGGCCAGCGGCACCCACAGCAGGCTGGTCAGGCCGGTCAGGATGGCGTTCAGCAGGTCCATGATGCCGGTCGGCGGCTCCTATTCAATGTAGCCCAGGCCGCGCAGCCGTTCCTCAATCTGCTCGTCGGATTCGGCATCGGCGAACTTGGCCAGCTCACGCTCGATCAGGTGGGTGATGAACTCGTCCACCGACGAGTAGCCGGCTCTCTTGCTCAGCTCGGCGACCCGCTCGTAGAGGGCCTTGTCGAGCTTGATCTTCGGCGAAAACACTGTTGCGCTCCTGCATTCATGCCGCCTAAACGCGGCGCGCCGCTTACTCCAGCTCCAGCACCGGCCGGCCGGTCATGGTCGTCGGCGTTGCGATGCCGAAGAGGCTGAGGATTGTGGGGGCCATATCGGTCAGGGCCGGGTCATCCACTGTCACCCGGCGGTTCGAAATCAGGATACCCGGCACCAGATCGTGCGCGATCAGGTGCGTGCCGGACCAGCGGTCCAGGTTGTCCTCCAACAGCGTGGGGGGAATACCGCCCAGGGTCGTGTCCCAACTGGCTCGGAAGCCGCGGTTGTAGCCGATGAGCAGGTCGGGGGCGATTTCCGGGTCCGCCCCAGGACAGGTCTCATCGACCACGTAGGCTCTCCAAATGACCTGGCGGCCGTGGGTGTCGTGCACGGCTTCCAACTCGTCCACGAGCTCGCGCAGCAGGGCGGCGCGCTCGGCGCCGGGTGCGACGATGCCGTACTTTTCCCGCCCGCGCAAATTCACGTACAGCGAGTTGAGCCCCAGGGCGTAGGCGCGCGTGCGGCTCCAATCCACGTCGCTCAGCGCGAACGTCCGGTTTGTGTCGGCGGCCGTCACGGCCAGGTAGCCGCGCTCCAGCAGCCAGCGATTCAGATTGAAGCCCCAGCGGAAGGTGGTGAAGCCGTGGTCGGACATGATGATGATCGTGTCGTCGTCGCGCAGCTCCGCCAGCGTTTCGCCCACCAGCGCATCAATCCCTTCATAGGCCTCTTCGAGCACGCGGGCGTAGCGGTCGCCCTGCTCGGGGCGGCGGCCGGGATGCTCGGGGTCGCGGTCGCGCCAGAACATGTGGGCGAGCTGATCCGTGTGGCCGAAGTAGAAGAACAGGCAGCCGCGCTCGAAATTGTCGAGCGCGTGGCGATACTGGCGCAGGCGCTCGTCCAGCATCAGGCCGACCTGCGCGAGGAACTGGTCTTCGTCCAGGGCGCCATGTCGCAACGCCTGGGCGTCCTCCGGGATGCCGGTCGTGTAGTGTCGGCCGGTCTGCTCGGCCAGCTTCTGCGAGAATGACTCCGGCTCGCTGGTCGGCATGGCCGGACGCAGCGGGTCGATGTTCTGCGGGCTGACGTACAGCTCGAACGTCGGGTGAACCTGCTTCACCAGTATCCGCACCATGGCAGGAATCGATGTCGGATATTGCAGCGTCGCCAGGACGGCGCCGGCCGGAATGCCCGTGTCGAACTCGATCTCGACCCAGTCGCTCCACTCGCCCTCGTTGAGCAGCAAGACCCGGTCGCCAGCCGTGATCTTCACCACGGGCGCCTCCGGGTCGCGCACGATTTGAAGCTGCTGCACCATGTTCGGCACGCGGCCCTGGCGGTCGGGCCGGCGCAGGAAGTTCGGCGGGCCCTCCAGTACGGCCGTGCCGCGATGGTCGTTCAGCTCAACGCGTAGGAACCAGCCGCCGCCGACATAACGCCGCGGCCACGGGCCGAAACACGCAAATTCGCCGTAAGTGCCCCGCACGTCGGGCGTGCCCATGCCGGCCACGCAGTGCCAGCAGCCGGGGCCGTCCACCGCCGGCGCCGGGTAGGCGGACGGTATGCGATAGACGGTTGTGTCGATGCCGTGCTCGATCAGGTGGTTCCAGTAGGCGTCGCCCTGCCGGAGCAATTCGGTCTGCGGAAACGAAAGCGGAAGCTGCCAGCGCTCGAAGTTCAAGGACCAGTTCCTGGCGGGCGGGATCGTCCGCGAGGTCGAGAGGTAGGGCGTGATGGCTTCGGCGGTGCCGGCCGGGTTTGGGTCGCGGTGCATGAAGTCGTAGATCTGGTGCGTGCCCGGGTTGGCGCCGGCGACGAAATTGCTCCAGGCGACCGGGCTTTGCGGCGGCATGCTGGTAGTGAGCGGCTTGAAGGAGCCGCTGCTCGCCAGCCTGGCGAGGTTCGGTGCACGGCCGGCGTCCATCAGCTCGCCGAGCACGTCCGGATCGACTCCGTCCACGCCCAGAATGAGCACGCGTTTCTCGGCGGCGGGGTTGTCCGCGCGGCTACAACCCGGCAGGGCCGCGCCAACCGCCGCTATTACAGCCAGCAGCAGCACGACGCGCCCGGTTCGGGCCGCTCGGAATGTGTTGCCGGCGCGCGGCGTCATGCCTCGTGCTCCATGATCTGTACCAGTGACTTGCCGTCCATGTAGGCCGGCCGCTTGACGCCGAAGAGGTCCAGAATGCTCGGGCCCAGGTCGATGATGTTCGGATCGCTGGTGTTGAGTTTCAGGTTGCTGAAAAGTATGCCCGGCACGAGCTGCGGATGCACGCAGTGGTCGCCGCTCCACGCCTTCGTGTTGTCGCCGAAAACGGTTGGGCCGCACTTGCCGATGGCGGCATCCCAGGCGACGCGGTAGCCGACGCTATAGCCGACAATGAGGTCGGGGGCGTTGTCGATGTACGGGCCGCGATAGACTTCGCGGGCGGACACGACTTCGTGAATGCCCGGCGCGCCCGTGTCGGGATCGGGCAGCCCGGTCAGCTTGGCCTTGATCTCGGCCACCAGTCGCTGCGCTTCCTCGCCCGGGGCGACGATGCCCTGCGCCTCGCGGCCCTGGCGATTAATGTAGATCCCGGCCAGGCCGAACGCGTACGCCCGCGTCTGGCTCCAGTCGACGTCCGCGAGGTAGGACCTCTCCGTGGTCGTCGCGCCGTTCTTGAGCTTTAGATGGCCGTTGGCCAGGAGCCAGGCGTTCAGGTCGATCCCACGGCGGAAGGTCTTGAAGCCGTGATCGGACATGACGAACAGGGCGTCGAGCGGGCCCATCTGCGCCAGCGCGCGGCCGACCAGGTCGTCCATCTTCTGGTACATCTGCCGCAGGGCGTCGAGGTGGCCGGTGCGCTCCTCGGCCTTCAGGGCCGGATGCCGGTCGTCGGCGTAGCGCCAGAACATGTGCTGCACGCGGTCGGAGGCGTCGAACACACAGGCCACCAACCCCTGCCGCACGCAGCGGAGCGTGTCGAAGAACATGCGCTCCCGTTCGGCGTGGATGTCGTAGACCTGCTCCAGGAACTGGTCCTCGGTGAGGACGCGCTCGGAAAGCGACCAGGTGTCCTCCGCCAGCCCCAGCGTGGCAAACGGCCCGTGCTGGCAGGCCAGGTACGTCGCGTATGTGGCCGGGTGCGACAGGGGCATGACCGGCTTGCGCGGGTCGATCTGCAGCGGCGTGCAGTACATATCGAAGAACGGCCGGTAGCTCTTCAGCAGGAATCGGCAGATGCCATGCACCTTCACGCCCGGGGCGGCTCGAAACGCCAGCCGCACCCAGCCGGTGTGACGATTCAGCGGCAGCGGGACGCGCTGGTCGGCGATGTGCAGCACTGCGGCGCCGTTCTTTCCGGGCGTCACGCGAAACGGCAGCCGCAATTCAGTCCGGTCGGCCCGCAGCGTGTTGGCCGGGCCGCGGACGAATGACTCGACGGCCCGGCTGTTGCGCTGGACGATGATGCGGTCGCCGCCCACGTCGCCGTCCATGGTCGCGCCGGCCGCCCCGGTTTCCGTGTAGTGGGTGAACATGCCCTGCGTGCCGCGCAGGTCCGGCACGCACATGGCCGCCAACTGCACGCCGTTGAACTTGTCCGGCGGAAAGGTGATGGGCACGCGCAGGATGGCGCTGAAGACGCCCGCCTCGCCCAAAACGGTCCAGAACGGCTTGCTCTTGCGCAGCGCCGTTATCTCGGGCTTGCTGAGCGGGATGACATATGGCCCGAGGCGCAGCGTTCGCCGCGGTTCGCGCAGCCGGACGGACGAGATCGCCGGCCGGTAGTCAGCCGGGTTGCGGGTGATGAAGTCGAAGATGTTGTGCTTGCCCGGATTCGCCCCGGTGCTGAAGCAGGACCATGCGACCGGAGAGAGCGGCGGCCAGGTCGTGCCGAGCCGGCAATAGCTGCCTAGCGAGCGCAGCCGGCTCATGTTCGGCAGCAGACCTTCATCCATGAACCGCTCGGTCAGCGTTGGCTCAAGGCCGTCCAGCCCCAGTACCACCGCGCGGCGGACGGCCGCGTTCTTGTAGGCCCGCCGGCCGCGGATCAGCCGCCAGACGGCCCGGATCGGCCAGGCCAGGATGGCGAGGAAGGCCGAGAACAGGGCGATGAAGACGGTCAGGAAGGAGCCGAACAGGGCGATCCCCGCCCCGGGGCCGATGTAGGCCAAGGCGCCGTCATGCACGCCGCGCGCCGGCCAGCAGGCCGCAATCAGCCACACCATGCCGGCGAGCGCCGCCACGTACTCGGCGGGCCGCAGCGGACGGGCCAGTCCGAGCGACCGCCGCGCGAGACATATCGGGCGTCCTGCGCGGGGCAATATGTAAGCTCCTGTCAAGGCCGGAGTTCCAGACTCAGGCCGGGTGGTGTCGGGCGGACGCTGCCATAGTCGGCGACAGAATCCAGCCAGCGGTGCCTGGTCCGAGCCGGCAGCGGCCCCGGCCCGACCAAGCGGCCTAGAGTAGTCCTTTATACGAATATCGGCGAGTAAGGTCGAGGGAGTGCGGCCGGGGGTCGCCGGGCGGACGACAAGTTGACACATTAGCACTACTCGTCGTCGACGAAGCCGGCTGAAGCCAGGGAGCCTGCGTAGAGGACCTCGCGGTCTTCCGGCTGCCTGCATCAACGCTCCAACTCGGCTAGTTCGGCTCGCACCGTGCTCACCACGCGGTCTATTACCGCGGTCGGGGAGAGCTTGTGCTTGATGTTATCCCGCCGGTGGCTGAATTCGACGAAGCCCTCCGCGAGGCTCTTCTTGCCGACCACGACACGGAGCGGAACGCCGATAAGATCGGCATCCTTGAACTTGAAGCCGGCACGCTCGTCACGGTCGTCGAACAGGACGTCGATACCCGCGGCTACGAGGTCGTCGTGGATTTTCGTGGCGGTCTGCACGACTTCGTCCACGCGCGGGTCCAGGGCGATGACGAGCACTTCGAAGGGCGCGATCGACATGGGCCAGATGATGCCCTGGTCGTCGTGGTGGGCCTCGACCGCGGCCGCGACCAGCCGGTTCACGCCGATGCCGTAGCAGCCCATGACCAGGGGATGAGACTGGCCGCTGCGGTCGAGGAATTCGGCGTGCATCGCGCTGCTGTACTTCGTGCCGAGCTTGAAGACGTGGCCGATCTCGATGGCGGTGCGCATGCTGAGCGGGCTGCCGCTGCCGGTTGGAGAGCGGTCGCCGGCCACGACGTTGCGGATATCGGCCACGATGACGTTTTCGCCCTTGACGGGGAAGTCGCGGCCGGGGTTGATGCTCTTGACGTGGTAGTCGGTCTTGTTGGCGCCGCTGGCGGCGTTGCGCAGCGTCGTAACGTCGCGGTCAATGATCAGCTTGTTCACGCGCTCGATCAGTCCCTGCGGGCCGGCGAAGCCGACCGCGGCCCCGGTGACCTGCATGATCGTCTCGGGATCAGCCAGCTCCAGCGGCTGCCCGGCGACCTTGTTGAGCTTGTATTCGTTGATGTCGTGGTCGCCGCGCACCAGCGCCACCACACACTGGCGGCGGGGGGCCGGCGTGCCCGGGGGCGGCGGGCTGGCCGGCGGCGCGCTAACGTAGATAAGCGTCTTGATCATCTGGCCGGGCTGTGTGCCCATGAACGCGCACACGTCCTCGACCTTGCCGTGTCCGGGCGTGTGCACCTCCACGCACGGCGCCGGCTCGCCGTCCTGCTGGGGCAGCGGCCGGGCCGTGGCCCGCTCCAGGTTGGCGGCGTAGTCGCCGTCGGCGCTCAGGGCGACGGAGTCCTCGCCGGCGTCCGTCAGCACCATGAACTCGTGCGAGACGTCGCCGCCGATCGCGCCGGTCTCCGCCTCGACCGCCAGGTAGGGCAGCCCGCAGCGGGCGAAGATGCGGCAATACGTCTGGTACATGTTGTCGTATTCGGCGTCGAGACTAGCCTTGTCGGCGTGGAACGAGTAAGCGTCCTTCATCAGGAACTCGCGCGTACGCAGGACGCCGCTCTTGGGGCGGGCCTCGCCGCGGGCCTTGGTCTGAATCTGGTAGAGCGTGATGGGTAACTGCTTGTAGCTGTTGAGATACGCCCGGGCGACGTCGGTGATGACCTCCTCATGCGTCGGACCCAGCACGGTGTTGGGGCGCCAGTCGCCGGGCGGGCCGGCCAGACGCAGCAGCACGTCCCCCATGGCTTCCGTGCGGCCGGTCTCTTCCCAGAGCGACAGCGGCTGAAGCATGGGCATGTGCAGCTCGATGGCGCCGGCGCGGTCCATTTCCGTGCGGACGATGTTCTCGACCTTGCGCAACGTCCGGTAACCCAAAGGCAGGTACGTATAGAGCCCCGCCGCGACTTGTCGGATCAGCCCGGCCCGCAACATCAAGATGTTTGACGGCGCACTGGCATCCTTGGGCGTCTCTTTCGTCGTCGGTATTAAGTAGTGGCTCCAACGCATAGTCATTAACTCCAATCGGTCAGTGCGTCCCGCCGCCCGGCGGGACGAGCGGGCATTTTGGCCACGCGCGCGCAAAGATTCAAACCCCGCCACAAGAACGTTCGTGGTTGCTGCGGACGTACGCCCGACTATGGTTCGGCCTGATCCGTGCCGGCCTGGACCTGTTCGGGCGGCGTATCGTGCGGCTCCCAGAATCCGTACGTCTCGCGTTCTACCATGCAGTAGCCGTCGGCGCGGTAATGCACGTACGAGTTGTAGCCCCAGTGCAGGTATTCCGAGCCGCCGCCGCCGTGCGTGGTGATCAGGTAGCGGTTGTCCAGTTCGCCGAAGCCGCGCGCCTGATCGGCGGGTGATTCGGCGTCGCCCTTGTTGGCATCAACCGGCACCCAGCCATAGTTGGGCAGATAGATTTGGGCCCAGCGATGGAAGGCCTCGTCCACGCTGGCATCGTCGTTGCGGATGACGATGCTGCCCTGGTAGCGCGCTGGCAGCCCGGCGGCCCGACAGAGGGCGATGAACGCGAAGGTGTACTCCGAGCATGAGCCGCTGCCGCGCCGGAGCACCACCTCCGGCACGTCCCAGCCGCCCACCATTTCGTACGTCAGCTTGTCGATCACGTAGTCGTATATCCTGCGGGCGATCCAGTAGGGGTTCTGCTCGTCGCCGACCACCTTTCGCACGGTCTCCTGAATGAACGGGCTGTCGATGCGGTAGCGCGAGTCGTCGGCCAGGTAGGCTTCGCGGATCTCCGCCGGGATGTCCGCGAGCGTGCCGGTCTTCTCGGGGATGATGAGGTAGCGCAGCGCGGCGAGCGCGACCTCGGCCTCGCAGCGGACTTCGAGCCTTCGGCCGGCGTCCGCGCCGGGCAGCCGAAACAGCGCGCAACGCTGCCCCCAGCGGTCGGTGCGGATTTCGTCCGGCGCCGGCGAGAAGCGCGGCTCGGTAAGCAGTTGCTGGTTAACCAGCGGCGCGGGCACCGCGAGGTTGAGCGTGACGTCGAACACGCGGGCCGGCCCGTAGTTGTACAGCGTCCAGTAGTACTCGCAGCGGGCTGTGCGCTGGTCGAACACGCGGTACATCGGGTCGCTCTTGATCTGTAGGCGGTAGAGCTTGCGGGTCTGGAAATCGGCGTTCCAGAGGGTGTCACCGTCCCAGGCCAGGCCCGTGGCGTGCGGTCCCGGGGCGGCGAGGATGCCGATGACCTGGCCGGTCTCCGGATGAACCATGTAGAGCTCGTCCTTCACGCGGTTACTGGTCCAGAGGTAGCGGCCGTCGTGCGTCAGGTCGGCGCAGTCGCGGTTCGGAAGAGCGAAGTAGCCGAGAATCGTGCCGTCCTCGGGCAGTACGCGATAGACCTTGCGGCTGGCGCGCTCGAGCACGTAGAGCACGCCGGCGCTGTAGGCCAGTCCGCTGGGGCGCCGGCCGGGTGCGTCGAACGTGTTCTCAACCACGCCCGTGTCGGGATTGAACGTGTAGATTCGGCCGGTGCGGTCGTCGGAGATGAAGAGCCGCCCGTCGGCATGAGCGAGGCCGCGCGGCCGGAGCGTCGGCGCGTCCCAGGAGCGTTGCACGGCGCCGGTCTGCATCTCCACGCGGAACAGCTTCGCCTCGCGCCAGTCCAGCAGGTACAGATGGTCGCCGGCCGCGGCTAAGCCGGCCGGGTACTCGCAGGGGGCTTCGTGCGTCTGGAGCACGTCCCCCGGCGCGGCGTGGCCGCTGGCCACCAGCAGTAGCACCGGCAACACGGCAAGTACGGCTCTGGTTTTGTGGCGTGGTCTGAGCATGACACCTCTCCGGTTCCTATGAGGTTGGCGGATGATGCGGGCGCGCTGCCCGGCGCGGCATTGTATCGCCGCGCGCAGTGGACCGCGGCCCCGCTTGTGGGTGGATTCGCGGTCTGCCCGCCGCGGGGTTGCGCAGCGCGCCAGGCCGGCGGCGGCGCCCGGGCGCCGCAAAGAGGTCTACGCGCCCTGGTGCAGCACGGCCTCGGCCGTGCTCTCGGCGTCCGGCCGGGAACAGACCATGTCGCTCAGCGGCGTGGCCGCCTGCATGAAGCGTTCCTTGAACTGGCTGGGCGACATATGGGCGGCGGTCGCCAGCTTGGCCAGCATGACGGCGTCTTCAAGGTTCGAGCGTTCCAAACGAATCTGGTAGGCCCGCGCGACCTGGTAGCGGTCTGAGCAGATATCCACGAATCGCGTGCGGATGCGGTTCGTTTGCGGGTCGATCAGGTCGCGGAGGTCGAGCGCGACCAGGTTGTCATTGACGAGCGAGACCAGGTATCCGCCGCCGGGCTTGCGGCCGGTATCCTCGAACAGGCGGATGCTGTGGTAGCCCAGGCTGCGGCAATAGGACATATCGTTCGGGGTAGGGTCGGCCGAGCGCAGCTCGTATCCGATCGTGTGCTGCACCAGCGGCAGGCTCTCCCCGCGCGCCTTGAAACGCGCCTGCAACTCGCGTTTGAGCAGGTCGGTGAGCGGGACCTCGGCCAGACGCGGGTGGCCGGCGGCGTCCACGGGCACCTCGCGGCCGAGGAGGCGCTCCAACTCTGCGCGGTCACCGAGCCGGTAGGCCAGGCCCTCAGCGATGAGGGCCACGCCGTCGGGGCGGCCCATGACGCGGCGCTTGAGAATGGCGCCCTCGATGACGTCGGCGATTTCCTGGACGCTGCTGCGTTCGCCGAACTCCTCCGGGATCAGGGTGAGCGTGGCACCGGTGGACATGCCGATCGCCATGGCCAAATGCCCGGCACTGCGGCCCATGGCGTTGACGAGGTACCAGCGGCCGGTGGTCTGGGAGTCCTGCATGAGATTCTTGACGAGCTGCGTGCCGATGAAGCGGGCCGTGCCGAACCCGAAGGTGCTCATGTTCTGAGGCAGCGGGACGTCGTTGTCGATCGTCTTGGGGACGTGTACGACGCGCAGGCGGTCGCCGCCGGCTTCGGCCAGGAAGCGCGCGCTTAAGGCGGTATCATCGCCGCCAATGGTTAGCAGTCCGGTGATGCCCAGCTCGCGCAGGCGGCCGAGGGCCAGGCTGACCTTCTGTGGATCGGGGTGCGCGACGGGGTCGGTCTTGAGGCGCTCATCGTCGAGCAAATTGGTCCGCGCTATGCGGAGGATCGAGCCGCCGTCGAAGTGGATTCGCGCGACGCGAGCAATGTCGAGACGGGTCGTATGGGTGGGGGGGTCGAAGTTGTCCGAGCAGAGCCACCGGAACCCGTCGTAAAACCCGATAACCTCGAACTTCCGGTTGATGGCGTGGATGGTGGCCGCCCCGATCACGGCATTGATGCCCGGAGCCGGGCCGCCACCGACGATGATACCCATGCGTTTGGCCGGCATAGTGCTTTCCAATCCCTATCATTAGTCCTGGACGATATTTACATATCGAGTCCTGGCGAGCTACTCGCTTGCCGCCTGGCTATTCAGCCGCGTCGGAGGCGCCCCGGTGGGCCGCCGACCCCTGACACGGTACGCGCCGTGGGGTTTGGTGGCAACGGCCGCCGAACACTTTTAGCGCCAGGCCCGTTGCCGGCGACGCGCGCGCGCTGTATATTAATCGGCTCTACCCACGGTTTGGATTGGATAGTAAGATGCCAAAGCAGAAGCCGCACAAGGGCTTGTTGAAGCGGATCAAGATCACCGGCCGGAAGAAGGTCCTCCGGAAGAAGGCCTTCCGTAGCCACCTGATGAGCACGAAGTCGGGAGCGCGTTGCCGGCGGCTACGCCGCCGCCTGGTAGTGGAAGGCGCGCTGGGGAAGAACCTGCTGCGGGCCGTGTGCGAAGCCTAGCCTCAGTCGTGAAGGAGAAGCGCGGATGCCTCGTGTTCGACCTGGGCACGCCACTCGTCGCCGTCATAAGCGGGTTCTGAATGCCGCCAAGGGCTTCCGGGGAACCCGCAGCAAGCTGTTTCGTTCGGCCAAGCCGACGCTGATTCGGGCCTATGTCTATGCCGCCCGCGATCGGCGGGCGCGCAAGCGTGAATTCCGTGCGTTGTGGATTACGCGTGTCAACGCCGCTTGCATGACCCGTGGCATCTCATACAGCCGGTTCATATCCGGTCTGAAACGCGCCAACATCGCGCTGAACCGGAAGATGCTCAGCGAGGTCGCCATCGCCGACGAAGCCGCCTTTGATAAGCTGGTCGAGCTGGCCAAGGCCCACGCGGCGGCCGTCAGCGCAGCCTGAGCGTAACCCACTGATTAACCAGCGCGCCGGGCCCGCGCCCGGCGTTTTCTTTTTTCTGGGGGCTGGAGCGTGCGCGCGCTGGCCGCGCGACCGGCCAGTGGGGCAGCCGCTCCCCGCCGAGTCAAATCTGCTCCGGCGCCCCGCGACAGTCCGAGCCGGCGGGCCTAGAATCGTACCCACATTACGGGGCGCCGCCGGCCCACGTGCGGGCGTGCCGGGTTTCGCGAAGGAGGACTGCATGACCGCTGCCGAGCAAGGGCGGGTCGAACAGCGCGTGGCCGAGTTCCGCAATCAGTTCAAGACCCTCAAACAGGAGATTCACAAGCTGATCGTCGGCCACGACGACGTGGTGGACAGCGTGCTCGTATGCCTGTTCGGCGGCGGTCACGCCTTGCTGGAGGGCGTGCCCGGCCTGGGCAAGACGCTGCTGATCCGCACGTTGGCCCAAGCGCTGCAACTCAACTTCGCGCGGATCCAGTTCACGCCCGACCTGATGCCGGCCGACATCATCGGCACGAACATCATTACGGAGGATCCCGCGACCGGCCGGCGGCACTTCGAGTTTCAACGCGGGCCGCTGTTCGCGCAGATCGTCCTGGCGGATGAGATCAACCGCGCCACGCCCAAGACGCAATCGGCCTTGCTCGAAGGCATGCAGGAGCACACGGTGACGTCCGGCGGTAAGAAATACACGCTGGAGGAGCCGTTCTTCGTCCTGGCCACGCAGAACCCGATCGAGCAGGAGGGCACTTATCCACTGCCCGAGGCCCAGCTCGACCGCTTTTTCTTCAAGCTCCTGGTGGGCTACTCCAACCGCGCGGAGCTCAAGACGATTCTCGATCGGACCACCACCGGCTACCAGCCGGACATCCGGCCCGTCCTGAGCGGGGCACAGATCCTGGCGGGGCAGGAGCTGGTGAAACGCATCGTCGTGGCCCCGCACGTGCAGGACTACGCGATTCGCGTGGTGCTGGCGACGCATCCGCGCGGCGAGTTCGCCACGGAGCTGGTCAACAAGTACGTGCGCTGGGGCGCCAGCCCGCGCGGCGCCCAGGCGCTGACGCTGGCCGCCAAGATCTACGCCATGCTCGACGGGCGTTACAACGTCGGCTTCGAGGACGTGCAGCGGGCCGCGCTGCCCGGGCTGCGTCACCGCCTGCTGCTCAATTTCGAGGGCGAGGCCGAGGGCCTCGGCACGGACAGCGTGATCGCGAACATTCTGGAGGCGCTGCCGACGCTCGCCGAACAGGCGGCGTAGCATCCGCCGGTCGGCGGCGCCGCGTCCGCGCCAGAGGGCTGTCACCATTGGTTACCGCTCCGACACGATCGCCGGCCGGTGACGAGGAGTTGCTTTCGCCGGACTTCATGGCCCGGCTGGAGCAGCTCGAGATCCTCTCGCGCCGGATCTTCATCGGCCGCATGAAGGGCGAGCGCCGCAGCAAGCGCCGGGGCGAATCGGTCGAGTTCGCCGACTACCGCAACTACGTCGTCGGCGACGACCTGCGCTTCCTCGACTGGAACATCTACGCCCGCCTCGAACGCCTGCTGCTCAAGCTCTTCCTCGAAGAGGAGGATCTGAACGTCAGCGTCCTCTTCGACACTTCCGGGAGCATGGACTGGGGCGACCCGCACAAGGGCCTGTATGTGAAGCGCGTGGCCGCCGCCCTGGCCTACATCGGCCTGGTCAACTACGACCGCATCAGCCTCTATGGCTACTCCAGCCGGCTGGTGCAGGAGATGGCCGGCGTGCGTGGCCGGCGGCTGATCGGCCAGGTCGTCACTTTCCTGCGGCGCAGCGCGCTGGGCGGCACGTCGGACTTCGGGGCGGTCGCGCGGCATTTCGCGCTGCGCCATCGCGGCAAGGGCGTCGTCATCATCCTGAGCGATTTCCTGGACAAGGGCGGCTTCCAGGACGGCCTGCGCTATCTGCTCAGCCGCGACGTCGATTTGTACGTCATCCAGGTGCTGGCGCCGGACGAGATCGAGCCGCCGCTGGCGGGCGACCTCAAGCTGCGCGACGTCGAGGACGACGACACCACCGAGATCAGCATCAGCCAGCCACTGCTGAAGGCCTACCAGTCCGGCTTGCAGGCGTATTGCGCCGGCCTGCGCGACTACTGCACGCGGCGCGGCATCACGTATCTGTTCACCAGTACGCGCGTGCCGTTTGACACACTCGTGATCTCGTACCTGCGCCAGCGAGGGTTGTTGCGGTGAGCTTTCTGAATCTGTGGGCGCTGTGGATCGCCGCCGCGGTCATTCCGGCCCTGCTGATTCTCTATTTCCTGAAGCTGCGCCGCCGCGAGCAGCGCATCTCCTCGACGCTGCTATGGAAGCGCGCCCTGCACGACTTGCAGGTCAACGCTCCCTTCCAGCGCCTCCGCAAGAGCCTCCTGCTGCTGCTGCAACTGCTGGTGCTCGCGGCGGCGATTCTGGCACTCGCGCGGCCCATCGTGGAAACGTCCGCGGCCCCTGAAGGGCGGCTGGTCATCCTGATTGACCGTTCCGCCTCGATGAATACGGTCGAGAGCGACGGCACACGCCTGGACGAGGCCAAGGAGCAGGCCGTCCGGCTGGTCCGGGTGCTAGACCGGCGCGGCGGAGGCTGGCTGTCCTTTCTGCGCCTGCGCGGCGCGCAAGCCCGTATCCAGGCGATGGTTATCGCGTTTTCTGATCGGGCCGCGGTCGTCTCGCCGTTTACGCCGAACACGGCGGAACTTGTGGATGTCATTCGGGCCATTGAGCCGACCGACGGCCAGAGCCACATTCGTGAGGCGCTGGAGCTGGCGGAGGCGTACATTGCCCCGCCGACGATGCTGACCGACGAGACGCCCGTCGGCACGGAGGAGGCCGCCCGGGTGGTGTTGTTCTCTGACGGTCGCATCGCCGACTTGGCGGAGGCGGTGCTGCGGAGTGGGCAGCTTGAATTGATCAAGATCGGGCGGGCGCGTGACAACGTCGGCATAACGTCCCTGGTGGCGGAGCGCAGCTACGAGCGGCCGGAGGTCGTCAACGTCCTGCTGGAAATCGAGAATTTCTGCGCTGAGCCGGTGACCGCGTCCGTCGCCCTGTACATCGATGGCCAGCTTTCGGATGCCCGCGTGCGTTCGGTTGAGTTGGCGGCGGCTGAGGATAGCGCTGCTGGTCAGCCGGGCGGGGACGAGGCGGCGCGGCCCGGCCCGGGCGCCCGGCGCGGCCTGAGCTTCGAGTTGATACTCGAACGCGGGGCGCTGCTCGAGGCGCGCCTGTCGCGCGCGGACGCCCTGGACGTTGACAACCGGGCCTATGCCGTCGTGCCGACGCCGCGGCGCCAGCGCGTGCTGGTCGTGACGGAGAATAACTTCTTTCTTGACAGCGTCCTGGCGGGGTTGCCGCTGCAGGAGCGGGTCTTCATTACGCCGGCGCAGTACGCGGCGGGCGGTGCCGAATACGTGCGCGATGAGCGCTCCACGTACGACGTTGTTATCTTCGACAAGTGCAGCCCGGCGGCGTTGCCGATCGGGAACTTCCTGTTCTTGAAAGCGGTTCCCCCGGGCGATGATGTCCAGGTCAGTGCGCCGCTGGACGATGTGCACGTGCCGGTCTGGTGGGACGAGGCCCATCCGATCCTGCGCCACGTGCCGCTGGACTATGTGTACGTGGCGCGCGGCGTGGCGCTGCGGGCCCCCGAGGACGCCGAAGTGCTGATTGAGGGGCCGCAGGGACCGCTGCTGCTGCGGCACGCGCGGGGCGGCCGGCACTGCCTGGTGCTGTCGTTCGCCGTGGAGGACAGCACCTGGTGGCAGCGGGCCAGCTTCCCGGTCTTCGCGTACAACGCCATTCGTTTCCTGGGCGGTGGCGGGGTGACCGAGCGCGAGCGCGTGCGGCCCGGCGACACGCTGCGCGTGGTACTGCCCGAGGGCGTGACCGAGACCCGGCTGTATGGCCCGGACGGCGGCACCGCGACCATCGTGCCCGATGCGAGCGGCGCCAGCTTCTTCAGCGGCACGCGGCGGGTCGGCATCTACCAGGTCCGGTACCGCCAGGCGGGTGAGCAGCGGACCGACTACTACGCCGTCAATCTCACGGACGCGCGGGAAAGCGACATCCGTCCGCGCGGCGCGGATGAGCTGGGCACGCCCGGCATCGCGGCCGGCCGCGCCATCGAGACGGCCACGCCCGAAATCTGGCGCTGGTTCGTGGGCGCGGCCTTGCTCATCCTGCTGTTCGAGTGGTATGTGTACAATCGCCGTGTGATGATCTGAGCGGCGCGTGAAGCGCCCGCGTCGCCCGGGCGTGCCGGAGCGGCGCCGGGCAAGCCAGGTGCGAGTGGCCAATGACGATTGACGAATGCCGGCCGGGCCAACGGGTCCGCATAATTCAGCAGGTCGACCGACGCGAGGGCAACTGGCGCGCTGCGGTCGTCGGCACGATCGAGTCCATCCGCCAGGAGAAGACCGGCAGCACTTTCGCCCATAGCAAGGA
This sequence comes from uncultured Planctomycetales bacterium, assembly GCA_964550375.1. GTDB lineage: Bacteria > Planctomycetota > Phycisphaerae > UBA1845 > Fen-1342 > JAAYXS01. The sequence continues at coordinate 59,867 of CAZJYX010000013.1, read as the reverse complement.
CGGGCGGCTGTGGCTGCTGCGCGTGCTGCTGCGCAAGGACAATGGTGAACTGACGGCAATCTCCGTCGATCCACTCACCGCCGTGGAGCTGCTCGCCAAGGCGCCGGTCGGGTCCTGACGACACGCTTTCGGGCCGGCCGGGGGTAGGCGTTCGGCCGGCACCTGCCCGGACGGGCTTGGCGGCCAACAGGGGCAGTCGCAGGGTCTGGGCGGGGCAAGTCTCCTAACATCTTGACGCAACAATATTTAAGACGCCGCATGCATCCGCGCGGCCCGAACGGGCTTTCAGCATGTGCGGCTGTCCAGCCGATATTAGTTGCGCGGGCGTGAGCACCCTGCGCAGGGGTCGCGGTCCCGCCCGGCCGGCGGGTCGCCTAACCGGCCCGCACTGCGGGAGTCTGGCCATGCAATCGGTATCCATGCCTGCTGGAGTTCGGGTGGCCACCGGCCTGACACAATCTGGTGACCGGCGAAACGCCCGCGGGTTGCCGCGTATGCCCCACCGCGTGCCCTGCCGCTTGTGCTGGCATGATCCTGCCTCGGACGCGGCGGCCTCCTGTGTGGGCCAGACCGTGAATATCTCGCACAAAGGTCTGGCTGTGCAGCTTGGGCGGGAGATCCCGGCCGGAACGCAGGTCGAAGCGCTTCTGCCGCACGCCAACAACGAGATTACGCACGTGAACGGCACAGTCGCGCGCACGCGGCGGGTGCTGGCGGGGACCTTCGAGATCGGCATTGAGTTCCGTCGCGCGGTTGCTGACAACCGGACGGACCTGGCCGGTTGTTAGCGTGACCGCTCACGGGAGCGGAACCGCGCCGCCCCGACGCCTGGACCCGCCAATCTGACCAACCTGTTTAGCTGTCGCTGCTGCCGGCGGCGACACGGCCGAAGATGTCCGCGGCCAGGCCCACGCGCTGGCCGGCCTCGCCGTCCCAGCGGTGGGCCGAAAGCGAGTCCACGACTTGCGTGGCCAGTCGGACGGCCGCCAGGCCGTCGGCGGCTGAAACCGGCGGCGGTCGCCGGTCGCGCACGCATTCCAGGAAGGTCTCCAACTCGTGCTTGAGCGGGTCCTGGTCGTTTATGACCAATGGCTCGACCTGCACCAGCTTGCCGAAGTCGAGCCCGGCGAGTTGGGAGAGGTCCTGGACGTTGCGCTCGCGGGCCAGCTTCAGCACGTTGAGGTTCTTGTCCAGCTTGATCGCCACGCCGACCTTCTTCTGATAGTCGAGCGAGACGTAGGCGCTTTCGCTGAAGGCCCGCAGCTTGCGCTCGGTCTTGAGGGCCAGGCGCGAGGCGGTCAGGTTGGCGACGGCGCCGCCGCGGAAGGCGATGCGCGCGTTGGCAATGTCCTCATGGGGCCCCAGCACGTTGACACCCACGGCGTCAACCCGCAGGACCTCGTCGCGCACCAGGTGCAGCAGGATGTCAATGTCGTGGATCATGATGTCGAAGACGACGCCGACGTCCGCCGACCGGAAGGTGAACGGGCTGATCCGGTGCGTCTCGATGAACTTGGGCCGCATTTCCATGCGGGCCACAGCCTGCACGGCCGGGTTGAAGCGCTCGGTGTGGCCGACCTGCACGATGACATCATGGCTGGCGGCCAGCCGGGTGATCTCCTCCGCCTCGGCCACCGTCGCGGCCAGCGGCTTCTCAACCAGCACGGCAATGCCGCGCTGGATCAGCGGGCGGGCCACCTCGAGATGGTCCTGAGTCGGCACGGCCACGCTAACCGCGGCCACGTCGCCCAACTCGGGCGTTAGCGTCTGGCCGTAGCGCACGCCGAGCGGCTCGGCCAGGGCGCGGGCACGCTCCACGTCGCGATCGACCACGGCCACCAGCCTGGCGCCCGGCAGGGCAGCGTACTTCTGCACGTGATACCGGCCCATATGGCCGGCACCGACAACGGCGACCGGTACAGGCTCGCTCACTGTCTCTCCTCTGTCGCGCTGAGCTGGTAGAAGTTCGCGCGGTCCGCATCCTGGTCGCACCGGGTGCGCTCGCGCACCCGGCCGTAGACGCCGATCGCCAGCTTGCGCTGCAGAAATTCGACCAGGTAACGCACGTGCTCGTCGTGCATCAGGCCGTTGCCCTCGATCTGCCGCAGGGCCTCGGCCGTTCGCAGCGGGGAGCGGCCGCCCTTGCGGGCATAGAGCAGGCGCGCCGCGCTCTTGATTGCCAGGATTGACGCTTCGGGCATCTGCCAGCGGCGCATGCCCTCGACGTTCGCGCCGCGCACGGTCTGCTCGTGGCCTTCGACCTTCATATAGGGCGGCACGTCGTGCGTCATGCGCGTCATGCCGCCGACGTAAGCCGTGCGGCCGATCGTCACGAAGTGGTGCATGGCCGAGGCGCCGCCGACCACGACGCGGTCTTCGATGCGCACGTGCCCGGCGATCTGCACGCAATTGGCCAGAATGATGTTGTCGCCCAGGTCGGCGTCGTGCGCCACATGCACGCCGACCATTAGCAGGTTGTGACTGCCGATGCGCGTGGCGCCGCCGCTGAGCCGATCGACCTCGGTGCCACGATGCGCCGTGACCTGCTCGCGGAAGATGTTGTCCGAGCCGACGATCAGCCGGGTGGGGCCGCCGCGGTACTTCAGGTCCTGCGGCGGTGCGCCCAGCGTCACCTGCTGGTGGAAAACGTTGCGCGGCCCGAACTGGGCCGGCCCCAGTAACGTGACGTGGCTGACCAGCTCGCACTCATCGCCAAGCTGCACGCCGGGTCCGACGTGGCAGAAGGGGCCGATCCGGATGTCGCGGCCTAGTTCGGCGTGGGGATGCACGAACGCAGTGGGGTGTATCTCGCTCATTCGCTCAGTTTCAACTCGGGTCCGCGTCTACCAGCATGAACCGGATGTTGGCCTCGGCCGCCAGGTCCGAAGACACGTGGGCCTGGCAGAACACCTCGCCGGTCCGTGATTTCACGCGTACCGCCTGCGCCTCCAGGATTAACTGGTCGCCCGGGACAACCGGGCGTCGGAATTTCACTTTGTCCAGGCTCAGCAGCACCGCGACCTTGCCCTTGTGCTCGAGCTTCTGCGATAGCAGCAGCCCGCCAAGCTGGGCCATGGCCTCGATGATCAGCACACCGGGCATGATGGGCTGCCGCGGGTAATGACCCTGGAAGAACGGCTCGTTGATCGTCACGTTCTTGATGCCGACGGCGCGGCGCTCGCCATCCATCTCCACCACCCGGTCCACCAGCAGCATCGGGTAGCGATGCGGTAGGGTGCGCTGCACGGCGTAGATGTCCAGCCGCGGCTGCCGCGCCAGCTCGCCGGTGCGCTGCTGGCTGATGGCCAGGTCGTGCAGCCGGCGAACCAGCTCATGATTGAGGCGGTGTCCGGAACGCCGCGCGAAGATCCGTCCGCAGACGAACATGCCCGACAGCATCAGGTCGCCGATCAGGTCCTGGATCTTGTGGCGTACGCACTCGTCCGGAAAGCGGTAGCTGTTGTCGATCGGGCCCTCCCGCCCGATCACGAGCACGTCTTCGTACGTCACGTGCGTGCCGAGGCCGGCGGCCTGCATTTGGCGCGCCTCGGCTTCCAGCACGAATGTGCGGGCCGGGGCGATGTGCTGCATGTAGCCGTCGCGATCGAGGATGAAGTGGTGCGTCTGCCGCCCGATCGGGTTGTCCGGGCCGTAGTCCAGTTCGTAGTAAATGTCGAGCCGCTGATCGCTGCCCGGCCAGGCCACCAGTTCGGCGTCGCTGTCAGCCACGCGAATGGCATCCGGAATATGCAGATAACGCCGCTCCGCGTCCTGCTGGATTATGCCGGCCGACGTCAGGGCATCTGTGAACAGCAGCGAGCTGCCGTCGCCGGCGGGCAGCTCGGCGTTGTCCAGCTCGACGTCCAGGTTGTCGATCGACAGGGCCCGAATCGCCGCGAGACAATGCTCGACCGTCTCGATCGTGACGGTGCCGTTCTTGAGGGACGTGCGCCGCGCGCGCCGCGAGAGATTCTCTATGCGGGCCGCCACGCGGATGGGTTGCGGCTGGTCGGCGCGAATGAACGTGATGCCGCTGCCCGGCGCCGCGGGCTTGAAGCGCACGTTGACTTCAAACCCCGTAAAGAGTCCGCGCCCGGCGAGCTGGACTTCACGTTCTATCGTTTGCTGCTGACTCAAGTTGCTCGACCCGACGGACCAACTCGCGCACCTGCTGAGCCAATGCCGGTAGCCTGCGGACGATCACCTGCTGGCGCGAGAACGCGCCGTTGTCGGTGGCGGGGTTGCCGCGGAAAACCGTCCCGGCGGGCACGTCCCGGGAAGCTCCCGACTTGGCCGCGACCCGCGCACAGTCACCTATCTGGACGTGCTCAGTCACGCCCACCTGCCCGGCCAACATGACGTGGTGACCCAGCGTGGCGGAACCGGCGATTCCAGTCTGCGACACCAGCACGCAGTGCTCACCGACGCGGACATTATGGCCAATCTGCACCAGGTTATCAATCTTCGTGCCGCGCCCGATGCGCGTTACACCGGTCTTGGCCCGGTCGATGCACGTACAGGCGCCGATCTCGACGTCGTCCTCTATTACCAGCGCGCCGACCTGCGGGACCTTCACATGCCGACCGTTCCGCGGCAGGTAGCCGAAGCCGTCCGCGCCCAGCGTCGCGTTCGGGTGGATTATGACCCGGTCTCCGATGATAGTCCGCTCGCGGACCACGACATTGTGCCACAGCACGCAATCGCGTCCGATGCGCGTCTCCGCCCCGATGTGCACGCCCGCGTGTAGCTGCGTTCCGGCACCCACAACCGCACCCGCACCGACGCTGACGTGCGGCCCAATCGCCGCGCCCGCCACCTGTGCATCCGCCGCCACGACCGCACTGGAATGCACCCCGGCCGGAACCTGCTCCGGCGGCGGGCAAAGCAGACGCAGCGCGTCGCATAGCGCCAAGTCCGGGTCCGGCACGCGTATGACCGTGCAGGTGTCCGGTACTTCGCATTCGGGCGTTACCAAAATGGCCCCGGCGCGGCAGTGCTCAAGCCGTTTGGGCGACTCGTTGCCGCGCAGCCACGAAAGGGTGTCCGGGCCGGCTTCTTCGAGCGTGGCAACGGCACGGAGGACACGCTGACCTTCGCCGGTCAGTTTGCCTCCCAGCCTTCCAGCCAAGTCCAGCGCCGAGATTTCCATTGGGGCGTTCATGTCCCTTGAAACTCACCAACACCCGGCCGGCCCGGCCCAGCGGGTGGCAATCACCGGTGTCCGGTCACGTGCCCGTCCGCAGCGAGCGGCGGGCGGACGAATCCTAGAAATCGGGCAACTGCAGCAGCGGCGTGGGCGTTCGACCGCGCCACACACCGTTAAGCTTGTCCAGCACAAGCTGCGAAATGTCGACAGCTTGGTTGGAATAGACGACCTTGCGTTCTGCAATCTGCTCCTGAATCGCCTGCGGGTCAGCCATCTGGCGGTAGGGCATCGAGTCCAGCACGATGTCGTAGCCGGCCGCCTCAGCCAAACTGCGCGTTTGGCTGAGCAGATCGCGGTAGAGCCGGTCCGTGGCGACGGTGAACTCGCGCTCGAGCGCCGACTGCATGACCTGCTGCCATGTCTTGAGCGCCACAATGGCTTCGTAGTAATCAGCCATGCGCTTCACGTACGCCGGATCTTCGTGGCCCATCGCTTCGATGGTCGTCCCCATGGCCTCGATACTCTTCTGGCGCTTGGCCTGCTCCTCGTTGAGCCGGGTACGCGCCTGGTCCACCTCGTCCGCCAGGGCCTTCCAGCCCTCGTATTCATTCATGATCAACTGGACGTCAATCGTGGCCACGCGTCCTGTTGCCGCCGGGCCACCCTGGGCGTCCAGCCGGCCGCTGAGCGCGAACATCACCGTCACAATGCCCATACCGGCCAGCACGCCGGCCACCCACGATCCCTTCATGAATAGCTCCTAGCTCTCTGAAGTTACCTTACTCGGAAGGTCGGCACCGCCAACCTTCGCGGTGCGCCACCATTGTGCCGCCTGAGCGTGAATGCACAAGCCCACGCCGCACCTGACCACCCGCCGGCCGGCTAATTCAGGCCCGCCGTCGCCAGTATGCGCGCCACCTGCAGCGGCATGTCCGCCACCTTCGGTCCGTTACACAGCACCGCGAAGGCCAGGCGCGCGCCATCCGGGCGCTCGACGTAACCGGCCAGCGTGCGCACGCCGCTCAGCGTGCCAGTCTTGCCCCGCACCCGGCCGCGCAGCGCCGGGTAATCGTAGCGCCGCTGCATCGAGCCCGGCTGCCCGGGCTCGGCCAGGCTGGCAGCGTACATGGCCGCATGCCGATGTCGCGCCATCAGCCGCAGCAGTTGCGCCAGCTGCTCGGCTGTCAGGCGATTCTGATGACTCAAACCGCTGCCGTCGCGTAACACCGCCGTTTCCAGGTCCAATCCCAGGGCGGTCAGTTGGCGGCGCATTTGGTCGGCGCCGGCCTCCCAACTGCCCGGCTCGCCGCTGCGGCGGCCATCCGGCCGATAGGCGACCAGCGTCTTTAATAGGCATTCGGCGAACAGATTCTGGCTGAACGTGTTGCAGCGCCACAGCACGTCCGGCATGCGCGTCGTGTGACGGGCCACGGGTGTCAACCGCGCCAGCGTCTCAGCCGGGATCGTGCGACGTACGACCGGGCCGTCCACCGCGACGCCGCGCGTACCCAGCGCCGTCTCCAGCGCGTATCCCAGGAAAACGCTGGGCCGTCCAACGCTGGCCGGCTTGAAGGCCGCGCTCTGTGTGACCGGCCCGCTGAACTCGAACACGTCGCTGTCCGGCCTGCGCCGCAGAATCGGCTTGTTCTGCTTCCCGGCTTGCAGCGAGTTGGCGATGAACGTCGCCGGCAGGTTCGGCTGCAACAGCAGCGTTACGTTCCCGCCGCTGACCTGGACCGACGCATCCAGGCAGTTGTTGTTCAGATTCAGCCCGCCCACGGGCGCCTGGTACCAGCGATCCTGCTGATCGACCGGCCAATCCGGATGGCGCCCGGGTCGCTCGAAGATGCTGTCGTCCAGCACGATGCGCTCAAGCCGCGTGACGCCCGCGTCCCGCACCGCGGCGACCCAGTCGTCCAGCACCTGCAGCGCCGGCCGGCCGTGCCGCCCCGCGATGCGCTCGTCGCCCAGTGCCGGATCTCCGGATCCAATGATCCACAGCTCGCCGTCATGCACATACACATCCGTGTGGTAGCTGAAGTCCGGCCCGAAGCGGTCCAGGGTCGCCGCCGTCACGAGCAATTTCATCACGCTGGCCGGCTTGAGCGGCTGCTGCGCCGCGTGCGCGAACCAGCTTTCGCCGCTGGCGACGTCCACGACGGCCAGGCCGACCTGCGTTTCCGGTCCCGCGGTTGCCAGCAGCGCGTCAAGTTGTGTCCGGACCGCGCCCACCGCCGGCGACTGGCCGGCCGCCGGTAGCACCAGCGTCAGAACCGCCAGCAGGGCAAGTGTCCGGACGGCCGCTGCGCCTAGCCAGGTTGCCCGGCGCGGGCCGCGCTCACACACTGCGCGTCCTCCGCAGGAGCTGTACGAGGTCTCTGAAACGGGTGTGGAACGGAGCTTCGAGCTCCATGTGCTTCTCCGTGATCGGGTGGCGAAACGCAATGCGCCAGGCGTGCAACGCCTGGTACTCAATCAGCGGTTCAGTGCTGCCGGTACCCGTCAGATCATACTCGCTGATCAGCTTGCCGCCATACATGGTGTCGCCGACCAGCGGATGCCCGATGTGCGACATGTGTACGCGGAGCTGGTGCGTGCGCCCGGTCTTCGGCTGCAAGTCCACCAGTGTGTACCCGCGAAAGCGCTCGGCCGCCCGGTAGTTGGTCACCGCACTCTTGGCGATGTCGATGCGGTTTTCCTGGACCATGACGGCGAACTTCTCACGCACCACCGGATGCACGCCGATCGGTGCATCGATGCGGTCGCCGTCCAGCTCGAGTTCGCCGTGTACCACGGCGAGGTAGGTCTTCTGCAAGCTGCGGCGCTCAAACTGCAGGGCCAGGCGCCAGTGCGCCTCGTCGTTCTTGGCCACCAGCATGATGCCGGTGGTGTTCTTGTCGAGCCGGTGCACGATGCCGGGTCGGAAGGGGTCCGAGCCGTGGCTCAGCTCGTTCGCGTAGTACACCAGGCCGTTCACCAGCGTGCCGGTCTGGTCGCCGCGCGCCGGGTGGCACACGATGCCGGCCTGCTTGTTCAATGCCAGCAGGAAATCGTCCTCGTAGACGATGTCCAGCGGGATGTCCTCCGGCGCGACCTCGCGTGGCTCCGGCGCGGGAATCGTGAGGTCGATTACGTCGCCGCCGCACATCTCGTAACTGGGCTTGGCGGGCGCGCCGTTGACCGTAATGGCGCCCTGCTTGATGAGCCGCTGAATCGTGGTTCGTGAAAGGTGCGGGATGCGGCCGTGCAGGTACTTGTCCAGCCGCCGACCGGGCAGCTTGCGGCGGATGCGCAGACGCACGCGCTGCGCCTCGTCTTCGTCAATGGGGATCGAACGCTCGAGGATATCCTCGTCGTGGCTCACGGGTGCTCGCCGCTGTCGCCTCCAGGTTCCGCCGGTTGCTCAGGGGGCGGATTCGAACTGGCGGGCTCAGTGGCCGCCGGCTCGTCGGCTGCCGTGGGCTCCTCCGGACGGGTTTCCTCGGCCGGCTCGGGAGTCGGCGCGGCGGCCGGCAGGCGCGGCAGCGGCGGCCCGAGTTCCTCGCTGCGCAGCATTTGCGGGAACGTCCGTGGGGCGTCCGCACCAGCAGGCGGAGTGCTCGTCGCCGCCGGCGTGGTGGCTACGGCCGGCTCCGGCGGCAGGCCAGGCTGGAACGTCACTGGCGTGCGCAGTTCGTCCAGCGTCTCCACGCGGCCAGCAGCCACGAAGGGGAAGGCCGTCCCGCCGAAACGCTCGCTATCAACCAGCAACTGGTACATGCGCTCCGCGTCGTCGAACTGGCGCAGCGACTCGTACGAGGTCGCCAGGGAGAAAGCCGCCGCCGCGGCAAGCTGGCCCGGCATCTGCGGATCGTCCACCACGGCCTTGAGCGTGGCGACCGATTCCTCCAGCAAGGCCTGACGCTGCTCCTCACTCTGGTGTGCCTCCACCCTCAGGGCGCCGCCCAACTCCAGTCGCGCGCTGGCCTCGAGGCCCTTCGTTGGAGCCCGCCGCACCAGCCCGCGCAAGTCGTCGATCGCCGCAACGCGGTTCGTGCCCAACTGCCGGACCGCCGCGCTCAGATCACGCGCCGCGCTCGTGACGCGCCGCTCCTGCATGCCCGACCAGAGGCGATATCCGCCGACGACCGCCAGCACCACGATGATGCCGATGAGCCAGTAGCGTGATTGCGGATCGCTGCCGATTTCGCGCACTTTGCCCAGCGCTTCGGCCAGTTCATTCGTCTTCAATTGGTGCCGTCTGTCGGCGTCCATGTTCGTACCTCTGCTGGTCGGGCCTTAATGGCCCCACTTGCCTGTTAGCGCGGTGCGCCCGGCCTGTCGCGCTCGACGGGCCCTTTGGGCGTCGGCGAGACGTTGATAATTACACTGGTCTTGAAGCCGGTCCGCCGGATGCGGACCTCGCTCCGTTCCGAACTGCCGTCAAAGTCGAGTACATACTCACCGCGGTCGAAGCGCTCCTGCCGCAGCGTGAAGCCGGCGGATGCCATGTGTTCCTTGTAGAACCGGCTTACGTCGGTGGGTTGCGCGCCGCCCACGAACTCACAACTCGCGTGCCGCACCTGACCGCTTGAATACAGAAAGCTGCGATCCTCGACCAGCTCGAAGCCGGTCGGCAGGGGAATCCCGCTCAGGGTGGGATGCTGCACGGCTCGCGCCGGAGCTTCCACACGCCGCGCGCTGCCGGTTGTCCCGGATTGTGTCGTGGTCGTGCAGCCCGATGGCAACAGCCCGACGGCCCCCAGGGCCAGGATGGCGACTAAACGGTAGCCGCGCGCCGCTGCATTCTCGTTCACCCGGTCCATCACTGAACCTCCGCGCTGACGTAGCTACGTCGAAACGCATATTCTGCCAGGAGTTAGCGCCCGAGTCAAACCCGCGTGACCCGGCCGCGCCGCGCACTGGGCTGCACGCTTCCCTCGCCGGGTTACAATAGCGGATGGAGCCCCCCGATGGCACGTATCCAAACCTGGTCGCCACCCGCCGCCCCCGGCACCGCGGACCACCTGCTGGTCGCGCGCCTGGCTGCCTGCGGCCGGCGGGTGGCCGCCCGTCTCCTGCTGGGTCGCCTGCTGGTCCTGGGGGCTGCCGGTGCCCTGTACCTGCTGTGCTTTGTCGCCGCCGACCACAACTGGCCGGGCGGGCTGCCGCGCCCCGCCATCCAGGGGTCATTCGCGCTCTGGACGGCCACGTTGGCCATTGCCTCGGCCGCCCTACTGACCCACGCCTTCGCTCGCCGTGTGAACCCCCTGTTCGCCGCCCGAATCCTGGAACGCAGCAGCGGGATTCGGCATAACTCGGTCGTAAATGCGCTGCTTCTGCGCACTGCCCCCGGCGCTGCATACGCGCGCAGTGCGGCGACGGCCCAGGCCGACCGTGACATTGCCGACGGGGCGGCCGGCGCGCGGGTCGGGGAGCCCGCCCTGCGCGTGCCGCTCGCGGTGTGCAGCGTGGTGTTGGCGGCCTGGCTGGCGTACGGGGTGCTGAGCCCCAAACCCGCGTGGACCTCGCTGGCCCGTTTCTTCGGCGCCGCCATCAGCGCACCGACCGCGACCTGGCTGGAACGAGTGCAGCCCGGCCCGTCCGATATCATCCGAACCGGTCAGCCCCTCGAGTTCGAGTTTCGGGTCGGCGGCCGTCCCGCCGAGCGCGTCCAACTGGACCTGCTCGACGGCCACGGTCCCGATATCGCGGCAAGCTACGAACTCAAGCGGCTTCCGGCGTCCGGGGACCGCTGGTCCGTCACGCTGGCGCCGCACGAGGTCATGCGCGATATCACCTACCGCTGCACGGCCAATGACGCCACGCTGACCGAGACCATCCCCGTTTTGCCGTCGCCGGCCATCGCGAGCGTCGTGGTGCACCTAGTCCCGCCGGCCTACACGGGCCGGCAGCCTCACACGGTCTCTGACCCGGACCTGGACGTGCTCGCCGGGACACACGCGACCTTCCGCGTCCAAGCCAATACGCCGGCACGCGACGCGGTCTTCGTCCTGAACGGCGAACGGGAGACGCGCACGCGCATGACCGTGGCCGCCGACGATCCGTGCTGTCTTGGGCTGGCGACGTTGCTGACGTACGGCGGCAAGTACCGCATCGAGTTCAGCGACAAGTGGGGCTGGCCGCTACGCGATCCGCCGGAGTATGACCTGATCGTCCGCCCGGATGCCCCGCCGGAGGTCGATATCGTCACGCCGTCGGCCGCTGCTGCGCCCGCCGAGGTCGGGTTGGAGCACCTGCCACCGGAGCTTGTCGCCGTGGCGCGCGACGACGTGGGTCTGGCCGGGGTGTCGCTGGTACTGGCGCGGCAAGGGACCGAGGAGTCGCGAGCGCTGCAATATGAGCCAGGCCCCGATGCCCGACAGGCCAGCGCCCGAGTACCCGTCGCCGACCTTGGTCTGCGGCCGGGCGAGCGCACCGAGCTTTGGCTCGAGGCCCGCGACAACCACGTGTCGCCGGATGGCCGGCCGGAACCGCAGACTGGCCGCAGTCGCGTTCTGACGATAATCGCGCCGCCTGCCGCGCCCGCCGCCAGCCGGCCGGCGTCACCGGCCGAGCAGCGGCCCGGCAGCAAGCCTGCCGGCCCGGGCGGGCAGCCCGACCCGGACGGCGAGACACAGGCCGTCGCCGTCGCGGACGCGGCGGATGATGGGGCCGATGCAGCCGCCCTCAGCCCCGAGCTCGCCGAGGAACTCGAACGCTTCCTCGAAGAGCACGGCGAAATGGCCAGTGATGTCCGCGAGCAGATGCGCGCCCGATCCGAACCGCGCCCCTGCGAGTGTGGCGGTGAGGGTTGCGAGCAGTGCCGGGGCGACAGCGGCCAAGCCCCGGGGGACGGACCGCAGCAATCGGACGGCCCAAACCCCGCGAGCCAACCAGCCGGTGAACCACAGCCGGACCAGCCCGCACCGGGCGCCGGTCCGTCGCCTGATGCCAACGAGGCCGCTCCGCCCAACCAGGCGGGCTCTTCCACGGCTTCACAGCCCGCCGACGAGCCCACGTCAGGCGCGCCTGATACTTCGGCAAATGAAGAGGACGCGGGTCTGCCAGGCTCCGGCGGCGAGCCGAGTGCCGATCACACCGGCGCGCCATCGTCAGCGCCGCTGGCCGACCCCTCCGAAGGCCCGGCTGACCCAGCGTTGCCGGAGGGGCCCGCGCCTGATAGCTCTGCTTCCCCGTTGTCAGAAGGCCTGGCCGACACTGTCGATTTGCTGGAGATGCTGGGCGGCGGCGAGGAACTCACGGAGCAGATGCTGCTAGACCTCGGTTGGCCGGCGGAGAAGGCCGCGGCGTTCGTGCGGGCGCTTCAGCAACTGCACGAGTTGTCGCAGCGCGGCGGGCCGCCCGGCCGGCTGCGCACGCTGCGTTTCGACACGTCCGTGGGCGACGCACGCTTGCAGGCGGGTGGCGGTCTGGCGGCTGAGGCAGGTACGCGCGTGGACCCGGGCGGGGCGCGTCCGGACGACCTGCCGCGGATCGCGCCGCCGGCGGACCAGGAGGTTCCCGCCGATCTCCGCGCGATTCTGGACGCGTACTATCGTGCGCTCGCGGAGACGTCCGGTCAGGCCGCACCATAGGCCTGGGGTCCGTGAGCGCTCCCGGCGTCAAGCGATTTCGGTTAAAATGGTGATGGGGTGCCCGTTGTGTCTGACACTTCTTGGCACGCGCGCAGCAAGGGGGGCTGTGGGTCAGAAAAAACGGAAAGTATGAAAAAATCAGTGTTTACGATTGGCCTCTGGGCGGAAATGGCGCCATACTGTAGATAGAGCGGGCGGCGCGCGATACGTACTGACTTCCCCCCGGTCGGTCATATCGCCCGCCCGCCTTTCTTTTGCCAGTTTCTAACCTCTCCCGATTACTACCTTCCCTGTGAATTCGGGCTCGCCCGTGGGCAGCGGTCCATGCGACTGTTCGGCATGCGATATGGACTGCCTGGGATCCTGCTCCTCCGCGGCGTTTGCCGCCCGAGGGCGTCGCTCCGGGGACCCGGCCGTGGCGGGAGTGGCTTGGCCATGCCGCGCGGCGGGGCTGCTTTGGCAGCGGGGCGCCCAGCACGTATCATCCCCGGCATGGCGATGCCTGTGGTAGTTATTGTCGGGCGGCCCAACGTGGGCAAGAGTTCCCTGCTGAACAGCCTGGCGCGGCAGCGGATCAGCATTGTGGATCCGCGGGCGGGCATTACGCGCGACCGCGTGTCGGCGGTGATTGAGCACGACGAGCGCTACCTGGAGTTGGTGGACACGGGGGGCATCGGCATCATCGATGACGATCAGCTCGAAGGGCACGTGGAGGGGCAGATTCGCTACGCGATGACGCGGGCCGACCTGATCGTCTTCGTCGCCGACGTCAGTAACGGGCTGATGCCGCTGGACGTGGCGGTGGCCGAGCAGTTGCGCCGGCTGGCCAAGCCGGTGATTCCGGTGGTCAACAAGGTTGACGATCCGGTGCATGAGCCGCAGGCGGCCGAGTTCATGAAGCTGGGATTCGGCGAGCCGCTGTGCGTGTCGGCGCTGCATGGGCGCGGGCGGGATGCTTTGCTGAATCGCATCGTCCGCGAATTGGGCGCGTTTGCGGATACGGCGCCCGCGGCGCCAGTGATGAAGCTGGCGATCGTGGGGAAGCGGAACGCTGGCAAGAGCACGCTCGTGAACCAGTTGGCGGGGGAGGAGCGGATGATCGTCAGCGAGATTCCGGGGACGACGCGCGACGCCGTTGACGTGCAGTTCGAACGGGACGGGCGGCAGTTCATCGCGATCGACACCGCCGGTGTTCGCAAGCGCAGCCAGATGAGCGACGTGGAGTTCTACTCTTACTCGCGCGCGTTGCGCTCGATCCGGCGGGCGGACGTGGTGATGGTCCTTATTGACGCGACGGTGGCGGTGGCGGAGGTGGACCTGAAGCTGATTCGGGCGGTGCTGGACGAGCATCGGCCGGTGGTCTTGGCCATAAACAAGTGGGACTTGGCGCGCGATCGCGCGACCACCGCCGAGTATGCCGACTACCTGACGCGGGTGATTCCGGCGTTGCCCTACGCGCCGCTCACGTTTATCACGGCCGTGACGGGCAAGAACGTGGACGCGGCCCTGAACGTGGCCTTCAGCCTGCATCAGCAGGCGCAGACGCGCGTCGGCACTGGGCAGCTTAACCAGGCCCTGGAACTGATTCTGCAAGACCGGGGGCCGTCGGCCAAGCGCGGCACCAAGCCCGTGAAAGTCTATTACGCCACGCAGGTGGCGGTGTGTCCGCCGACCATCGTGATGTTCTGCAACGATCCGGCGCTGGTGGGGGAGAATTACCGCCGGTACATGGAGCGACGGCTGCGCGAGCTGCTGCCGTTCAAGGAGATACCGATCCGGCTGTTGTTCCGGGCGCGGGCGGGGCGGTCGGGCTGAAGTCCTGGGGGGGTGTTGTGTGTGGCCTGGTCGTCTAGAATGCGGCGGTTGGCGAAGAGGACGTGCCCGGTGCGCGGCTGCACGGGAAAGCGGTCGGGGCTTGTGCCGGCTGCTCGCGGACCTCGTGGGCGTGAAGGAGAATGGGCATGCCGATAGAGTTTCACTGCGAACATTGCGGCAAGCTGGTGCGCGCGGGTGACGAGCACGCCGGGCGGCAGGGCAAGTGCCCGGGCTGCAACCAGAGCGTCTACATTCCGACACCCGACGAGCAGCTCGACGTGATTCCGCTGGCTCCGGTGGACGAGCAGGACGTTCAGGAGCAGGAGAAGCTGCTGGCAGAAACACGAGGTCTGGTGTCGGATATCATGCGTGACCGTGAGTTGCCGCCGGAGTCGGCTTCGGATCGGCCGGCGGTTACGACGCCGCAGGGGGACGCACGGCTGGATCGCGTCGCGATGGAGGAGATGCTGGTTCAGTACGCGCGCCACATGGCGGACGGAGACCTGGCGCGGGGCGAGGAGTTGGCGCAGGAGATTCGGCGCGACCTGCCGCTGGCTGAGGACGTCATCGGGCGGATGGTTTCGGACGAGATTCCGCCGGAGGGGCTGGCGGACATTCCGCGGCCGGTACTGGTGGCGCTATTCCGGCAGTTGCGGGAGGGGGCGTGAGTGCGTTCGTGGTGTTGCTCCTGCCAGAGGCGGCGGTGCGCAGGCGGCTGACGCTGGCATATCCTGGCTACAGCGGGTCGCGGAACGGGACGATCGGTTCTATGATGTAAGCGCCTCGCTAGTTGCCGATAATGGCTGCCTTGGTGGAAGAGCAGCAGTTTGAGGCCGAATCAGTCAGCGGGTCTGCACAAGTGGTCAGCAGCATTCTGGGCGTGTAGCTGCTGAATCGTGTCACATCAGCGTGTTCTAACGGTGTCAGTGAGGGTGCGTCATGGCGACGAAGAAGACGGCCGGCCGCAAGCGGACGAAGAAGGCGGGTGGGGTGAAGAGCAAGGCCAAGCCGGCCGGTAAGGCCGCGCGAAAGAAGACCGCGAAAGCAGCCGCGCGGAAGGTTGTGCGCAAGGCCACGAAGAAGAAGGTCGCGAAGAAGGCGGTCAAGAAGGCGGTGAAGAAAGCCAAACGCGCTGCAACCAAGTCGGCCGTTCGGCCGAAGGCCGCAAAGGCCAAGGTGAAGAAGGCTGCGCCGAAGAAGAAGGCGACAGTGAAGAAAGCTGCCCGGCCGGCGTCCAGGCCCGGCGGCAAGAAGGGCACCAAGAAGGCCGTGCGGAAGCCCGCCGGCGTAGCTGCGAAGAAGAAGCCAGCCGCTCGCAAGCAGCCGGCGCCGCGCACGGTGGTCGTCGAGCCGCGGGTTGTGCCGCCGCCGCCGATCGAAGAGCCGCTGGGCGGCTCGGTTCCGGTGATCGATGTGGAACCTGGGCTGGCTGGCGGCAGTTTCGAGATGTTCGACGCGAACGGCCGGCCGGGGCCGACGCTGTTCGACGTGGATGACTTCGAAGTGGAGCCGCGCGTGGCGCCGGCCGAGCCCGCTGAGCCGCCAATACCGGGGCCGGTGACGCACCCCCTGGCAATCGGGACGCCGGCGCCGGACTTCGCCCTGCCGGATGGCAGCGGGCAGACGCACACGCTGGCGTCGTATCGTGGGCAGCAGGTCGTTCTGTTCTTCTATCCGCGCGACGAGACGCCGGGTTGCACGCGCGAGACCTGTGGTTTCCGCGACCAGTATGGCGCGTTTCACGGGCGCAATGTGGCGCTTCTGGGAGTATCACCGGATGAGCCGGGCAGTCACACCCGCTTCGCGGAGAAGTATGGGCTGCCGTTCCCCTTGTTGTCTGATGAGAGCCACGCGGTCGCCGAGCGTTACGGCGTGTGGGGGGCGCGCGACAGTGCCGATGGGACGACGCGCACCGGTATGAAGCGCACGACCTTCATCATCGACGAGGATGGCATTATTACGCAGGTCTTCGAGGACGTGCGGCCGGGCGGCCACGCGGAGCAGGTGCTCGACTGGCTGGACCGGGCGCGCCGTCCCGAGTTGTAATGGTCGGCGGTTTGGCTTGGCGGTAGGCAGGAGGTGGGTGTGCGGGAGCATTTTGCTGATCGGCTGACGGCCGCGATTGCCGGGCGCGGCACGCCGGCCGTCGTGGGTCTGGACCCGGTGGTCGAGCTTCTGCCGGCGGCGTTGCGCGCCGCGGCGACGACGCGCTCGGCCGCGGTTGTGGCCGTGGAGGCCTTCGGCCGGGGCGTACTGGCGGCGGTTGCGCCGGTCGTGCCGGCGGTGAAGATCAACTCGGCCTTCTTCGAGGCCCTCGGTGACGCCGGCGTGCGAGTGTACTACCGGCTGATAGCGGCGGCGCACGAACTGGACTTGTTGGTCATCGGTGACATCAAGCGCGGCGACATCGGTTCCACCGCGCGGCTGTACGCACAGGGGCACCTGGCGGATCCGGCCTTCGCAGACGTGGATCCGGCCGGCGTTGCTGACGCCGTGACGTTGGCGGGCTACCTTGGTGAGAACGCGGTGCGGCCGTTCATCGAGGCGGCGCGTGAGTATGGTCGCGGTGTCTTCGTGTTGGTGCGGCCATCCGACCCGGGCGCCGACGAGGTGCACGAGTTCGGCGGCGCCGCCCGCTTCTACGAGTTCATGGCGGGACTGGTGCGGCGCTGGGGTGCGGACCTGCTCGGCCGCGGCGGGCTCTCGTGCGTCGGCGCGGTTGTCGCCCCCAAGGATGCGGAGAGCACGGTTGCTTTGCGGACTGCGTTGCCGCATACGCCGCTGCTGGTGCCGGGCTATGGCGCCCAGGGCGCCGGTGCGGAGGCGTGCCGGCCGTGTTTTCGGTCGGATGGCACCGGGGCGGTGGTGAACGCGTCGCGCTCGGTGATCTACGCGTTTTCGCAGCCGGAGTATGCCGCGCGGTTCGGAGATGACTGGCAGGCCTGCGTGGCCGAGGCGGCCCGGCGCTTCGCCGCGGACGTGGCTCCGTTGTGCCGGGGCGGCTGAGGACGGCTGCGCTGAGGCTGCCCGGTGGCACGGGCGGACAAGTCGTGCATCAGGCGTGGAAGGGGCCGTAGACGATCGCAATCGCGGCCAGGCCCCAGGCTAAGATGGCGATTTGGAAGGGGCGGTCACGCATGAGGACATCGGTGGGTCCGTCCACACGCCCGTGCTCGACCAGGTAGGCGAAGCGGAAGACGGCGTAAACGACGATCGGCAGTGTATAAACCAGGTAATTCGAGCCGAACTCACGGACCGTTCGGACGTCGGTCGCGTACAGCAGGAAGCTGAGCACGGCGATGCCGGCGGTCAGCGTCGTGAAGTGGTTCAGCAGGTCGGGCGTGTAAGCCGACAGCGTGCGGCGGTGGCGGCCGGGGTCGTCATTGCCGTTCTCCACGAGGGTGTTCAGTTCGCAACGGCGCTTGCTGAAGCCCATGAAGAGGCAGAGCGTGAACGTGCAGACGACGAGCCAGTGCGAGATTTCTACGTCGACGGCGACTGCTCCGGCGACGGCCCGCAGCACGAAGCCCAGGCCGATGCTGATCACGTCAAGCAGGGCCACGTGCTTGACGCCGAAGGTGTAGGCCGACTGGAGCGCTATGTAAGCAGCGCCGACCGCAAAGAAGCGCGGGCTAAGCACCCAACTGGCCGCCAGGCCCAGGGCCAGCAGTACTGCTGCGATGAGGGCGGCGGTCTGGGGGCTGATCTGGCCGGCCGCGATAGGGCGCAGGCGCTTGCGGGGATGGAGACGATCATCATCGCGGTCGCGAATGTCGTTGACGATGTAGACGGAACTGCTCAGCAGCGTGAAGCAGACGAAGCCCACCACGGCCGCCGCCACGCTGGGGAGGTCGGTCAGCTTGTGGCCGAATACCAGGCCGGCGAAGAGGAAGAGATTCTTGGACCACTGCGCCGGGCGCAGCAACCGCAAAAACAGCATGGCGCACTCCACGCGCGGATCCTACGCGATTCCCGCCGCCCGGTTCAGCCGTTGGCGACCGCGCCGCACGACCGGGCCATTCTGTCGGGGTGGGGCGGCAGGGTCAATGGGGCGACAGGGGGCGTGGTATGTGCGCGGCGCGCAATAAAAGTGGGACCTCGAACGGCGACTGCCGGGCTCCATGTATTAGCCGTCGAGGTCCCTGCTCCGTTTGTCGCACCCGGCGCGGCTGTCGTCTGGCCAGTTCATCCGCCGCGCCCTGGAGGCTGCGGGTGCTAGCGCCGAGTCGTGCGGCTCCCTGGCACGGCCCGACGCTTCTGCGCTGATAGTCGCAACTGGTGTTCCAGCAGTTCGGTATGTCGGCTGGCTGGGTGTAACAGGCTGTATGACAAGCATTTGTGTCTGGTTGGCTTGCGGTGGCGCTCTGCGAGACGCCCCCTGATTGGGGAGAATCTGGCCATTGTGGGTAATGGGCCGGCCCAGGTTTGCCCCCCAGGTGTCTGGACGTGCGGCGCTAGTTCGTTGGCAGTGGCGGGTCAGGCTCCACAGTCACAGGCAGGGTGAACGTGTCCGCGCCGAGCCGGCTGATGCTGCCGCCGATGGCGAGTTCGCCGGGGAGTTGGATGTTGGTCTTCTGTCCGTCGATGTCGAGCGAGATGTGAATGTGCTCATCCGCGAGTCGCGCGGCGGCATCGGCCGGAACAGGTGTATCTACGGCTTCGACCACCAGCAGTGTGACAAAAACGTGGGCGTCCTGCTGCGTTGTCGGCTCCAGCTCGACCCGGCCCCAAAGGGGCGCGCGGCCGAAGGTCGGCCCGAGCAGCGTGGGTTGGCCGAGTTCATACCAGGCGTTGTCGGGCTCAATGTGACCGAAGGGGCGCACCCGACGCTCGAACCCGGTGGCGCTGCCGCCCAGGTAGCTGCGGCCGGCGAACGACCCGGCGGCGATGGTGGCCCGTTGTGCCGGTCCGCCGACGATGCGTAGACGGCGCTGCGCGGGCAGCAGGGGGATCATGTTGAGGGCGCCGTCGCGATCGCTCCAGCGCAGCGCGCCGGCCTGGTCGAGCCGCCAAACGCCGGCGTCGTTCGTTGGGCCGGCCACGCGCGCGTTCGACGGCAGGTCGCCGCCGTCAGCGCTGGGCCGCGCCGGCACGTTAACGATCCAGACGGGGGTGACCGTCTGGGCGGCCGGTCTCACACGGTCGATCACGAGCAGGGCTTGCGGTGCCAGGAAGATGAACTCGCGCGTGTAGTGTGCGGCGGAGCGGCGGTCGTAAGCCGGTTGGAGGTCGAGCGCCAGGTAGGCGGTGTCGCGGCGTTGCCCGTAGGCCAGCATTCGGCCGGTCTGGCGGTCGCGGTCCTGTGCGAGTCGCGCGAAGTCGGTGCACGTGCCCGTGACGGGGCGCTGGCCGCCGATCGGTTCGTAGCGCTGCCCCTGCCAGCGCTGCACCATGAGGGGGTCCCAGAGCAGCAGGCAGTTGTGAGCGATGGTGGCGGTGTTGAACTGCTCGAAGTCGAATGGTCGCGCCTGGTTTCCGAGGCGCTGCCGGCCGTTCTTGCCGGGCGTGGCTTCAAACATGATGTCGTCGCCGGCATCGACCGTGAGTTGGCCGCCGTCGGCGTAAATCAGGAAATGGCCGGCGTCGTAGTGCTGCCGCTGACGCAGATAGGGTTGGCCGGCCTCGATCCAGATGCCCGTCTCGGCCGCGGCGCCGGCGGCGCGGAACGCGACCGCGCCGCCGAAGTTGCGCGCCAGCGGCAGTCGGCCATAATCGCAGCGCTCGATGGCACTGATCTCGAAGACGATGGGGACCCACAGCCAGGGCTTGGCGCGCGGCTCGGCGGCCGGTCCGCGGAGGCGCTGCTCGACGCGGCGTGCGATGAAGGCCGCGGCGGGATCAAGCGTGCGGGCCGCGATCAGATGGGCGGTGATCGGCAGCAGTCCGTCCCAGCGCGGCGCGGGCGTCAGCGGGGCGGAGTTGCCATCGTCGCGAATGAAGCTGTGCTGCAGGGCGGGATGCACGAACGAGCCGTACACGTAGTGTTCGAGCCAGCGGCCGACGGACTCGCGGTGCGCCGGCCACAGGTCGCGCTCCAGCAGGACCCGGCCGAACTCAAGCAGCAGGGCGGTGTCATGCTCCTCGGCTGGGCCGGCCGTGGGGCTGGTGGGAGCGCGGCCGCGCCCCTGCACGAAAGCCGGCAGGGTCGATTCCAGGTACTCCCGGCCGGCCGCGAGCACGCGCTGGCGGGTCTCGGCCCAGAGGGCCCCGGGAATGTCCTGTTCGTCGAAAGCGCTGGCGGCGGCGAGCAGGGCGAGCTGGTCGCGGAAGGCGCGGTGGTCAAGGGGACTGTCGGCGGCTGTAAGCGGCCGGGCGCGCTGCGTCAGCAGCGTGAAAAAGCTGCGCCGCGCCTCCGCGGGGACAGCGTCGAAGCACCAATCCAGGGCGATGACGGCTTCCAGGAGTCCGTCGAGGAGGAACTCCGTATCGCTCAGGGCGTTCGTCACGAGGGCGACGCGCGCCCGATCCAGCCGATCACTCGGGTCCACCAGATGCAGAAAGGCGGCCGCCGTGACCTCGCCGGGCAGAATGCCGGCGTCGATCCGTCCAGCGAAGTACGCGCGCAGCTCCTGGAACTCAGCCGCGCGCCCCGCGGCGCGCAGCGCGCCGGCCTCAGGCGGCGCCGCCGTCGGCGCACCGCACACATGCTGCAGCCGCGGCACGTCCTCGCGACTTATCAACAGGCACGGATGGGGCCCGGAGCGCGCCGGCGCCGTCACGCCAAGGACGCATACAAGCGCGCCGAATGTGAGTGCCGTCCGGCGTGCGGTCGGGGCAGACCTTCGGCTGACGAAGCGCGTGGCTTTCATGGCGCGTGTAGGGTGGCGTATGGGACGGCCGCTGGCAATGGCCCGGTCAGGCGTTGTCGGCGGCGGTGGTGGGCGTGGGCGTCCGGTCGGCCTGTGCGGCCCGCCACTCGGCGATGGGCTGCGCCAGCATCTTCTCGATGAACGGGCGGTAGGTCGGCCCGCCGTTGATGGTGCAGAACGGGTATACGCCGTCCACGGTGCTGTAGAGGATTACGCAGCGGCGGATGCGCTCCGTGTCATAGTTGTAGCGGTCCATGAAGTGCATGCCGGCCGCCATGAGCGTGCGGTAGGTGCGCCGGCCGGCGCTGCCGCGGCCGTGGCGCTTGTTGGTCATGCCGCGCAAGGCGTGCATGAAAGTCAGCGGGTTGACGCGGCGGTCGGCGGAACGCCACCGATAGCTGCGCAGGAACGTCCACAGCATGCTGATGCGGTCGCGCCAGTTGGCACGCTGGTCCGGACGCGTGCGCTCGATCCGGGCGGCCAACTCGTTGAGGCCGGAGAACAGCCGCATCGTGTCGAACACGCCGGGGATGGGGATCAGTTCGTGCTCGGGCGTAACGAAGAAGTACGTGCCGAAGGCGCAGTCGCTGTGGCAACTCGGCCGGATCTTGGGCTTGCCGTCCAGCGTCTGCATGATGCGGGACAGGGGGGCAATGTGGTTCAGCGGAAAAAAGTCGCGGTGCAGGTCGGCACCGGCCGCCGCGGACAGGTCGTGCGCCAGGTCCCCCAGCGTGTAGCGCTTCTGCGCCAGGTCCTCGCGGCTGATGCGGCCGGTGAAGGCCACCGGCTGGTAGGCGATAGCACTGATAACGTCGGCGTTTTCCGCCGCGAAGCGCAGGAGGGGGCCGACCTGGTTGTCGTTGACACCCTTCACAAGCGTGGGGACCAGGCAGACCTTCATCCCCGTGCGGCGGCAGTTCTCGATCGTGGCCAGCTTCCGCTCGAGCAGCTTGCGGCCGCGCAGCTCCTGGTACAGACCATCGTCGAGGCCGTCGAACTGCATGTAGAGCGTGTGGAGGCCGGCCTCGGCGGCACGCTGGGCGAAGTCCAGGTCAGCCAGCAACAGCCCGTTGGTGGCGATCTGCACGTGTGAGAAGCCCAGCTCGTTCGCCTGGCGGATGATGCGCAGGAAATCCGGGTGCAAGGTCGGCTCGCCGCCGGTGAACTGGATGGCCGTAGCCGGGTGGGGGTGCTGGTTGCGCAAGGTCTGAAGCATCTCCACCACGACTTCGTAGTCGGGCTCGGCCACGTAGCCGGCCTGGTTGGCACTGGCGAAGCAGACCGGGCAAGCCAGGTTGCAGCGGTTGGTCAGGTCGATCTGGGCCAGGCAGGACGTGCTGTGATGCTGGTTGCACAAGCCGCAGTCGGTCGGACAAGCGCTGCCGCCCTCAACCTGTGGCTGGAAAACGCCGCGTTCATCCTGAAAGCCGCTCCGCGTGCCGCGCAGATACAGCTCGACGTCGGAGTTGATCTTGTCGCGGAAATAGCCGTGCTCGGGGCAGGTCTTCTCAATCCAGACCGCCCGGTCTTTTACGAAGTAGCGGCCGAGGATCAGCGACGAGCATTCCGGGCAGAGCGTTTCGACCGTACGGGGCAACTCGGTCAGGATCGGCCGGATCGGAAAGCCCGAGTACGTCTCGCCGGGCTGCCGGTGATGGGCCGGCGGGCGCTGCTTCACGAACAGCGCGTCCTGGTGGCGCTCCCGGTACGTGCCGCAGGTCGGGCAGGCCAGCTCCAGGTCGATGGCGTCGGCCGCTTCGTCATATACGAACTGCCCGGGCACGATCTCGTCGCAACGGCCGCACAGCCAACTGCCGCGCCAGGGCAGCCCCTTGATGCCCTTCTGAACGGGCGCATAGCGCCGCATTTCGAGCTTGAAGCGTTCCAATTCCGTCTGGGCATCCCCGTCGCCGACGGCTTGCCGGTGAATCTCCTGCAACGGCCGGTGTGGCACGCCGGAACGCTGCTCGTCGTCGGC
This sequence comes from uncultured Planctomycetales bacterium, assembly GCA_964550375.1. Taxonomy (GTDB): domain Bacteria; phylum Planctomycetota; class Phycisphaerae; order UBA1845; family Fen-1342; genus JAAYXS01. The sequence goes on along the minus strand of CAZJYX010000013.1, from coordinate 36,542 downwards.
GGCCGGCGTTGGAATCACGAAGCTGGGGGCGTGCTCGCGGCAGATTGGGCACAGCGTGCCGTCCTGTTCGGGAGCGCTCCCGGACGGCGTCAGCGGCTGGGTCTGCAATGAGTTCGTTGGGGGCCGAGTTCGCGGTTCCGGCATTTCGGGCTCCGCTGTCACCAGGCGGCTATGTTCCGGGCCTGCCTGAGCCAGTAGCCAGAATTGTACTCATTTGAAGTAGTCGGGGTAGACGCGCTGATGGCGTTTTCGACGCTGGTAGGCGCGCGCCAGGTCCAGGAAAATCTCAATATCGCGGTCCACGTTCGTGCTGGCCTTGTCGAAGTAGAGCGAACGGATGGGCAGGTTGTCGTGGTCAGTGCTGAGGGCCGGATAGACCGCCTCGCTGACGATACCGTTCATGCACGTGAACGGGCTGATGTCGATCACGCCGTCGATGCCCTTGCGGTAGAGGTAGACGGACTTGCCCACGCTGAGCGTCATCTCGCCTTCGGAGCCGCGCGGCGGCAGGTAGGGCTCGGCGTCGGCGAGTACCTCGGCAATGTCGTGCGGCTCCTCGTAGCCGCGGAAGTCGTGCGCGAGGGGGGCCATGATCGTGTGTTCGTAGCGGCGCTGCACCCAGGAGCGGATCTTGTGCTTCACGGCCGGCCAACTGCAGCGGCCGAAGTCGCGCACGACATCCTTGCCGCGGCTGTGATCCGTGTACCACAGCCACTCGGTGACATCGGAGAGCCAGCACTCGCCGCCCAGCTTCTCAACCCGGCGGACCGCGTCGTCGTTGCTGAACGTATTGAGGCGGCAGAAGATCTCGCCGACGACGCCGATGAAAGGCCGGCCCTTCTCATAGCGGGCGGGGATGGCCCGGAAGCGCTGCCGCAGCTCCGCCATGTCGTGGGCCAGGGCCTTGGCCTTGGCGCCGGATGACAGGTCGGAGCGGGCGACGGTCTGCTCCAGCGTCTCGACGGCCTGCGCGAAAACGGCGTCGGTGTCGCCGGCATGAAGTTCGTATGGTCGGGTCTTGAGCAGCAGACGCGTGACGAGGTCGCCGGCAACGATGCCGAGCCAGGCGGTGCGGATCATCTCGGGGCCGTGCTCGCCGACCTCGCGATAGTTCGTGGCGCTGTTGGGGGAGAGGATCAGGACCTCGCCAAGACCCTGTTCATCAAGCACCTGGCGCAGGTAGGGGGCGTACTGGCCGAAACGGCAGGGGCCGGGCGCCAACGGCATGAAGAACGCGATCTCGTGCGGCTTGGCGCCGGGCTGGCGGCAGATGCGCAGGAAGTTCCCCAGCGTGATCTTGTGCGGCAGACATTCCTCGCCGCTGCTGAACAGCCCGCCGAGCTCGAGCGTCTCGCCGTTGGATTCCGGGGTGACGCTGGCGGCGACGCCGATCGAGCGGAAGGCGGCGGCGGTCAGCCGGGCGCCGGCGTACGCCATGTCGGGGATGTAGACGGTTCGGCCGGACAGATCGTGCTGGCCGGTTTGGTCTGACACGTTCGCCACCATCGCAGGATTCCCTTGCTATCGAGATAAGCCTCACAGCGCGTCATCATGCCGGCGTCATTGGAATGGCCGTCGAACTGCAGCGTGAGGAACGGTTTGCCGGAGGCCGGCCGGATGAAGCCCTTGAGGAAGGAGTCCGGGCCGCACTTGAAATTCGTAATGTAGATTATGTGCAGGTTCTCGTGCTCACGCACCAGCTTGGCGGCGGCCAGGATGCGCCGCCCATACGCCCAGTACATGTTATTGTTGATGTCCGAGACGTCGATGCCGTCCAGCGGCAGGGCGTCCACGGGCACGAGGTTGACGCCGTAGTGCTCGCGCAACTTGCGCGCCACGGAGAGGCTGACGCCGGCGTCCTGGCTGTTGTACGGGCGGCCGACCAGCAGCATGCCGCTCTCGCCCGTCTCAGTGAGTATGCGCAGCGCCGCCTCGCCGGCCTTGGTGTAAGCGGCGACAAAACGCTGCTGGGCGGCCCGGGCGGCGGCGAAGGCGCGCTTGGCGATGGCAGTTGATATGCCCAGGTCGCGCGCGACGCCCACCAGCGCGTCGCGGAAGACCTCCACGCCGCGCTGTAGCGACAGCGTCGGGCACAGGATGCGCCCGCGCCAGGCGCGAAAACGAGGCGCCTGCCGAATCACGAACGGCAGCGTCGCGCCCCAGGGGCACAGATAGCTGGACAAGTTCGGCGGACGCTCGGCCGCCGACGTCGTCATATTGGGCAGCCAGATGTAATCCACGCCGCGCTCGACCAGCTCGGCCACATGGCCATGCGCCGCGATGATTGGGAAGCACGGCTCGGCCACGACGCAGTCCAGCCCCTGACGCACGGTCTGCCGATTGGTTTCGGCGGACACGGCGACCTTGAAGCCGCAGCCGCGGAAGAAGCGCCGCCACAGCGGCAGGTAGTCCCACGTGTACATGGCCAGCGGGATGCCGATCGTCTGCGTGGCCCCCGGTGGGTCGCCTTCATCGTCGGCGTGCAGCAGCTCGTGGCGGCGCGCCACCAGGTCCGGGATTACCGGCTTGCGGCCGGTCTTGACGTGCTTGCGGTAGCGGTCGGAGCACTTGTCGCCCCAGAACGTCCGCTCGCCGGCGACGTTGAATTCCTGAATCGTGCAGTGATTGCCGCAGCCCTTGCAGGTGAACTCGCGCAACGAGTAGTCCACCGTGCTCAGGTCATAGCCGCGGAAGCGCGTCTCGGCCCCGGTGGCGGCGATGCGCTCCTTGGCCAACAGAGCGGCCCCGATGGCACCCAACACGGCATTGTGCGGCGGCACGATGATCTGCTTGTTGCAGATGATGCTGAAGGCCGCCGCGACCGCATCGTTGTACGCCGTGCCACCCTGGAAAAAGATGCAGTCGCCGATGTGCCGGCCGCGCACCACCCGGTTGATGTAGTTGTGCGCGATCGAGTAGGCCAGCCCGGCGATGATGTCTGCCAGGCGGGCGCCGCGCTGCATGTACGTATTGACGTCGCGCTCCATGAACACCGTGCAGCGCTCGCCCAGGCGGATGGGCGCCGGCGAGCTGAGCGCCAGGCGCGAGAACTCGTCCTTGATGGCGACGCCCAGTTCGGCGGCGCGCTCTTCGAGGAAACTGCCGGTGCCCGCCGCACACGCCTCATTCATCGTGAAATCAACGACCACCGTGTCCGCTGAAGTCTCGGATTCCGGCTGGAGGCTGATGTACTTCGAGTCCTGGCCGCCGATCTCGAAGATCGTGTCGGGCCGGCGGCCCAGCAGGCGGTCGCCGATGAAGGTGGCGCCGGTCTTGTGGGCGGTGATCTCGTCGTTGACCGTGTCGGCCCCGACTAGTTCGCCGACCAGCTCACGGCCGCTGCCGGTCGTGCCGACGCCGCGCACGCGCACGGCCCAGCCGACGGCTTCTTCCATTTCCCGCAGGCAGCGCGTTACGACCTCGATGGGGCGGCCATCGGTGCGGGTGAAGATCGAATGGATAACGTCGCCCTGATCGTCGATGAGCACGAGCTTGGTGCCGACCGACCCGATGTCGAGCCCCAGGTAGGCGTCGACGGGCGGCGTGGCGGGCAACTGGTAGGGCCGGACCTGGTCGCGCAGCAGCGTGACGCGCTCCATGCTCAGCGGGCGCGTGGCCGGGAAGGCGTAGCCGTTGCCCTTCAAGGCCTGCTCCAGCCGCGCCAGGCAGGTTGCCGCGGACATCGGGTTCTGGTTGGCGACCTCGGCGGCTGACAGGGCCGCGCCAATCGCCCCGAAAGACCCGGCGCACGGCGGCACAACCAGTTCCTCATCCGACAGCTCGAATACCTCACGCAGCCCGGCCACCACCGCCGTGTTGGCGGAGACGCCGCCCAGCAGGGCAATCGGGGCCGTGACGGGATGGCCCTTGACGATGGCCGACTTGAAGTTGGCCGCTACCGCGTTGCACAGGCCGCGCAGCACCTCCGGCGGCTGGAAGCCCTTCTGCTGGGCGTGGATCATGTCGCTTTTGGCGAACACGCTGCACCGGCCGGCAATCTGGGCGGCCCGCTCTGCGTCGGCCACGATCGCACCGATGTCCTCGACGGCATACTGCAGCCGGGCGGCCTGCTGATCGAGGAACGCACCCGTGCCGGCCGCGCAATCGCCGTTCATGCTGTAGTCAACGATGCCCAGTTGCCCGCTGGCCGGGTCGGGCGCCAGGCGCAGGTAGCGGCTGGTTTCGCCGCCGATTTCGAAGACGGTGCGGGCGGCGGGAAAAAGGCAGTTAATGGCGCGGGCGCAGGCCTGAAATTCGTTACACGTTTGCGCCCCCAGAGTTTCCGCCAGCAGCTTGCCGCCGGAGCCGGTGACGACGATTTCGTAGGTGTGTGCGCCGGGGAGGCCGGCAAAGAGCGTGTCGAGCAGATCGCGCGCGGCTTCGAGCGGGCGTCCGCGCGTGCGGCGGGGGGCCGCCACCAGGATGATCCGGCTGTCGGCCGCGTCGGCCGCAGCGAGCGTGCGCAGCGCGTGTGCCTCGGCGGGCGGCGGTTGAGGGGCATCCGCGCCAGGAAGCACCACGGCGGCCTTTACGCCGACGGCTCCCACGTCAATGCCCAGGAGCATCCTCACTTATGTCACCTCCCGCAACGGGTTCCGCCGGGGGTCATGGTTGTCCAGCTTCAGCACCCGATCGGAACACAGGGCTCACAGCCGGAGTATACGGGACCATGCCGGACTTGGCTCGCCGGCCCGTGCTCCGAAGGGGCAACGCGTCTGCGCCATACGCCTATGCCCGCTGACATGCCAGAAAGAGACACGCTCAGGCTGGGCATGTCAAGAAGTTCGCGGCGTGCCGGCGCGGCCTTGCGGTTGATTGGGTGCTAACCGCTTGTTCGCATACTGGTTACGCGCACAAACGAGGGTGGCGGCCTCCGGGCGCGCGCACGGAGAGCCGAACTGTGCGCCACAATCCCGATTAATGCTTCAAGCGCCGACCTGGTGTGATGTATAATCCATATAGGTCTGGACGTAGCCGACACTGCCCCATCGCCTGGCCGGGCGAGTGGCAGCCGGGGCGGTGTGGCCCAGGGCATCAGAGCGCGGCAATGCGCGCGGAGGGCCGAGATGGACCACCCGAGAATCACCACCCGTATGCTGGGGTTTCTGACGCTCATCATCGCCTTGCCCGCCGCGTCTGCGGAGAATCGGCCGTCGAACGTCACTCAGCGGGGGCAGCCCGCGTGCGCCCCCCATGTGCGCGTTCACCCCGGAAATCGCCAGGCGACGGAGGACGCATATCGAGCACGGCGGTACATCACGCAGCGCGAGCAGGGGCGGCACTTCAACGCGCGGGACATGGCGCAGCGTGAGGCCCGCGTGCTGGCGAACCATGAGCGAACCGTCGCGGCCGGCCTGGAGCAACTGCGGGCCGGTGAGTATCGCCAGGCGCTGATCGCACTGACCATGGCCGCCGAACTGAACCACGGCGATCCGGCCTGCCGCATCCATCTGGCCCAGGCCCGCATGGCCCTGGGGCACTACGACGAGGCCGGCGCGTCCCTGCGGCGGGCGCTGCAACTGCAACCCAAGTTGCGGTTTATGTCGCTGGGCTTGCCGTCGTACTACTTCGAAGAGGCGGAGTTCGATCGGCACGTGGACCAGTTGGCCGCGTGGTTGAAGGCTAACCGCGCCACCGCCGAGACCTACTTCCTGCTGGGCTACATGGAGTTCCAGCGCGGGAATTTCGACACGGCCCATGCCGCTTTTCGCGTGGCGCAGCGCGGACTGCGCGACGACGCGCTGACCGCCAGCTACCTGGAGCTCACCAAGCCGGCCCAGTCGGCCCCGCCGACCCCACCGGCAGCGCGGAACAGCCCCTGAGGAAGGCCCACGTCAGCGGCCGCTAGGCCTGCCGTTCTCCTGCTGCGGCGTGGCAGCGCCGCTCCTTCGTGCGTGAATACTTGATCTCGTAAATATCGCCGGGCCTGATCAGCTTGAGGAGCGTCAGCCCGATGATCTTAAGGTCGGTCGCCAAGCCGGCCCGCTCGACGTAACGCACGTCCCACTCCAGCTTGTCCTCGATCGTCAGGGTCCCCCGGCCGTGTATCTGGGCCAGGCCTGTCAGTCCGGGCTTTACCAGCAGCCGGCATCTTTGCCGCGCGTCCCACTCCGTGACCTGTTGAAGATACAAGGGTCGCGGCCCGACCAGCGACATATCGCCCAGCAGTACGTTCACCAACTGCGGCAGCTCGTCCAGGCTGGTTTCTCTCACAAACTTGCCGATGCGCGTCAGCCGCGGGTCCTGTCCGGACTGCGGCGAATCGCCGTAAGGATCGACATCCGTACGCATGGTGCGGAATTTCACCAAAGTGAACGGGCGGCCGTTGAGCCCAGCACGCGTCTGGCGGAACAACGCCGGTCCGGGGCTATCCCGGCGGACCAGCCACCCCAGCAGCGCCAGCGCCGGCCCGACGGCCAACAGCGCGACCAGTGCCACGTACCAGTCCATGCAGCGCTTCAGCCACAGGTATGCGCGCGAGGCGTGGCACGTGACGGGCGATCGGTCAGCGTTTGGAAGCATGTGTGGCACAGTGTACCGGGCTCGCGGCGAGAGTGGAGCGCCCCCGCCGCCTACACCCGCACCCCCTCGAAGAAGACTCGGCAAACAGCGCCGGACATCTGTTCGGCACTGTAAGCGTCCGGCCGCTCCGCCAGAACAGGAACGAAGCTCGTAATCAGGGCTTCCAGCGTCAGTGCCAGCACCAGCGGGTCCAGCGGCGCGAAGCAGCCGGTCTCGATGCCCTCGCGAAACGTGGCCTGAAGCGCGCCCAGCGTTCGCTCGTACATAACCCTGAGTTCCGTGGCCAGGCCGGCGGTGGGGGCCAGCGGCGAGCCCATACCCAACTCAAAGTAGATCCGGCCCACCGCCGCATGCTTCGACAGTACGGCCGTCTGCGCCGCAACAAAGCGTTCTATACGCTCGATCGGCGTGCCGGTTAAGGCCAGTGCAGAGGAAACCGCCACGTGAATCTCCTCGGCGATTTCCTGGATGATACACCGGTAAAGGTCCTGCTTATGCTCGAAGAAGTTGTACAGCGCACCAACGGAGAAATCGGCGGCAGCGGCAATATCCGCCATGGCGGTGCGCTCGAAGCCGTTCTCGGCAAAGAGCTTACGTGCCGCAGCAATTATCTCGGCGCGGTGCTGTCGGCGCTGCCGCTGCCGGCGGTTGGGCCGTGCGCCTGTCACGGGTATCCTCCGAACACGTTCAGGCTGCATAAAGCCTCCAACGAGCTGGGCCGTGAATCTGTGCGGCCACGCTTGCCGGACACTGAATAACAGTTCATAATATGAACAGTAATTCAGAACTTGTCCAGCCGGATTCGGCGGATTCAGTGGGCCATGTTGGACCACTACTCGACCCCGGCTGCAGCAGGAGGTGCTCTGATGAAACGGAATACGATTAGGGCCAAGCTGCTCTGGGGCAGTCTCTTTCTTCTACCAGTGCTGCTGACCGGCTGCGACTACCGCGGTATTGGCGGCGGCGTCGCGGACATTGTGTACGGCGCGCTGCAGTTGGCGTTAGGAATCGTTAGCGTCGCCACCTAGCCGCACCGCCACGCTGGTCACGTAAGCGTCGGCATGCCTGAGCTTCACGGTCGCCGGCCGTTGGTTGGCGGCGTGTGTCAACGCGGCTCCCTTGAATTGCCGGCTGCCCCCTGGCTAACGCCCGCAAAGCGGCCTTCGGGGACAGCCCAAGCGGATTCCTGCGGGGTGACGTCGGCTTGCTGCGCGCCGACTGGGGGATACGGGCCGGCGGCGCCCGATTGATTCGCGAGCTTTCAGGTCGTTGGGGGTGGCATACGCCGTCTCACGGGGTATGATGCGCCTAGCTAAGGGTACGGGGTTGGCGACGGCGCCTGAAACATGTCGGCAGTCGTCTTGAGGTGTGCATTGATTAAGCGCCCTGCTCGCAGGCAGCACGGCGACCGGCGCAGGCGGCAGCGGCAAGAATTGGCGTTTGCTGCAGTGCGCTGTTGGTACCGCAACTCTGGCCGATGAATGGCCGAAGCCCGCTTCGTCAGGCGACATGGGTCTGACGCGGCGCGCGACGACGCCCAGGGCTTCAGCCCTGAGTCCGTGACGTCGAGACCACTCGTAACCGGAGCGGACGTGAGCAAGCTGCTGATCGTTGACGAGCGCGACCGGGAGATCGCAGCGCTGCGGGCGGCCTTCGAGCCCTGCGGCTACCGCGTGGACGCCGCCACCAGCGGCACCGCGGCGCTCGAGTTGGCCCGCTCCAATCCGCCCGACCTGGTCGTCGTCGACCTGTTGATGCCGGCGCTGCGCGGTCTGCTGCTCTGTCGCGAGTGGCAACGGGACGAGCGGCTGCGGCACATTCCGTTCGTCTTCTACGGAGCGGCCGGCGCTGCGGCGCGCGATGAGACGCTCGCACTCAGCCTGGGGGCGGAGCGTATCGTCACGGACACCGCCGGACCGAATGAGTTGGTCACAGCCGTGCGCGAGGTGCTGGAGCGTGCGCCCACGCGGCCGGAATTGTCGGGGGTAGCGGTTGCCGATGACCACAGCGGGTGGCCGACCGTTCGCGCCCAGGCACTCCGGCACGAGTTGGAGGACAAGCTCGCCCAGCTTGAGCAAGCCAATCGCGCCTTGGGAGCTTGGGTACTGGAGCACGAGCAGTCGGAGCTTAGCCTGCGCGCGGTTGAGCGAACTCTCGGGCAGCGTGTCAGTGAGCTGGCCAGCTTGCAGAACCTCAACGAGCAGGTGCGCGCCAGCCTGTCAGTCGACCATGTCGTTGAGGCCGGCTTGCGAAGCGTGGTGGAGGCCGTGCGCCCCGACCTGGCCGTCTTGTTCCTGCGCGAGCGCGACGCGCTACTGATGCGTGGTTGCCAGACGCCGCGGGAGGACCTGCGCCTGGCGATGGCGCGCACGCACCGCGTGGGGGAATGCCTGTGCGGCCGGGCTGTAGCCGCTGGCGAGGCGGTTTATTCGGTTGACATTCACAGCGACGAGCGCTGCACCTGGCAGGAGTGCAAGGACGCCGGGCTGCGTTCGTTTGCAGCGCTGCCGTTGCAGTCAGGTGGCAAAGTGCTGGGCGCCCTCGGCCTGGCCTCGGCAGGTACTCGCGACTTCAGCGAACAGTCGGCCTTCCTCAAGACGCTGGCGAGCGGCGTGGCGATTGGCCTCCAGAACGCGCTGCGCCACGAACGGCTGGGGCAGCAGGCCGCCGCCCTGGCAGTGCTGAACGAGAAGCTGCGGGCGGAGGTGGCTGAGCATCGGCATACTGAGGAGGAACTGCGGCGGGCGCGCGAGGAATGGGAGCACATCTTCCAGGCCATCGGCCAGCCGGTCGTCCTGCTGGACGCGGAGCGCGGCATCGTCGCGGCCAACGAGACGGTCGTGCGCGCTTCCGGCAAGCCTCTGGAGCAGCTCCTGGGGAAGAAATGCTGGGAGATCTTCCACGGCCCGACGGCAACCGGGCCTCCGCCGGGATGCCCGTTCGACGACGTGTGTCGCGGCGGCCGCCTCGTCACGGTCGAGATGGAGCAGGAGGCCTTTGGGGGTGTGTACCTGGTCTCTTGCACGCCGATCTTCGACGATGCAGGTCGATTGCGGCAGGCAATTCATATAGCAACGGATATCACGGAACGGAAGCGCGCCGACGAGGAGCTGAAGCGCCACCGCGAGCGCTTGGAGGAGCTAGTCGCGGAGCGCACCGCTGACTTGGAGGCGGCTCACCGCGAACTGGTTGACAAGGAACGCTTGGCCGTGCTCGGACGACTGACCGCCAGCGTGGCGCACGAATTGCGCAACCCCTTGGGCACCGTGCGAACCTCCTTCTACGCGCTGCGGGATCATATGCTGAGGCATGGCGCGGACATTGAGAGCATCTGGCGGCGCGGCGAGCGCAACATCCTGCGCTGTGACCGCATCATCGAGGAGCTGCTGGACTATGCGCGCGGCACGCCGCCGGAGCTAGTGTTCACGCCGATCGATGAATGGCTGGCGGAGGTGCTGGACGAGTACCAGCTTCCGGACGGCGTGAATCTGAAACGCGAACTGCACGCCGCGACAGAGATTGAGATTGATCGTGATCGGTTACGGCGCTGTGTCCTGAACGTCTTGCAGAACGCGGTGGCAGCATTGGAGGATACTTCTGCTGGGCCTCGCGAGATTCTGGTGAGTTCTGGCACGGTCGGCAATCGCGTCGAGTTGCGTGTGCGCGACACCGGACCGGGTATTTCACCAGACGACTTGCCTAGAATATGGGAGCCGCTCTACAGCACGCGGGCCTTCGGCGTCGGACTGGGTTTGCCGATCGTGCGCCAGATCATGGCGCAGCACGGCGGCGGGATCGAGATTGACAGCGAGGTCGGCCGTGGGACGACGGCGGTGTTATGGCTGCCACGGCCGGCGCCGCGCCAAGCATGACGGCGGCGCTTGTCGCGCTGCCCAGCGGCATCGACGACGTTATCTCGGGGATTGGACGGACTGGTGCAAACTCGGCAGGAGTGCTTGGTCATGGCAGCCGAGAGCAAGTCGACGGTGGCGGCAGCGGATGAGCGGCGGGTTCTGGTTGTGGATGACGATCAAGACCTGGCCGAGAGTCTGGTTGAGTTGTTGCGGTTGCGCGGGTATGCGGCCCGAGCCGCCGGGAGCATCGCTGAGGCGCTCCGCGTCGCCGCGGACATGCGGCCGGACGTGGTGCTCGTCGATCTGCGGTTGGGGCAGGCCAATGGCATTGACCTGATCGCGGCGTTGCGGCAGCGCGACCCGGACGCCCTGTGCGTGATCATAACGGCCTACGCCGACACCGAGACGGCCATCGACGCGCTGCAGCGCGGCGCATACGACTACCTGCGCAAGCCGCTCGGCGGTGACGAACTGCTGGCGCTGCTTGGACGCGCGTTCGAGACGCTGCGTTTGCGGCGCGAGCGCAGCCAGGCGCTCGAGGCACTGCGCGCCAGTGAGGCACACTTGCGGCGGGCCGCGCAACTGGTCCGGATGGGCTACATCTGCGCGGATGGCTCGACCGGGCAGGTGGTCTGGTCTGACGAGGCCTACCGGCTGTTCGGCTATGAGCCGGGCGAGGTGCCCGCCACGGGCGCGCTCTTCGAGCAGCATCTGGACGCCGGGGATCGTGCGCGGGTGATGGCCGAGTTGCGGCGCTGCGCCCGGGAGGGCGTTGAGTTCCAGGCGGAGTTCTGCTGCCTCAATCGGGCGGGCCACAGATGGTTCGCGCATGCCAGGGGGCAGGCGGTTGCAGACGCCGCCGGGCACTTGGTGGGTTTGGACGGCATCCTCCAGGATGTGAGTGAGCAGAAGCAGGCCGCGGCCCGGCACGCGCGTCTGGAGGAGCAACTGCGTCAAGCCCAGAAGATGGAGGCGATTGCCTGCCTGGCAGGCGGCATCGCCCACGACTTCAGCAACCTGCTGCTGGTTATTCTGGCGCATGCCGAGATGTTGCGGACCGACGTGGAGGCCGGGCACTGCGAGGGCGAGCGCGTGCTGGCGGCACTTGACCCGATTGAGCGGGCCGGAGAGCGGGCCCGCGTCCTCACCCGTCAGTTGCTAACGTTCAGTCGCCAGCAACCTACCAAGCTGGAGCGGCTGGATCCCAACAGCCTGCTGGTGGACATGGAAGACATGGTTTGCCGGCTTGTCGGCGAGGATGTTCGGATCCGCTTCGACTTGCAGGCCGACGTGCCCTGGATTCGGGTGGACGCCGGCCAGTTCGGCCAGGTCATCATGAACATGGTCGTCAATGCGCGGGATGCGATGCCCGCCGGCGGCACGCTGGACATCAGCACATCCGCCGTCGAGCTCGATGCCGAGTTCTGTGCCGCGCGGCCGGATCTTACCGCGGGCCCTTACGTCGTAATTACCTTAACCGACAGCGGTTGCGGCATGGACCCGGCCACCGTCGAACGCGCTTTCGAGCCCTTCTTCACCACCAAGCCCGTTGGCAAGGGAACCGGGCTGGGTCTGTCGACCGTCTACGCGATCGTTCGCCAAAGTGGCGGGCACATCGACACCGCGAGCCGAGTCGGGCACGGGACGACGTTCAAGGTGTTCTTCCCGGCGGTCGCTGCCGGTGCGCCCGCTGCAGCGCCCGCCCCGGCCGAGACACGCCCAATGGGCGGCGGCGAGACCATCCTCGTCTGCGAGGACGATGAGGCCGTGCGGGCCTTGGCGGCCGGTACGCTGCGCCGTGCCGGCTACACCGTTATGGAAGCGAATTGCGGCGAGCGCGCCATCGAAATCGCCTCATCATACGCCGGTCTGATCCACATGCTGGTGACGGACGTGGTGCTGCCGGGGCTGAATGGCCGGCAGGTGGCCGGGAAGCTGCGAGCGAAGCGCCCGGGCCTGAGGGTGTTGTTCGTATCAGGCTACACTGCGGATACGATTTCCGAGCACGGCGTGTCGGTCGGCGGAAATGACCTCATGTACAAGCCCTTTGGCATGCGGGCGCTGGTGGAGCGCGTCCGCCAGATTCTCGGCCGAACCGAAGTGCAGGTCGAAAGAGCGCGCGGCCGCTTGGAAGGGGGCCCGGACCACGATTGAGCCACTCCACAGGCGTAACCCTGACTTGACGGTCGCAAGTGTCGCCTGCTGAGAGATTTGGTGCGTCTAGCGGTGCGTGGCGATGGCCTCACGCAGCGGTTGAACGATCTGGGGAATCACGCGCGTGGCGGCCAGTTCCTCGCCAGTCTCCAGCAAGGATTGATGCAGACCGGCCAACTCCGTGGTTGTACCCGCCGGGAACTCACGCCGCAGCGTCAGGTACACGCTCAGAACCTGGGGCTCATACTCGCCAAGCCGCAACTCCTGCATCGATGTGCGCCCCTTCACGTCCACGTACGCCTGGGTGGCGAAGTCGTCCGAGAGCGATACGCCAAGGCAAGGCTGGCAATCGATGACGCGACGGTTGCCGCCGGCCAGCGCGGCATGCAGAGGGTTCTCCGCCAGGAGCGTCTCGGCCACGATTTCGTCGTGGTTGCCGGCGTACTCGAGGTCGAAGCCGTAGGCCACTTCGAGGCTGTGGTAGTCGAGGTCGCTCAGGCTCAGGTGGGCCGGGGCCTGGTTGAGAATCAGGTCCGCCATGGCCGTAACTTCGCTACGCTCCGGCGGATCGACCAGCCCGAAGCGGAGGGCTTCCGGATGCAGGCGCAGGTAGCGGCGGCCGCGTTGACGGTCATCTTCCTCGTCCAGGATGACACCGCCGTCTTCCCGGCGGCGCAGACGGCGCATCGTGGGATAGGCCCGGCGGATCCGCTCGCAGAAGTGCAGCAGCGACTCGCGGGTCGGGCTCAGATCCAGCTTCAGGAACAGCCGGGTGGCCACGTAGAACTCGTCACACTGTGATCCGAACACCCACATGTCGCCCAGTCTCCGCTTGCGACGCCTTGTCGCGGCCCTCCCCCTTGTCTATTATCCGCTTCGCCGTGCTCATAGTAAACGGCAAGTATGCGATAGCATGGGCTGCGGGCTATCAGTTCATCAGGCCTTTTGTGTATAAGTATTTATGTCACAAGTTCTTAAAGACGCCGAGGCCTTGTACGAGCGCATCCGGGGCTGGCGACGCCATCTACATTCCAGGCCCGAACTCAGCGGTCAGGAGCAGGAGACGGCCGGCTTCATCGCCGCCGAACTGCGCCAACTCGGGCTGACGCCCGTCGAGCGTGTCGGCGGCACCTGGGGCGTCACGGCGACTATCGGCGACGAAGACGAACCCGTCGTTGCCCTGCGGGCGGACATGGATGCCCTGCCTATGCAGGAGGAGACCGGCCTGGAGTACGCCTCGCGGAACCCCGGTGTCATGCACTCGTGTGGCCATGACGCCCACATGGCCATGCTGCTGGGAGCCGCCGCGCTGCTGAAGGCACGCGAAGCCACGCTGGAATGCCGGGTCAAGTTCATCTTCCAGCCTCAGGAGGAGCTTCCGCCCGGCGGGGCGCAGCCGATGATCGCGGCCGGCGTGCTCAAAGGCGTGCGCTCGATCCTCGGCTTGCATGTCTGGTCGCGCTTGCCGGTGGGGACCCTCGGAGTGTGCGTCGGCCCCTTCATGTCAGCCGTGAACGACTTCCGCGTAATAGTCCGTGGGCGCGGAGGCCATGCCGCCATGCCGCAGGAGTGCGTGGATCCAATCGTGGCGGCGGCACAGATGGTGCTAGGCTGGCATGCGATTGTGAGTCGCTCTGTTGCGATGACTGATGCGGCGGTCCTGTCGGTGACGAAGATAGAGGCAGGCTCGGCCACGAACATCATTCCGGAATCGGCGCTGCTGTCAGGCACGGTGAGGGCGCTCGACGGGGTCGTGCACGCGCACGTTTGTGACCGACTATGTGCGGTTGCGGAAGGCGTGGCGCGCGCTCACGGGGCCACCGTGGACGTGGAAATCATGCCCGGCTACCCGGTGCTGATTAATGACGAGGCGGTCGTCACGCACGTAGTCGAACTGGCACGGCGGCTGGGCTGGGATGAGCAGCGCGTGCGGATGCTGCCGGCACAGGGCGGCGGCGAGGACTTCGCCTACTACACGCGGCAGGTCCCGGGCGCCTTCGTGTTCCTCGGGGCGGGTTCGGACATGGAAGGGGAGAGTTTCTCACAGCACCATCCGCGTTTCGATATTGATGAGTCCATCCTGCCAATGGGGGCGGCGTTGCTGGCGCAGTACGTGATCGAGCCGTACCTGGCATAGACGACACTCCGGGGGGAACGCAACACCCAGTAAACTTCGGACGGGAGCGGGCCGGATTATCGGTCGTTTGCGTGCCGATATTAGCAAATTGTACGGGTGTCAACAGTGTCACTTGCCTGTTGACAGGGGCCTTAACACAATATGTAGTGCGCATGAAGAATGTGCTGCACAACTTAAGGTATATTAGCCATTTACGCGAAATGTTCTCTGGCGGTTTGACGACCCCAATATGTTGGGGTATATTGAAGATTGCCCCCTAAATGTGGATGCCGAGGCATTAGCCCGTTTTGGAGGTCAGCCGCCGGCTTGCGTATGGGCCGGATGGCCGGATTGAGGCATGTTATAGGCCTTGTTTCTCCGCTAATTCAAGGATGGTCCTGATGAGTTCCTCGACTGGTGTGCCTGACCGTCGGCTCACGGACGAGCCCAACTTCACTGAGAACGCCCGCAAAGTCCTCGAAGCCCGCTACCTCATGAAGAACGAGGCCGGCGAGTGTACCGAGACCCCGGGCGACTTGTTCCGCCGCGTCGCCGGCACAGTGGCGGACGTGGAGTTGGGCTACGGGGCCAGCCCGACGGAGCGGCACGCCTGGCACGAGCGCTTCTACAGCTTGATGACCAGCGGCCGGTTCATGCCGAACTCCCCGACCCTGATGAATGCCGGCCGTGAGATGGGCATGCTCTCGGCCTGCTTCGTGCTGCCCGTGCGCGATTCCATCGTGGACATCTTCGACAGCATCAAGCATACGGCCTTGATCCAGAAGGCCGGTGGCGGAACCGGTTTCGCTTT
Source organism: uncultured Planctomycetales bacterium (assembly GCA_964550375.1). Classification (GTDB taxonomy): domain Bacteria; phylum Planctomycetota; class Phycisphaerae; order UBA1845; family Fen-1342; genus JAAYXS01. The sequence continues at coordinate 21,085 of CAZJYX010000013.1, read as the reverse complement.
CGACGAGTTGCGGCCGACCGGCGACTTTATCCAATCCAGCGGCGGCACGACCAGCGGCCCGATCACGTTCTGGCGGGCCTTCAGCGAAGCGACCAATGCGATCCAGCAGGGGGCGTTCCGCCGTGGCGCGAACATGGGGATGATGTACATCCATCATCCGGACATCCTCAAGTTCCTGCACGCCAAGCAGGATCTGAACCAGTTCACGAACTACAACATCTCCGTGAAGCTGACCGACACGTGGATGAAGGAGTTCCAGGCGGATCCCGATTCGCCGCACGTGACGCGCAACCCGCGCAACGGCAAGGCCTTCGTGATCCCGCGCGACGTGGACATCTGGAAGTATGACGTGCGCACGCTGGTGGAAGTGGACTGCGTTGAGGCGGTCACCGCGGATCAGCCGGAGCGCTATTTCGCCACGCCGCGCCTGACGGGACTGCTGCCCGAAGAGCTGCGCGGACGCGTATACACCAAACGCGACATCTGGCAGATCATCGTGCGTAACGCCTGGCAGACCGGGGAGCCGGGTATTGTCTTCATTGACCGCATCAATGAGCAGAACCCGACGCCGCACCTGGGGCGCATCGAGGCGACGAATCCCTGCGGCGAGCAGCCCTTGCTGCCGTACGAGGCCTGCAACCTGGGCAGTGTGAACCTGGGCGCGTTCGTGCGGAACGCCTGCACGCCGGAGGCGGAGGTTGACTGGGCGGCCCTGCGGGTGACGGTGCAGGAGTCCGTGCGCTTCCTCGACAACGTGATTGATGCCAACAACTACCCGCTGCCCGAGATTGACCGGATCTGCAAGAGCAATCGCAAGATCGGCCTGGGGATCATGGGTTTTGCCGATGCGCTGTATGCGCTGAATGTGCCGTACAACAGTGCCGCGGGCGTCGAGTGGGGCGCGCGCTTCATGGAGTTCGTGGACAACGAGGCGCACGCGGCCAGCGAGCAACTGGCCCGGGCGCGCGGCTCATTCCCGAATTGGGCCGGCAGCATCTGGCAGACGAAGCATGGTCGGCTGATGCGCAACGCGGCGGTCACGACCGTGGCCCCGACCGGCACGATCAGCATCATCGCGAACTGTTCGGGCGGGGTGGAGCCGCTGTTCTCGCTGGCGTTCATCCGCAACGTGCTGCGGGGCCAGAAGCAGGGTGAGCGCCCGCTCGTGGAGGTTAACGAGACGTTTCGGCGCGTTGCGGAACAGCGCCGTTTCCTGAGCGACGAGTTGCTGCGCAAGATCGCGGCCGTGGGCACGGTGGCGCACCTGCCGGACGTGCCGGACGATGTGAAGCGCGTCTTCGTATGCGCGCACGACATTTCGCCGGAGTGGCACGTGCGGATGCAGGCCGGTTTCCAGCGGCACTGCGACTCGTCGATCAGCAAGACGATCAACTTCCCGCACAGCGCGACGGTGGCGGATGTGGAAGGCATCTACCACCTCGCCTTCGAGCTGGGCTGCAAGGGTGTAACCGTTTACCGCGATGGTTGCCGCGAGTTTCAGCCGATGGCCCTGGACAAGAGCGGCGACGAACGGCATGAAGCGAGCGAGGGGGTCTCCGGGACCCCTGATGAGGCCGAGGATGGCGGGCCGGCTTGTTCGGACTGTAATACGGACGCCGCGGATGGTGACGGCGCGGCGCCGGCAACCCCGAGCAACCGGTCCGCCGTCGCGGTTACCGGTTCCATCGAACCGGCCGACCTGCCGGAGATCGTGAGCGGCTTCCGGATTCGCCAGATGACGGCGTTCGGCAACATGCACGTGAAGATCACGGTGGACCCGCGGAGCGAGCGTGAGCTCGAGATCTTCGCGCAGCTTGGCAAGGGCGGCGACGTGGCCAACAGCGACCTGGAAGGCATTTGCCGGCCGGCTTCGCTCTGGCTGCGGGCCGGCGGCAGCCTGAAGCACCTTATCCGGCAGTGGGAGGGCATTGGCTCCTCGCTGCAGATTCCGACGCGGGCGGGCCGCGTGATGTCGTTGCCGGACGGCCTGGCTTGTGCGCTCAAGAAGTACGTCCGGGCAAAGGATCGCTTCGGGTTGCGGGCGCTGCTCCTGGGTGAAGCCGACTTGGCTGATCTGGACGGCACCCCGCCGGCGCCGCACGACAAGCACGCCCCCAGCATGGACCGGGCGCTGCGGGCGCCGGATGTCAAAGTCGCCCCCAGCACCGCCGGCCCGGCTCGCGAGAAGCGTGGCAACGGCGCTGGCCGGGCGGCCCCTGCGGCTGGCGAGAGCCAGGTTGTCGAGCTGCGCCGCGCGGCGCCGACCCGTCTGGACGAGCGCTTGGCGCCCGAGGGCAGTGCGCGCGCCCGCGTCGCTCGGCCCGGCGCGGGCGGCAATGGCGGCGCCGCTACGGGCCGCGCCCAGCCGCTGCCGGCCGGCACGGCGGTGGCCGAGTTGGACGAGGCTCCCGAGCGGCTCAGAATCACGAAAGATCCAAAACGCTCCCCCGGCGCCGGCCGGGCCGTCAAGTCTGTCACGGCCGCCTCCGCCACGCCGGCCGTCACGCTCACGGAGTTCCTTGCCACGGTCAAGCACCATCACGATGCCGCCACTGGCTACCTGGTGAAGTGCCCGCAATGTGGCGGCGGCGTGGCCCGCCAGGAAGGGTGCCTACGCTGCGCCAGCCACTGCGGCTGGTCGGCCTGCTGAGGACGCCGGGCCCGGCGCAAGCTGCGCGCGGCTGGCTACAGGAAGTCTGCGATCACGCGATCGGCCAGCAGCAGCCCGCGGCGCGTCAGGCGGATGTGCTCAGTGTCGGCTTCCAGCAGCCGGTTGCGAGCGTGCTTCTCGATGGCAGCCGAGAAGAAGTGTAGGGGGTCCAGTCCGAACCGTTCCGAGAATCGCCGGCAATCCAGCCCGGCCGTCGTGCGCAGCCCCAGCATCGCCGTCTCCCGCGCGCACTGCGCAGGGTCCAGGCGCTCCTGTTCGCAATAACGCGTCTCGCCGGCATTGATCGCGCGGATGTACGCATCAGTGTCGGCGACGTTCTTGTATCGCAGGCCGTCCACGTAGCCGGCTGCGGCGGGGCCGATGCCCAGGTAGGGCTCGTTACGCCAGTAGGTCAGATTATGGCGGCACTCGGCTCCGGGTCGGGCGAAGTTGCTGATCTCGTACTGGTGGTAGCCGCCGGCCGCCAGCGTGTCGATGGCCAGCTCGTACATATCCGCCTCGAGGTCCGGATGGACCCGTTCAACCTCGCCGCTTGTGAGCCGTGCGTACAGCCGTGTGCCGGGTTCGTAGGTCAGCCCGTAGCAGGAGAGGTGCTCAGGTTCCAGGCTGATGGCGGCGGCGAGGCTATGCCGCCAGGTCGTCAGCGTCTGCCCCGGAATGCCGAAAATGAGGTCGAGGCTGAAATGGCTCAGCCCGGCCGCCCGGCAGGTTTCAATCGTTTCAGCGGTGGCACCCGGTGCGTGGGCCCTTTCGAGCACGGCCAGTTCGGCGGGCAGGAACGACTGGGCCCCGAGCGAGAGCCGGTTAACGCCCGCGCAAACCAGCATGTCGGCGGTGGCGGCAATGACGGTGGCGGGGTTGGCCTCGACGGTGAATTCCGGCTCTGGGTCACCGACCCGGGCGGCACAGCCGCGCAACAGACTTTCCAGGGCGTCCGTCGGCAGGGCGGTGGGGGTCCCGCCGCCGACAAATAACGTCCGGAAACTCAGCGGCCGGTCTCGGCCGGCGCGTTCCAGCTCTGCCAGTGTGGCCGACACCAGCGGCGCGACTACCCCGGGCCGGATGACCTCGGAGTAGAAATCGCAGTAGGCGCACCTGGACCGACACATCGGTACATGGACGTACAGTGCGCAAATTGTGGAACCCATTGCCATTGCGCTAGATTTCGTTTAGCATTAACCAGCAGAGACAAACGTTTGGCGATTGTAGCCGGGACTCCGGGCCGGGGGCAGCGAAGGGGCGGCCCGTCCGGGGCTCGACTTTGATCTTGAACGCTCTCGGCTGCTGAAGGGTTCTTCTATGAAAGTCGTGCTGATCAGGTTTCGTGAGGGCGAGCGTCGCGACTTGCTGCTGTCCACCGAGACGACGATTATCGGTCGTCGGCCGGACTGCCAATTGCGAATCCCAACACGCGATGTCTCACGCCGCCATTGTGAGATCGCGCTGTCGGACAAGGAAGTCCGCGTGCGGGACCTCGGCAGTTCGAACGGCACCTACGTCAACGGCAAGCGGGTTTCCGACAAGCCGCTGGCCGCCGGCGATCGGCTCATGGTGGGGCCGGTCGTTTTCGTCGTACAGATCGACGGCGAGCCGCAGGAGATCAAGCCGGTCGCCAGTCGCCCGCTGCTGCAACCGGTCGGCAAGCAGGTCACTATGACTGAGCCGGAAGAAGGCGAAGACCTGGACGACGGCGGACAGGCGACGATCACGACGCCGGCTCGCGAGGAGGTCGATCTGGGGCGCGATGAGGTCTTCGAGTTGACCGCGGACGATTTCGACCTGGAGGATGCGATCTCCGCTCTGGACGAGCTCGACGAGGAAGATGATCTACCGTAGGGCGGGGGGCCCGCACGTCCTCCGCTCTCCTTCCGCTCGGCGTACCGCTGCGCGGCTCGCCGACAGGTGAATCCCGCCGGTGGCACGCCGACTCAAACACCCCCGTCGTTTCCGCTGGCTAATCATCTACTTGTTGCTGTCTGCGACGACCACCGTAATCGCCTTGGCCGTGGTCGGGGCGGCCACGTGTCGCCCGAGTTGGTACGCGCCGGCCGCCATAGACCGCAGCCGTCTAAACGAAGACAAGCGCGAGTTGGCGCGCCTGTTCGATCAGATCAGCGCGGCGCTCAACGCCGACGAGAGCATCGAGTTTGAACTGCCGGAGGACCGGCTCAATCGCTGGCTCGTCGAGCGGGCCGAGCTGTGGCCTGGCTGGCAGGTGGACATCGAAGGGCTGACCGACCCGCAGGTCAACCTGCTCCCAGGCGACCGCATCCGCCTTGCCGCCACGGCAAGCAGGGGTCCCGTTACGGCGATTCTGTCCGCCGTGGGACGCTTCGAGCTAACGCCCAACGAATTGCTGATTCACGTCGAAGCCGTGCGCTCTGGCGAACTGCCGGTGCTGCGCAGCCAGGTTCTCAAGCCTCTGGGCAAGTCGCTGCCGCGCGAGTCGGACGGGCAGGCGCTACTGGCCGGCGACACGCTACGGATCCGGAACGAGTGGGTGTGGCAGAACGGCAAGCGGCCCTTTCGCGTCGGCCGGCTTGAGATTCGCGACCAGACGGCATACGTGCGCTTCGACCCCCTCGACGGCTGGCGCTAGTGCCATGCGTCAGCGCCGACCGGGGGCGCCGCTCAGCGAGATCGGTCGATGGCCGTCCGGCGCGGCTCCAGAAGTTGCGCCGGTCGGCTCGGACCGACATCCGTCTTGGCAATCACCGCGGTCACGGGGTGGAACAGCGGATCGTGGCCCCACAGCGCAACCCACATCCGCCGCAGCCCGGTCCGCCAGCCCATGTGTAGCCGAACGAAACGTGCCTGGCCGTCTTCCCCCGGCTCCGGCAACTCCAGCCCCCACAGGCTGGCGAATACCTCCGGGGACACGCCGTAGCGCATGTCGCCGATCGTGCGGTGGGCACGCTGGTCCCAGGCCGTATAGCCGTCGGCGAACCAGGCGAAGCGTTCGAACACGGCCCGTAGTTCGGGCCCCAGCGGCTGCTCGGCCTCGAGAGTCTCCAGCGTGACAATCGGCGTGGCGGCGCCCAGGCGGACCTCGGCCGCGCGGAAGTACGGCACACGCACGACGTCGGCGTAGAGCAGCCCGTCGGCCTCGTATATCGACCGCCACATCGCGAGGTTGAACGGCGTGGGCAGCGCGCGGCCGCGAACGTACGCGTGTTCGCGCTTCTCGACCAGTTGTCCCTGGACGTCGAGCGCCCGGGTGTGCTGCACCGCCGCAAAGCTCATGTAGGCCAGGCTGAGCGTCGCGCCGACCACGGCGAGCGAACGCCGGCGCAGTGCGACAGAAGCGCAGAGTCCGGCTATCAGCAGGAGGGTGTAGACCGGGTCAACGATGGGCATGATGTCCCACGCGACGCGGGCCTCGCTAAACGGCCAGAACAAGACAGTCCCATAACTCGTGAACGAGTCAAGCAGTCCGTGCGTCGCGTACGCCACCAGGGCCGCGAGCAATACGACCGGCCAGTGCCGCCGCAAGCGCGGAAACAGCAGGAACGGGATTGCCGACAGCAGTGCTCCAATCGGAATGAACACCAGCGCGTGCGTGAAATGCCGGTGGTAGGTCAGGCCCCCGAGCAGCGCTCCGGCCGGGCGGATCAGGACGTCGAGGTCGGCGGCCATGCCCGCGGCCGCCCCGATGAGCCACGCGCTGCGCGGCAGATGCTTACCGCACACCGCCTGGGCGGCTATGGCACCTAAAGCGCCCTGCGTCAGTGGATCCAAATTTCTGCATCCTTCCGGGCTGAGCCGGTTTATGTTTCGTGGGTGGGTGTTAGCCGGACCGGCAACCGGTGCGCGGGGTGCGCAAACCGGGCCGCACTACTGCTCTCATCGTCGCCGGGCCGGGGTTATTTCAGCCATTTTCCTAATCGTAGCTGGCCGCGGGGGGGAGTCAAATTGCGCGGCCGAGGTTTCCCGGACGATCAGGCGGCGGTAACTTGACGCCCATGCGAAACAGAATGCTGCCAATTTGGACCACGCTGGTGGGCTTGGTGCTGTGCGGATGCCAGGGGATGACGCAGCAGCAGCGGGCCTGGTTGACCGAGGGCGAGCGGGCATTCAACGCCGGACGCTACGACGAGGCGATTCGCTCGCTGACCCGCTTCGTCGGCGAAGCCGGCGACCAACCGGAACTGGGACGGGCCCTGTACGTGCGGGGGTTGTCCTACGCTCGCAGCCAGCAGCGCGAGCCGGCCCGCGCTGATCTGGCGCAGTGCGTGCGCGTTACGGAGGACCGCGAAGTTCGCTGGCGCGCCTACTCGGTCCTGGGGACGCTGGATTATGAAGACGAGCGCTGGGAGTCGGCCGGGCGCGCCTATGCGGCGGCCGTGGAAGTGGCGCCGGCCGTGCCGCCCACGGACACACTGTTGTTTCGGCTGGGCGTTTGCCACGAGCGCACCGGCCGCTGGGATGCGGCCCGGGTGGCGTTTGAGCGCGTGGTGCGCGAATACCCGGCCGGGGTGATGGCGGAGGCCGCCGGGCGGCGTGTCCAGATCAGGGCCGGTCACTTCGCCGTCCAGTGCGGCGTCTTCTCCCGGGAGACGAACGCAAACCAGCAGGTGCTCGAGCTGGAGCGCGCGGGGGTCTCGGCGTACTTGAAGCGTGAGCCGCGTCATGGGGTCATGATGTACGTGGTGCTCGTCGGGCGCTACGCCGAGTACGAAGAGGCGCTGCGCGAGCTGGGGCGCATGAAAGGTCATGTGCCGACCGCCGTGCTGTGGCCATGAGCGCGGCAAGGGCCCGGCCCGGCGGCGAACGCGGCTTCGGCCAATCCCGCTGGAAAGTGTGTGGAGGTGATGATGACGCGCGAGGAAGCCTGGAACCTGCTGTGCGAATACACGCAGAACGACTCGCTGCGCAAGCACGCGCTGGCCGTCGAGGCCGCCATGCGCCACTACGCGCGGCACTTCGGCGTTGACGAAGAGGCCTGGGGCGTTACCGGCCTGCTGCACGATTTCGACTATGAGCGCTACCCGAATCCGCCGGACCATGGGACCGCGGGCGCGGCTATACTGCGCGAGCGCGGCGTCGCGGAAGAGATCGTCGGGGCGATTCTCTCGCACACGGAATGGAACCTGGCAGAGTATCCGCGCGATTGCCCGCTACGCCAGACGCTGTTCGCCGTGGACGAGTTGTGCGGTTTCCTGGTAGCGTGCGCGCTCGTCCGCCCAAACCGGCTGGAAGGGCTCGAACCCAAGAGCGTGAAGAAGAAGATGAAGACGCCGTCGTTCGCGGCCGCGGTCTCACGCGACGACATCCAGGCCGGGGCGGAGTTGCTGGACATCCCGCTGGACGACCACATTCGGCACTGCGTCACGGCACTGCAGGCCCGCGCCGCGGACTTGGGACTGGCATAGCAGCGCTGCCGGCCGGCGGTCGGTCATCCGGGCGCCGGATGGCTATGGCTCCGGGGAAGGCAGGACGAACCAGTTGTACTGGTCCGACTTGTCCATGTTGAGATGCCGCCCCCAGGCATGCTCGCTGGCGCATCCGGCTACTGCCAGCACGCGGCCGCCGGCCCGCACATATTCCTCAGCATCCTCCGGCTCGAGCACCAGCGCGTCAGGCGGGGTGAAGCTGATTCGTCCGCAGTAGACGCGTACGCCGGGCGGCCCGCCGTGGAACATGTACGTATAGGCCAGGGCGGGGGCGGTAGTGTGGTCGGCCAGGACCCACCCGTATGGCCCGACCAACTCAAGTGTCTCGCGGGCAAAGCGGGCGGCGGAGTCGTCGCCGTGGCGCCACGGTTTGAAGAAGGCGGCGTACTCGTCACGATGCGGGAGGTTGCGCAGCCGCGCGCGCAGCCACTGGCGCTCCCGGGCGACGGCCGGGAAGACGACGTAGACAGCCACTGGTAGCAGCGTGCTGACCACCAGGACGGCGGTCCGCCAGGGGCGGGCGCGCCCCATGGGCGTGCGCCGCAAGAACCAGTCGATGCCCAGGCCCAGCCACAAGGCCACCAGCAGGCACACCGGGACGAAGAACGTGTACAAGTCAGGGATCGGATAGCGGAGCACGAATCCCGCCACTATCAGCGTCTGCGCCAGCAGCACCCGGCGGAAGGTGCGGTTGCGCCGGCGCGGCCGGCGCGTGATGCCAACAACCGCCAACGGAACGGCCAGCGACGGGAAGTTGTAGCCCAGCGTGAGGCCGGCCAGCGCCAGTTGCGCGGTGCCAACGCGAACGGCGAGAACCTCCTGCGCATAGCCGCCCGTCTCGCCGCCGCCGAACAGGGCGGACCGGATGGTCATCGCCAGATCACCCGTCCGCTGGTAGTAGCCGGCCGCGAGGGCCAGATAAGGGCTGGCGCCGATGAGCCAGGCCACCGCGGCCGCCAACAGCCACTGGGCCGGCAGCTTCCCGCGGACGACGCGCTCCAGCAACAGAACGACGTAAGTTACGCCGGTGAGCAACCCGAGCGGATGGTCGGCCACGTGCAGGCCGTTGACGCCGAACAAGGCCACCAGCCAGAGTGGTTGCCCGCGGGTCACGTAGGCCAGCAGCAGCCACCACTCCAGCACCATCAGGGCGCCGGCGATCGTATACGTCTCTGTGAGTGCGGACATCTGCCAGTAGCTGTGTGCGACGAGCAGAGCACCGGCGGCAAACAGGACTGCCTGTTGCCTGCGGACCAGGCGCGTGAGCAGCGCGGCCAGCAGTCCGACGCCGACGGCCCCACAGACAGCCGAGAGGAGATTCAAACGATAGGCGGGCTCGCCCAGCGGGATGCGCAGCAACCCGCGGCCCAGCCAGTAATGCAGCGGATGCGAGAGCGCCAACCCGCGGGAGTTCTCGGCCTGTCCGGTGACGATGCGATACTGGTGAACGCCGCTATCCTGCCACTCGACCCCCGGGGCACAGGTGAGAACGTACAGCACTAGGGCGAGCAGGCCGCAAATCAGGCCTACTCGCACGGTGGCGGCTAGCGGCGGGCGTGTGGTCAATGACCGCAGAACTGGCGCCGCAGTCGCGCGCACGGCTACTCCGGCTCCTCGACCCGCCCGGGGTCGACATAGGTCTTGAACTGGAGCTCGTCGATCTTGCCTTCCAGTCGCCCGAGCGGTGCCGCCAGACCGGGCTGCAGCACGAGCATCAGGGGCTGCCCGCGGAAACCGAAGCGTTGCCGTAGCGGGTCTGTCTCGGAAAGCTCGACGCGGCAGCAGACCATCTTGGCCAGCCGCTCGCGGGCAAAGCGGGTTGACAGCAGGTCGCGCTCGTTCGCGGCGGTCACCGGGCAACCCGGCTCGTGCAACATGAGGAATACGCGCCGGCCGGCCTCTTGGGCGGCAGCTTCGGCGGCCGGCAGGTCGTTGTGAATCCAGGCGATGGGCGGGCCCGTGTGCTGGATCACCTGGGTCACGACAAACCAGACCGCCAGCAGGGCTAGCAGGCCGGCGAATATCCAGGGAGAGGGCTTTGGTCGTGCGGGCGGCCCCCCAGAGGCCGACTCCGGTGCTGTCGGCTCGCTCATGATCCTCTCCAGGCGCTTCGGCCGCGCAGGCCGGCCGTGCGCGGGGCGACAGTATCTGATAAGCACATTCTATCGGCCGCAGGTGGCCGTTGCCCGGAATCTACCCGCGGTTGGGCGGGAGGTAAATGCCGCGCCCACCAGACCGTGGCCGGCCGGCGCTGCCACGGCGTGCGAGAACCGGCCCGCTGCCCAAGGCCCCGACGCCGTTGAGACGATACAATCGGTAGGATTTGATTGCGGAGGTGACCGTGTTGCGGCAGTTTCCAGCGGAGCTCGAACAGCAGCGGCGAATTATCGAGGAGCGGGCCCGGGCCGAAGGCCTGGACTTCTTCGAAACCATCTTCGAGCTGGTCGATTTCGACCAGATGAACCAGATCGCCGCGTACGGCGGCTTCCCGCAGCGCTACCAGCACTGGCGCTTCGGGATGGAGTACGAGCGCCTGCGCAAGCAGCACACCTACGGGCTCGGCAAGATCTACGAGATGGTGATCAACAACGATCCGTGCTACGCCTACCTGCTCACGGACAACGAGCTCGTGGATCAGAAGACGGTCATGACGCACGTCTACGCCCATTGCGATTTCTTCAAGAACAACGTCTGGTTCAGCAAGACCAGTCGCAAGATGATGGATGGCATGGCGAACCACGCCACGCGCGTGCAGCGGCACATCGAGCGCGAGGGGCTCGAACCGGTCGAGCGCTTCCTGGACGTCTGCCTGTCCCTGGAGAACCTGATCGACCCCTACTCGCCCTTCATGAAGCGGCAACCCACTCCACCGCGCCGCTCAATCCACCGGCCGCCGGAGCGCAGCCAGGCGCCGGAGGTTTCCCGCTTCCCGGCCAAGCGCTACATGGAGCGCTACATCAACCCGCCGGCGGCGCTGGCAGCCGAGCGCGAACGCGACCGGGCCGCGGCCGAGCAGCAGCGGCGGGCTTTCCCCGCCGCGCCGGAGCGTGACGTGCTGGGCTTCCTGCTGCGTCATGCGCCGCTGGAAGACTGGCAGGCCGACCTGCTCGACATCATCCGGACCGAAGCCTACTACTTCGCGCCGCAAGGTCAAACCAAGATCATGAACGAGGGCTGGGCCACCTACTGGCACTCGCACATGATGACGCGCTACCACCTGCGCGACCACGAGCTGATCTCATACGCCGATCATCACTCCGGCACGCTGGCTACCGGGCCGGGCCGGCTTAATCCGTACAAGCTCGGTGTCGAACTGCTCCGCGACATCGAGGAACGCTGGAACAAGGGCCGCTTCGGCAAGGATTTCGACGAGTGCGACTCGATTGAACGGCGTCGCCAGTGGGATACCGGCCTGAAGCAGGGGCGCGAGAAAATCTTCGAGGTCCGCCGCGTCCACAACGATATCACCTTCATCGATGAGTTTCTGACGCCCGAGTTCGTTGAGCGCCACAAGCTCTATCACTACCGCTACGACCCGGCCACCGGTCGCATGGTCGTCGTCAACCGCGATTTCGATCACATCAAACAGACCATGCTGTTCATGCTCACCAACCACGGGCAGCCGTACATCTACGTCGTCGACGGCAACTACGCCAACCGCGGCGAGCTCTACCTCGCCCATAAGCACATCGGCGTCGACCTGGACATCAAGTACGCCACGGAATGCCTGCGCAACCTGGAGCACATCTGGCACCGGCCCGTGCATTTGCAGGCCCGGATCAAGGAAGATCAAACGCTCTTCCATTGTGCCGGCGGCGAAGTCAAGCAGGAGCGAATCTCTGAAGACTCGCCCGTGCCGGCCCACGTCAGCATCTGCTGATAGCCGTGCGTCGTCTCAGGCCCAACAGGGCGGCCAGCAGCATGACCACCGCTGAGGCCGGTTCCGGAACGAACAGGATGCTCCCGGCGGCCCGATACAGGGCCGGGCCGGTGTAGTCCGGCAGCGCCGTGACGAAGGCCGGGTCCAGCAACTGACCGGCGTCCACTACCTCGGACGCATCCTTGATCTGCACCAGCGGCGTCTCCCCGATTCCACCCCCGACCACCTCAAAAAGCTGGCCTTCGCTGAACGTGACGCCCGCGTCGGCAAGGGCCACCAGATCGGCCAGGACCATCAGGTCCGGCCCGGCCGGCGTCACGAAGCCGGGCTTCTCGAAAATGTCGCCCGGCAGAGGCTCGATCGAGTAACCGTTGCACCAGGCCAGGTGCGCCCCGTTGGCCCACTCAATGCGGCCGTAGTCAGCCGCGAAGAGCACGTCCGTCGGCAGCGTGACCAGGCCGTCACCGTCATCAGTGAACGGCAGCACAACATCCGGACCGGCGGTAGCTTCCAGCGCCACCGTCCCGGACGAGCCGGGCAGAACGTGCAGCGTCATGACGGCCTCAGCCGAAGCGTTCACAGCCGTTCCCAGGACAAAGGCGCCCACGATCAATCCCGTAACAAGTTCGCGCGTCATCTCCCAACCTCCTCAAGTGGAGAAGCCACGGCCCGGGGGACGGCGAGTGCCGACGCCGGCGACGTGCAACCCGGGACCGCAGAATCTCGGCCCGCAAATGGTATCGTATCAGTACGAATGCCTGTGTCAACGCGTTGGAATGACGGGACCTTGCAGCGCGGGTTTGTCTGCCACGGTCCTTGCCCCGGGGGGGGGGGGCGCAAAATTCCGTAATCTCGCCACGGGCACTTGGCAACCGCGCGAATCCGCGCTAGTATTTCAACTTGGTGTACGATGACCTTCTCTGATCGTTCCGCTTCCCGAGACCTGCCTATCATTCAGGGCTCCGTTTGCTGAACTGGACTGGTCACTGAGGCTCAATCGCGAGTGTGACGCGCCGGGACCGTGCGATGGCACTGTGCTGTCTGCGATCTGCGGCGTTTGGCTGATGAAGGGCGGCCGATGCCGCCGGAAGCTGTTTGGAGCTCGAGAGACCCGTCCTGCCCCACCCCAACGTCGCAAGTGCCGGACCGTGCTTAGCCCCACGCGAAGAAGGGCCATTTGCTGGGCCCGAGGTGTCCTCGGACTGCAAGTTGGCCAAACGAGTCGGGGTTCTGGTTCATCGGCGTCGGAATACTGACGTCGACGGGCGTCGGCGGGCGAGTATCATCGAGCCGCTTGGAGATTCTCGATGGGAAAAAAACTGTATGTCGGCAACCTGGGTTATGACGTGAGCAGCGCTGATCTCGAACGCCTGTTCGCCAGTCACGGTACCGTGGAGAGCGCGAGCGTTATCTCCGACCGGGCTACTGGGCAGAGCAAGGGCTTCGGCTTCGTCGAGATGAGCTCCAGCGCGGAGGCTCAGGAGGCCATCACGGCGCTCGACGGCAAGGACTTTGGCGGACGCACCCTCCGCGTGAACGAAGCCAAGCCGCGGCCGGCCGGTGGTGGTGGTGGCGGTGGTGGCGGTGGCGGCGGCCGAGGCCGCAGTCGCTGGTAGTCGCCCGGCGAGCCTGGGCCGTCGTGCCGCCCGGCCGGCGGACTTACGCCGGCGCGGGTAAGATCGCTGGCCTGGGGACTGGTCGGCTGCTGTTGGAGCCCGAATGGCAACAAGGAAGAAACCGTCCAGTCACAAAGGGGAGCGCGAGTTCAGAAAACGTCAGCGTGAAGTGAAGAAAGCTGAGAAGGCCGAGCGCAAGCGGCAACGCCGCTCGGAGCATGGCGTTGATACCGGGTCGCCGACGGCCGGGGAGGTCGATGAGACCTTCCCGGCCGGCGACGAGGGCCAGCAGCGCTCCTAGTGAGTTGTTGGCCACAAGCAAGGGAATGCTGCCATGGAATTGCCGCGCCGTTGTGGCGACGACGTATTCCTCCCCGATGGCACGCTGCGCGCTGCGCTGGAGCGGCTGCGACAGCGGCGTGACGCGCACGGTCTGCGTTTTGGGTTGGTGTATGCTTATGACCGGCGCACTCACATGTTGCCGTATTGGTACGCGGACACGCGCATGGCGCCGTGTTCAGTGCGAACGCTTGCGGACGTGCTGCATGCCGCCGGCTTCGAACACCTGCGCGTGGTAATCCAGCAATGGACGCCGAATTTTCGGCCCAGCCTGGCCGAGCTGGACGGGCAGCCGCTCGACGTGCTGCTCGTGTCGTCCATGCAGGTTCACGCCGCGGCCGCCTTCGAGTTGGTGCGTGACACGCACCGCTTGGGGCCGGAGCGTCCGCTGATCGTGGCCGGTGGGCCGAAAGCTATCTACGAACCGACCCATTTCTTCGAATCGGGGCCCCAGCCGGGCGACGGCGCGGATTGCGTCGTCCTTGGTGAGGCCTTCGTGCTGCTGAATCTGCTCGAGACGATCTTGGCCGATTGGTCGCCCGGACAATCGCTGCGGTCGGCGTACGACCGGGCGCGCCGGGCGGGGGCCTTGAGGCAGGTACCCGGCCTCGTTTACCTGTCGCCGGACGCGCCGCCGGGCGCGCCGGTGGCGGTCAACACGGGTGTGCAGCGGCTGTTGCGCGATCTGGACGAGTTGCCGCTGCCCGACGCGGGTTATCGAGTATTGGAGCCGCGGCATCGTGGGACGCGTTTGCGTCCCCAGCCGCATCCGGCGTCGAAGGTGCAGCGCCTCTCGCCGATCGCGTCGATCATTGCGACGCAGGGTTGCCGGTTCCACTGTCCGTACTGCCCCATTCCAGCGGCGAATCAACGGACCTGGCGGCACAAGAGCGCGGCGCGTTTCGCCGCCGAAATCAAGCACATCTACGAGAACTTCGGGATTCGCAGTTTCTTCGGCACGGACGACAACTTCTTCAACAACCGCACGACGGTGATGGAGTTGATGAAAGCGCTGGCGGAGACGACCTGCGGCGGTGCACCGTTGCGCCGGCTGATCAAGTTCTACACCGAGGCCACCCAACTCGACGTTTACAAGAACCGCGACCTGCTGCCTTTGTGCCGCAAGGGCGGTTTGCGCGGCCTGTGGTTCGGAATCGAAGACATCACCGGCGAATTGGTCAAGAAGGGGCAGGACGCCGGCAACACGGCCCAGTTATTCGCCCTGATGCACCAGCTCGGGATCGAGCCGCACGTGATGATGATCCACAGCGACGCGCAACCATTGCGCTCGCGGCGCGGCGATTTGGCCGGCTTGCTGGATCAGGCCCGCTACGTGTTTGCGAAGGGGGCCGCAACATACCAGTGCACCTACCTGGGGCCGGCAATCGGCACGCGCGACCTGGAGCCGGCCTTGGCATCCGGGGCGGTCTTTCGGCGGGTGGGCGGTCGCGACGTGCCGGACGCGTACCAGGATGGCAACCACGTGGTGGCCTCCCGTCATCCTGAGCCCTGGCGACAGCAACTGAACCTGTTGCGCGCCTATGTTGCCTTCTACAACCCGCTGAACATGCTGCGGACCTTGTTCCACTTGCGGCGAAACTCGGTGTCGTTCAAGCGCGTGGCGCTGCAACTAGTTGGGCACATCGGCCTCATGCTGACGATACCCAAGGTACTGCCCTGGGCCTGGCGACTCAAACGCGGTCCGATTGAAGTCTGGGAGAGCGTGCCGGCGGCACGTATCCCGATGGTTGATGCACACAGCGGACAGCCGATGCACTGGGCGATTCGGCTGGGGCCCGTCGCTGGGCCGCCACGCTCGCTGGAGGCCGCGGCGGTGTTGCCGGCCGATGCCGCGGAGCTCGGCGTGCTTCAGAGCTCTTCGCCCTCCTTACGCTCGATCTCGGCGCCGACGGCGCGCAGCTTGCCCTCCAGGCCTTCATAGCCGCGACTGATGTGGTAGATGCGGTTGATGCGCGTTGTGCCGCGCGCCACCAGGCCGGCCAGCACGAGCGCGGCGGACGCGCGCAGGTCCGAGGCCATCACCGGGGCGCCCACCAGGCGCCGCACGCCTTGCACGATGACGGTGGGGCCCTCCTTGTGCAGCCGGGCGCCCATGCGGCTGAGCTCCGCCACGTGCAGGAAGCGGTCGGGGAAGATCTTCTCCGTGACGATGCTGTTGCCGTCGGCCAGGCACAGTAGCGTCAGCAGTTGCGCTTGCAGATCGGTTGGAAAACCCGGGAAGGGCTGCGTGGTGACCTCGACGGGCTCGATCCGCCGCGAGGCCGAGACGGTCACGCCGCTGCTCTCCCGTTCTACGTTGACCCCAATCGCGGCCAGCCGGTCAACGACTGCCATGAGGTGGTCAAGCCGGCAGTTTTCGAGCTTGAGCTCTCCATTGGTGATGGCCGCGGCGACCATGAATGTGCCGGCCTCGATGCGATCAGGGATGATCCGGTATTCGCAGCCCTTCAGTGCCCGCACGCCCTCGACGATGATTCGCGGCGTGCCCTGCCCGGTGATCGAAGCGCCGCACTGAACCAGGAAGTTGGCCAGGTCGACCACTTCCGGTTCGCACGCGGCCATCTCGATTACGCTGGTGCCTTCGGCCAGCACTGCCGCCGTTAGGGCGTTCGCGGTTCCCAGCACGGTTGAGCCGAACGGGCCCCCCAGGAACATCTCCGTGCCGTGAAGCCGCTTGGCGCGTGCCACGATATCACCGCTGACCAGCTCGAGGTCGGCCCCGAGCTGCCGCATCGCCTGTAAGTGCAGGTTGACCGGCCGGTCGCCGATGGCACACCCGCCGGGCATGGACACCTGGGCGCGTTGGCGCTTGGCCAGCAGCGGTCCGAGCACGCAGATCGACGCGCGCATCTTGCGGACGATGTCGTACTCCGCGTGGCAGTTCATCTCGTCGCGCACCAGCAGACGCAGCGAGTTGTCCGGCCGGCGCTCGACGCTCACGCCCAGCTTGCGCAGCAATTCGGCCAACGAAGTGACGTCGCTTACGTCCGGAACGTCGTGCAGGATCACTTCACCTTCGCACAGGATGCTGGCCGCCATGATCGGCAGGGCCGCGTTCTTCGCCCCGCTGATACGCACCGTCCCTCGCAGTCTCTTACCACCGTTGATTTCGAAATAGGGCAGAGTCACTTCGTAATCCTCAGGCGACGTGCGCCGCGTGGCCCTTCGGTCGGCGGGCCTGCACGACCCGCCTGTGCCCGGCGCCGTCGCGATAAAACGCCGGCTCCTGCCAGCACGCCTGCGCCAGCAGGGCGCGCAGGGCCGGCTCATGGTCAAACGCCATTTCCAACACAAGATACCCCCCCGGCCGCAGCCGCGTCGGGGCCTGCGCCACCAGGCGGCGAATCACGTCCAGTCCGTCCGGCCCCGCGAAAAGCGCCTCGGCCGGTTCATACTTGCGCACGCTGTCCTGTACCGGCACGTCCGCCGCCGTGCCCACGTAGGGCGGGTTGCAGACGATCACGTCGAACGGAGCGCCCGCCGGCGCGCCGTCTTGCTGTAACGGCCAGGGCTCGAACAGGTCGCCGACCGCGAAGACGATCCGTTCGGCCAGGCCGTGCCGGTCGGCATTGCGACGCGCTACGGTGAGACTCGCCCCCGAGATGTCGCTGGCGTAAACGGCGACCTCCGGCAGGTGCTTGGCCAGGCTCACGGCCACACAGCCGCTGCCCGTGCCCAGGTCAAGAAGCGTGCGAACGGTCCCGCCGGACTTGCGCACCAGGTCGATCGTCCGCTCAACCAGCACCTCCGTTTCCGGCCGCGGGATCAGCACGTCCGGCGTGACCTCGAAAGCGAGCGAGAAGAACTCCTTGCGGCCGGTGAGATAAGCGATCGGATGACCGTCGGCGGCGGCGCGCACGGTGGCGCGGAACTGGTCGAGGGCGTCCGGGGCGGGCACCAGCTCGTGCTGCGTGTAAAGCTGGAGGCGCGCGCAGCCCAGAGCGTGGGCCAACAGGATTTCGGCACACAGTCGCGGCGATTCCAGCCCGCGACGCTCGAAAAACTCGCGCGTCCACGCCAGCAGCCGGCTTACCGTCCATGGACCGGTCTCAGCGGGCGACGTACTCATGGAGCCACCACTATACCGAGTGAAACCGCGGCTGGCGAGGCGCAGGGCCGATCCACGCGGTCGGCGGCCGCCCCGGGGTCTGCGCCGCTCGTCGGGCGAGTATACTACCCGGCGTTATGGCTGTGCGTTTCTCGCCGCTGGTGTGGTTGTTCCCGGCTTTGGTCGTCGTGCTGGCGCCGGCCGGTGCGCCGGCGCGCGCCGATGTCACCGGCAAGCAGGTCAAGATGGCAAGTCGGCGAGGCGTGGCCGCTCTGCGGGCACGCCAGCAAGCCGACGGCAAGTGGGCCGAACGCTACGAGCACTTCGCCGGCGGGGAAACCACCCTGGCGACGCTGGCCCTGCTGCAGTCGGGCGAGCGCGCCGACTCGCCGGCCGTGGCGGCTGCCTTGCCGCACGTGCGCGCGCTGCCGGACAAGCAGGTGTACGTGGTCGCGCTGAAGATCATGGTGTTGGCGGAAGCTGACGCGCAAGATTACGCGGCCGAGATCAGCGCGGCCGCCAAGTGGCTGGTTGACGCGCAGGGCACTCACGGCCTGTGGAGCTACACGCCGGGCGAAGGGCGCTTCGACCACTCTAACACGCAGTTTGCCTTGCTGGGGTTGCATGCCGCCGCGGAGGCGGGTGCGCGCATTTCGCAGAAGGTCTGGAAAGAAGCGCTGGCGGGCGTGATTCGGACGCAGAAGGATGACGGTGGTTGGTCATATCAGGATGTGCCCAGCCAGCGGCCTTATGGCAGCATGACAGCGGCCGCGGTTGCCGACCTGCTGATCCTGGGCAGCCAGATAACGAGCGGGCGTGAGCGGGGTTTTCGTGACGGGGCGGCCCCCAATTGCGGCCGCTACGCCACGAATCGGCCGCTGGCCGGTGGGCTGGGCTGGCTGGGGCGACGGTTCGAGGCGGATCGGAATCCCGGTCGCAGCGGGAACACGCACTACTGGCTCTACGCGGTCGAGCGCTGCGGCATCCTCTCGGGACAGCGCCACTTCGGGCAGCACGACTGGTATCGCGCGGGGGCTGAGTTCCTGGTGCGCACGCAACGTGCCGACGGCACCTGGGACGGGCAACTGGTCAATACCGCCTTCGCGCTGCTGTTCCTGGCCAAGGGACACAAGCCACTGTTGATTCAGAAGTTGCAGTGGTCGAACGACAATGAATGGAACCCCGATCGTTACGATGTCGAGAACCTCGTAGGCTTCATCGGCGATCGGCTGGGCGAGCCGGTCGCGTGGCAGGTCGTGCACTTCGATGCACCGCTGGAGGACTGGCTGGCCGCCCCGCTGCTGTACATGCAGGGCCACCGCTTTCCGAGGTGGAACGCGGCCCAGAGCGCCAAGGTGCGGCGGTTCATCGAGCAGGGCGGTACGCTGCTGGCGGAGGCGTGCTGCGGCCGCGTGGAGTTCACCAGCGGCTTCACGCGTTTCGCCGAGGAGACCTTCGGCGAGTTTCCGCTGCGGGAGCTGGGTGCCGAGCATAGCGTGTACCACGCCCACTTCGATTGTCAGCCGTATGGACTGATGGGGCTGGACCTGGGCTGTCGCACGAGCGTGGTATTCAGCACGCGTGACATGTCGTGCCTGTGGGAGCAGGGCGACATTCCGGAGCTCAGCGAAGCGGCGTTTCGGCTGGGCACCAATATTGCCGCCTATGCCCTGGGGCGCCGGCCGCTGCAAGACCGTCTGGATGTGGTCATACTGCCGGAGGCGCGGCCGGCCGAGGCGGCTCCGCCGGCACGCGACGCGGTGCAGTTCTGCCAGGTCGTGCATGCGAGTGACTGGCGGCCGTTCCCGCATGCGCTGGTGGGTCTGGCGGAGTTCCTGCAACGCGAGCTGAACATGGACGTGGTCACGCAGTATCGCACTGTTCAGCTTGATGAGCCCGACCTTCACACGTGTCCGCTGCTGTATCTGGCCGGGCACTTCCGGTTCGACCTGTCGGCGGCGGAGCGGGCGGCGCTGGTTGGGCACCTGCAGCGCGGCGGGTTCGTTCTGGTGGACAACTGCTGCGGTCCGGACCCGTTTGACGGGGACTTTCGGCGGTTCGTCAGCGAGGTTTTCAATGGCGCGCAGTTCGCGCCGTTGCCGGCGGATCACCCGATCTTTCGCGGCGCGCCGGGCTTCAACGTGCAACGTGTGCGCTATGGACCGGACGTGACGAAGGCCCGGCCGGAGCTCAACACGCCGGAACTGTGGGGCGTGGAGATCAATGGCCGGCTGGCGCTGGTATACAGCCCGTTCGCACTGGGCTGCGGTTTGGAGGGGCAGGCCTTCGTGGGCTGCTGGGGCTTGGCGGCGGAGGATGCACAACGCCTGGCGGCGAACATCATCCTGTACGCCTTGACGCACTGAAGCGGAGGCGGCGCGGGTGGCGCCGCCCCGTTGGATTCAAGTGCGTTGCGCTGCTGCTAGGTCTGGAACAGCGAAATGACCGCTCCAGTTGGGTCCTTGATGACGCAGAAGCGGCCGACGTTGGGGATATCCGTGGGCGGAAATACGACCTGACCGCCAAGCTTCTGGGCCAGTTGGGCCTTCTCGTCGATGTTCTCGACGGCGATGTAGGGCATCCAGTGGGGTGGGATGCCCTCGAACTGCGGGCCGGCCATGCCCATTATGCCGCCGATGGAGTGCTTGGCGCCGGGGGGCGTGACAGTGGTGTACGGATGGCCGCTGATGTCCTGGTCGACCAGTTTCCAGCCGATCAGTTCGGCGTAGAACTTCTTGGCCGCCGGCACGTCACGGGTCATAAGCTCGGTCCAGCAGAACGTTCCGGGCTGCATGCATTGTTCCTCTGCCATGATGGCTCCTTGCTCTGGAATTGCGTATCCCGTCGACTCGCCCGGGTGGCAGTTTACTGGAAAGCCAGGTCGGGCGAAAGCGCTAGTTGCGCCAGGGTCCGCGACGGCCGGTGCGGCGCGCGAGGTGCCGGCGCGGATTGAGCAGCGCGGGGTGGGCGGATGTTGATTCGGCTGTTAGCAGGCGGACGGGTCTCGTGGGCGCGGTCGGCGAGGCATGGCTCGTCGCGTGTCGGCTTGGTCGGACACCATCGTGTCGCGGGGCCGATGGCACGGCGCTTCTGAGGCGTCCGGCTGCCCGGGGCCTC
>CAZJYX010000012.1:0-107531 GCA_964550375.1 uncultured Planctomycetales bacterium | reverse complement strand
CCAGCAAGGTCACAAACGGGTCGATGTCGAAGGCGTTGACAACGCCGTCGCCGTTTATGTCGGCCAGCATGTAGTCGCAGTACGGATGTTCGGCGGCGTAAGCGTCGGGGTCGACCAGGGCCAGGACGAACGGATCAATGTCGAAGGCGTTGACCACGCCGTCGCAGTTCAGGTCGCCGGGCTGGTTCTCGCACAGCACCATGTTGGCGGTCAGTTGGGCCCAGTCGCCGGAGCCGTAGCTTTGCCCAGTGTTGCCGGGGCTGTAGTAGACGCGGCGGTCAGGCCGCCAGGCGACGGCGAGGGTGCCGGTGCTCATCGTGCCGTCGGACCTGTGGCCGGGAAACAAGTAGGCCAGGTCCATGTACTGGCTGGAATACTCGGCAACTCCCTGGTGGACGCAGTCGGTGCCGTCGCCCGTGTAGTGCGGGGCTGAGGTCGAGTAGGAGCCACCGTAGACCGGGCAGTAGTCCGGCATGATGATTCTGTAAGCCGCACTGCCGCCACCAAAATCTGCCAGGCACCACTGCCCCAGAATGACCTTACCGCCCAGATCGACGTAGTCCGCCAGGTGTTCGCTCATGGCCCATTTGTCGTGGTAGTAGTAATTCACCCACGTGAATACCGCCAGATACTCCTGCATCTGCTCGACCGTCGGCGTGGCGAAGCGGGCGTCGAAGTAATCGACGGCCAGGCCGCCGAGAGCGGCCGACAGTTCCGCACGGAAGGTCGGATTGTCCGGATTGGACGGGCAGTACAGCAGCCCTTTGGTGGGCTCGGGCGTGCCGCCCGCGGCTAACTGGCCGGCGAGGCAGACGTTCGCGACCAGGAGGCCGGCAATGACCAATACTGTTGATTGAAGCCGTAGTTGCATGATTCCACTCCTTTGCTTTCCGCCGATTCGACAAGTGGCCTTGATACGACATGCGCCCAACAATTGACACACGGCCGTGGTGGCCATGATCGGGAACTGGCGGCGTGTACTCGCACGCATGGCGTGGCCCTGTTGCCTCCCGGTGAGTTGATGGGTTGACGGGCCGACGCTCCCCGTGAGGTCGGGCCCCCGGCGTCCGGACGAGCCGGGCGTGATCGGAATCCAGGAGGCAAGGTCATTATACCGCGCGGAAGAGCGTTGTCAGGGGGAAATTGTCCGAAAAGCGGACGTGGAGCGGATTTGTCAGGAAGCGATTGTTCAGATGGCGCGGGAGGGGAGGGTCGGATGAGTTAGCTGGCGGGGCGGGGCTGGGGGGAGCGATTGCCCGGAAAGTGCGGGGCGGCAGGGTCGGGGTGGGTTAGCGGGCGGGGCGGTTCGGATGGGGCGGGGTACTCAGAAGAACCGCTCCTTCACAGTCGCGGCTCGGTTCGGACGGCGCGGGGCGGGCGACGGGGGGCAATTCGAATGGCGTGGGGTGGGTGGCGGGGCGGCGGCCGGGTGACTGGGCGTTCTCGACCTGCCAGGGCAGGTGGTCCGGAAAGCGGGCGACGGGGGGGGCTTGATGGCACGGCGGGCGTCGTTTGGTGTTCAACGTCGGCCAGGGGCGGCCGACGCCACCGGAAGATCGGCGGGGGGGGCTTCCGCGACGGGTTGCTAGGGGGGCGGGGATTCTGCGGCGGGGGTGCTGGGGCGGGAGGGGCGGACTTTCAGCACTGGTGGGGTTATGGAGACCTGGTGGCCGGGGTCAACGCCCTTGGTCAGGAAAACTGAGCCGCCGATGATCGAGCCGGCGCCGAGGGTGGTTTCGCCGCCGAGGACGATGGCGTTGGCGTAAATGGTGACGTTGTCGCCGACGGTGGGGTGGCGTTTGTGGCCGCGGATGAGGCGGCCGCGTTCGTCCTTGGGGAATGAGAGGGCGCCGAGGGTGACACCCTGGTAGAGCTTGACGTGGTCGCCGATGTCGGTGGTTTCGCCGATAACGACGCCGGTGCCGTGATCGATGAAGAAGCTGCGGCCGATGCGGGCGCCGGGGTGGATGTCGATGCCGGTGCGGCGGTGGACGTGCTCGCACATGATGCGGGGCATGAGCGGGACGTTGAGGTTGTAGAGGCGGTGGGCGTAGCGGTAGATGGTGATGGCCCAGACGGCCGGGTAGGCCAGGATGCACTCGGCGGTGTTCCAGGCGGCGGGGTCGCCGTCGTAGGCGGCCTGGACGTCCTTGGCGAGCTCGGCGCGGACGTCGGGGATGTGCTCGAGGAACTCGTTGGCCAGGGCGACCGCTTGTCGGCGGCAGGGTTCGCCGCCGTCGGACAGGCGGCCGGCGGCCTCGGCGTCGTGGCAGAGGCACTGGTAGATCTGGGCGGAGAGCTGCTCCCAGAGCTTGGGGAGGAGTTCGCCGACGTGGTAGCTGATGTTGTGGCGGGTGAGGCCGCGGCGGCCGAAGTAGCCGGGATAGGTCAGCTCCATGAGCAGGTTGCAGATGCTGACGATGGCGTCGGTGGAGGGGAGGTATTCCTTGTCGATGTGCTGGGTGCGGTCGTCGGCGAAGTAGCTGGCGACGATGCGGTCGACCAGGCGCGGGAGGGCGTCGCCGAGGTGTTTGGGCTCCATGGCGAAGGGTCCTTTCCGATGAGTCGGGCCGCGGGGCCGGATGGGTTGTTCCGGCGCCGCGGCCCGGTCGCGAATCGCGGGGCGGCTAGGCCTGTGTCATAGGCCGGCCGCGATGGTCGTAGCAGCGCACCTCGACGTGATCGAGGCCGAAGTTGGAGTCGGGCCGGACGGAGATGGTCCGGCGGTGCTTCGACTCGAGCGTGCTGAGCACGCCGCGTTTGCGGTTAAGCAGGAGCATCGCCACCTCGGGCGAGACGGCGACCTCGATGAGCTTGACGCTGTCGCGGATGATGTTGAGCTGGATCGAGCGGGTCACGTCGAGGGCGACGGATTCGGCGGTTTTGACCAAGCCGGTGCCGCGGCAATGGCGGCAGTCCTGATAGACGCTGCGCGTCAGGCTGGCGCGCTGGCGTTGGCGCGTCATCTCGATGATGCCGAACTGGCTCATGCGCAGGATTTTGGCGCGCTCCTTGTGGTGCTTGAGATTGCGGGTCAGGGTGCGCTCGATGGCCCGTTTGTGCGACTCCAGCCGCATGTCGATGAAATCGATGATGATCAGTCCGCCGAGGTCGCGCAGGCGCAACTGGCGGGCGATCTCGTCGGCGGCTTCGAGGTTGATCTTGTAGGCGGTGGCTTCGGCGTCGTCTTCGGTGCGGAAGCGGCCGCTGTTGACGTCGATGGCGACGAGGGCCTCGGTGGACTCGATGACGAGCGAGCCGCCAGAGCGCAGGGGGACGTTGCGGGTGTGGAGGCGTTCGAGCTCGGCCTCGATGCCGGCGTGGTGGAAGATCGGCTCGGGGTCGGTGTATTCGACGACGACATCGCCGGAGCGCGGGCTGAAGATACGGAGGAACTCGCGGGCGCGCTGGGCCATGACTGGGTCATCGACGACGATTCGGCCGATTTCGGGGCTGTAGAGGTCGCGGATCGTGCGGGTGACGAGATCCGACTCGCGATAAAGTTCGGCCGGGGCTTTTTCCTCCTTGATGCGGCGATTCACGGCGCTCCAGAGGCGGGAGAGGTACTTCAGGTCGCTCTGGAGCTCGCGCTTGGTGCGTTCCTGGGCGGCCGTGCGGGCGATGAAGCCCATGCCGTCCGGGAGTTCGAGCTCGTCCAGTTGGCGGCGCAGCTTCTCGCGGGCCTGGTCGTCCTCGATTTTGCGGGACACGCCCAACTGGCGCATGCCGGGCATCATTACGAGGAAGCGGCCGGGGATGCTCATGTAGGTGGATAGCGTCGGGCCTTTGGTGCCGATGCCCTCCTTGGTAATCTGCACGAGGACCTGCTGGCCGCGCCGCAGGCAGCGTTGGATAGGCGGGCGGCTGCGGCGGGGCATTTTGCGGCCGACGTTCTCGGCCGGTGCGCCGCCGTTGGGGAAGTACTGGGGATGCAGGTCGGAGATGTGCAGGAAGCCGTTCTTGCCTAGGCCGAAGTCGATGAAGGCGGCCTGGATGCTGGGCTCGACGTTGGTTATGACGCCCTTGTAGATATTTCCGACGTGGTTTTCAGCCGAGGCGCGCTCGATATACATCTCCTCGAGCTTGCCGGAGTGCAGGATGGCGATGCGGCACTCCTCGCCGGGCATCACGTTGATGATCATTTCCTTGGTGGGCGTGGTGCCGGGCGGCGGGGCTTCCTCCTGCTCGTCTTCCAGGTCCTCTTCAGGTTCGTCGTCGGGTTCCGCCGGCCGCTGCGGCTCTTGTCGCTCCGCGAGGGGGCGTTTGCCGCGACCGCCCCGCTTGCGACGGCGCTTGCCGGCTGGTCGTGCGGACGGCTCGTCGTCGGTGTGAGCCGCTTCGGGCGTTGGTCGGGCGGTTGTCTCGGGCGGCTCGGGCGGCGCTTCCAGCTCGGTCGCGTCGTCCGGCTCGTCGGGGTGTTCGGGCTCCGGGGCGCGCGCCGGCCGGTCCGGCAACTCGCCCGCGATCCGCTCGGTCCTACGCCGGCGACGCAGGCGGCGCTTCTTGCTGGGTGAGAGCGCTTGCTCGGCGCCCGGCTTGGCGGAAGATGCGGAGGGGGTGTCGCGTCGGGGGGTCGGTGACGGCTGCGGGGCGCGCTGTGGTTCTGGGGCGCGCTTTGGCTCCGGGCCGCGCGATTGCGGGGTAGCCGGCGGCCGAGACTCGGCGGATTCGGGGCTTTTGCGCCGGCGGCGGCGGCGGCGCGCGGACGCGGAGAGCTTCTCACCTGTCGGCGGCTGTTGCGGAGCGTCCTCGGCCGTGGCGGCCGGCTGGTCCGCATCCACGTCGTCCAGGTCGGGCGAATCGGGCTCCAACTCCGGCTGCGGCATCTCAATGGCTGGGAGCGCTGCGGAATCGTCCGGGCTGGGCACGTCGTTCGGCGCGGAAGGCGATTCGACTGGAGGCCGCCGGTCGTCCACGTGCGGTTCGGCGACTTCCTCGACGGCGGTGCTGGCATGAGTAGCCGGCGGTTCGCCCTCGAACGGCAGCGGCGCGACCGGCGGGAAGCGAATCACGATGGCCTCGTCCGAACGCTCGACGAGCGGGTCGGACGGCAAGGCGGGTTCGCCGGCCAACGGCAGCGACTTCTTTGCCACGATTGCGGACTCGTGGACCGGCACCGCGGCCTCCGGGGTAGGCGGAGCGGCCGCGGCGATGGGCTCCGCGGACTCCGTAGCCGTGCTCGTGGTACTCTCCTGGTCGGCCTTGGAAGACTTCTTGTCGCGACGGGTTGTGGCGCCGTCGGTCTTCTTGGTACCGGTCTTGCGGGTAGCGCGTTTGGCGGTGGGCTTAGTTTTCGGCGGGGCAGCTTCCGGCTCGGCCAGCGCCGTTGGGGAGTTATCCTCGTCGTGAGCGGTCACGGTGTTGTCGGTCTCGGTTGGTTCGGCGGCCTGTTTGGCGGAGGCCTTCTTCCGAGAGGTCTTCTTGGTACGTTTGGTTTGTTTAGTCGTCTTGTCGCTGACGCTCTTCTTGTTTGGCAAGTTCAATCCTTTCCGGCTGGGTGGCAGGCCCCCCCGACTCCACCAGCTCAATGTCCCATTCGACCTGCTGCCGCCGGACGCGATGAAGATACGGTTCCGGGGCGAGGCCTAAGGCTAAGAGAATCTCGGACG
This sequence comes from uncultured Planctomycetales bacterium, assembly GCA_964550375.1. GTDB lineage: Bacteria > Planctomycetota > Phycisphaerae > UBA1845 > Fen-1342 > JAAYXS01. The sequence goes on along the minus strand of CAZJYX010000012.1, from coordinate 101,922 downwards.
GCCGGGCGGTCTGCTGCTCTGCGAACCGCAGGCGCATGCTCACGGTCGTGCCGTCCAGAACCAATGTTTCCACAAATGGCCGAACGTCAATCGTGCGTTCGGGCCGATTTTCCGTAGTGCTGCGGCGTACGGGTAGCTCGCCGGCGGCGAGGAGCGGTCCAATGCGCTGGCGGGCGTACGCCGCATCCGCCGCTTCCAGCTCGACCGCGTAGGCGGCGCGCACGGGGTGCGGCGCCATGCTTGTAACCGGGAGGCACACGCGACCGAGGGGGCACGTTGCGGGCAGGGCGTGCGCCAGGCGGTCGTGGAGCGCAGGCGCGGAGCGCCACTCGGACAACTCGACCAGCGCCCACTGGCATTCGGAGGCCATTCCGACGCTGCGTGGCAGGGGGAGGGTCAGGCGCGGAATCGGGTTAAACCCCTCGGAGTAGCGCAAGGGCCACTCGGCGCGGATGAGGGCCCGGCGGAACATGCGCAGCTCGTCGTGGTGCGAGAGGAAGCGCAGGTCGCCGCGCACGGCATACGACACGGCAGCACGGAGGCGCGTGGGTGTCGGCGGCGAATCGGATAATGGTGGCCGGCCGACCATCAGAGGAACTCCGGGGGGAGCAGCTTACGGGCCTCTTCGCGCAGGTAGTTCAGGACCTGGCGATCGGCGTCGAAGCGCATGACCTTGCGAGCCAGCCGCTCACACTCGCTGATGGTTGTGGAGCGTACGACCTGCTTGATCTCGGGGATGTCCTTGGGGGCCATGGAGAAAGTGCGCAAGCCCAGGCCGAGGAGCAGTTGGCAGTAGATGGGGGAGCCGGCCATTTCGCCGCACAGGGTAACGTCGGTTTTGCCGCGGCGGCCGGCGCGAATGACCTGATGCAGGAGTTTCAGGACGGCGGGGTTGTGCGGTGAGTACAGGTGCGCGACGCGTTCGTTGGCGCGGTCGACCGCCAGGGTGTACTGGGTCAGGTCGTTGGTACCGATGCTGAGGAAAGCGACTTCCTTGGCCAGGGCGTCGGCCATGAGGGCCGCGGCCGGGGTTTCGACCATTATTCCGATGGGGACATCGCGGCAGAAAGGAACGCCCTCCTCCTCGAGGTCCTCCATGACGTCGGCGAGCGTGGCCTTGGCCTGACGCAACTCCATCAGGGTGGTGATCATGGGGAACATGATGCGGACGTTGCCACCCAATGAAGCCCGCAGCATGGCGCGCAGGTGCGTCTTGAAGAGGTCGAGGTTAAGCAGGCAGTAGCGCAGGGAGCGCAGGCCGAGCACGGGGTTGTGGTCGCGCTGCAGCTCGAGGGCGGGGGCGATCTTGTCGGCGCCGAGGTCTATCGTGCGCAGGGTGAGCGGCCGTCCATCCATGCGGCGAACGGCCTCACAGAACGTCTCGTACTGCTGCTCTTCGGTGGGAATGCGGGAGTTGGCCAGGAACAGGAATTCGGTGCGATACAGCCCGACGCCGGTCGCGCCGGCCTCAAGCGCGGCGGTGGCCTCCTCGGGCATTTCGATGTTGGCGTGCAGCGCGATGGGCACGTCGTCCTGGGTCACAGCAGGCAGGTCGCGCAGGCCCTGCAGGCGCACTTCGAAGCGTTGGAACTCGCGTTGCTGAGCGCGATAGCGTTCGATGGTGGCCGGGTCGGGATCGGCGATGACGACGCCGTGGGAGCCGTCCACGATGATGGTATCGCTGCCGGAGGCGTCGGCGGTGATGTCGTTGAGGCCCACCACGGTCGGGATGCGGAGCATCCGGGCGATGATGGCCATGTGCGAGGTCTGCCCGCCGACGTTAAGCGCGAAGCCGAGGATCTGCTGGCGCTTGAGCTGCACGGCCTGGGAGGGCGTGATGTCGTGGGCGACGATGATGACGGGCTCGGTCAGCCGGCCGATGCCCTCGCGGGCGCGGCCGAGGATGTGCCGCAGGACGCGTTTCTCGATGTCGTAGAGGTCGTGCACGCGTTCCTTGATGTAGGGGTTGGGCACGGCCTGGAAGGCGCGCTGCTGGCGGTTCAGCTCCTGGCTGAAAGAGTAGGCGGCGGTGCACAGCCCCTTTTCGATCTGCTGGACGACGACCTCGCGCAACTTGGGATCGGCGATGAACTTCTCGTGGAACTCGAAGATGGCCGAGGTCTTGCCGCCCAGCTTGCGCGCGGCGGCCTCGCGCAGCTCGTTAACCTCCTGGCGGGAGGCTGCCAAGGCGGCGTCGAGCATGCGGACTTCGTTGGCGAGCAGGGAGGGGTGAATCGTCCGGCGCGGGATGCGGTACTCTTCCGCGTCCAGCACCAGGGCCGGTCCGATCGCCACCCCAGGCGATGCGCTAATCCCTTTTTTCGTAATCATCATCAGCCGCGATAGCGCGGCGTCTCCGACGCCTTTCCCCCGGCGTCGAGTTATGCCGTCAGCTCTCCCGCTTAAGTCTCGCCGAATCCTGACTCGATCAACGTCGCCAAGGCCAGCACGGCCTCATCGGCGTCGTTTCCGTCGGCCACCAGGCGGACGGAGGTGCCGTGGGTGGCGACGAGCATGAGCAGCTCCATGGGGCTGCGCCCGTCGGCCTCACGGCCGTTACATTGCACCCTGACCTGGGCCGCGAAGCGCTGCGCGGTGTCCACGAACTGCATGATCGGTCGAAAATGCAGCCCCTCCTTGTTTGGAATCACCACGTCACGTTGCGCTGCCACACCTGGAACCACACACCTTTCCAATCCGCAGGATGTGTCGTGCCCCACACCTACGCCACGAGCATTTTCTCGTCCGCTTCCTTCAACAAGTCGAATATCTTCTCCTGGTCGTCCGCCTGGCGCAGGAACTTCCGGAACTTCTCCTGCTGCAGGTGGCGGAAGACGAGGTCCATCGCACGGAGGTGCTCCTCGGGCTGATCCGCCGGCGAGACGATGAGGAATATGCCGAAGACCGGCTCGCCATCCAGTGACGAGAAATCAATACCGCAACTGCTGCGGCCGACGGCGGCCACGACGCGCTGCAGACCGTCGATCTTGGCGTGCGGGACGGCCACGCCCTTGCCGAAGCCGGTGGTACCGCGGGTGCGTTCCCGGGTGATGATTGATTTAACGACTGAATCCACGAGTGCCGGGTCGATCAGGACGCCGTCGGCGAGGATCTGAACCAACTCGCGCACGGCCGCATTGCGGTCACTGGCCTTGAGTTCGGCGATTATCGACTTTCGTTGAATGAGGTCGAGCAGTTTCATGCATACTCCCGTATCCCCACGTGCAGCCGGATTACTAGGGCTCCGGCGTCGCCCGCGGCGGGTGCTTACGGTTGCGCAGTCGCTCTTTGTGGCGCGTCAATTGGCGACTGATCTTATCCAGAATCAAGTCCATGGCGGCGTAGGCGTCGGCATGGGTTTCGGTGGCGACGAACGGATCGGCGGAATCGGCGTGGACGATAATGTCCGCTCGGTGTATGCCGTCCTTGCCGTCAATGATCACCTCAACCGACTGAATGCGATCGTAATAGCGGGTCAGCTTGCCGGCCTTCTCAGTGCAGTATTCCTTCAACGCATCGCTTACGCCCATATGCCGGCCCGAGACGGTCACCTGCATGGCACACTCCTTGTCCATCGGCAAGCGCTGTGGTCACGGCGAACGCGCCGACAGTAGTCGACGGTCCGGCGGCACCAGCCCGTGGCGCGCGTCCATAGGCGTCTGCGCAACCCTGCCGGAAGGCCCGCGGCACTGAGCTGCGCGCAACTGCCGGCCATATGCAGCCACATCAGACAGTCTCCGGCGGCAAATGTAGTCGATCGGCGGCGCCACCGTCAAGGCAACCGTGGCGCCCAAAAATGCGCGTCGGCGCGTGGACGCATTTGTGGCAGATTCGGTCGGATAATGCTCTTCATTGCAGCATCTTGGGAGCGGTCTCCGTGGTGAGCGCAGGGTTGTTCGGCCGAAACGGGGCCGGTATTTGGCGTGGGCACGTCGGTCGCCTACCCGACGGGGGCGGTTGAGTCGCGGACTACGAGCATGGGCGGCACGCAGGTCGTCTGCGGGGCGTCCATGCGGGTCTTGTCGAGCCTGGCCAGCGCGGCTTCGAGCGCCCGGCGACCAATCTCCCGGCCGCAGAAGTCGGTTGTGGTTAGGCGGGGCGTGACGCGGGCGCCGGCCGGTTCGTTGCCCTGCCCCATGAGGACGATGTCATGGCCGGGCCGCCGGCCGACGTGAGCGCACCAGCCGCCGAGCTCAAGGGCGAGGAAATCGTCGGTTGCCGCGACGGCGCGGGCGTGCTGGAGATGCTCCGACAGGGCGCAGAACGTGGCGTCGGCCAGGGGGCGTTCCTCGGGCAATTCGAACACGAGGTCGTGCGGCGGCAGGCCGCGTTCGCGGCAGACTTCCTGGAAGCCGGCCAGGCGTTCGTGGGCGCCGGGCCGTTCCGGGGCGTGGACATAGAGTAGAGCTTCGCCGGCGTAGTGAGCGAGGTGGCGGGCGACGAGGCGTCCGGATTCATGCTGGTCGGGCACGAAGACGTCGCAGCGCACGCCGTCCAGCAAGGCGCAGGACGCCGCCGGCCGATCTTCCAGGGCCTGGCGCAGGACCGGCAGGAGGTGCGCTTCCAAGGGTGCGGCGAGGAGGGCGCAATCGATTCGCTCGTTGACAACGGCGCGAATCACCTCTTCAGCCTGCGCGCCGGCGCGGCCCAACTCCGCCACGTGCACGGCGTAGCGGGCCTGCCAGGCGCGCGTGAGCACGCCACTGAGCAGGGTGTGCGCGAAGGACGAGCGCAAGTCGTCCAGCAGCACGGCGACGGCGTAGCTGCGCCCGGTTGCCAGCGAGCGGGCGGCGTGACTGGGCGAGTAGTTCAGCGTGCGACACGCTTCGAGGACACGCTGCTTGGTCTGGGTACTGATGTCCGGACGGTCGTTAAGGGCTCGGGAGACCGTGCCCCGCGAGAGTCCGGTATGCCTGCTGATATCTTCGATAGTGACTTTGGTGGCCTTGGCCATGGGCTCGCCCCACTGTTATTAAGCCCCCCCAATAACTTGCACGCCATACGTCGGGAAAGATCCGTGCACATTACGACACGACCGGCACTAGGAACTGCTCTTGCTTAGCGTGCATTTTATCCGACCCGGGCGTTTGTTCAAAGAGGTAAAAACGGGTTATTGCGGCCCGGTATGGTCAAACGGGCGGAGCCGAGAGGTCGGCGGAGTTCCTGAGAATGGCGCGCAAGAGGCGGCGTGGCGCGCAAGGTCATTGTGGCACGAAGCGTTGCGCGCCGGGGGCCGTCCGGCGCAAGCGCGGCCGGCGGCCGACAATTTGGCGCGGGCTCGGCTACTCGGGGCCCAGGACGCTGGAGAGGATCTGCGGCGCGTTCTGGATGCCGATCTGGCCGTTGTACTGCTGAGTGCCCAGCAGTGGTGAAACGCGGAAGCGCACGGTCAGAGTGGAATGGATCCGGGTTTCCTCAAGCATGAAGGCGACATCCATCAGGTCGGTCTCGCCGCCCTGGCTGGCGCGCAATCCGACCGACAGCCCAAGCACGTGCGCCGCGACATTGGCGAAGGAGGTGCCGTATTGCGTGGCCGAGAAGCTGTCGTAGCGCTCGGCGATGGCGTCGGTAGCGACGAGCGCGGTGCCGCTACGTGTCTGGTTGCGCGGATCAACGAAGGAGACGGCGCCGAACGGGACGGCGTCGCTGCCGAAGTAGATTGTGGTGTAGGGCGGCACGAGGTCGGCCGTGTCGGTGCTGAAGCGCACGTTGTAGCCGCTGAAGAGAGTCTCGAGGTGGGTACGGACCTGAGTCATGATGGCCTGGGTCTCCGCTGAGCCCCACAGGCCGTTTAAGTCGTTGGCATCGAAGGGGGCGATGTCCAGGGGTCCGACCGCTCCGACCGTCAGGCCGACGGCGCCGGAGAAGTTGAGGTGCACGTCCTGGCGAGGCGGGTCGAAACTCACGGCCTCGGCGGCGGGAATCACGCGCACGATCACGCTGGGGGCCAGGTAGTTGGCGCCGCATTGCGCGGTGCCGCAGCCGTCCAGCACGAGGTAGTAGCTGGTCGGCGTGGGCGCGTCGATGACGAGGACGTCGTTTGGTCCGAACGGCACGCCGTTCTGATACCAGACGAAGACCTCCTCGTCTTCGTCGAGCACCAAGACGCTGAAGACGTCGTCGTCGTAGGCGGGGCCGTAGCCCGGGATGGTCGCGAGGCTCAGGACGAGCTGGTCGCCCGCGACCAGCGGCGTGTCGAGGCGGCAGATTTGCCGGGCGGTGGTCGGCTGGGCGACGATCAGGGCCGTGGAATCCACGAGCGGGACCTCCGGGGCGGTCGCCAGGGCTTGACTGTAGGCGTCAATCACGTTGACGACGGCGTCGGAGTAGGTTCGTACGGGGGCGGTGCGATCGGTGTCAACCTGCATCCACAGGTACCACTGACCCTGGTCCGCCGCGGTGAGTGTGCTGAGATTCAGGGGGGTGGGCACGCGGAGGTCCAGGTCGCTGCCGCCGGGGGAGACGGTATCGAGTGGGATGCCGTTCTGGGCCGCCACGCCGAGGAGCAGGCGCGTCCCGTCGGACGAGTACGCCACGGAGCTTACGGTGGACTGGCAGGGAGCGAGTGTTCGGATAGTGGCGGCGGTGTTTATGTTCCAGAGGCGGGCGGTTCCGTCGGCGCTGCCGGAGAGCAGTTCGGTGATGCCGGGGGCAAAGGCGACGGCGGTGACGGCAGCGGAGTGGCCGGTCAGCGTCGAGGCGGCGGTGGTGGCGCCGGTGGCGATGTTCCACAGTTTGACCGTGCGATCGGCACTACCGGTGGCCAAGGCCAGTCCGTCGGGCGAGAAGGCCACGCTCGTAACGGCCGCGGTGTGGCCGATGAGGCGGCTGAGCACAATCTGGCTGGGTACGTTCCAGAGTATTGCGGTGCCATCGCTGCTGCCACTGGCCAGCAGCAGCGGGTTAAGGGGGGAGAACGCGACGGCGTTGACCGGCAGGGCGTGCCCGCCATCGGCCACGTCCAGGACGACCAGGCCGGCACCGCTGGACACGTCCCAGACGATCACGGCGTTGTCATCGCCGGCGCTGGCAATGCGAGCGTCATCGGGAGCGAAGGCCACGGCGTTGACCGCGGCGCCATGGCCGCCGAAGGTGCGGACGACCTGGCCGTCCGTGGCGCGCCGCAGTACGACGGAGCCGTCGGTTCCGCCATGGACGTAGCGATCGCCGCTGGCCGAGAAGGCAACGGCCGTAACGGGGGCGCCGCCGTCAACGACGTCTTCATCGAGCAGGTCGCCCGTTTCGGCGTCGTACATGCGCAGTGTGCCGTCCTCGCCACTGACGAGCGCGCGGGTGCCGTCGGGCGAGAAGGCTACGGCGCGGACGGGGGCGGTGGCGCCTTCCAGGCGGAAGAGCACGTCGCCCGTGGCAGCGGAGTGGATGACGGCCTGGGCATCGCAGGGGTCCAAGTCGCGGTCCAGGCCGGCGGAAAGCATGTAGGGTGCGCCGGGGGCGACGTCGTAAGTGGCCGCCACCCACAACTGCGAGTTCGGCGCGACGACGATGTTATTCACGCCGGCGGGCGGCACGCGGAAAGCGATCTCGGGCTGAGGTATGCCGACACGGATGATCTGCTGGGTTGTGCCGGTAATGCCCTTGTTGTCAGTTACGGTAAGCCGGACGCGGTAGGTGCCGGGGGAGCTGAACGTGTGAGGGACTTCTGCGAGGGTTTCAAGCGAGCCGTCGCCGAAGTCCCACCGATAGGCAGTGATGGTGCCGTCCGGATCATAGGAGCTTGATCCGTCGAACTGGAAGGTGGCGGGTGCCGATTCGGCGGCGGTGTTGTCGACAGTGATCACGGCCACGGGAGCGTCGGTGACCGAAATGACAATCGAGCGCGAGGCGCTGGCGTTATCGTCGTCGGTCAGCGTCAGGGTGACGGTGAAGTCACCGTTGGTCTGGAAGGTGTGTGTTGGTGAGATAGCCTGGCTGGTGGTGTCGTCGCCGAAGTCCCAGAGGCGCGACACGATCAGGCCGTCATCAGTGCTGCCGGAGGAATCGAAGCGGACGGCCAGCGGTGCCACGCCGCGCACGACGTCGGCGGTCAGGACGACAGTGGGCGGGGAGTTGAATACGCGGCCGGACTGTCCGGTGGTTGGCAGCAGGCCATCCGAGTCGCCGGGGCAGCCGGAAATAGAGAGCGCCGATAACACCAACACGGGCACCGCCCACAACCACGACAGCCGCATCCGCTCGGAGTGCATGTACTTATCTCCTCACCGCCCAGGCTTCGTCCGCATCTGGCGGATCTCGATAAGTATGGGCGGGGCCACGAGTCGTATCAAGGTCTTGCCGGCCGGAGTATAATCGGTAATCAGTACTTGGTCCCCCCCGGGGGCGCCCCGTAGACGGCCACTCGGAGCAAGCTGCCATGCGTTTGACGTTAGCCCTTCTAGCGGCGTTATTGACGGCGGGCGTCCTGCCGGGCTGTACGCTGGTGCCGGCCGAGGAAACCACCAACCTGGAGCCGGGTGTGCCGTCAGCGAGCGGGACGACGATATCGTCCGGCAGCAGCAGCGGGACCTTGGCGGACGAGTTTCCCGGCTGTGACGAGCCGGCTGAAGCGGCTGCCTGGCGGGCCGAAGTGCTGGCGCTGGTTAACCATGAGCGGGCGATTCGGGGGTTGGCGGCGCTACAGTGGAATGGCACGCTGGAAGCGCAGGCGGAACAGTACGCCTGCGAGATGATCTACCACGACTTCTTCGACCACGTGAACCCGGTCACCGGAAGTGAGTTGCCCGATCGGTCGGCGGAGTTCGGGTACGTTTATTCAGCGATCGGGGAGAATCTGGCGGCGGGGCAGCAGACGCCGGTCCAGGTGGTGCGGGCGTGGATGGACAGCGCCGGGCACCGGGCTAATATCCTGAACGAGTATTTCACGGAGTTGGGGGTGGGCGTACGGACGGGCGGGCAGTACGGCATTTACTGGGTGCAGGAGTTTGGCCGGCCGCTGTCAGCGGCCTACCAGCGTGCCTTCGTCCCATAACTCGCGTTTTCAGGGGGTTCATTTCCGTATATAGCTGCTACCGCAACTTGGATTCCGCCGGGCGGGCTGCAACCTGTGGCAGCCGGCGGCGTAGTTCCGGTAAAGCGAGCGAATGCCCGGAGATCCTATGCCAGGAGATTATGGGCACGGAACGGCTCCAGGTTAGTGAGGGTTCCAGAAAATCGTTCGTGGCCGGCTGTCAACGGCATGGCTCCGTGCGCGGTTCCGGCCGGACTTGAAATGCCGGGTCTGATGCGCGTATGTTTGGTAGAGAGTAAGGATCGTCGGCGTGCAGCCGCGGGGCGGCGCCGACTGCGCCCGAAGGAGGCGAAGGATGCTTCTGGCTTGGACACCCCAGCGAATCCGAATCGCCATCTACGCGCTGGCGGCTTACCTGGCGTTGTGCTAGCCGATCTCCGCAGCTTGGGTTGGCGGTCGAGCGGCCGGCGCCGAGGCGCGGCTGATGGGCCGCGGGGCGGTGCGCTGCCATGAGTCGGCGACACTTCACGGCCGACGAGTTGGCGCCCTGGATCGAGTTGCGTTACGACCGAACTCAGGGTCCGGGCGGCCAGAACGTCAACAAGGTCAGCACGCGCGCCACACTTCTGTTCGACTTTGAGGCCTGTGATCTGCTAAGTGAGACTCAGAAGGACCGACTGCGGCGGGTTGTGGCGGCGCGGCGGGCCCGCGACGGGCGGCTGCGAATCGTGGCACAGGCAGCACGTACGCAAGCCCGCAACCGGTCCGCGGCGGTTGAGCGTTTGATCGAGTTGTTGGCGGCAGTTCTATACGTGCCGCGCAGCCGTAAGCCGACGCGTCCCACGGCGGGCTCGCGCGAGCGGCGTCTGGAAGGGAAGCGGCGGCGGGGCCAGACCAAGAGTCTGCGGCAAGGGCCCACGGGGGCCGATGCCGGCTGACCGGCGGCACAGTTGGCATCCGGGACAACCGTGTTCTACAAGCGTGCCTCGCGGGCGGCGCTAGCCAGATGAATGGTCTTGCGCGTCAGGTCGTGGTAAGCCGTTATGTAACGGATGGTCCGCGAGCGGGCCCGCATGACGACTGAATGCGTCCGGGCGATGTGGCCTTTAACCACCACGCCGTTTAACAGGGCGTTGTCGGTTACGCCTGTCGCCACAAACATGATGCCGTCGCCCTTGGCTAACTCCTCCGTGCAGTAGATCTTGCGCAACTGCTCGCCGTAGCCGTCATCCTCAAGCTGCTTGCGCTCGTCGGCGGTGCGCGGCCACATGCGGGCGAGAATCTCACCGCCCAGGCACTTGATGGCGGCCGCCGCGGTCACCGCTTCAGGCGAGCCGCCGATACCCATGTAGACGTCGAAGGCGCTGTCGTCCATGGAGGGGCCGATGGCGCCGGCCACGTCGCCGTCGCCGATCAAGCGAATGGCCGCGCCGGTGCGGCGGACGTCGGCGATCAGCTTCTCATGCCGGGGGCGGTCGAGGATGCAGACGACCATGTCGCGGACGCGCTTGCCGAGCTTGAGGGCGATGAGTTCGAGGTTCTGATCGACGGGGGCGTCGAGACGTATCGTGCCGGGCCCTTCCTTGACCTTGGGGCCGACGGCGATCTTCTCCATGTAGACGGACGGCACGGCCTGGAGGGCATTCATGTCGGGCTCGGCGGTCTTGGCGGCGGCGATGACCACCAGTGCTCCGGGCAGACCCTTAGAGGTAAGCGTGGTGCCGTCAATTGGGTCGAGCGCGATGCTTATGGCCGGGGCGTCGTCCTGCCAGGTTCCCAGCTTCTCGCCGACGAAGATGCCCGGCGCCTCGTCCTTAATGCCTTCGCCGATCGTACAGATGCCGCGGATCTCCATGAGGTTCATCATGCCACGGATGGCATCCGTGGCGGCGGCGTCGGCTGCTTCCTTATCCCCCTTGCCGATCCAGCGAAAGGCGTTCAGGGCCGCGGCCTCGCTGACCCGCACAAGGTCCATTCCGATCAGGCGTTCCGGTTCAGTGTAAGTACTGGCAGCTTCTCCGGACATGTTCGCGCTCCCTCATCGTGATTGACTGCGCCGGTAACTCGACCGGCGTGGAGAATGTATCGCGCGCGCGTGGCCGCGTCCACCAACCTGCGCGCCGCGATTACGCGCGACGACCGGCGCTACGACGGGTTATGCCTGGGTTGGGCGGGGCGGCAGCGGCACCGGGCGCTGCGCCAACAGCCGCCGGGCCTCGTCCATCGGCAACACGGCGGTCGTCCAATCGCCGGCCGCCGCGAGCGCGTCGAGCGTCCAGGCCGCGTCCACGTGCAGCGGACCGACCGCGCGGCGCAGCAGTCCGGTCAAGCAGCCGCCGGTGCCGAGTGTCGCGCCCAGATCGCGGACTAGGGCGCGCACGTATGTCCCGCGGCCGCAGGCCAGTTCGTAATCCAGTTCGGGCCAGGCATACGCGTGCATATGTACCCAGTAGATGTGGGCGGGGCGCGCGGCCAAGGCGGGTGGCCGGCCGGCTCGTTCGAGCTTGTAGGCCGGGCGGCCGCCGACCTTGAGTGCGCTCACTGCCGGCGGCACCTGCATGATCTGCCCTTCGAACCCGCGCAGGGCCGCGGCGACTTGCTCGGCGGCGGGCACGTTGTCCACGGGCACCGGCCGTAGCGGCCGATCGCTATCAAAGCTGTCGCTGGTGACGTCGAGTCGGGCGGCGGCCCGGTAGACCTTGGGCTGATCCATGAGGGCTTCGACCAGCTTCGTGGCCCGGCCCAGACACAGGACGAGCACCCCCTCGGCGGCCGGGTCGAGTGTGCCGGCGTGGCCGCTCTTGCGCACGCCGGTGATCTTACGGACGCGATAGAGGGCCTGGGCGCTGGTTAGCCCGGGCGGCTTGTGGAGGTTGATGAGGCCGTCCATTCGCGCGCCAGTGTAGCGACTCGGGCCGCTTGAGGCAGCACGCGGGCTGGGCCGGCATGGGCGGGGCACTTGCCGACCGTGGTCCGCCGGACGTATTCTCACGGATGAAGGGCGCTTGGAGGTGTACTTGTGCGACAACGCGGCCTCCTGTGGCAGACGGTCTTGCTCGGAGTGATCGGTATGCTCACGCTGGGCGGCGGGTGCTTTGGATCGGGCGGCGCGGGCGGTGCCGCGGGGGATACCGACGGAGCGGACTCGGCGGGCGGTTCCGGAACGACGAGTACGGCACGGGCCAGCGACGCGCGGCGGCAGTACCCGCTGGATTCGCTGGGAACCGCCGCCGTCACGATCAAAGGGCAGGTTTTGCGCGTCTGGCTGGCGCAGGAGTTCGACGCGACGCGGCCGGGCGTCGTAACGGAGGGGCTGATGCACGTGCCGGCCGAGGAGATCGCCGACGACCAGGGCATGCTCTTTGTTTTCTCGGACGAGGCGCTGCGTGGCTTCTGGATGCACAATACGATAACGCCGCTGGACATAGCGTACGCGCGGGCGGATGGGACGATCGTGAAGATCTGGCAGATGCCGGTCTTGACGTTGCAGACGTTCCCGTCGATCGAGCCGGCCATGTTTGTGCTGGAGGTCAGGGAGGGGACATTGGGGCGGCTGGGGATCGTTGAGGGGGACCGCGTGGTCATTCCGGACGCGGTATTCAAGGTGGTGCCGTAGGCCGTCGAAGGGGTCGTTAGCGGGAGTCTCCCTTCGCGAGCGAGCAGTATGCGCGCGCCGGCGAGCGGAGCGTGCCGCCATACAGAGAGCGTACAGCAGCATATGAGCGGACTTCCGCGAGTGGTCGTCTATGAGCCGGGTGAGGACGAAGCCGCCCAACTCAGCGCCCGCTTGGCGCAGACCGGGGTAGCGGTTCAGCACCGGGACCTGCAGTTGGCGGTGACGGAGCAGGAGGGGGAGACGCCCGACATCGCGGTAGTCGTGGCTGACACGACTGATGAGCGTGGGCTGGGGGAGGCGGCGGATCTGTTGCAGCGTCTGGTGGATAGGAACGTGGCCACGCTGGTGTGTGGAGCGTCCGATAAGCTGCGCTGGGCCGGTGGTCCGCTGGTGGACTGGGTCGCGGTGGATACGCCGCTGGAGGAGTTGGCCGGCCGGCTGAAGACGTTGACCATGTACGTGCCGCTGGTGCAGCGCTTTGAGCGCGAGCTGGAACACATGCACCGACTGGGGGATCAGCTCAACCGCTATTTCAGCGAGATCGACCAGGAGATGCGGCTGGCCGGACGGTTGCAGCGCGACTTTCTGCCGCGGGCGCTGCCGGAGCCGCCCGGGTTCGAGTTCGCCGTTCTGTATCGGCCGGCCAGTTGGGTCAGCGGCGACATTTACGATGTGTTCCGGATTGACGAGCACCACGTGGGGATCTTCCTGGCGGACGCCATGGGGCACGGGGTGGCGGCGGGCCTGCTGACGATGTTCCTGCGGCAGGCGTTGGAGCCCAAGCGGGTGGTGGGTACGGAGTACACGGTCGTCAGTCCGCCGGAAGTTCTGGCGCGGCTGCACGCGTGCCTGGTGCGCCAGCAGTTGCCGAACTGCCAGTTCATCACGGCGGTGTACGCGATTCTTGATACGCGCACGGGTGAGTTGCGGGTGTCGCGGGGCGGGCATCCGTACCCGTTCCGATGGCGCGGGGGCGATGAGGTCGAGCAGATTCAGGTGAGCGGCGGCTTGCTGGGGCTGCCCGACCTGGACGGCGAGTTCGAGGAGGCGCGCCTGACGCTGGCCCCGGGCGAGAAGGTCATATTCTTCACCGACGGGGCGGAAGAGGATTTTCTGGAGGGGGCCAAGGGTCGCGCGCAGCTCTCGGAGGTCACTCCGGCCCTGCGTGGCTGGGCGGCGTTGCCGGCGGCGGCGCTGGTGGACGCCGTGCGCGAGCACCTCGACCACAAGGCCGGTTCGCTGCACCCGGCCGATGATGTCACGTTGCTGGTGGTGGAAGCGACCGGCGGCGCGGCGTGCTAGGGGATCCGGGCCCGCGCTAGACGACGTTGGCGGGCAGACAGCACTAATCCGCTAGATATGATCGGGAAAGGTCGTGCTGTTGTTCTCGCCATGTGGGAGAATGGCGGCGACAGTATCCTGGTACCTGGAAACGGGAGATCGCCATGGCGACGAACGTAGGCAGGCCGGCGGACGTGTTTCCGGCGGAGAGCGCTGTCCCGGCTGAGTTCCGCATCGCTCCATCAGACGAGGGGCTGAACTACCTGATCAATGGGCGGGTATCGCGCTGGACCGGTCCGACGCAGGAGGTGCGTTCGCCGGTGTGCGTGCGCGCGGGCGAGCAGGTTACGGCGGTGGCACTGGGGCGCTACCCGCTGATGACTGAGGCGGAGTCGCAGCAGGCGTTGGAGGCAGCCTGCCGGGCGTATGGGCGGGGCGGGGGCGCATGGCCGACGATGTCGGTGGCGGAGCGGATCCACTGTCTGGAGGCGTTCATACCGCGGATGCAGGCGGTGCGTGAGCCGGTTGTGCGGCTGCTGATGTGGGAGATTGGCAAGACGTTAGCGGACGCGGCCAACGAGTTTGACCGGACGGTCGACTACGTGCGGGCCACGGTGGCGGCACTGAAGGACCTGGACCGCATCAGCTCGCGGTTTGTCGTTGAGCCGGGATTCCTGGCCCAGGTTCGGCGCAGCCCGCTGGGCGTGGTGCTGTGCATGGGGCCGTACAACTACCCGCTGAACGAGACGCTCACGACGCTGATTCCGGCGTTGATCATGGGCAACACGGTGATATTCAAGCCGCCGAAGTACGGCGTGTTGCTGCATGCGCCGCTCTTGGAGGCGTTTGCGGCCTCGTTTCCGCCGGGCGTGGTCAACACGGTTTACGGGGAGGGTCCGGTGGTGGTTGGTCCGCTGGTGAGCAGTGGGCGGATTGACGTGCTGGCGTTCATCGGGTCGGCGAAGGTCGCGGCGCTGCTGAAGCACCAGCACCCGCGGCCTAACCGCTTGCGCAGCGTGCTGGGGCTGGAGGCCAAGAACCCGGCGGTGATTCTGCCGGATGCCGACCTCGACACGGCGGCGCGCGAGTGCGTGCTGGGGGCGTTCTCGTACAACGGTCAGCGCTGCACGGCGGTCAAGATCGTGTTCTGCCACGAGAGCGTGGCGGCGGAGTTCTGTCGGCGCGTGAGTGCGGCGGTCGAGCAACTGTCGGTCGGTATGCCCTGGGAGGAGGGGGTGAAGATCACGCCGTTGCCGGAGGAGGGCAAGCCACAGTGGCTCAAGGAGCTGGTTGACGAGGCTGTCGCGGGCGGGGCGCGCGTGATCAACGGTGGCGGCGGGACAATCGACCACACGCTGTACTATCCGGCGGTCCTTTATCCGGCGAGGCCGGAGATGCGGGTCTGCCAGGTCGAGCAGTTCGGGCCGGTGTTGCCGATCGTGCCGTTCGAAGATGACCAGGTCGTGATTGACTGGGTTACTGCGTGCCCGTACGGGCAGCAGGCGGCCCTGTTTGGCCGGGATCCGCGGCGTCTGAGTCGGTTGATCGACGTGCTGGTGAACCAGGTTTGCCGGGTGAACATCAACAGCCAGTGCCAGCGGGGGCCGGACACGTTCCCGTTCACGGGTCGGAAGGACTCGGCGGAGGGGACGCTGTCGACGACTGATGCACTGCGGGTCTTCTCCATTCGCAGCCTGGTGGCGGCGAAGACGGGGGAAGTGAACGAGGAGATCATCTCGCGGATCGTGACGGAGCGGCATTCGAAGTTCCTGTCCACGGACTTCATCTTCTGAGCGGCCCGGCGTGAGGAGGTCGGCGTTCCACCCGATAAGTCGGGCAGCGAGAACACGCGGTTGCAGTGACCGGGCGGTTCGGCGAGACTGGCGGTTTCGGGCGGCGGCGGCGCTGGTTTGGAGGTGGTGAAGTGGACGTTGGTGGTGGGCTGGTTGGTTCCGAAGGTTGCCTAATGAAGGCGATTGATAGTTCCGGCGGGTCTCTCCGGGCCGTGCCCGGTGAACTGTGTGCCGCCATCCGGGAGGCTTCCAGGATTGCGCTGATCGGGCATGTGACGCCGGACGCGGACTGCGTGGCGGCGATTGGGGCGCTGTGGCTGGCGTTGCCGGAACTAGGCAAGACGCCGTGTGCGGTCTTGCCGGAGGGGACGGTCTCGCGGCGGATGAGCCACCTGGTTCGGCACGGCGGGCTGCGGGCGGCGAGCGAGGAGGAGCTGCGGGGCTGCGACTTGGCGGTGGTGCTGGATACGGCCAAGGAGCGGCGGGTGAATGTGCCGGGCAAGCTGGAGGCGCTGCCGGGGGTGCCGGTGCTGAACATTGACCATCACGCGTCGAACCCGGGTTTCGGGCGATGGAACTGGGTGGTCGGCGATGCCAGCAGCACGTCGGAGCTGGTTTACGAGTTGCTGCGGGCGCTGGGGTGCCAGATCACGCCGACGATCGCGACGTTGCTGTATGCGGGCATTCACACGGACACGCAGGGTTTCTCGCTGTCGAACACGACGGCCGAGGGCCTGCGGGTGGGGCATGAGTTGGCACTGGCGGGAGCGGCGATTCGCGACGTGTGCGAGCAGATGCACCGCAGCCAGAGTCGGGAGGAGTTCGCGCTGCTGAAGGTGATCTATGCCAACACGCAGGTAAGCGCGGACGGGCGGCTGGCGTGGAGCTGGGCGTCATATGACGAGATCAGCGAGACGGGCTGCAACGCGGCGACGATCGATGACCAGGTCGAGGTGCCGCGTTCCGTGGAGAACATCTCGATAGCGATTCTGTTTACCGAGGGTGATCCCGGCATGGTGCGCATGAACTTCCGGGGCGAACGCGGGCTGTCCGTGCTGGAGTTGTCGCAGCAGTTCGGCGGGGGCGGTCACCATACCAGCGCGGGGGCGCGGGTGGAGGGCAAGCTGCCGGAGGTCGTGCAGCGCGTCGTGGCGGCGGCGGAAGCGTACCTGGCGCGGCTGTCGGCGGAGTAGTCTGGACCAGCGGCGTTACACTGGGGTGGCGGCTTCGTCCTCGGCGGCGAGTTGCCGGGCGTATTCGGGCTTGGGCTTGCCGAAGTAGACGAGCGCCTTGGCCGGGCACTTGGCCAGGACGGGCTCGAACTCCGCATCGCCCAACTCGGCGGTGTACTTGTCGTAGTTCATGTAGGCCAGGTTGTCGGTGACGTTGAACAGGTCGGCGAAGATGCGCTGGCAGGCCTTGCAGCCGACGCAGCCGACCCTGCAGACCTTCTTGACTTCGCGGGCGGGCTCCTTGTTGGCACAGGCGACGACCAGCATCTGCTCCTGCTTGAAGGGGATCTGCTCGATTATGTTGCGCGGACAGGCCTTCACGCAGGCGCCGCAGCCGGTGCACTTGTCGTAGTTGACGACCGGCTTGCCGGCGACCATGTGCAGGGCGTCGAAGGTGCAGGCTCCGGCGCAGTCGCCGTAGCCCAGGCAGCCGTAGGTGCAGGCCTGGGTAACGCCGACGATGTGGGCCTCGCTGCAAGTCTGGACGCCGTCGTAGGGGACGACGCCGAGCTTGTCTTCGGTGCGGGCGGCGCAGTGGATGACCGGGCGGTAGGGAAACGTCTCGACGACCTCAACGCCGAGGATTTCGGCCACCTTGGCGGCGGTCTTGGAGCCGCCGACGGGGCAGCCGTCGCAGGGGGCGCGGCTCTCGACGACGGCCTTGGCGAAGTCGGCGCAGCCGGCGAAGCCGCAGCCGCCGCAGTTGGCGGCCGGGAGGGCATCAACGACGGCGGGGATGCGCGGATCCTCGGCGACGCGGAGCTTCTCCTTGGCGATGCCCAGCAGGGTGGCGAAGAAGAGCGTAAGGATGAACAGGACGATGCCGGCCCAGATGATGGTCAGGATGACGGCCATGATGACCTCCGCGGTACTACTTGCCGATTCCGGCGAAGCCTGAGAACGCCAGTGCGAGGATGCCGGCCACGAGCAGTGTGATCCCGGCGCCCTGGAAAGCCTTGGGCACGTCGGAGAAGCGGATGTGCTCGCGGATGCCGGCCATGATCGTGATGGCCAGGGTGAAGCCGATGCCGCCGCCGAAGGCGTACACGGCCGCGTTCAGCAGGTACTGGGTTTCGGGTTTCATGTCGATGTAGAGGCAGGTGCCCAGGATGGCGCAGTTGGTCGTGATCAAGGGCAGGAAGACGCCGAAGGCGGTATAGAGCGGGGGGAAGAACTTCCGCAGGTACATCTCGACGAGCTGGACCATGGAGGCGATGACCATGATGAAGGCGACGTACTTGAGGAAGAACAGGGCGCCGGCGTGTTCGGGGCCGAAGATGGCGCTGCCGATCGGGGCCAGCAGGCCGTGCACGATGAGCCAGGTGACGACGCCGGAGACGGTGATGACGAAGGTGACGGCGCAGCCCATGCCGAAGGCCATGTCCACCTTGCGGGAGACGCCGAGGAACGGGCAGATGCCGAGGAAGCCGGCCAGGACGAGGTTGTTGACCAGGGCAACGCCGAGGAAGATTCCGATCAGGGCACCGATACTCATGCGGCACCTCCCTGCTTGCGGCGGGCACGTATCTGGTTAGTTATTCCGACCACGACGCCCAGCGTGAGAAACGCGCCGGGTGGCAGGACCATGACGATCCACTTATGCGGCTCGAAGCCCTCGGACAGTTGGAAGAGCACCCACGACTGGGCGCCCCACGGCAATGTCAGCGTGCCGGAACCCATCAGCTCGCGAATGACGCCCAGGATGGCGAGGGCTACGGTGAAGCCGATGCCGATGCCGAAGGCGTCCGCCAGCGAGCGGCCGACGCCGTTCTTGATGGCGACGACCTCGGCCCGGCAGATGATCATGCAGTTGACGATGATCAGCGGCACGAAGGCGCCCAGCTTCTTGCTGACCTCGAACATGTAGGCCTTGAGCGCCATGTCGGCGATGGTCACGAAGGTGGCGATGGTCAGGGTGAAGATCAGGATGCGGACATGCGGCTTGATCAGGTGGCGCAGCAGGCTGGTGATCAGGTTGGACATGACCACGACGAAGGTGGCCGCCGCGCCCATGACCAGGGCGTTTTCCAGCGAGTTGGTGACGGCCAGCACGGGACACATGCCCAGGAGCTGCACCAAGACCGGGTTGTTGTCGAGAATGCCTTCCCTGAACTGCCGCAGGTTGGAGCCGTTTTCGTCTGCCATATTCGCCTACTCCCGTAGGGGTGCGTCGCGGGTTCGTGCTCAGCGGTACTCCGCGAGCAGCGGCCGGATGCGCGTAATGACGTCGTTAACGATGTTGGCGACGTACACGCTGGAGTACGTTGCGCCGGTAATGGCCGAGATTTCGTTCTGATCAACAGTGGGGGTGGCCTTGGTAACGGAGAACGAGCGCGTGGCGTCGCGGTCGCGCCACTGCGCCGCCCAGGGGCCCTCGATCTTGTTCCCCAGACCGGGCGTCTCGAGGTTATCTATCACCTTCACGCCCGTGATGCGCTCGCCGTCAGCCGAGAGGCCGGCCACCAACGTAATCTTGTCCACGAAGCCGGCGCCGGAGGCCTCGACGGCCCAGCCCAGCAGCTCACCCGCGGCATCGGCACACTTGAAGACGCGGTTCCCGCCGATCACCAGCTCCTCGGTGCGCTCCAGGCCGGGCACGACCTCGAGGATGGCCTGGTTCAAGGCCCGCTGCTGGTTTTCCACGATCCGGCCGGACAGGGAGGTCTGCGTCGCCGCCAGCAGGCAGGCGAACACGACGCCCATCGTCAGCACGAGCCAGGATTCACTCACGAATTTCTTCACGGCTGCACCTTCTTCCGCGCTCTTAAGCCGCCACGTGTCCGCCGAACGGCGTCGGCGTCGTCCAGCGTTCGATCAGCGGGGTCAGAGCGTTCATGATCAGGATCGCAAACATGAAGCCCTCGGGGTAGGCCCCGAACAGGCGGATAACCATCACGAGCACGCCCACGCCGATGCCGAAGATCCAGCGGCCTTTGGGCGTCACGGGGGCGCCGACGTAGTCGGTCGCGATGAAGAACGCACCGAACATCAGCGCGCCACTGTTCAGGTTGTAGAGCACGCCCTGGTACTTGTCCGGGGCAAGCCAGTGGGCGATGGCGGCGAAGACGGCGACCGAGCCCAGGACGGCCACCGGCTGGCGCCAGTCGGCGACGCGCCGCAGCACCAGCCACAACCCACCGACCAGGGCGGCCAGGGCCGAGGTCTCGCCCACGCAGCCGCCGACGTTGCCGATCAGCAACTCCCACTGGCTGGGCAGTTCCGCCAGGTGTCGGGCGGCGGCGTACAGGGGCGTGGCCATGGTGGTGGCGTCCACGCCGGCGGCTTCCATCAGCCGGGTGGGCACGAAATTCACCATGGCGCCGGGGAAGCAGACCATCAGGAAGGCCCGGCCAACCATGGCGGGATTGAACAGGTTCTGACCGAGGCCGCCGAAGACGGCCTTGGCCAGGAGTATCGCGACGGCGCCGCCGATGAACGCCATGTAGGGGTTCAGTGAGGGCGGCAGCGAGAATGCGAGGATGACGCCGGTGACAATGGCCGAGCCGTCGCCGAGCGAGGCCTGGCCGCGGCCGCGGATCATGTTGGTGGCCGCCTCGGCTACCAGGCAGCCGGCCACGGTGGCGACGGTCAGCGCCAGCGCCCAGCCGCCGAACATGTAGACGGCGATAATGAACATCGGCAGCATGGCGGCGAGGACCTCGAACATGATCCGCCGCGTCGTCGCCCCTTCGGTGAGATGCGGCGCGCTGCTGACGTGAAACACCTTGGGCTCGGACTTGCCGGGCTGGTCCGCGCTGCCCTGGGCGGGAGGAATGCTGTCTGCCTGACTCATCGGTCGGATCGCTCCTGTGCGCTGCGGGGGATCACTTGGCGGCCGGCTCCGGCGGGGCCTCGGCGGCCTTGGCCTTGGCCTGTTCGGCCTGCTCCTGGGCACGCTTCTGCGCGGCCTGCACGCGGGCCAGGTTCTTGCCGGAGCGGATGTACTGCGGCAGCGGGATGTTCGCCGGACAGACGAACGAACAGCAGCCGCACTCGCAACAGGCCATCAGGTCGTAGCGTTCGGCGGTTTCGATATCGCGATGCTTGACGGCGTGGGCCAGCTTGGTCGGTGAGAGATAGAGCGGGCAGTTGTCGATGCAGCGCCCGCAGCGGATGCAGGGACTCTCGCTGCCGTGGGCGACCTCCGCGTCCGACATTATCAGGATGCCGTTGACACCCTTGACGACGGAGACTTCCAGGTGCGGCACGGTCGGGCCCATCATCGGGCCGCCGGCGATGACCTTGGCGGCGTCGTCCGCCACGCCGCACTGCTCGAGCAGATCTCCGAAGAGCGTGCCGAGCGGTACGAGGAAATTGCCGGGCCGCTGGGCGCCCCCGCCGGTGACGGTGACGACACGATGCGTAAAGGGCAGGTCGCGGACGACGGCGCGGGCAATGCTGTGGGCGGTGGCGACGTTGATGACGACGACGCCGACGTCGAGCGGCAGGCCCTTGGGGGCACTGGGGACGGTGCGGCCGAGCACGGCGGGGATGAGTTGGCGCTCGCCGCCCATGGGGTACTTCGTGGCACAGACGGCCAGTTCGAGGCCCGCCCGTCCGCGGGCCACTTTCCGCATGACCTCAATCGCGTCGGGCTTGTTCTCCTCGATGCAGATGATGCCGCGCTGGGCGCCGGCGGCGTGCATGGCCAGTTGCAGGCCTACGATTATCGCCTCCGGACATTCGAGCATGAGGCGGTGGTCGGCCGTGAGATACGGCTCGCACTCGGCCCCGTTCAGCAGAATCGTGTCAATCGGGCGGGCCGAGTTGCGCTTGAGCTTGATGAACGTCGGGAAGGTGGCCCCGCCCTGCCCCACCAGGCCGCCGGCCCTGATCTTCTGGCAGATCTCGTCCGGATCGAAGCTGGTCGGCTCGACGCCGTCCCAGTTGCGATCGAGGAAGCTCGCCAGGAAGTTGTCCGGCAGGGGCGACCCCTCGGTCGGCAATTTGAGCCCAATGGCCGGCATGCGGCGCCCGTTCGGCAGAACGGCGATCGTGCCGGCGCCGATGACGCCGTTGATCGGCGCATGAATCGGGGCCGAGACGAACGCGTCGGTGTCCGCGATTTTCTCGCCGTACTTGACCTCGGTGCGCGGCTTGTGGATGGGTTCGCAGGCGGCGCCGAGGCTCTGGGCCATAGGAATGACGAGGTCCTTGGCAGGGACGAAGAGCTCGATCGGGCGGTGCTCGGTGTAAGCCTTGCGGTGCGGCGGATGCACGCCGCGCTGGAAGCTCTTGAGGCCCTTCTGCAATACGTGGATTCGCTCGCGCAGGGCGGCGATCATTGTTCTCCTCCGCCAGAGAGGGTCTTCTTGAAGCCGAAGTAGGTAACCAGCAGTTTGGCCAGACCGACGCCGACGGCGAGTCCGCCAAGCAGGCCGGCGGCCTGCCACCAACCGAGGAAGGCTGACGCGTCGGGGGCGAGGTAACGGCCGGCGAGGAAACCGCCGCCGACGGCCGTGGAAAGCGGCAGCAGGAATACGGCCAGACAGGCCAGGACGAGGCTGGGACCGCTGCTGAAGCGCCGGACCGCCGGGTCCAACAGGTGCTTGGCCGGGTCGGCGCCATCGAGCAGCGGACATGAGTGTCCGTCCGGTCCGTGCGTGTGGCAATGGCCGCCACAACCGAGCCATAGTCTTTCGAGCGCTTTTTCGAGGAAGTTCATCTCGTTGATCGCGGTTAAAGGAGGCATCTAAGCGTAAAACTTGATGGTAGGCAAGCGGCGTGCTAGGTTGACATAATGGTCGTTTGATTGATGTGCAAACCACGTGCGGCGAGAATCGCGGTTTGCGGGGCTCTGGGGGCAGTCTGGGCGGCTACGAGGGCTGGCGCGCGTGCGGATTGTGTGGTGCTCAGCCTCTTGTTCGCGTGAAGGCGCGGACTTGGTGCGCGGAAATCCGCACGCTGGGGGCGTGGAAGCGATGCATGTTGGTGTGACGGCCGGACTCGCCCGCAGGTTGACAGCGGGTTGGCGGCCGCGGGGGCCGGGACGGCGTTGACCGGCCGCGCGGGGCACACAACAATGCGTGTCTGTTTCCGAGTGACTCTAGCGAGGGAGGCCTGCGTAAGATGACCGCACGCGTCAAACTGTGGGAACCCGCGCCCGAGCGTGTTCGCCAGACTCAGATGTTTCAATTCATGACTGCCATTGCCCGGAAGCATGGCATCCGCGCGGAGTGGGAAGCGCTCCGCGAATGGGCGATCGAGCGCCCGGACTTGTTCTGGGACGAGTTGTGGCGGTTCGCCGAGGTCGAGCCCACGGCACCCGCCACGCAGATCGTCAGCGGCGCGGGCATGTTGGGCACCAGGTGGTTCGACGGGATGCGGCTGAACTACGCGCGGCACATGCTGCGCTTTGATGATGACGCCGACGCCATCATCTTCGAGGGTGAGCTTGGCCAGAGCGCGCGCATCACGCACCGCCAACTGCGGGCGGAAGTGGCGCGCTGCGCTGCCGCGCTGCGACAGGTGGGGGTCAAGTCCGGCGATCGCGTGGGCGGGTTCATGCCCAACGTTCCGGAGACGGTCATTGCCATGCTGGCCGCCGCCAGCCTGGGGGCGGCCTGGTCGTCGTGCTCGCCGGACTTCGGCGTGCGCGGCGTGCTTGATCGCTTCGGGCAGATCGAGCCGACCGTGCTGGTCGCCACAGACGGCTACACGTATGGGGGCAAGCGGTGTGAGACGCTGGCGCGCGTGGCGGAGATGCGGCAGCAGCTGCCAGCGGTGCAGCGCGTCGTGGTCGTACCCTTCCTGGATCGGCAGCCCGAGCTGGGCGGCATCCGGGACGCTGTGTTGTGGCGTGATTTTCTGGGCCCGGCTGACCAGCCCGCACCCACACTAAGCTTCGCCGAGGTCCCCTTCGACCACCCGCTGTTCATCATGTACTCGTCGGGTACGACCGGCGTGCCGAAGTGCATCGTGCACGGTCATGGCGGCACGCTCTGGCAGCACCTGAAGGAGCTGATGCTGCATTGCGACCTGCGGGCCGGCGAGCGCTCCTTCTACTTCACCACCTGCGGCTGGATGATGTGGAACTGGCTCGTGAGCGCACTGGGCGTGGGCGCGGCAGTCGTGATGTTCGAGGGCAACCCCGGCCATCCGACCATTGACCGCCTGTGGGAGATGGCCGCCCGGCTGAAGGTCAACCTGTTCGGCACGAGTCCCAAGTTTCTCGGCACCTGCCAGAAGGCCGGCCTGCACCCCGGCCAGCAGCATGATCTATCAGATTTGCGCGTCGTGTGCTCGACCGGCTCGCCGCTGAGCGAGGAGCTGTTCCGGTGGGTCTACGACGAGGTCAAGGCCGACGTGCAACTGGCCAGCATCTGCGGCGGCACGGACATCATCTCGTGCTTCATGCTGGGCAACCCGCTGTTGCCGGTCTACGCCGGCGAGATTCAGTGCCGCGGGCTGGCGATGGACGTGCAGGCTTTCTCGGATGATGGCCGGCCGGTGGTGGACCGCAAGGGCGAGCTGGTCTGCTGCCGCCCGTTTCCGTCGCAGCCGACCGGCTTCTGGAACGACCCTGGTCAGGAGAAGTACAAGGCGGCCTACTTTGAGCGGTTCCCGGGAGTATGGCACCACGGTGACTACGTTGAGATCACCGAACATGGCGGCGTGGTCGTGTATGGTCGCTCGGACGCCACGCTGAACCCCGGCGGCGTGCGGATCGGCACATCGGAGATCTATCGCGTCGTCGAGGGCATTCCGGAGATCATCGACAGCATTGTGGTCGGGAAGGACACGCCCGACGCCGACGTCGAAATCTGCCTGTTCGTCGTGCTGCGCCCGGGTCTGAAGCTGGATGAGGCGCTGGAGAAGAAGCTGCGGGTGGCCATCGCGGAAGGCGCCACCAAGCGCCACGTGCCCCGCTACATCCGTAAGGTCAGCGCGATTCCGCACACGATCAGCGGGAAGAAGGTCGAGTTGGCGGTGCGGCAGATGCTGCACGGGGAGCGCGTAGCCAACCGCGACGCGCTGGCGAACCCGGAAACCCTCGACGAGTTCCGCGACGTGTTGTGACTTGGCCGGCCTGGGCTACTGGCCGGGGTAGATGATCAGACGATCGTGGACGAGGACGACGATGTCGTCGATGCCGTCGCCGGTGACGTCTGCGACGCGCACTTCACGCGGCTCGCCGTAGCTACCAGGATCATCTGCAAAGCGTTTGCCTTCAAAGACCTGGAAACGCACCGCTTGCGCGAGGTCGCCGTCCGGCAGCGTCGTGAGAACTTCGAGGCAGCCCTTGCGCATATCCACGGCGGCGATGTCGCGCACGCCGTCGCCGTTGAGGTCGCCGATGGCGCAATCGCCGAGTTGAGCGTCCTTGGCTTCGGTCTCGTACGAATGCTGCGCGACGAAGGTGGGCGCGGCCGCGCCGGGCAGGAAGAGGGACAGCTTGCGCGCATCGGCCAGGAGCAGTGCTGGGCGGCGCTCGGCGCCGATCGGCAGGATGTCCATAGCGGCGACGTCGTAATCGCCGACGGGCATCTTGTGCACGATGCTGTATGCCTGATCCGCACGGCGGTCGAGCAGGAGCACTTCCCGCGCCCGGCGGTCGTACATGGCCAGCGTTGGGCTGCCGGGCTCGCCGGGCAGTGCGGCCAGGCCGGTAATCTCGGCGCCCGCCGCCTCGGGGTTGTATTGATCGACGACGGTCCAGGCGTCGTCCGCGACGCGCAGGGCCCGCGCCAGGCCCTGTTGGGCCAGCAGAAGCTCCGGTTGGCCGTCGCCGGTCACGTCGGCCAGATCGAACGAAGGCAGCCGGGCCTCGCGCACCAGGCTCGCGCGGGTGGCGAAGCCGGTCAGCAACCGGAACTGCCCGTCTTCGGCCTGCAGGAAAACCTGGGGCGGATTGAAGTGGCTGAAAACGATGAGATCGTTGCGGCCGTCCTGGTTGACGTCGGCCAGACGCAGGCCGCTGGGGTCCTCTGTGAGATCCGGCACCGGCCAGCGCCGCAGTTCGCGGTGCGTCGTCGGATCAACCAGGCTGATATATATGCCCTCTTGCGACGTGCCGCGCTCGTCCGCGTAGTCATCCTCATCTTCGTCATCACCATCGTCGGCGCGCTGCTCGTCGGCCGTGACCGGGCGAAACGCGATCGCCAGATGCAGCCGCTCATCCGTTGGACGCAGCCGGCCGGCGGTGACAGCCAGCGGCGTGCCCGGTGTCGGCAGTGGTTGTGGGAAGGTCAGGCGGCCGTGCTCGAAGCGCGACACGCCCAAGGTCCGCTCCTGGGCACTGACGCTGACGAGTTCGGCCTGCCCGTCGCCGTCCAGATCGGCAATCAGCAGGTCAGTGGTCTTGGCCAGGCCGGGGAAGGCCTTGCCGGCGCCGAGGCCGTCGGGCAGGCCGGCGAAGAGAAAGAGCTGGGCCGCGTCCGGATCGGCGGCGACACAGTCCACCAACCCGTCGTTCGTCACATCGCCCAGGGCGAAGGGTATGCGGCGCGCCTTGACGGCTACTGGATAGGAGTAGAGCCGTTGCGGCCAATCCAGCTCGACCACGCCGTCAGTGCGGGCCTGCCAGACGTATTGGGTCAGGCGCCGCGTGGCGGCCTCGATGGCGAAGAGGTGATCGCCGCCGGGCGCGGGCACGAAGGTGGCGCTGCGCAGGCGTGGGATCTTGACGCGCTGCAATGCGCTGAGCGTGCCGTCCGGGCCTTGCAGGTAGACGTTCATGGCGTACTGGACGTCATCGACGACGATCGCCAGGTCGTCGCGCCCGTCGCCATCGATGTCGGTGGTGAGCATGAGCATGGGATCAGTAACGCCGTGCACGAGGCGCAGCGGCTGCGCGAGGCCGCCGTCGGGCTGCTGGTGGTAGATCTGCAAGACCTCGCGTCCCAGCAGGGCAACGTCGGTGAGACCGTCGCTGTTGAAGTCGCCTACGCAGAGGAAGCCGGCGCGCGGCTCGCCCTCCGGGGCGCGCAGTCCGCTGGGCGGGCCGAAGCCGCCGTCCGGCTGACCGGGCAGAATGACGATTTCGCGCGGCTCGCCGAAGAAGACCAGGTCCGGCCGGCCGTCGCCGGTCAGCTCCGCGACGCACATGGCGGAGACCTGGTAAGACACCGGCAGGCGCTCGTTGTGCATGTCGCCGCGGTCGGGTAGCTCATTCCTGTCCAGCGCGCGGCGGCTCTCGGGAGGGCTGTCGGCATTGCGCTGATAGAACAGCTCGATGCGGCTGTCATGCGGATTCCACAAGAGGATGTCGGTGCGGCCGTCACCGTCGAGATCCGCGAGCTCGAGCAAGCGGATGCCCGACTTGAGCCGGTATATCTGCATCGGGCCGAAGCCGAAATGGCGGCTGAGTTCGGCGGTCTGCGCGGGGGCCGGCGCGGGTTCGGCGGCGGCGGCGAAGGCGGCGGACAGCAGACACACTGTCACGGTGAGGATACGATTCATGTGGGCGCTCCTGAGCGACTGAAACCCCGAAACGCGGGATCCGGGACATTGTAGGCGCTGGGGCGCTCCGTGCCAGGGCAACATTTGGTCGTGATCGTGCCGCCGTGGGTGCGGGCGGTGCGATGGGAGGTTCGGCGAATGAATGGACGGATCGGGACAGAACCAGGGCAGCGGCGCGTGGCCATCAGCGGCGCCGGCGGACTGATCGGCCGACGCCTGACCGAGTACCTGGCTGAGCAGGGCTGGCAGGTGGCGCGCTTCGTGCGGCGCCCGGCGACGGATGCGCTCGAGATCCCGTGGGAACCGGCTGCCGGCCTGCTTGATGCCGCCGCCCTCGCCGGCCTCGACGGCGTGGTGCACCTGGCCGGCGAGAACGTGGCGGCCGGGCGCTGGAACGCCGCGCGGCGGGCCGCGATTCTGGACAGCCGCGTGCGCGGCACGGAGCTGCTGTGCGGCGCGCTGGCGCGGCTGGCACAGCCGCCGCGCGTTCTGATTGCGGCGTCGGCCGTCGGCTATTACGGCGATCGGGGCGACGAGTTGCTGACGGAGGGGAGTTCGGGCGGAGCGGGCTTCCTGGCGGACGTGTGCAGGCGGTGGGAGGCCGCTTGTCAGCGGGCCCGCGACGCTGGCATCCGGGTGGTCAATCTGCGAATCGGGATGGTGCTGGCGCGCGACGGCGGGGCGCTGGCGCGCCTGCTGACGCCCTTTCGGCTGGGTCTGGGCGGCCGGCTCGGCAACGGGCGGCAGTACATGAGCTGGGTCACCCGCGAAGATCTGGTCAGGGCCATGGTGCATCTTCTGTGCACGGACACGGTCGCCGGGCCGGTCAACGGCGTCGCCCCGGAGCCGGTGTCCAACGCGGAATTCACGCGGACTCTCGGGCACGTGCTGCGGCGACCGACGTTCTGCCGGGTTCCGGCCGTGGTGGTGCGTCTGCTGATGGGACAGATGGGGCGCGAGCTGTTGCTGGCCAGCACGCGTGTTGTGCCGGAGAGATTGACGGCAAGCGGCTTTGTCTTTGAGCAGCCGCACCTGGAGGCGGCGTTGCGGGCCGAGCTGGCGGCTGAAGGGTCATGAGCGCGGGCGAGAAGCAGGCTCGCCGCGGCTGAACCTGGCAGTCGCGGCGAGGCGCATGTCCGGTGGTGGTGCGCGCCGGCAGTGTCAGGGCGCGGGTTGCGGCTGCGGCTTGGCTTCGCCGGGCGGTGAAGACTCCGGTTCTGCCGCCCTGCGCTTCTTGGTGAAGTCAAGGACGTCGACGTCCGGCGGCGGCGAGAATACGAAGCGCTGCGGGTCGAGGTCAACGTTGAACTTGTGATCGAGGTACTCGCGCCGCTCGATGGGGGCGCCGTCGATGCCGAAGTTGACCTGTTTCAGCAGCACGCCGGTGTCCTTGGCGAAGTAGGCAATGATCTTGGTGGTGTGATCGGAGCCGACGGAACGGCGCGTGGCTTCGACGACGTAGGCCGGCTGGTCGGCGACAGTTTCCTCCGGCAACACCTTGAGGTCCGAGTTCTCACGCAGCACCTCAAAGACCGCCATCGGACTCGGAACCACGCGCGGGTTGATCGGCACGATCACGTAGCGCACGGGTCCGTCGAAGTCCTGAACCAGGTATTCGCGCTCGTCGTCAATGATGATGTTCGCCGTCAGGCTCATGGTGATCTCGTCGGCCTCGGTGCTGCGCGTGAAGCTGGTCTTCATGTCGATGCGATACAGGACGGTAGCGCCCTTGCGCAGGACCGCGACCGCGCCCTCGCCTTCCCCGCTCATGGTGACCTCGCCCTCGACACGATGGCTCCACATGGTGTGGCGGCAGGTGAAGGACTTGTGCTGGTCCCAGGCGGCCTGGATCTTCCGCTCCAGCGTCTCGACTTCGCCGGCCAGCGTGCCGACGGCGAGCAGTCCCAGCAACGACACGGCAACACAAGCCCTTCCGGCAACAATCCTCATGATCCTGCTCCGTACGGTACGATGGTCTGGTATTCACGCGCGGCCGGCCCGGCCGGCCGGACGTGGCGCTAGTCCCCGGTCTGGTCCAACACCTGCACGCCCGGAGGGGCGACGAAGACGAAGCGTTCCGGCTTGATATCCACGTCGAACTTGTAGTCGCTGTACGTGATGGTCTGGATTGGCTTGTCGCGCTCGTCCAGCATGACCAGCTTCGCCATGCAGCCGGTGTCCTGGTCAAAGTAGTGGACCATCTTGGCGATCGGATGGCCCGGCACGGGATGCTTAGGACGGGCTTCGAGCACGTAGAGCTTCCGGCCCGCGCCGGCGTCCTCCGGCAGCAGAGTCACGTTGTGGTCCTTGTGCAGATCCGCGAGCATCTGGCGCGGGTCGGGCGACGCTTCGCCGGCGATATCGCGCTTGGTGGCCATGCGCTGGGGCGGCATCTGCGTGCCGCCGAACTCCACGGTTGTTTCGGCGTAGGTGTGGGCCCACTGGCCGTCGACGATTACAAGCACCTGCTGCTGACTGCTCATCTCCTGTTCGCCGACGCGTTGATTCATGGTGCTGCGCATCTCGGTGCGGGCCAGCAGCTTGTCGCCATGGCGCAGGAATTCGTAGGTACCCTGGCCGTTGCTGGTGATGCGCTGTTCATCACTGGTGATCTCGCTTTGCATGTTGATCGTCGCGGTGACCGAGCGGTGCTTGGCCCAAGCGGTGCAGATGCGTTTTTCGACTGCGTCCAGGTCGTCCGCGACGGCAGCCGAGGCGACCAGTCCGAGCAGTGCGCCCGCCAAGCCCGCCACTCTCATGCGATTGATCATGATATTACTCCGCTAAAACGGGATTCTGCGCTTCGCACACTTTCCGTTCAGCCGGCGGGCGGGACACTTGCCAGCCCATGGAACCGCCGGAACGACCGGCGCCAGGCCGAACGGCGGCATTGTAGGCCGATGGTCGGGCACACGCCAGCGGGCGCATAATGGCGGTGCGGGCACCCGCACGAAAGTGTTAGACCCGGTGTTGCACGAGTGGTTAGGTCTGGTGCTGCGGAGCGGCTCAGCCTGGTCAGGCGGCCGCGTGGTCCCGGGTGGCAGCCGCCCGCTGCAGCGTGTGGGCCAGTTCGGCGCGCAGGCGGCGCAGCGTTTCGGCACAGGCCTCAATGCCCAGGAAGGCCAGCAGGCAGACGTTGGTAACGACACCGGTCCAGCCGTCGAAGAGAAAGTGCAGGAAGCTGTCAGTGGGGACGCAGCCGCAGTCGATCTGCTTGCCCTGCGCCAGCAGGATGCTCTTGGCCAGGATGAAGACGAACAACATGCCGGCAATGACGACGCGGCCCTCGCGCCGCCAGAGGCCCGCAAGCAGCGACAGGGCCGCGAGCACTTCCAACCAGGGCAGGATGAAGGCAACCAGATTGGTCGTAATGAGTGGTGCCAGTTCGTACGCGCGGACCTCCAGGATGAAGGTTTCGGGCGCGATGATCTTGGTGATGCCGGTGTAGGCGAACAGGGCAGCCACGAGCACGCGTGGCAGCCATTCGAGAGCCAGCCAGCCGGCGGTGGTTTTCTTCTCGAGCGGGGCGGCCATAAGTCCTCAGGCAATCAGGTCGGGGCGCTAAACGCGGCTCAGAAGCGCCTAGGGCTCGTCCAAGTCCAGGTAATCCGACTCGCAGATCTCTTCCTCGTACA
The DNA here is from genome assembly GCA_964550375.1 of uncultured Planctomycetales bacterium. Lineage (GTDB taxonomy): Bacteria > Planctomycetota > Phycisphaerae > UBA1845 > Fen-1342 > JAAYXS01. The sequence goes on along the minus strand of CAZJYX010000012.1, from coordinate 70,999 downwards.
GGTCCGGCCCGGCGGCACGGGGTAACCCGGCGGCCTCGATGCCCGCCCAGCCGGGATGAAACACGTGGACATCGTGCAGGAACCCGCACTCCATCAGCGTGTTCCACAGGATCCGGGCCGTGTCGCACTTCTCGGACGCGCAGTAGATCACTATCGGCTGTCCGCGGAAGGGCAAGATGCGATTGATGTGGTAGTCGGCCTCGTCCGCCGGGATGTTCATGATTAAGGGGGCGTTGAGGTGCCCCTCTTCAAACATCTCGCGTGGGCGGGCGTCCAGCACGAGCCAGCCCATCTCGTAATGCTGCTTGAAGGCCGGCAGGTCGATGGCCGTCTGCCGGGCCCAAACGGCATGCTCATCGTCTTGCTCGCGCAGTTGGTCGAGGTCGGGAATGAGCGGCAGTCCGCGATAGCGGGCGTGCCCGACACCGACCGCCGCGGAGACGGCCAGCATGAGAACAATGCGCAGGAGTAAGCCCTTCATGTCAGCGGCACCTCGCTAAGGCTGTTTGGACGACGGAGCGATTTGCCGCCGCTGGCCGGCGGGGCGCGGTTCGACTACTTCGATGGGGACGCGGATGCGGGCGTGGCGCGGGTCGCTGGAGTCGGTCAGGATGTCGATGTACAATTCTTCGTCCGGTAACTCGTTGCCGGGTGGCAGCGTGACACGCAGCGTCTGGACCACCCATTCCTCGCGACCACCCCGCGGCACGGGCGGCAGTATCTCATACTCAATCTTGGCGAAGCTGGGGCGCACTTCGACCAGCTTCACCGGCTTGTCGGCGCGGAACTCGAAGCCGATGTTGTGCGTCATGGACACGATCGACTGGCGCGCAGCCCGCAGCAGTTGCGTCTGGCACGCGAAATCCGGCTGGACCCAGGCGCGCACGGGCACGGCCACGGTCGGGATGTCCGTCAGGCCGGTCTCCAGGACAACTTCGATACGCGCGACCTCCTCCGCCAACGGCGGCTTCGTGCGGGCGGTCATCTCATATTCCCGGCCCGGCTCGATCTCGCGGAGTTCCACGTCGAAGCAGCCGAAGTCCTGCCCCGGCGGAAGCCGCAGGTTGAGCGGGCCGTCGTACGCGCTGACGAAACGCACCGACTTGGCCTCCCGCGAGTCGACCATCAGGCGGTGAAAGACCAGCCCCTCGGCCGGTGTTACGGCATACAGCCGCTTCACGTTGCCGGTAATCTTGATCTCGACGTTGCCACGCAGCGGATCGTTGGTCACCAGCGTGACGCGCTGATTGGCAGGTCCGCGACGCTTGGCCGTGTCATAGGAGATCGTGAAGGAGTCCGACTCGCCGGGGGCCAGGACGTCTTTCGGCGTGCTGACCGGCGTACAGCCGCACGAGCGGCGCAAGCGGAGTTCCAGCGGCGCCGTGCCGGTGTTCTTGACGGTGAACTCCTTCTGCACCGGCTGCCCCTGCCAGACCTCACCGAAATCAAACTCCACGGAGCTTACTTCGATGCGCGGCACGGCCTCGGCGGCGTCATCCTGTGCCGCAGCGCCACGGGCGACCCCAAGCACCATAACCAGAGCAATACCTAAGCGGCCCGCCATAGCTACCCGGGATAGTGTCATGGGCTGTCTGTTGGTTATCGTCATGGCATCCTCGGCGATGATCCTATGTTGGTGGCAATCAGGAACCCGCACCGGCGGCCGCCGCGCGGCTGTCGTGCGAATTCTGCAGCAACTCCCGGTACCTGTCCCGGCTGCTTGTTCCCCGGAACGTCAACTCGGGGAAATCCGGGTCGTTAGTGCGAACCGTAAACAGCAGGCCGGCGGCGGGCGTCGTGTAGCGCGGCGGAATCTCGATGGCCAGGTGCGTTACCGAGGTAGGGGTACGGCCGGGCGCATCGGCGTGCGACGGCAGCGGCCCGCTCAACTGAATGGGCAGATTCCGGTCCTGGCAGACGACCTCGGTTACCCGGAAGGCTGGGTCGCAGCCGTGGTATTCCACGGTCACGGTCGCGGTGGTCTTGCGGTTCGGCTGCGGCAGCATCATAAGCACCGGGCGTTGCAGCCTGACCCGGTCGATCATGAGTGACTGCGCGGTCAGCTCGGCCCGGGGCTGCTGCGCGAGGCCGGTGTCGATGGGAATAACAACTGATTGGACCTGGGCGGTCACAGGCGTGCGATTGGTGAGGGCGAGCTCGTATACCCGGCCGGGCTCGATCTCATGGACGTCGATCGTCAGCCAGTCAGTCCTGGGCAGCACGACGGGCTTGATCGGCTCGGCGGCCTGGTTCTCCAGTCGCAGCGTGTGCGTCTGCACTTCCTGGGAATCAAGCAGTTGGAAGATGACGCGGTGACGGGGGGTGATGCGCACCAGGTGTTCGACCGTGCCGCTGACGGGAAAGATTGTCTCCGGGTTCTGCGGGTCGTTGGTGATGATTGTCAGGCGGGCATCGGTCGGGCCGTCTTTACCGCGGGTGTTAAAGGCAACGGCGATGGTGGTTGATTCGCTGGGCTGCAGCGTGTGCTTGCCGGGCTGGGCGGTGGTGCAGCCGCAGCTTGATTTCACGCGTTCGATGCGCAGATTCTCATCGCCCTGGTTGGAGACCGTCAGGGTGAAGTCGAGCTGGCTCAGGTAAGTCACGCGGCCGAAGTCCCACGATTCGTGTGACAGGGCCAGGCGAGGTTGTCCGACCACCGACCCGGCAACCAGAATGCAAAGGCCCCAGGCGCCGACCACACGAAGGACTCCGGACTGCCGCACACTGCACATACTGCCCTGGCCTCCTGACGGGCGGTTATTCAGGACCCGGGGTAGCGGACACCCTGTCGGACCGCCGAAGAACGCACTATAGCGCCCGGCCCGGGTGGAGGACGCCAGTTCGGCGGGGGGGTTGTTAACCATAGCCGGCCGCACGAGTTACGTGCGCGCTGGCTTGCAGCCCGCAACCGGCTTCCGCTTCGAGCGGCGCGCCTGTATCCGGGCGGCAATTTACAGACCCTGGATGCTACCACAAGGTTAGGCGCCAGACCACTGACGGCCGAGACCGGTCACGTTCTAGCGGCCGCCCAGGGCCGGATTGTCCCGGACCGCCTCGATCATGCGCAGCACGGCGGGACCGCCCAGGACAACGCCCATGGCCGGGAAGATGAACATCACCAGCGGGAGCATGAGCTTGACGGCCGTCTTCTGGGCGCGTTCTTCGGCGGCCTGCCGACGCTTGGTGCGGAGGGCGTCCGCCTGGTTGCGAAGGGCCCGGGCGATGCTGGTGCCGAACTTCTCGGCCTGCAGCACGACGGAGACGAGGCTGCGCATCTCGTCGACGCCACAGCGGCGGGACATGTTCTCCAGCGACTCCGCGCGCGGGATGCCCATCTGGGTTTCCATGGTGGCGATGCGCAGCTCGTCGGACAGCTCGGAGTGCACCGCCGCCATCTCTTCACCGACGCGTTTGAGGGCGGCATCCAGGGCCAGGCCGGATTCGACCGAGACGACGAGCAGGTCAAGCGTGTCCGGCAAACCGTCGCGGATTTTCTGCTTGCGGGTGGAAGCCGCCAGCGAGAGCCATAAGTTGGGCAGCATGAAGCCCAGGCCGGCACCGAACGCCACGATGCCAAGGGCCACGGCTATCGGCTGTCCGCTACTGATGCTGAGCAGGAGCCCCAGCACCAGGCCGCAGCCGGCGACGACCGTCTTGCTGGCCAGCAGCATGGTCTGGGCCTGCGGATGGCGATAACCGGCGTTGGCGAGCTTGAGCCGCAGGTTGGTCTGCTCCTGGTCGGACTGCGGCACGATTAGTTTGGACAGCATTGGCGTGGCCCGCCGGACGAGCTGCTCGGTGGCGGTCTCGCGGGCTTTCTCGCGGATCTGGGCGGCCTCATCGACGCCGCGCCCACCGGCCAGGCGGCGTTTGACGACGTCACGTTCGCCGCCGTGGCGCGGCAGCAGACTGTACACCACGAGGGCGACCGAGATAGCTCCGAGAATACCCAGGGTCAGCATTTCCATGGCGTGCCCTCCTACACCTTGATATTGACGATCTTCTTGATCATGACCCACCCCATGAGCTGCATGACGATGGCGACGGTCAGCATCATCTTCCCGGTCGGGTCGGTCAGGAGCGTCATGGCGTAGCTGCGGTTGATCTGGAGCATGACGAAGAACAGCAGGACGGGCAGCGCGAGCAGCACGTAGCCGGAGAGTCGTCCCTCGGCGGTCAGGGCCTGCACGGTGCCGAACAGCTTGATGCGGTCGCGGATGACGTTGCCGATCTTGTCGAGCACTTCGGCCAGGTCGCCGCCGGTCTGCCGTTGGATCAGAACGGCCGTCACGAAGAACCGCACGTCCAGCAGTCCGACGCGCTCGGCCATGTTCCGCAACGCGTCCTCGATCTTGAGGCCCAGGTTCTGCTCATGGAAGACGCGGCCGAACTCGGTGCCGGCGGGATCGGGCATCTCGCGCGAGATGAGCTGCATGCCGCTGGCCAGGGAGTGCCCGGCCCGCAGGGCCTGACTGAGCAACTCGAAGACGTCCGGCAACTGCCCGACCAGCTTGTTGAGCCGCTTCTTGCGCCGTCGGAAGAGGTAGAGTATCGGCAGCAGGAACACGCCGGCCGCGACACCCAGGGCCGGCAGCAGGGCCACTTGGAGAATCAGGAGCCCGGCCAGCGTCAGGCCGGCCACGGCGGTCAGGCGCACGAGCACCTGGGGTGCCGACCAGGGCAGATTGGCCTGTTCCAACGTACATTGGAGGCGGTCGGTGAAGCTGAAGCGCGTGAAGGCGCGCGCCAGCATTCCGGTGGCCTCCAAAGTCTGCCGGCGGAAGTCATCGAAGCCGGCCGCATGCTCCGTGCTGCGCCGCTTGCGTTCGCCGCGCAGGCGATCGACCACGCGTTTGCGCGTGTTGGCGCGGAGGTCGACGGCCACCTGGAACAGCCCGTAGGCCAGCATCACCCCCCCCAGCAGCGGAGCCAGTATGAACAGCACCGTGCCGAGCTTGCCGGCGGCGACCAGGGGCAGGGCTAGAGTGATCATGGCATCAGTCGTCCATTACGAGGTCGCGAGGCTCAAACCAACTTGGGTCCACAGTCGTTCCGGATGTCTTCAAACGGTCGATGAACTGCGGCCGCACGCCGGTGGAGACGATACGGCCGCGGGCCTTCCCGTCGGCGCTTACGCCGTCCTGCTCGAAGCGGAAGATGTCCTGCATGGTGATGACGTCGCCCTCCATGCCCTGAACCTCCGTGACGGCCGTGATCTTGCGCGGTCCGCCGGTCAGCCGGGCAGCCTGCACGATCAGGTTGATGGCGGAGGCGAACTGCTGGCGAATGGCGCGCGTCGGCAGCTCGAAGCCGGACATCATCACCATCGTTTCGACGCGCTGCACGGCGTCGCGCGTGTTGTTGGCGTGAATGGTCGTCATCGAGCCTTCATGGCCCGTGTTCATGGCCTGGAGCATGTCCAGAGTTTCGCCGCCACGACACTCGCCGACCACGATCCGATCAGGTCGCATGCGCAGGGAGTTGATCAGCAGGTCGCGAATCGTGACGCGGCCCTTGCCCTCGATGTTGGGCGGCCGCGTCTCCAGCCGCACCACGTGCGGCTGGCGCAGTTGCAGCTCGGCCGCATCCTCGATCGTGACGATGCGCTCGTCCGACGGAATGAAGCTGGAGAGGTTGTTCAGCAGGGTGGTCTTGCCCGAGCCCGTGCCGCCCACAATCAGGATGTTCAGGCCCGCGATGACGCAGGCACGCAGGAACTCCACGGTCTGGGGCGCACAGGACTTGAAACGCAGGTAGTCCTCCCAGGTGATCGGGTCCGCACCGAAGCGACGAATCGACATGGACGGGCCGTCAATCGCCAGCGGCGGGATGATGGCGTTCACACGGCTGCCGTCCTTGAGCCGCGCGTCCACCATCGGACTGACCTCATCGCAGCGGCGTCCCAGCGGGGCCACGATCTTGTCAATCACGTGGAGCAGGTGTTCGTTGTCCTTGAAGGTCACATCGGTGTGCTCGATGCGCCCGCCGCGCTCGACGTACACGTGCTTGGGCCCGTTGATCATGATGTCCGAGATCAGCGGATCGGACAGCAGCGCCTCGAGCGGCCCCAGCCCGAAGGCCTCGTCCAGAATCTCCTGCACCAGCCGCTCGCGCTCGTTGTAGTTCAACAGCGTGTTGGCCTCTTCACACAGGGCCTTCACGACCTGCTTGACCTGCTGGCGAAGTTCGGCATTGTCCTCGCGCGCCAGCTTGGTCAGGTCCAGTTGCTCGACCAGCTTGCGGTGAATGCCGGCCTTGAGGTCCTGGAACCGCTTGACACGTTCGTCGGTCAGGCGGTCGCGGCGTCGCCCGGCCGCGGCCGGAACCGGGACGGCACTGGCGGCCGGGGGCTCCTCGGCCGGCCGCGCCGGCGCAGGCGCCTCGGGCGGCGGCGGGGCCGCGGAGGCGGGCGGGGGGGCGGACGGGGCCGCTGGGGCTGCCGACGGTTTCTTGGCGAACAAAGCCATAGGACGCTCCAGAACTACTTGCCCAAACTCGTCTTACTTCACTCCGCGGCCGCCCGCTCGAGCATGCTCGCGCGGGCGCCTGGTCACCCTGGTCGCTGGCCGGCGAAGATTCCAAACAGACCCTTGCGTTGCGACTCGCCTTCGCCGGGTGAGGCGCCGCCCGCCTCCGCCCCGGCCGCGCCGCTCGCCAGCGTCAGCGCCATCTGCCGGTAGGCCGCGCGCAAGCGCGACTTGGGGGCCCAATCCAGCAGGGCAGCGCCAACGTTGACGGCCGTGCTGGAGGTCTTCCAGTCGTCCGGTAACGAGAAACGCAGCTTGCGATTGAGAGTCGCCTCGACATCGGTCGGCTCGAGATAGCCGGCCTCACGCCCGAAGCGGTTGCAGACCAGCGCCACGCGATCGAGGTTGTAGCCGCCGCGCGCCATTTCGCTCAGGATGCGGTCGGCGTTGCGCACCGCCGGCACAACCAGTTGCAGCACGAGCAGGCACATGTCCGTCATGTCGAGCACGGCCCGGGCAGTCGGGTCGAAACGAATCGGGCCGTCCACCACTACGAAGTCGTAATGCTCCTGGAGGGCCGCCAGCGCGCCGGCGACCTGGGCCGCGCTGATGCGCTCCGCCCGCTCCAGGTCGTTCGGATGGGCCAGCACGTGCACGCCCGAGCCGTGCTTGACCATCACGCGTTCGATCATCTGCGGCTCGATGCGTTCGCCGGTGTCACACAGGTCGGCCACGGTGTACGTAGCCTGGGCGTCCATGAACATGGCCACCTGCCCGAAGCGGAAGTCCAGATCAACGACGGCCACGCGCGGCCCGTCGCCCCCGCCCGGCCCCCCCTGCCACTCCCGGCCGCGCAGTTGGCCCAGTTCAACCGCCAGGTTGGTAACGAGCGTCGTCGCCCCGACCCCGCCGCAGGTGCCCACGACCGGAATCAGGCGGCCCATGCGGCGACCGACCGGGGAGGTGGCCGTACCCACGCGTGAGAGGATTTCGTTGAGCTGCTCGGGCGGGAAGGGCTTCCAGAGGAATTCGCGCATACCGGCCCGCATAGCGCGGACGACGAGCTCGGCGTCGCGATCCTCGGTCATCGCGATGGCCGCCAACTGCTCCTTGCGCTGCTCGATCAGCGGCGCCACCACGTCCATCATGGCGTTGGGATTGGGATCGAGGTGCAGCAGCAGGACTTCCGCGGGAAATTGGTCGAGGGCCTGCGGCAGGCAGAGCGGCTCGTCGATCTCGGCGACGATCTTGACCCCCTCGACACTGAGCAGGTGACTGCGCAGTTCGGGCGTAGCCTCTTCGTCGGTGTTGACGACGATGACGCGAATCACCCTGCTCACTGCCGTGCGTGTCCTTTCCTTCTGTCCCGTCCCGGGCGGGGCTACGGAACGCGGGTGACCCGGACCAGTTCACGTGATCCGGCGTTTGTCTGGCACCCGCGTTCCGCCCGTCGGCGTTGCCGACGGCTCCGCGTCCCGGTCTGTTCCGAGGTCGCGCTGCGGTCGACTACTCGATCAGCGCGACCGGTCGCTTGCCACCCAGCGCCCGGAAGATGTCCTCGAGCTGCTCGGTGTATTCCTCCGGCGAACCGGCGGCATAGAACTCCTGGCCATGCGCCAGCGTGGCGATCTGCTGCATGAGCTCGCGATCCACGTTGTAGCCCACGCTGACCGCATAGACGCACATGCCTTCGTCGGCCGCCATCTGTGCCATCGAGAGGGCGTACTGCTTGGCGCGCCAGTCACCGTCCCCCACGGAGGCCCCGGTTTCCGTGACGTTCGGCACGCCGTCGGACATCAGCACGATGACCTTGGCGGAGGCCGCCCGGGCCCGGACGGAGCGCAGCTCCTCGATGGCCTTCTGGAGACCGCCGCCCATGTTCGTGCTGCGGTCCCAGTGACCGGACTGCTTGGTGTAGAGTGAATCCGCCACGGCCTGCAGGTCGTCGGTCAGATTCACCTGGTGCCGGGCGGTCGTGGCGAAGATCTCCAGCGACAGATGATCGAGGCTGTCCAGGGCGGTGATGACGTTCACCATCGTCTGGACGGCGTCCTTGGTGGCGCGCAGCGGCTGCTGCGGCGTGGCCCACAGCCCGTCGGTCTGGTTGGACTGCGGACGCTTCTCCAGCAGGAAGTCCGTGAACGTCTTCAGGCCGTAGCGATACCGGAACTGCGACGGATTGGTGTAGCCGCCGTTATCGATGTAGGTCTTCCAGTTCCAGCTCATCGCGAAGTCCGGGGCCGCCTCCCAGGTAACCTCCGCGTCACTGTCGATCGTGCCATCGCCGTTGCCCGCGTAGCCGCCAGCCATGCCGCTGTGCCAGACGTTCAGGCCCAGCACGGCCCCGGCGCGCAGACGCCAGCGCGTGGTGTTGTACCTGTCAACGTCCTGGTAGTTGTGCGTCACCGTGGCCCAGGTCGAGCCGGCCTTGCAGCCGATTTCCGTGCTGGAGACGGTGTAGCGCGGCACGTGGCAACTGAACCACTCAGTTTCGACGACACCATCCTCACCCAGGTCGGTGTCCTCGAACTTGATCCCCACCAGCCCGGTGTGCGGATCAGGGTTGATAATGCTCACCGGGTGGCCGTACTGGCTGCTGGCGGTCGCCAGAGCCGTGGCCAGGGCCGACGGCGGAACGGCGATCTGGAAGTTGCTCAGCGCCGAGGAGCCCGCACCGCTGGTCAGGTAGACCGTGATCTTGTCGGTGCTACCCGTGGCGCCCGCCTCCCAGATAACGCGGCTGGTGAAGCCGACGGCATTGGTTTCCGGGGCGGTCAGGTAACCCGCGCACTCGTTGGTGAGCAGCGCCCAGCGCTCCCACACGTTGTAACCACCGGCCAGCAGCATCTCATTGGCCCGGCTGGCCGGCCACTCCTCCAGGACGTTCTCGGAGTGCAGCGCGTCGAGCCACTTGACGCCGCGCGGCAGGTACACGAGCCCGGGATCCGTGGCCACATCGTAGCCACCGGGGATCAACGGGTCGCCCCACTCGCTCATTTGCCCGAAAGTCGGTCCGGTGTCATCGGCGTACTCCGTCTCCAGCTCGGAACCCGGCAGGTAGGGGCGCTCCGGCGCCGGTCCGTCCAGCGCGGCCCACACGTCGCGCAGGTTGCTGTAGCCGCCGTCGGTGCGATTCCAGAAGCGCAGTTGGCTGTCCCAGCACATCGAGTTCGACAGGTCGATCACGACGGCGATGTCGCGCGGGATCAGCACGGCCGAGGCCCGGGCCCACAGCTCCTTCTCCGCCACGCCCATGATGTTGGCGAACATCAGCGGGATCGGCCCGCCGGCCGAGTCCTCGGTGCGGCGCACGGTAATGCGGACCGCATCATGGTTGCTGTCGGTGGGCTGGAACTCGAACTTGTCCGTGGCCGGGTTGTAGACGGCCTTGCCCAGCTCGACGTCGCTGTACGGGTTAAGCTGGACTTGATCCCCGTAGACGCGATGGCGGCCGGCGTACTCCGCCGCCCGCTGGCGGGCCATTTCGACCGGATCCGAGCCGTCCTCGGGCGACAGAGAGGCGGCCGCCGCCAGGGCGGCCGAGTCAGCCGCCGTTTGCAGTTCGGCCTTGGCGCTGTACATGACACCGACGTCCACGGCCAGGGCGCCGAACCCCATAATCAGCGTGGACATCACGGCCACTTGCACGACGACGCCGGCGCGTCGCCGGAAGCGGCCCGGCACACTTGGTCTTCGTCTTCTCGTTTGCATCCTTCAACCCTCCAGGAATCCAGGCACTCCAGTGCGACCTCGAACAGACAGTGGCCGGCGACTCCCTTCTTTGGCCAGGCACGTGCGATTCACCGTTCGGCGTCCCGCGGCCGGGGCCGCGGGCGACGACGCGCGGATACACGCGGCGTCGCCGACCGGCGCCGGGCACGCTTCTGGCGCGCCCGGTGCTGGTCGGTAATAGTCCGTGTGGTGTCTCGCGCAACAGACCAATCCTCAGCCTCCCTCCGCGCCTCCGGCCGGCCCAACCGGGCCGCGCAACCGATAGACGGCGGGACCGTACAACTCGGCCGGCTGTACCGGCCAGGCGTACTGCGGGTCGGTGCGCGGGTCCTGCTGGGCCACGCGCCCCTCGATACGGTTCTCGATGAACAGCTCAGCATCCGTGGGCGGCACAACACCCTCGCCCGGAATGTAGGCAATCTGCGTCGGCGCCAGCGGCTCGACCAGCTCGGGCGTTACCAGCACCACCAGTTCGGTCTCCTGCGACTGGAATTCCACCGAGCTGAACAGGGCGCCCAGAATCGGGATGTCGCCCAGCGCCGGCACCTTGCGGCTTACGCTGCGCACGCGCTCGCTGAGCAACCCACCGATCGCAAACGTCTGGCCCGCGCCCAGTTCCACGCTGGTCTCGACGCGCCGCTGAATGAGGCCCGGCACGACGAAGCCGCTCAGCGTTACGGCCGAGCTGTAGTCCGGCTCGCTGACCTCGGGCGCCACGCGCAGGCGAATGACGCTCTCGCTCAGGACGGCCGGCGTGAAGCGCAGCCGCACGCCGAACTCGCGATACTCGATCGTCACCGAGTCACGCTGTGGGACCGGCACGGGGAACTCGCCGCCGGCGAGGAATTCCGCCTCTTGCCCGCTGATCGTCACCAGGTTGGGCTCGGCCAGGATCTTCAGCAGGCCGTTCTCGCGCAGGGCCTGCACGAAGATCTGCATCTGCACGCGCGGGAAGCCGAAGCTCAACGTCGGCGTCGAGGTCAACGGCAGACCGCTCCGGTCGGTCAGGAACGGCACGCGGCGCGTTACGAGCGCGTCGGCGGCCGCCCCGATGTTCACCGGGTTGATGCCATCCAACTGGTTGACGAAGAACATGTCGCGCACGTTGTCGCCGGCGATCCAGCCGTTGAAGCCCAGTTGGCGCGTCGCCGAGCGGTTCACCTCGGCGACCGTGCAGCGCAGCAACACCTGCTGGACTCCGGCCACGCGGACGTGGTTGATCACGTTGTTCGTGTAGATGCGGGCGATCTCGGCGATGTGGCTGGCCGCCTCCACGTCGGGCACGGTGCCCGTCAGCACGACCGTGTTCAGCACCGAGTTCGCCGCCACGCGGGCCCGCGGCACCGTTGAGCGAATGCTGGCCTGCAGCCGCTCCAGGTCCAGATCGACCGCCACGTCGAAGATGCACTGCGCGCCGCCGTCCACCCAGGCGACCAGCTTGGTCGTGCCGAACGAGCGCCCGGTCACCATGACCTGGTTCGGCGCCGTCGCGGCCACGTCGGCAATCTCCGGGTTGGCGATGCGCACCTCGCGGACGGGCACGCTGAAATCAACCAGCACGCTCTTGTTCACCGGCACGTTGACCAGTTGGCCCGTGCCGGGCACGTGCGTCACCGTTATCTCCACGGGCGGCGCACCCCCCTGGGCATCAGCGCAAGGCGCTGCGGCCGCCGCCATGCCCATGGCAGCGACCGCCACCCAGAATCGGGCGTAACGGCGATGTTCGGCGATGTTGATCTTCGGGATCATTCGGTGGGCTCCTCGGGCTCCTGATCCTCAGGTTCGTCCAGCGGCTCCGGCTCGGGTAACCGCTCCGGGGTTTCAGTTGGCTTGAACAGGCTCGCGAAGAAACTCGCGGCCGGGTTGGCTTTCGGGGGCGGTGGCGCGCTCACCGGCAGAACCGGGTTTGCTGGCGCGGCGACCGCGGCGGGCCCCGGTCCACCGATCGTGCCGCTACGACGGCCTGCTGACCGCTGGTCCGTGGTGGTCGGTGCCGGCAATACGCGCTCGCGCGAGCTGCGGTCCTGGAAGCGAACCACCTCGAGCCGATCCCCCCGGTACACCTGCACGGCCCAGGACATATCGACCGGCTCCGGCTCGGGCTCCGGCGCCACCGGCACCATGACCATCGGGCTGGGCTGGGGCGCGGGCTGCGGCTCGCGCGGGGCGGACGATCCCAGTAGTTGCTCGGAGGTCACCGGCTTACCGGTGCCTACTTCCTGCGCGTCTTCGTTGCCGCGCATGCTCAGCTTGATCTTGCCGCGCTGCTCCGCCAAATGGAGTACCGGCACCTTGTCCGGCCGCACCAACAGCGTGACAGCGCGGATTTGCCGGGTGTTCTTGCCCTTGCCATCCTCTTCCACGGCGCTGAGTCTGGCCCCGACGGCCGCCACCTCGACGTTCTCGATGAGGGTCCGGGCCACGGTCTCGCGCTTGCCGGCTTCCTGCAGTTGGAAGAACCCCACCACGTCTACCCGCGAACCGGGCTCGAGGTGGTAATCCACGCCTGAGCCCTCGTCGATCTTCACCGCCACCGCCCGATATCCGGACGGCACGCGCACGCCCGTCGGCGTGCCGGGCGGCGTCAGCATGCTCTCAAGGATCGGCAAGCCGGCCGGCGCCTCGATGTGAGGCACGCGGCCGATAAGCTGCTCTTTGTCGCGGAAGCTCCCCGTCGGAATCAGCTCCTCGGGGAACGTCATCGGCTTGAGCAGCTCGGCGGTGATCTCCGCGCCGCGCGGAATGTTGGCGGCCGCGGCCCAAATCTGCTGCGTCGGTCCCTGCGTACCCTTGGCCTTCTGGAGCGTGCTGAGGCCCATCTTCAGCGCGAAGCCGCCGACACACAGGCCGGCAACCAGGGGAATGAATGCTTTGACGTTCATGCTCGCGTTTCCTGCCGCGCTGTCACGAGCGCGCACCCAGGTCGCCGCGCGCCGCGCGACGACCACCTATCCAGCGCCGGCGCGAACGACCGCGCCGATCCCTGCATCTTTCCCTTCCGCGCTAAACGGCCGTCAGACCCGCGCTGACCGCCGGGCTAATCCAGACCCTCCTTCCGCATCGAGCACGTGGCGCCCAGATTGAAATCCGTGCTGCCGAAGAATCCGCCCACCAGCGTGACGTCCGCGTACGGCACCGTCAGATGCACGGTTTCCGTCGGGTCGAACGGGGTGGAACGCGTGATTTCAACGGAGTACGTATCCAGCCCCATCGGGGCCAGAAAAGCCGCCACGCGGCCCTCGATGTCTTCCTCGGTCGAGCCGGGCAACGCAGCCGTCCGCGCCCCCTCGCGCGCCGCGGTCGTCAAGGCCTGCCTGACCGAGAAGACCCAGCCATACTCGATGATGCCGAGCAGCATCGTCAGCAGTAACGGCGTAACGACGGCCATCTCGACCGTCGCTCCGCCCCAGCGTCGCTTCTTTCTGTTGCTGTGGATCACGACAGCCATCCTCCTATGTAGTAAGTCAGCAGCACGGCGATTGTGCCCGCCGTCAACGGCACGCCGTACGGCAGCAGTTGGCTGGTCGCGCCGAACGTGCGCGCCCCGCCGTACTCCCCGAAAGCCGTCTCCACCCGTCGCATCTTGGTCATGATCGTTTGCACGTTGGCAAGGGCGTGGACCATCCGCCCGGTGGCGACAATCATCACTACGGCGACGATGCCGCCGATAACTGCCCCCGCCATGAAGCTCAGCAGCGTCAGCCACGGTCCCAGCCAGCAACCGATCGCCATCATGAGCTTCACGTCACCAGCCCCCATGCCGTGCATGAGCCAGGGCAGGATCAGCACGCCGAAGCCCACCAGCAGGCCCAGCAAGCCAGCGCCCAGTCCGCTCCAGCCGAAGAAGACGGCCTGAGCCGCCAGGCCGGCGGCCGCGAGGGCGGCGTTCAGCCAGTTGGGCACGCGGCGTTGTGCGTAGTCGATCCAGGAGGCATATAAGATGCCTGGGATGAGCACCGCCAACGTGATTTCCCAGTAGCCGAAGTTCATTCCCATGCCTGCCTTATGAGTCGTGTCCCATAAACCTACCGCGGCTCCGAGAACCGCAGTCCTCTGTTTCATCGGTCAGTTCAGCACCCGGGCCAAGAAAGACGGACGGCGACGCTTCGCACGGTGCGAACGCCGCCGTCCGTGGGCTCCAATTCGCGACGACGTCGCTGCCGACTACTAGCCCGGCGCGGCTCCATCCGGCAGACCGCCGGAGACAGTCTCGAACACACCGTTGACCGTCTCGCCGAGCAGGGTAATGCCCGCCAGGCAGACGATGATGATCAACGCCAGCATGACCGCGTACTCGGTCGCGGTCGGGCCATCCTCGTTGACCAAGAAGTGTTTGATCCGATTGAGCATTGAAGATCTCCTTCGTGTTGCGCGTCACGACAAGACAACGCTGCCAGGAACCCGCACATCCCTGCGACCCATAACTGCTCCCCGAGTTCCACTCCGGAGGCACGAGCAGGCCTCCCTGCTCCGCTGGACTGCTTGTTTTCAGGCCTCGGCCGGCCGGCATCCCCCGACGGCGTCGGTGGCCGCTTGTTGCCCGGCCACAGGCCCGTCAGTATGACAGAGGTAATTTCCAAAACGTTCCGGCCCGAAGCAAACCACTGGTGAAAATGGGCAGTGAAATCAGGGGGATTCTGAACGTCGCGCAGCGGGCATTCTTGCGCCCGCGGGCCTACCCGGCTTATCACGGCGCATCTGCCAGGAGGCCGCGCTTTACAGGACCTTCACCACGTGGGCCGATAACAGCGTGTCCGTTTCCCGCAGCGCACCATTCCGCAGTCCCAGCCCGCCGAGACAAGGCCGCCCGCAGGCGCTTACGCCCGCCGCCCGATGGTCCTGTACGAATTGGGGAGTATCCGGCCGCGCTCCGTCCCCGGACTACCGCGCCGCGCCCCAGCCGGTCGCCGCCTATGACATGCGCGCCAACCGGAGATAGAATCAGCGCCCTGGAAAGGAGGAGCGTCGGTGAACGTTATTATGGATCTCTGCGTCGTGCCGGTGGGTGTGGGCGTATCCGTGTCGCGCTACGTTGCGGCCTGTGAACGCGTGCTCCAGGAAGCTGGCCTATCGCACCAACTGCACGCCTACGGCACCAACATTGAAGGCGATTGGGACGAGGTATTCGCGGCCGTCAAGCGCTGCCACGCCGTCGTGCATGAAATGGGCGCTCCGCGCGTCTCAACCATCATCAAGCTCGGTACACGCACGGACCGCCCCCAGACCATGGCGGACAAGGTCCGCAGCGTCGAAGAGAAGCTGGCGTAGCCGGCCATAGTCCGATTACCTGTCGCACCCGGCGCGGCCCGTTGATGGTAAGCCCCCTATCCACAGCTTCCAGGCACCCCGGCCGGGCCGTACTCGTGTTATTGGCCTGTGCCGCGCTGTGGAGCCTTAACGGTCCTCTGATCAAGCTGCTCGATGCCGCCGACGTACCGGGCATCACGATTGCCTGTTATCGGTCGCTGCTCGGCGGCCTGCTCTTCCTACCGCTGGCGTGGGGCCGCCGGAGCACGCTCAAGAACGTGAACCGTGTCTGGCCGCTGGCGGCCATCCTCGCGTTCACCTTCATGACAGCTTCCTTCTGTATTGCAACGGCCAACACCGCCGCCGCCAGCGCGATAATCCTGCAATACACTTCGCCGATATGGGTTTTTCTGCTGGCGCCGCTGGTGCTCGGCGAGCGGCCCGGCGGAATCGAGGGCGGCGTGCTGCTGGTCGCAATGGCCGGGGTCGGGATAATCTTCTTCACCAGCCCCGCCACCGAAACCACGATGCTAATCGTGGCGCTCGGCAGCGGACTGGGCTATGGGACGTTGACGGTGACGCTGCGCGGCCTGCGGCCGGTCAACCCGTTCGTCGTGGCGGCCACCAACGCCCTGGGCTCGGGGTTGCTGCTGATCCTGCCGGTGGCGCTGTGGGGTACCTTCGTGATCTCGCCGCGTGCCTGGCTGCTGGTGCTGATACTGAGCATAGTGCAGTTCACACTGCCGTACGTCCTTTTCTCCTGGGCGTTGCAGCGCATCGAGGCGCACCGCGCCGCGCTGATCCTGCTGTTGGAGACCATCCTGAATCCGCTCTGGACGTTCCTGCTCGTTGGCGAGGCAGTCCCCATTCCGACACTTATGGGCGGGCCGCTGATCCTGCTGGGCGTGGCGGGCTGGCTCGTGCTCAGTTGGCGCCGCGCCCTGCGCCAACGAAGCCCCTGATCCGGCTCTACGGTGCAAAGGTCCGATTCAACCCGCGTCAACCAGCGCCAGCTTATCGCCCATTTGTCGCCGGAGGGCGTCCGCCAGCACGGCGTGCTCGGGACGCGACAGCGCAGGGTCCTGCCGAACCAGCTCGAACGCATCCGCGCGGGCCGTTTCGAGCAACTCGAAATCCTCCACCAGGTTCCCGATGCGCAACTCCGGCAGGCCGTGCTGGCGCGTGCCCAATAACTCGCCGGGGCCGCGTTGCCGCAGGTCCGCCTCGGCGATCCGGAAACCGTCCGTCGTCTCCGTCATGACCGCCAGCCGATCCGCGGCCACGCGCCCGCCGCCGCGCACCACCAGCACGCACTGGGCGTCAGCGCTGCCGCGACCCACGCGACCGCGCAACTGGTGAAGCTGCGACAAGCCGAACCGCTCGGCGTGTTCAACGACCATGATGGTCGCATTCGGCACATCGACTCCAACCTCGACCACGGTGGTGGCGACCAGTGCGTGCAGTTGCCCGGCGGCGAAAGCGGCCAGGATCCGGCGCTGCTCGTCGGAGGACATGCCGCCGTGGAGCAGCCCGACGTTGAGGCCCGCCCACGGCCCCCCTACCAGCCGCTCGTAGGTTTCGACGGCCGATAACAAGGCGCCATTGGCGCTGCGTGCGGGCGCATCGTCGGTCGGCGCCGCGGGCGCGGCGTCGTCGCCAATCACGGGACAGACTACGTAGGCCTGCTCACCGCCTGCGAGCCTCGGCCGCAGCTCTCGCATGAGCGTCTGCCACTGTCGCCCGGCCACCACGTGCGTCGTAATCCGGCCGCGGCCCGGCGGAGCGTCCCGAATCATGGACACATCCAGGTCGCCGAAGACAGTCATGGCCAGCGTGCGGGGGATCGGCGTGGCGGTCATAACCAGGTAATGCGGCATGGGCCCCTTGGTCCGGAAAGCGGCCCGTTGGAGAACGCCGAACTTGTGCTGCTCATCCACGACCACGACGGCGAGCTTATGGAAGACCACGTCCTTCTGAATGAGGGCTTGCGTGCCGACCACCAGGTCGATCCCCCCTTCCCGCACGCCTTCGAGCAAGGCGGTCCGCTCGGCCTGGGCGAGACCACCGCGCAGCAGCGCGTAGCGCACCCGGCTGTCGGCCAGGTAGTGCGCGATGTTGTTGAAGTGCTGGCGGGCGAGGATCTCGGTGGGCGCCATCACGGCGGCCTGGCGCCCGTTCGCGATAGCCACGAGGCCGGCATACAGGGCCACGACGGTCTTGCCGGTGCCGACGTCGCCCTGTAGCAGGCGCGCCATTGGGCGGCCGCTTTCGAGGTCGGCGCAGATTTCGCGCACGACGCGGTCCTGCCCCGCCGTCAACGGGAATGGGAAGCGTGCGCGGATGCGGCGGTCGATCTCGGGCGTGATGTGCAGCCGCTGGCCGGCGGCCGTGTCCAACGTCCTGTAGCGCCGCAACGCCAGCAACAACTCAAGCAGCAGGAACTCCTCGTAAACCAGCCGCTGGCGCGCCTGTGTCAACTCCGCCGCATTCGTCGGCAGATGCATCGCGCGAATGGCCGCCGCGCGGGCCGGCAGGTTGTGTTTGCGTAACAATGCCGGCGGGAGGGGCTCCTCCACCGGCAGGTGCGGCTGAGCCAGGACGGTGTGAACAGCGCGGCGAATCAGGGCCGGCTTGAGTTGCGCGTTCCCGCGGTAGACGCCGACCTGGCGGGCGCCGGAGTCCTGTCGCAGCGTGAGGGCGTCGGGCGCGAACACCTGGACGCGGGGATGCACGAGCTCCAGGCGGCCGGCGTATTCCTGGGCCGTTCCGACCGCGATGACAGCGGCTCCGATTGCCAGGCCGCGCGGCAGGTAGCGCGGCTGGAACCAGCGCAGTACGCATTGGTCGGTCCCGTCGTCGATCTCGGCTACGCGTGTGGCGCGGCCGGCGCCGCTCAGCCGCACGACCGTGCCGCGGACCGTCGCGTTCATGCCGGGCTGCAGGTCGGCAATGGCGACGTCACCGGCCTCGGATTCATAGCGAAAGGGGTAGTATTCGAGGAGTTGGCCGACGGTTGTGAGGCCGGCGGCGGCGAACCACTGGGCGCGCGCCGGGCCAATGCCCTTGAGATACTGGAGCGGACTATCGAGTCGCAAACTGCCCATGGCGTTCACGCGCCGGCCAGGCCGGACACAGCGCGCCGGCGTTCCGGCCGGCGCCACGAGCCTCCGGGCGCGGGCTATGGAATGACGAGTTCCATGCCGACGCGCAGTTTGTTCGGGTCAGGAAGCTGGCTGCGGTTGGCCTGCCAGATGTCGCGCCAGCGCGATTGGTCGGCGTAATAGCGCCGGGCCAGCTCGTAGAGCGTCTCGCCCTTGCGCACGACGTGCGTTTGGACACCGCTGGGCATAAGCGGTTCGTCGGCCGGCATGACGGGGGGCTCGGCCTGCCAAGCCGTGGTCTCGGGCTCGGCGGTGTACCAGTCAGTGTCGGCCGCCGTCTCGGTGGACGTCGCGTCCCAGTGCTCGTTGGGGGTGTAGGGTTCCTGGGCGCTGGAAGTGGTTTTGGGCTGGCTCTGACAAGCGGTCAGCAGCAAGGCTGCGGCCGCGAGCATCGTGAGGACTGAACGCACCACGGTCCTTCTCCTTCTGTCCCGGCGTTCTGTTGTCGCCGGCTGGGCGCATCAGACCCGAACGGCGGCAGCTTGTAAAGCCATCCGGCGGGTCGGGCCGGCGGCCGATGGCGGCCGGGCGGCTATGATCTGGGGAGAGCAGGGTTTCCTGCTTTTATTGGACGCACGGCACCGATACGTCTGATGTGGGCGTGTTGTCGAAACCTGTGGGGCGGTCAGAGACGGACTATCGTCTCTGACCAGCCGCGCGGGTAGACTCGCGTCGCCGGGCCGCCGGTCTTGCCGACCGGTCGAGGCCCGCTGCCCCCTTGGCCCGAACGGAGCGTGAACATGAACAGAGGTAGTTTCCTGCGAATCTCAGGTCTCCTGGTGCTGCCGGTGATTGCCGGGCTGGCGTTGCCGCCGTTGCTGGCGGCGGACGAAGTCGGCCAGCCGGCGTCGCCTGGTCAGGTCGCCCGCGCGGCGGGCGCGGCATCCCAGGCCGACAAGTCCGCTGACGGCAAGCCCGCGGCGCGGTTCCCGGATATCGCCGACGCCACGAAGGGCATGGACGCGGCTGAGGGTCTCTTCACGCTGTACCGTTATCCGTCGACCGACAAGGAGCACGACCTCGAAACGCTGCTGGCCAGGATTCCGCGGAACCTGCTGGGGCAGGATCTGCTGCTGGCGACCAGCCTGTCGCGCGGGCGCATGGCCGGCTGGACCTGGGGTTCCACACTGGTACGCCTGGAGATCGCCGGCAAGCAGCTCAAGCTGGTGACGCCGGACTTGCGCTTCGCCCGCAAACAAGGGCGGCCGGTCAACGATGTAGTCGAGCGTACATACAACGACACCTTCCTGACCGCGGTGCCGATCGCCGGCATGTCGCCGCAGGGTGATGTGCTGATCGACCTCGGACAGTTGCTCAAGTCAGATTTGGCCGACGTGCAGCGGCTGGGCGGGCGGGTGCGCGCCGAGCTGAGCACCTGGGCCAAGGTGAAGGCTTTCCCGGACAACGTTTTGATCGACGTGGACCTGGCGCTGGGCGAACAGCGCGGCGGCCGCAAGGTAGGCGTGACGTACAATTTCCGGCGTTTGCCGCCGCTGGGCGCCTACACGCCGCGGCGCGCGGATCCGCGCGTGGGCTACTTCCTGACCGCCCAGCTCGACTGGGGCAAGAAGCCGAACGAGCGTGAGCTGTTCGACCGCTACATTCACCGCTGGCAGCTTGAGAAGCAGGACCCGTCGCTGAAGCTTTCGCCGCCGAAGCAGCCGATCGTGTTCATCATCGAGAAGACGGTGCCGATTCAATGGCGGCGCTGGGTGCGCGACGGCATCCTGGAGTGGAACCGGGCGTTCGAGCAGATCGGCTACGTGGACGCGATCATCGTCCAGCAACAGACCGACGACAACGAGTACGCCAATTACGATCCGGAGGACGCGCGGTACAACTTCTTCCGCTGGATCGTGTCGGGGCAGAGTTTCGCGGCGGCGCCTTCGCGCGTCGATCCGCGCACCGGTCAGATTCTCGATTCGGACATCATCTTCGACGACAGCTTCGCGCGGGCCTGGATGTACGACTTTGACCTGTACGGCCCGACCGCCATGGCGCGCTTCAAGGGCCCGGACTTCCAGCGCTGGCTGGAGGAGAACCCGGAGTTGGCCGCGGGCCTGTGGCCGGCGGGCGCGGCCAAGGCGCCGGGGTTCGACGGGGATGCGCAGATGTGGTCCGCGCTCGAGCAGAAGCTGCATGAGGAGGGCACCTGCACGTGCCAGTACGCCTGGGGCATGCAGCACGAGCTGGCCGTGGTCCAGCACGCCATGATCGCCACGGGCACCGGCGCCAAGAAACTGCCCGAGCGCTTCATCGGCGAGGCGATTCGCCAGATCGTGACGCACGAGGTCGGGCATTCGCTGGGCTTGCGGCACAACTTCCAGGGCTCGTACTGGCTGAGCATGGACGAGATCAAGCGTCGGCGCGACCAGACCGACGAGCCGACCTGCGCCTCGGTCATGGACTACACGCCGCTGCTGTTCTTCGCGGACGACGAGGTGGAGACCGTTCGGCATTTCGTTACGCCGACCATCGGACCCTATGATCATTGGGCGATTGAATACGGTTACGCCAGTCCGCAGGGGCAATCCGAAGAGGAGCTGTTGCAGGCCATTGCCCGGCGCGGTGCCGAGCCCGCGCTCAACTATGCCACGGACGAGGACACGCGCTGGATCTACTCGCCGGACCCGCGCGTCAACCGCTATGACCTGTCGTCAAACCCGATCGATTACGCCCGGGCGCGTATCGCGCTGACGGACAAGCTGCTGGGGAACATCACCGAGTGGGCCCTGCAGGACGGCGAGCCGCGCCATTACCTGACGCGCGCCTTCGAGAACATCTTCTTCGAGCGGATACGCAGCCTGAGCTACGTGCCCCGCATCGTCACCGGGCAGTACTTCAATCGCGACCACCACGGCGACCCCGGCGCCCGGCCGGCCTTTGAGCTGCTGGATCCCGCCTTGCCGCGCCAGGCCCTGGCGTTCCTGGGCGAGACGGCCTTCAACGCGGAGTTCTTCCACGTCGATCCCGCGACGCTGAACATGCTGGCCCCGACGCGCTGGACCCATTGGGGCTCCGACGCGCCGACGCGCCTGGACTACCCGATCCGCGACCGCATCCAGATCGCGCAGGTCAGCACGCTGATGAACCTGCTGGCGGCCCCGGCGCTGCAGCGCGTCTATGACGCCGAGCTCCGGAGCACCGCCGAGGACAAGTTCACCGCGGCGGAAATGGTCCGGACGGTGCGCGACACCATCTGGAAGGAGTTGGACGGCAGCGCGTCCGGACCGTTCACCGATGCCCAGCCGTTCATCGGCTCGCTCGAACGCAACTTGCAGCGTGACCACCTGTTCGCGATGTTGTCGTACCTGCGCGGGCGCCCGGGCGCCACGGTCTCAAAGGACCTGCACGCCATACTGGCGCTGGCCACGCTCGAGCTGGGCGAGAAGATTGCGCACAGCCTGGACAGCCGGGAGCTCGACTTCGCCTCGCGGGCGCACCTGGAGGAATGCCGGTCGCGCATCGAGCGCACGCTGACCGCGCAGTTCCAGGCGCAGTAAGGGCCGAGTCGTCGGCTACTGAGTGGCGACGCCACGCGTGCGGTGGACCGCTACGGCAGCGCCGGCTGCGCGAATGCGGTCTCCAGCCGCAGCGCGCCGTCCCCGCCCAACACTACGGAGACGGCCCCGCTTTCCGCCGTGTTGAGCACTCGGCAGCCTGGGCCAAGTGTCTGAGCCACCGCGGCGGTGAACTTCGGCCGGGCCTCGGCTGCTGAGATGATGATGAGCTCCGGCTTGACCGCGGCCAGGAAAGCCGCCGTATCGCGCGCCAAGAAGCTGCCGTGATGCGGCGCGACGAGGACGTCGGCCGCGAGTTGCACCTGCCCGGCCGCCTGGCGCGCCAGCAGGGCCCGGATGGCCGCGGCTTCGATGTCGCCCGGCAGCAGCACAGCGCGGCCGCCATAGTGCAGCCGCAGCACCAGCGAGCGGTCGTTCGGACGCCAGGCAAGCGGGTCGAGGTCAGCGGGTGGCCAGAGCACCTCGACCTGGACGTCCCCCAGGGAGAGCCAGTCGCCGGCTGCGAGTTGGGCGGGTACGCGGCTCGTCGGCAGCAGCGCCTGCAATTGCCGCAGCGCCGGGCTGGCGTCGTCCGTTGTTCCGAAGTACGGACTGGCCCACAGCCGGCCGACGCGCATATGTTCGAGCAGCGTAGGCAGCCCGCTGTAGTGATCGAAATCGGCGTGCGAAATGGCTACCGCCTCAAGCTGCCGCAGGCCGAGCGCACGCAGCGCGCGGGCGGCCAGCACGCCGGCATCCAGATTCCGATCGGTGCCGATGTCGAGGCAAGCAGCCCGGCCGGCGGGCGTCTCCAGCAGCATCGTGCTGCCGTTGCCGACGGCCAGAACATGCAGCGCGCAGCGTGCCGCCGGCCGCCCGATCGGCAACAGCGCCCACGCCAGACACATGCCGTACAGGCCGCCCGCCAGCGCCCGCAGCAGCCGCTGCCGGACGCGTTGGCGCTGCGTCCAGGCCGCGGCCAAAGCGGCGTGGCGATAGCGGCGGGCCGCCTGGGCCGTGGCGCGTTGGTGGGTCAGCGCCGCCAGGCATGCCGCGTATAGCAGCAGCACCAGCCAGCCGGGTGGCGCCGCCAGTTCCACCAACGCGCCCGGCAGGCGCTCAAAGCAACTCACGATCCAGAACAGTAGGTCGGTCAGCTTGGCCGTCAGGGCGGCCAGAAGCGGCGCCGCCGGCGGGAATGCCAGGCCGGCCAGGACCGTCGCGAAGCTGAACCAGATCGCCAGCATTACCGGCACGCTCAGCAGGAACGTCCCCACCCAGCCCCACGCGGACACGCGCTGGAAGTGCAGTGCCACCAGCGGCAGCGACCAGGCCCACGCCACGACGCAAATGACCGCCAGCCAGAGCAGCCCGCGCCTGACGCGCACCAGCGCCAGCCGCGCGTACGTGTGCGCCTCCGGCGCCGGCGTGCCCGGCGTCGGCCGGCGCACAAGCGCGCGCCGCACCAGCGGTACAACCGTGAGCAGGCCGAAGACCTGCACGAACGACAGTTGGAAACCCGGCCGAAACAGCTCGCGCGGCTCAAGCGCCAGAATGACCAGGGCGGCGCACGCGAGGATATTCAGGCTGGAGGTCGGCCGGCTGCTCAATACGGCCAGCACAACCAGCACGCCGGCCACGGTGGCGCGCAGCACCGGCGCCCGCGGCTCCGCCACGACCGCGTAAACCAGAATGACCGCGAGCACCACCAGCGCGGCCGCAACCGGTTGCCGGGTCAGCCGCCGGGTCAGCCACCACGCCATGCCCGCCAGCACGCCCACGTGGAAGCCGCTCACGGCCAGGAAATGCAGCCCGCCCGCCCGCAGGAACGCCTCGTTGATTTCCCGGTCCGCCGCACCACGCTGACCGAGCACCATCGTCTCCAGCAGGCGTCCGCCCGCTTCCGAGCCCCACTCAGCGTACGGCTCGAGCAGCAGTGCCAGAGCGGCATTACGAATGGTTGCGACGAACCGGCGGTGGGCCGCGCCGGGGGACGTGACGGGCTGCAGGTGCTCCGGTCCTTCGACGGTCAGGCCGGCCGCAATGCCCTGCAGGCGCTGCCAGCGCGCCCAGTCGGGCTCGCCGGGGTTGCGCGGTCCGCGCGCCCCGTGCAGCCAGCCCGTCAGAACCACGCGCTCACCGAGCCGCAGCGCATGCCGCGCGTTCTTCACGGTGACCTGCATGCGGCCGCAGATCGGCGTGGGCGGGTCGGTGGCGCGCAGGGCGCGGGCCGCGACGACGAAGCGGCTCTGCGCGCCCGGATCAAAGGGAATGAACGGATTGCGGCGCGGCGTCGGCTGCACGACGGGAGCCGTCACGACTTCCACTTCGAGGCGCGTCAGTGTGCGGTCGGGCGAAAGCAGCCGCGACACGTGGTTGTCCGGCACGGCCACCACGGCCTGATGGCGCAACAACCCGACCGCAAGGGCCGCCGCCAACAACAGTCCCCGCATAAGCGCCGGATGCGCGGGCCACCGGCGGCGCACGACCAGCGCGGCTGCCAGCAACACCGGCGGCAGCAGCGCGGGCCAACACAGCCGCGGACCGGCGAGCGGGCCGAGGTATTCCGAGAGTGCGACGCCACCCATGAACGCGATGGCCGGCCATAGCAGCGGCTGCGGCGGCGGGGCTTCGTGAACATAGAGCCGCCCGGCCGGCGAGCGCTGCACACCGTGCTCTTCGATCAACCCCGTCATGCCGAGGATTATAAGGACCCCGCAAGAACTTCACGCCCAGGCCGGGCAAGGAAGCCCGCCAAGGTTGCCCTCCCGAGCGGCCACCCGCGCACTACGGCGCGCTGGTCACATCCACAACGTTGATGCGCAGCTCGGCGGGCTCGGCGGCCACGCTCAGCGGCACGCCGTTCACGACGACTTCCGGCGGCGGCAACACGCATACGCCGGCCCGCACCGCCACCAAGTGGTACTCGTGCGTGTGGAAGCCGGCGGCCAGCCCGGTCGCCACGTACTCCAACTGGTCAACGCGCGGCGGCTCGGGCTCGCCGATGCTGAAGCCGTGATGACTGTCGGTCAGCGCGGCGTGCAGGTTGGGCGGAATGCGCTGCGACCATCTGAACACGCCCAGTTCATCCGGCAGCGTGAAGACTTCGCGGACCAGCAGGTGTTCGCCGGGGAAGAAGCGGTTCTCGTAGCGGGGCGCATGCTGCTCCCAGCGCACGTCCGTGCCGTCGTCGCCGGTGATGCCCGAGCCGAGGGGGATCCCGCGGCTGATCAATTCCAGCCGGGAGAGCGTGCGCTGCACGAGCAGCGGCGTCCCGGAGGCTGCGTCCTCGCTAACGCCCAGCACCTGGTACGCGGCGGTGGTACTCTGGCGTCCGGCGGGCAGTTGCAGCTCGACCGTCAGCCGCCCGGCCCCGGGCTCCGCCGCCTCCACCAGCCCTTGGATCCACGTCAGACCGCCCGGCGCGACGGTGACCGTTAGCGGCTCGCCGGGGGCAGCGGGGCTCGCCATGCTCGTGCCGCTGCCGGTTCGCACCATCTCCACGTGCAAGCCGGTACCGGTGTCGATGCGCACGGGCAGTTCCAGCGGGGCATCGCTGGGGTTCTCGATGGCCACGCCGATGAGCGTACGATCACCACGGGTCAACCGGGCCGGGCAGTCGACCGCCAGCAGCACGCCCGCGCGCGTGTCGAGAAGCTGTGTGGCGACGGTCTGCGCGCCGTCCGCGCTGCGCCCCAGCGCAATCAGGCGATAAATTCCCGGCCGAGTCGGCAGCGGAAGGTGCAGCTCCGCCTCGCCGTTGACCAGCGGCGCGGCGGCGGTCCAGAGCGACTCGCCGGCATACAAAGCCTCGCTCAGAGCCGGCGGCAGGTCCGCGTAGGCATCATCTGTGACCATCTCAGCAAGCTGAGCTCCGGCGGCAGGCGTTTGCGACGATGCCAGCGTTGGACGCCCACCACTCGCATAGCCGATGCGCCGCGTCTGCCCCGGCAGCCAGTGAATCTGCCCGGAATCAGCCGCCCGCACCAGCCGCGCCACCACGGCCGCCTTGGCCGGCCGGCCGCCGAGTGTGCCGCGCACCCGCACGGCGGCGCGCATGCCGGGAAGCGGGGCGGCTTGCGGCGGTTCGAGATGCAGTTCCAACTCATGGCCGGCCGCCGGCGCTATGGCCTCGTCAGCGATAATCCGGGCACCGTCGTCGCCGCACGCCGCCACCAGCACGCGCGCATCCGCCGGCAATGCCGGAACCGGCAACACAGCTTCATAGTGGCCGTCGAGCGTCGGTACGACCTGAACGGCGAGCGGATCCGCCGCGGCCACGATGATGGCGAGCGGCTGGTCGTAGCTACCAGCAAGCTGCACGCGCACACCGGCCGGGTCGCCGTCCTCTTGCGCCTGGGCCGCACAGGTTACGCGTAGCCCGCTCGGACGGTCGGACTCCGGCGCGGCCGGCACGGAGAACGTGCGGGTGACGTGCAGCGGCGCATCATCAAGCCGCGGCAACGTGGCGCTGACAGTATGCTCACCGGCCGTCGGGGGTCGCCAAGGCGTGCTGCGCAGTCCGCCGACATCCGCGTGCAGATCCAGCCGCGTGCTTTCCCCCGTAGCCGACCGCACCTCTAACGTGGGCCATTCCACCCCCACCCGCCGCAGCGGGTCAAACCATCCCAGCTCGAATGCGAAATCCTGGCCGGCGTCAATCTCCGGCGTCACCAGCCGCAGCCAAACGTGGACCGGATCCGCAGCCAGCAGGGTCTCTCCGAAACCGACTTCCTGCAAGCCCTCCCAGCCGAAGACGCGGCTCCACACGCCGATCGCCGCCGGCCCGTCGGCGAACGGCAGCGGCGCCAGCGGCAGGCGGAAGGTCGCCGCGCCGGTCTCATCGAGTTGGCCCGACTGCACGCTCGACCTGCCCGGGCGCCCCGGGTCATCGATCGTCTGACCGGGACTCAGGGCTCCCGGCTGCAAGCCCAGATCACCTGCCGAGGTCGGCAGGCCGACGTCGCGCGCCATGCAGGTCGCGCGCGCATCCCACATCGGCGTGCCCCACGGGTACCACGCCCGCACTTCGGCCCGAAACTCACTGGTGCCCGGCTCAAGGTGGGCCGGCACGCGCTTCCGCACGAACAAGGCCGGCTGACCGCCAGGGATTGCGCGAATGCTGAACCGGCCGCGCACGTTCTCCACCACCTGGCCGTCGCGCCGCACGACGACGTGCAGATGCCGGTCGGACATTGCCGCCGTCACGACGATATTCGCCGCGAACACGCCGGCTGCGTCGATTTGCAGCGGCTCGCTATGCACTACCTCGCCAAGCACGTCGCGCACCTCGAGCACCCACATGCCCGCGGCCAGGATGGCCAATGGCTGACCGCCGACGGGCAGCAGCACACCCGCCAGCCCAAGCGATTCGCCGACCAGCGGAGTCACCGGGCCGCCGGTCAGCGCCATGACTACATCCGCGCCGGCGGCGCCAGGCAGTTGCCCCTGGCACAGGGCCAGGTGCGGGCCCGCCTCCACCAGCAAGACCCAGCGCTTGTCGCGCATTACGCGTGCCTCGGCCGGCAGCTCGAAGCGCGCCACACCCACCCGGAACTCTACGGGCGCCGGGACGAACGAGCCGAACATCCAGAAGCGGGCGGCCGGCGCAACGCTCGGCCGCGGACCCGCCGCGGCGCGCCACTCAGTCCACGCCAGCGCCACCTGCGGCCCCATCGCCACGGTCGCCACCAAGTCACTCACCAACACCAGTTCTTTCGCCACGGCGGCACACTCAGCGGAATCCACGGCGCGCGCTATCACCACGTACGCACCCGGCGGCGCGTGAAACTCCAATGGCGCGTCCAGCTCGTTGCTGTCCCACCACGCGCCGACCTGTGCTGCGGGTGTGGCGAATTCGCGCGCCAGTTGCAGCGAGCCGGCCTCCGGCAGCAGCGCCGGCGCGTAGCGCCCCCGCCGCTCCGCCAGCCAGCTCCCCAGGGCCACCGCCCGCACGCTGACGTCAACCGCCGCGATGTTGCGCGCCCGCACGTTCAGGCGCACGGGTTCGTGGGTGCCCACACTCGCCGGGGCCGCGATGACGAGTTGCGGCGTCACGATGGCCGCACTGCGCTGCGCCGCCGTCTGCGCGTGCTGCGTCCGGTCCAGCCGGCCGTAGAGCGCCAGGGCTTCCGACCAGCGCTGCCCCCGCTCGTGGTGCTCGGCCATCCGCAAGGCCGCATCGGCCGTGGCCGGCGTTGCCAGCGGCGCCGCCACGATGCGCTCCAGAATCGCATAGCCGTCGGCCGCGCGGTCACCCGCCCGGATGAAGTCCTCTGCCAAAATGAAGTCCACGCGCGTCAGCGCATCCGCCTGGCCTTCCAACGCCGCCACGCGCGCGCGGACGTCCGCGATCTGCGCCCGTCGAATCTCCCGCGCCTCAGCCGAGTCCTGCGGCCGCGCCACGCCGAGGTGTCGCGGCGTCAGCGGCCACTCCGTGTGTTGCGACCAGGCCCGTGCCAGGCCGACCAGGGCCGCCGCCGCGCGGTCCGACAGGCCGCGCTCCGCGAAGCCCGCCGCCGCCGCCGTCAGATGATCAAGCGCCTCGGCGGTCTCGTACAGCTCGAGCCGCGCCAGCCCCAGGGCGAGGCTGCATTCCGGCCGCGCCAGCAGGCCGGGCTGCTCCTGTTCCAGTTGCAGAAGCTCGGCTGCACCGGCCTGCCACTCTTGGCGCGAATCGCCACGCAACAGCAGCAGCGCCTGCAAAGCCTCGACGTCACGCCGGACCTGCGCATCACGCGTCCGGCCCAGCAGCGATTGGCTCAATATGCGCGCCCCGGGGTAGTCAGCCCGGTGGTACAGCGTCAGGATTTCGCCAACCTCGGGCGACCAGTCGGAGGCGGGCGGCCGGTTGTCCGCCGCCGCGGGCCAACACGCCACACCAGCCGCCAGAACCACGGCCCCCGCCAACAGGAGTGACCGGCCAAGTAGCGGCAGTCTTCCAAATCCGCTCATATCCTGAGAAGTCGGCATCATTACCGCTCTGTGTGTCCCTCGGTTACGGCGCGGCGACTCATGCGCCACGCCCGCCAACACGGCAGCGTCCACCACACTGCCGCGCGACGGACTTGCCGATACCTAATCCTAGCTGGTTCGGCAACCGCCGGGCCGTCAGCGTTGCCGCACAAACCGCGCCGTGGGCAAGTTGGCCTGCGCGAGCACGGGCTTCAGGTCGCGCAGGAAGCGCTGGGCATCCTGGTAGTAGCCCGCCGTCGGTGCCAGTGTGGGCCGCAGAATCTGCCAGAATGCGTTGAATTGGCGCATCAGCGCCTCGCGGACGTACTTCGCCAACATGCTGGCCAGCGCCACCGGCAGATGTCGCTGATCGGCATCGACGCAGAACTCGACCAGCCAGTCCGTGCGCTGCGTCGCGAGGCGGTAGCGGCTGGACTCCTCGCTCGCCGCCAGCACGTGCAGATGCCGCCCGGGAAAGGCCGTCAGCAGCAGCCCGCGATAATCCTGCCGACCGCCCAGGCGATCAACGAATACGTACACGTCCTGATCGCCCGCGTGGGCCGTGGCTCGGCTAATCAGCCGCAAGACCAGCTCCAGCAAGACGGCGGCCTTGTTGCGCGTCTGGGCGACGCGTTCGTTGAAGACGCTCTCCGGCAACACTTCAGCCAGTAGTGCCGTGCACCGCACGCCGGCGGCCGCCATGGCCCGCTGCAAGCGCTCGGCAATCGCGGAGAACGCGGACCGTTCCGGGTCGAGCGGCAACGGTCGGCGCAGGTCGCGATACCAGGGCGGCGGGTCGGCCTGTCCCGGACAAAGCCCGCCCAGTGCATTGATGAACGCCGCCAGTGATTCGGTCGCCAGGCCCGCCGCACTGGCGCAGGCCAGCACCGGCCGCTCCAGGGCCGCCAGGTCGCGCTTCTGGTGGAAGATGCGTTTGGAATCGTCAATCGCCAGGCGCCATTCGCGGCGCCCTGGTTTGCGGCAGACGACGTCATCCAACCGCTGCCAGAAATCAGCGTTGACCGCGCGCGGCTCAACCTGCCAGACGCTGGCGCCCACGACGAGCGGGCCCAGCAGCGGCCCGTAGCCGGCTTCGTCAATGCCGACCACCAGCGGCATGTCACCACCCCAGCGTGTAGAAGACGACCGTGAAGAGCGCGTCGGCCCCGATCAGGGCCACGATGCTCTTGACCACCGTCGTGGTCGTGGCCTGCCCGACGCCCTCGGCCCCGCCGCGCACGTTCAGCCCCTCGTAGCAGGCCAGGCTGGCGATGATGGTGCCGAAGACGCCGGCCTTGAACAGGCCGGTGAAGTAGTCGCCCAGCGAAAGGGCCGCCTGGGTGAGGTCCATGTACATCCGCGCGCTGACGTCCAGCACCAGCGTGGCCGTCAGCAGCCCGCCGAAGACGCCCACTACGTCCGCCAGGACCGTCAGCCCAACGAGCATGACCGTGGTGGCGATGATGCGCGGAACCACCAGGAAGCGGATGGGATCGAGCGCGTGCGCACGCAGGGCCTTGATCTCCTCGCCTTCGACCATCGCCCCCAGCTCCGCCGCAATCGAAGCACCGGCAAAGCCGCTCAGGATGATCGCAGTGATCAGCGGGCCCAACTCGCGGAAGACCGAGATGGCTACGACGTCCGCGACGCGTTCGAGCTGGCCGTAGTCCTTGAGTGTCGGCGCCAGGTTCAGCGCCAGGATGACGCCGATGAAGACCTGCACCAGCATGATAATCGGGATGCTGCGGACGCCGACGCGGACCATCTGGTGCGTGAGCGTGCTGGCGCGGATGCGCGTGCCGCGTCCCATGAGCGCCAGCACCGTTCGCCGGGCCGCGCTGCCCAGGAGGCGCATGATGCCGCCGACGTATAGAACCGCCCGGCCCAGCTTGCGGCCCTGGCCGCGCACCGCGGCGCCCAGGGCTTCCGGCCCGCGCCGCCAGCGCGGCGCAACCTGTCCCGGGTGCCCGCTCATTCCCGGCCGACCTCGTCCACGCTGGCGGCAATGCGGAAGAACTTGTCGAGCTGCGTGATCTCGAACACGCTGCGCACGCGCGGCTGCAAGCCCGCCAGCACAATCTGACCCGCGCCGCGCTCGATCAGGCGCTTGATCTCGACCAGTGTGCCCACCCCGGATGAATCCATGTAGCCGACTTGCGCCAGGTCCACTATCAGGCGCCGCGGCTTGGCGGCCAGCACGTCCAGGAGCACGTTGCGGAGTTGCGGACTGCTGCGCAGGTCAACCTCGCCGCTGAGCCGTACCACGTGCTGGTCGGCCTGCCGGACGGTGTCGATGGTCAGACGCTGGGGCTCATCAGTCATGGCGATTGGCCTCGGGGGGGCACGCCGCCCGGTGGTCCTTGTACTTTCGCATAACCAGCAACATGCCGCCACCCGGGACAGGCCGGTACTCGACCGAACTCATCATGGCCCGGATGATGTGCACGCCCAATCCGCCGGGCCGAATGTCATCCAACTGTCGCCCGCGAATTCGGTCCGGATCCGCCTGCTTGCCGAAGTCGCGAATGCGAATCTCCAATCCGTCTGTTTGGCCCGGCACGCTGATGGGCTGGGCGGTAAGCAGAATCCGCTGGCCCGGCGCGCAGCAGTAGCCGTGTCGAATCACGTTGCTGAGCGCCTCATCCACGGCCAGGGCGATCTCGGCCGCCTGGTCGTCACTCCAGCCCTGCTGTGCGCTCCAATCCCGAACGGTGCCCCGCACGCGCGGCAACTCCGGCGGGTCGCTCGTCAGCTCCAGTTCCAGGCAGCCGGGCTGCGTCAAGACTGCCCTCCCTCAACCGGCTGCGTCCGAGCTGCGCTGCCGGCCGCCGGCCCGGCTGGTTCCGCGTCCTGTGGCGGCGCGGCACCCGCGTCCGGCCCCTCACCGGCTGGAGCGGTTCGCAGGGTTACGACCCCATCGCGCAGGGCCGTTTGCCAACGCATGACGGCCGCTTGGCGCTGGGTCTCCGACGCGTAGTACTCGTACCCGTAGCTCTCCCCGCACAGCCGCCGCAGCGCCAATATGGCGTACATACGGACCGTGCGATCGCGGTCTTCCAGGAGCCCCACCAGCGTGTGTACTGCCTCGGCGTCGCCGGACTCGGCCAGCCAGACCGCCGCGCGGACCTGGTCAACCGGCGTGCCGAACGCGAGCTGCTCACGGTGCGACGTGGCCGACTGGCAAGCGGCGAGGCCGACCAGAAACAACACGGTTGGTGCCGATCGCGCCGCCAGACTCGCCAGGTCGCTTCGCCGCATGAACTGCATTATAGACGCGCGGCGCCGCAGGTTTCAAAGGTGGGCGGCGTTTCTCGGCCGCCGTCGCCGGGAAGCATCCGGCGGTTACAATCGCCGACATGAGCGCGACACGAGGCCGGCGGCGCACCATTGAGGACCAGCTCGGCCGCCAGGTGACGTTCCGCTACCCGCCGCGGCGGATTGTCTGCCTGTGCCCATCGCTGACGGAGACGCTCTTTGCATTGGGCGCCGGGCCGCGGGTGGTCGGCCGCACGGTCTACTGCGTGCACCCCCCTGCCGGCGTCGTCACGGTGCCGACGGTCGGCGGGACGAAGAACGTGGACATTCCGGCGTTGCTGGAGCTGCGCCCGGACCTGGTTATCGCCGCCCAGGAGGAGAACCGGCGCCCGGACGTGGAGAAGCTGGCGGAGCGTGTCGCGGTGTACGTCGTTGATGTGCGTGGCGTGCCGGACGCCTTGGGCGTTATCCAGACGCTGGGCGACCTGACCGACTGCACGGGGCCGGCCGCCAACCTCGTCGAGCGCATCTCAGAGCGCTTCACCTGTCTGCGCCGTGCCGCCGACCAACGTGTCGCGTACCTGGTATGGCGGGAGCCATACATGGCCGCCGGACGAGAAACCTACATCGACGCCCTGCTCCGGCAGATCGGCTTGCAGAACGCCGCCGGCAACCGACCCGAGCGGTACCCGCGCCTGTCGCCGGCGGAACTGCGGGCGCTGGCCCCCGAGGCGGTCCTGCTGTCGTCGGAGCCCTACCCGTTTGACGAAACGCACTGCGCGGAACTGGCGGCAATAGTGCCGAACGCCCGTCTGCTGCTGGTGGATGGGGAACTGCTCGGCTGGTACGGGGCACGCATGCTGGCCGCCGGCGACTACCTCGACGACCTGGTCGGACGCTTGGAAGGTTGCTGATTGCCGGTTGCGGCCGGCCACGTCGGCCGACCGCAACCGCGGATCCCGGCACGCGCTACGCGGGTTCAGTCTTCTCCACGCAGCGGATCTTCAGCGTCTCCAGCTCGTCCAGGACGGGGTTGTAGATTTCCGGCTTGACCGGCACGTGCACGCCGGTCTCCCTGATCGCGCCGGTCAGAATCAGGCGGACGCCGACCGCCGCCGGCAGGCTGACCGTACGGGCCATCGAGTTGTCGCCATCCGGCTGGCCATAGTCGATCAGCGTCGAGGAGATGCGCTCGGTGCGGCCGTCCTTGAGCTTCGCCACGAACTTGTGGACCAGCGCGATCATGTCGCGCTCGCCGGGCCGATAGGACATCTTCTCGTTCATGCGGGCCGCGAGAATGTCCAGGGCCGTCGTCTCACGCTCCGTGATCGGCAGCGGCTCGTTCGAGAACAGCCCCAGCCATTCCATGCGGTCGAGCGGATTCGCCTGGGCGTCCATCTTCAGGTAGGCCGCGACCTTCGGGCGAATGTTGTCGGGCGAGTCGGCCTTGATCAGCCCGGCCATCCACTGGGCGAAAGTCATGCCGGCCGGGTACGTGACGGGCGTCTCGTCCAGCATGCCCAGGTCAACCACGGCCTTGAGCGTCTTGCACCAGCCGGGATAGCGGAACGTGCCGCGGAACATCGTCTCGATGCCCTCGAGGCCGTATACGTCGATGTAGCTGAGCGAGTCGCGGTTGGGGTAGGCCTCGAGCTCACCCACGCCGTCAACCTTGACGGGGTGATTGCACGTAAACAGCTCCGGCCCGGGGATATCCACCTGCTTGCCGTCCTCGCGGAACTTGGCCGAGTTCTTGCCGGCCGTGCACACCGCCCGCGGACTCCAGGAGAACTTGTAGCCCCAGGGGTTGTCGTTGGCGTCCGGCGCCGGCAGACCGCCGCAGTACGACCGGAAGCTCACAACCTTGCCGCCGCGCTGCTCGACGTCGTGGATGATCCGCATGGCCGACATGTGGTCGATGCCGGGGTCCACGCCGATCTCGTTCAGGATCATCACGCCGGCGTCGCGGGCCGGCTTATCCAGCGCTTTCATCTTCGGGCTGACGTAGGACGTCGTCACCATGTGCTTGCGGTGGCGAATGCACATCTCCGCGATGACCGGGTGCAGCGGCGCCGGCAGCAGGCTGACTGACAGGTCGTGCTGCTTGACGAGCTCCTCCAGCTTGGCGGTATCGTCCGCGAGCAGCGGCAGCGCCCGCCCGTGCGGATGCCCGGCGACCAACGCTTCGGCCTTGCTCACGGTGCGGCTGGCGACCGTCACCTCAAAGCCCTTGTCCAACAGGTAACGCACCAGCGGGCGACAAACCAGACCAGCACCCAACACCAGCACCTTCTTCATGGGAACGACCTCCCTCAATTCAGGAGTGCAAACTAACGCCGATAACCACCGGTCGCCGGGCCCACCAGCGGGGCGCATCTTCAGCCGGCCGGACTCATTTCACGCTATGCAAGTGCTGTTCCAGGTAGCGGTAAGGCTCGGTTAGCTCGCCCCGGTACGCTATTGTGGCCCGCCGCAGTTCGACCGGCAGCCCGCTCGCCTCCAAAGCTGCGGAAAAGTCCGCGCCCGCCAGGGACGGAATGAAAGGCGCCAGCACCTTGCTGAAATACGCGGACGCGTCCACCGGCAGCTCACACGGCAGGAAATCCACCGCCAACACCACCGGCCCATTGCCCGCCACCCCATCCCGCGTCGCACCCGTCGCCGGATCATAAACATAAACGGGGCTACCCGGGTCGGTTGCGCGCGTCGTGCACGCCACCGCGCCATCGATGTCACACGTGATATCGCCCACCACGCGCAGCCGCGGCGGCGACCCCGAGTGCAATTCCGCAAACTGCTCGCGCGTGATCAGCCGCGGATACTTCGGCTCCCAGTAAATACAGTTGACCAGCACGCTTAGATGCGGCACGTGCCGGAAGAAATCCGCCTCGTATCGCTCGGGCTGCCGGTAGTACTCCTGGAGTTCGAACGGCCGCGACGCGTCCACGCGCCGCACGAGGTGCTCTTCCCGGAACACGACCTTGTAGCAGATGTCCGCGGCTGGCTCGACCGACGCGATTTCCTCCGGCGAGATCTCCCGCACCGGCAGCAGATCGTAGATCTCCTGCGCCCCTTGCGAAACGTGGCCGTATCCAGCAAAGCCACAGATCAGCGGCCGAATCGCCGCCGGCAGGCCGCCCTTACGAATCTCCTCAGCGACCGCCACGATCTCCCGGCGGAAATGCGCCAGATCATCGTACTCATGCGCCGTGCGGACCTTCGCAAACGGGCTGTCGATCCCCTCCGTCTTGAGGCGCTGCCCGAGCGCCCACAGCGTGTCGATCATCCCCGCCAGGCCGGCATAGCGGCCGAAAAAGACCAGCCGCCGATTCTCGTCGTCCACGATCCGCTCGTAGTCAATGAGCGTCGAGCCCAGCTCCAGGATCCTCCGAAGCGCCGGCATGTTCGCGGGCTGCCCCTTGATCGTGTGCGAGAAATACACGTAAACCTTGTCAGCCAAAAGCTTTGCGGGCGGAATCTCCTTCACGCCCATGATGATGCCGCAGTCCGCCAGGTCCTGCGTCACCAGCGCCCCCGCCGCCGCGTAGGCCTTGTCCGGGTAGGCCCGGGTCTCAGATGCCTCGACCGCAAACCGCACGCCGTGCTCACGCGTCAGCCGCTCGACGTCTTCCGGCACCAGCGGCACGCGCTTCTCCCAGCGACTCTTATCCTCGCGTCGAATCCCAATCATACTGCTCATCCGCCGCTATAAGTCCTGAACCCCTCATCGCCGGCCACGCTGCAGCCGAAACACCGCAGCGGTCCTGGCCGCCGCCCTGAACGATTCCGTGGATCCTAGCGAGAAGACGGTCTCCCGGTCAACGCCGGCCGTGAATCGTGACGCTCCGTCCGGTACAATCCGACCCCCGGGGTGGCAGACTTGCAACCGCGCAACGCGCTGGAGATCCGCGTGCCCAGACTGCTCATCCGCTTCACGCTGCCCGTTCTGACCCTGGCCGCCGCGCTCGGCTGCCAGACCCCCGCCGGAACCACACTCGATCGGCTGATCATCGGCGAAGTCATGATGAACAGCCGCTTCCAGGAGAACCTGCGGGCCCTGTCCGTACCCGGCGGCCGCCTCACCGGCACGCCCAACGCCGCCGCGGCCGAGGAGTTCGTCGCCGACCAATCCCGCCGCTACGGCTTGAAGAACGTCTGCTTCGAGCCCTTTGATGTGCTGGCCTGGACCTGCACATCCGCCAGCGTGACCGTGCTGGACAAACCACCCACGGCGCTCCCGGTCGCCATCGCCCTGCACTACACCCTCGGCACGCCCCCGGCCGGCGTCACGGCCGAGCTGTACGACGTCGGCGCCGGCGCGGAGGAGGACTTCGCGCAGGCCGGCGACAGCCTGCGCGGCAAGTTCGCGCTCGTGCACAGCCGCGGCCGCCGGACCGCGGCCGAGCTGGCCGTGGCGCACGGTGCGGCCGGCGTGGTCTTCCTGGGCAATCCCGACCGCGAGCCCATTATCGGGCAGTGTTACCGCCAGCCTCGGCCCGAGCCGGCCGTCGTCATCCGCCACGCGGACGGTCAGAACCTGGCCGCGCGCCTGGCGGCCGGCGACGTCGTCCCCCTCAACGTGCGGATCGAAGCCAAGACGTGGGATGCCCAGCCGCGCAACGTCAGCGCCGAAATCCCCGGCCGCGGCCCCTGGCAGCACGAAATCGTCATCGTGTCGGCCCACCTCGATAGCTGGCATCTGGCCGAAGGGGCCGTGGATAACGCCAGCGGCTCGGCCATGATCCTTGAAGTCGCCCGCGCTCTCGCCGCCAGTGGCTGGCAGCCCCGCCGAACCGTCCGCTTCATCTGGTTCATGGGCGAGGAGCAGGGCCTGCTCGGCTCGTATGCCTATGTTGACCGGCACGCCGACGAGCTCGACCGCGTGGTCGCCATCGTCAACGCCGACATGCCCGGCTCACCCCGCAATTTCGCCACCTCCGGCTCCGGCCGCGTGAGGCAGGCCCTGCGCGATCTGGGGGCCGAGCTGCGCGGGTACGCATTCACCGACGAGGTACCCGGCCTCGGCGGGGACTGGAGCGACCACGCCCCGTTTGTGCACGCCGGCGTGTGCGGCATCGTCGTATCCGGCCCGGTCGGGGATGGCGCCATACACTACCACACGACCGGCGATACGTATGACGCCGTGGACACGCAGGCCAACCACGAGTCTGCGGCGGTCATCGCCGTCCTGGTCCGCCGGCTGGCGGACGTCCGGCTGCCGGTCAGCGCGGACTCTGATCGTTAGGCGCGCCGGCCGGCGCTGATATGGGTTGGCGGCGGGCATTCGGCCAGGAGCGGGTGGCGCCGATAGCGCTCTACCAGGGCGACGATGCGTTCGCGCACCATGCGGATGCAGGTGTCGTCGTCGAGCTCTTGCAGCAAGGCGGGTGAGAGCGGCTCGCCGTAGGCCATGATGATCGGGCGCGGGCGGGGAAAGCGGGCGTGGCGCGGCCAGGACTCGAAGGCACCCAGAATCATGCCGGGCACGACCGGCACGCCGGCGCGGCGGGCCAAAAGGACGATGCCGGGGGCCAGCCCGGACACGCTGCCATCGTGCGTGCGCGTGGCTTCCGGGAAGGTCACTACGAGGTGGCCGGCCTTGAGCCGCCGGAGTGTCTCCCGAATGGCGCCCATATCGGCGGTGCCGCGCTTGATCGGGAAGGCGTTGAGCGACTCGATCAGCCGGCGGAAACGCGGGTCTTCGAAGAGCGTGTGGCGGGCCATGTAGTGGCATTCGCGCGGCAGCGCCAGCGTGGCCAGCACCGGATCGAGGAAGCTCTGGTGGTTGCAGACCAGCAACACGCCGCCGTCGCGCGGGACGTTGCGCGTGCCGAAGACGCGGCCGCGGAACAGCAGAATGTAGAGCGCCTGGCAGACGTGCCGGCAGAAGCGGTACCAGGGCCGCATGGTCGGCTGGGCAGGGCGTCCGCGCGGCCGGGCGGCAGGCTGATTGGCGCTCATGGCGTAGAGCCCTCAGGTGTGCCGCCGGTTTGATGGGGCGGCGTCAGGCCGGCCCGGGCCACGTGCTCCAGCATGCAGTCGAGCACCTGCGCCACTGACATGCCGCTCGTGTCGATGCAGATGGCGCCGTCGGGACGCCGCAGCGGACCTACGGCCCGGCTCGAATCGGTCTCGTCGCGCATCCGGAGGTTCTCCTTCACCCGGGCGAGCGTCACAGCATCGCCTTCCGACTGGAGGTCTTGCAGTCGGCGGGCGGCCCGTGTTTCCAGG
This sequence comes from uncultured Planctomycetales bacterium, assembly GCA_964550375.1. Lineage (GTDB taxonomy): Bacteria > Planctomycetota > Phycisphaerae > UBA1845 > Fen-1342 > JAAYXS01. Next base: position 32,452 of record CAZJYX010000012.1, on the reverse strand, counting down.
GAGGCGTCCAGGAAGAACTTGAGGTCGGCATCCGGGAAAGCCACGCTGCCCTGGTCGCGGCCTTCCGTGACGAAGTGCCTGAGGCGCCGGCCAATCTGACGCTGGCGTTCGACCAGGGCGGCGCGCACGCCCGGCAGCGCGGCGACGTAGTGCGTGTGGCTGCTGACGCGCAGCGAGCGGATCTCCTCGGATACTTCGCGCCCGCGCAGCGCAACCCGCACCTGCGTCGGCCCGAACTCGAGCTCGTAAGCATCGCCGCCGGCCAGCCGTGCCAGCCGCTCGTCATCTTGCAGATCGAGCCCATCTTCGAGCGCGGCCAGCGTGACGACGCGGTACATGGCCCCGGTGTCCAGGTAGGGCACGCCCAGGCGTGCCGCCAGCGAACGTGCCATCGTGCTTTTGCCGGACCCGGCCGGGCCGTCTATCGTGATAATCACCGCGCACCACCCGCCGCTGCAGACCTTCTTTGTTAACCAGGGGCGGGATTATACGCGGGTTGCGGCGCGGCTGTCACGCCGGCCGGCTGGTCGTCGCCGGCGTGCTACACGCCCAGCGGCACGACCGTTTCCGGGGCACTGCGCGGCTGGCGAACCCAGCGCTCGACGGCGGTCAGCACGCGTTCGAGCGTGATGTCGTCCATGCAATTGGGGGAGAAATCGCAAGTGCGGCGATAGCAGGGCGCGCAGGGCAGCGTCGTCACCACCTTCGTGCCGCAGTCGTGGACGTCGATTTCCTGCGCGCAGGTGGGGCCGAAGAGCACGACGCACGGGACATCCATCGCGATTGCGACGTGCACGGCCATCGTGTCGCCGGTGACCACGGCGCTGCAGCCCGCCAGGAGGGCCACGAAGCCGAGTTCGTCGAGGCTGATGCCGGCGCGGCGGGCATCAGCGCAGACGTTGAGCACGGCGGGAGCGGCCCGACCGTCGCGGGGCAGCGTCAGGTCGCGGCAGGTGTCGGCGATGCGGCGGTTGATCTCGTCCTCGCGCGGGCCGCCGAGCAAGGCCACGCGCCAGCCGTGGCGGCGTACGAGCAGTTCGGCGAACTGGGCGAATTTCTCGGGCGGCCAGGTTTTGTTGGCGAAGACGTCGCCGGCGCCGGTGTTAAGCCCGATAACCGTCTCGCCGGCCCGGACGCCGACTTGCTGCCACGCTCGGCGTGCCTGGCGGTGATGCGCGGGACCGGGGTACAGGCGGTAGCGCTGGCCGACGTAATCCAGGCCGACGGCCGCGTAGATGAGCTGCTGGTAGCTGGCGGCGTTGCGGTTGAACTTCAGGTCGTCGTCCAGACCCAGTCGGAAGTAGGGCCCGCACTCGGGGTTCAGCGGGAAGACCGTGCCGTAACGGCTCAGGCCCAGCCCCCGGCGTTCCGCGGCGCGGACCCGCATCGCCAGTCCCGCGGGCGCCGGCTCCTTGTCCAGGCTCAGGCACAGGTCGAACTGCTCGCACTTCAAGTGGCAGAGCGAGTCGGCATCGAATGGCAAGAGGCGGTCAATCAGCGGGTGATTGGCCAGCATGCGGACGGCGTTCGGCCGGGTGACCCAGGTAATGTGGCTCGTCGGCCAGGACGCCTTCACCCCTGGCAGCAAGGCCGCCGTGCGAATGACGTCGCCCAGGGCGGCCAGCTTGATTACGAGGATGCGGTGGCCCATCGGGCTGTATTGGCCACACTCGGCCGGACAGACGCCCTGGACGCCTGCGGCACAGGGGCGGTCACCGCGATAGCGGCGGCAATCGAGCCTGAGGTTGGGCTCGACCGGGCTGCGGGCGGGTGGCTTGAGAGGCTGGCAGTCCGTACGTTCCACGCACAATGCTCCGGGGATTCGGCGTTGCTGATAAAGCAGCGGCGCGGTCCGCTACTGCCGATTCGTATCGGACTGTGAACGACCGGGGCTTAGTGCGGCGCTGGGCGTGTTTTGAGGAAGGCGGCCGACACCAGGGTGGTCCGGTAGGTTATCGCCCCATCAGGCGGATCGGCGGCAGATGGTGGCAAAAACCGCCGGCAGGCGTCAAACTTAAGCGGCGCGGTCGCCGAACGGCGATGGCGAACCCCGGCCGGCGGCGGGGCCGGCGCACAACCGCCGTGTTAAGGAGAAGCGGGCATGAGTCGGCCGAAGACGATCATGATTGACCTGGACGGCGTGATCTGCACGGAGGAGCGCACGTTCGAGCGGCCGCTGGCCGAGCCGCTGGCGGGGGCGCGCGAGGCGCTGGCACAACTGCGCGCGGCGGGGCACACGGTGATCATCTACACGGCCCGCAACTGGCCGGAATACCGGGTGACGAAGAAGTGGCTGGACGACCACGGCTTCGCCTATGACGGGCTGCACATGGGCAAGCCGGTCGCCGACGTCTGGATCGACGATCGCGCCATCCGCTTCACGAACTGGACCGAAGCGCTGGGGCAACTCGGGGGTTGATGTCCAAGAGAACAATGCGACGCCGGGTGCCCGAAGCCTGGGCAGCCATCCCTGCGGAGTCGAACGGTCCAGAATCGGCGCGCTGTACTATGGTCGCCGGGGCGTGGTGCTGCGCTGAACCGGAGGCATGCGCAATTCGACGCCGACTTTCACGATGTTCGGATCGGCGATGCGGTCGCGATTGAGTTCGTAGATCTCGCGCCAGCGCGCTCCGGAGCCGAGAATGTTGCGGGCGATGCTGATGAGCGTGTCGCCATGCTCGATAACGTAGGTCGGGCCGGCCGCGCCGGGTGTCGGGGCGGGGGTTGGCTGCGCGGCAGCGGTAGTCGGGGTTGCCGCGGCCGCCGGCTCGCGCGGCGGAATCGTGATGGTCTCGCCGATCTTGAGGCGCTGGGGGTCGATGCCGGGGTTGGCGGCGCTGATACGCGTCCACAGGCGGTCGTCGCCGTAGTGCGCGCGGGCGATGGACGACAACGTATCGCCACGCTCGATGGTGTAGCGCGTGGTGGCCGTCGGCCGGGCCGGGTCAGGTGCCAACGGGGAGGGAAGACGCGTGACGGGCGCGGGCGGCGGCAGAGTGATGCCAGGGACCGGGTCAGTGCGTGCAGGCGGCGGCGATTCTGCGGGCTGGACATCCGGCGCGGTTACCGTCGGCGGGACCGGCGCAGGCAGCGACGGCTCGCCCGGACGGGGTTCCAGCACTTCGGGCAGGTCAGGACCGGTCGGCGTCACGGCCGGCGCCGGCTGCTCTGTCGCAGCGACGCTCGGCGCGACGGCCGGCGGGGCGGTCGGCGCAGCGCTGACCGGAGTCAGGACGCTCGGTCCGGGTGTCGGCGTTGGCTCCGGCCGGGCAGCCGGGCTGTCCGGTGTCGTGGTGGCTGGCCGCTGCGTGATGGTGCGGGTCGGGCGCTCGGTCGGCCGCGGCGCGGCTTGGCCGCGCTCGCGCGGCCCAGGCGCCTTAGGCCGAGCCGCCACGGTCCGATCCGAAGGGGCCGGCGTCGCGGGCGGCGGCGCCGGCGTGCGCGACACGCTGGCGTCGTCAGCGGCCTTGGGTTCCCAGGGAATGTGGTCGGCCTGCTGGGAGCCCGCGCCGCGGTTGAAAACGTAGAAAGCGACGCCGACAACCATGATCAGCCCAATCACCAGTCCGGCTTTGACTTCGGTGCGCATCGGAGTGTCCCGACAGAAAATAGGCTGTCCGGCCCGCGGCCCGCGCCGCAGACCGGACAGCATTATACCCGACTGGCCGCCGGCGACGAGTCCCGGCGCCGAACTATGCTGAGGCTGGTACCGGCGCCGGCCGCGGCTCGCGGCTCAGGCGGACCATCAACAACGGAGCGGCGACGGCGATTGACGAGTAGGTGCCCGTCAGGACGCCGACCATCATGCAGAAGTTAAAGCCGCGGATGCTGCTGCCACCGAAAATGTACATGATCAGCAGGATGATGAACGTCGTGGCGGACGTCATCAACGTGCGTGACATGCACTGGTTGATGGAGCTGTTGATGATCTCCGGCGTAACGTGGCCGAGTCGGCCGCGCGTCTCACGGATGCGGTCAAAGACGACAATGGTGTCGTTGATGGAGTAGCCGACGATCGTCAGGAAGGCGGCCACGATCGTCATGTCGATCTTGAAGTCGTCGATCAGGAAGAACGCTCCAATGGGGTGTCCCCGGCCGCCGATGAAGCCGCTGATGCCAACGAACGCCAGGGCGATGCAGACGTCGTGAATCAGGGCGGCCACGCCGGCCACGCCGTAGGCCGGCCGGCCAAACCGGATCCACAGGTAGCCGATGATCATGCTCCAGGAAAGCAGCAGGGCCAGCGAGGCCCGCTGCGTGGATTGGGCCGCGATCTGCGGCTTGAATTGCGACACTTTTCGCAGGGACTGCTCGGTGTCCAGCGCGGCGGTCGCCAGGTCGTATTCCTTCATGGCGAAGTCGCTGGCCCAGGCTGCGGGGTTGTCGGAGAAGCGGTAGTCCTCGTCGACCACCACAACCACGATGCTCCGGTACAGGGGATTCTGGGCGCTGTCGTAGCGCGGCAGCCCGTCCTCGTCCAGGGCGGGTCGCACGCCGATGACCTTGAAGCGCCGGTACGGGAAGTCCTGGTAGCCGGGCTGCAGGCGCATGTTGCGCAAGCGGTCGCTCACGGAGCCGGCCACGCGTGGGTCAACGGTCTGCGGCGGATCGAGCTCATCGAAGTACATGGCCGCGCCGCCGAGATAGTCGGTCAGCGGCTCGGCCGCCACGCCGGCCGGGAAATCCCGCATGGCAATAACATTCTCCAGGCGCCGGTCAGCAATGGGGAAGGGCCGGCCGAGCTCGTCGCCACGAAAGACGTGGTCAACGCGCCGTTGACGCTCAAGGTGATCGCCGAGGGCTTCCTCCAGGGCGTGCTGCACCAGGCCACGGTTCTTCTCCGTGGTTGTCACGTTCCAGAAAGAGCTGACCTGAACGTCGAAGCCGGCCTCCACAATCGAGCGAACGCTGGCCGCGGCGATGTTGTTGCCGCCCGAGCGGATTACGCTCGGCAGGCCGCGCAGGAAGACCTGCAAATCGTCCGCTCTGACGTCGCCCTGCAACCGGACGGTCACCACGTTCTCTTCGCCGTGGCGGTCCAGGCCGTCGCGGCGCAAACGCCACTGTTTGCTGGCGCTCGTTTCCTCCAGCGGCTCGGCCAGCATGGCGGCCAACCGCTCGCTGGGGACGCCCGGCACGCGGATGCGGAAGGCGTTGGCCAGGCCCGCGACGGGTTCCACCTCGGCCGCGGCCAGCTTGTCGGCGTCCGCGGCGATGGTCTGGCCGACGGTGCGCAGCAGTCCGGCAATGGCCACGTCGTCCAGGGTACGCGTGCCGTCCGGGGCCGGGCGCAGCTCGAACTCGGCGCTGACGCCGCCCAGGAACTCAACGTCCAGGAAATTGCGGTGGCCGCGCTCGATCAGCAGGCCCAGGCCGGTGACGACGAGTATCGCCGACAGGGGAACGAAGAACTTCCGCTTGGCGTACCAGTCGACGCGGGGCACGCCGATCAAACGCAGCATCGGGACGCTCTTGAGCACGCCGAACTTGATGAGCAGCGTGAAGATTGTGCGGGTGACGAACAGGGCCGTGAACATGCTGATCACGATGCCCCAGCCGAGGGTCAGGCCAAAGCCCTTGATTTCCTCGCTGCCGACGTAGTATAGGATGACGCACGTCAGCATGGTGGTGATGTTCGCATCGATAATGGTCGAGAGGGCCTTCTCGTAGCCGTTCTTGATGATCAGCCGCAGCGAGGAGCCGCGTTCGCGTTCCTCGCGCATGCGTTCGAAGATGAGCACGTTGGCGTCGACGCTCATGCCGATCGTCAGGATTATGCCGGCGATGCCGGCCAGCGTGATGCGCGCCTGCAGCAGCGCCATCACGGCCAGCACGAGCACGATGTTGAGCAGCAGGGCAACGTTGGCGACCAGGCCGCTGCTCATGTAGTAGACCGCCATGATGAGCGCGACGACGATCACGCCGATCACGCCGGCCCGGAAGGCCAACGTCAGGTTGGTCTCGCCCAGCGACGAGCCGATGGTACGCTCGGAGATGGGCGTGTCCTTCAGGCGCGCGGGCAGCGAACCGGCGTTCATGGTCTGGACCAGATAGTTGACCTTGTCGTGGCTGAAGTCGCCTGTGATGCGCCCTTGCATACCGATCTTGGTCTGGATGTTGGGGGCCGAATAGGCGATGTCATCCATCAGGATGCCCAGCGGCTGACCGATGTTGCGGCGCGTCAGGTTCTCGAAACGCGACCCACCGACCACGTCGAGCTGGAAGTGCACACAGGGGCGGCCATGCTCATCGCGATCGGCGCGGGCGCCCTGCAACTGCCAATCCCGGTTCGCGGCCAGCAGCCCGTCCTCGGGCGACAGCTTCGCCAGCACGTAGTATTCATTACCAAGTTTCTCGGCCACGAATGACGGGTCGCTGCGCGGATCGAAGCGCTCCAATTCCCCCAGCGTTCGCAGGCCGAAGAAGTTCTGCGGATTATCAACCTTGAACCACCCATACGGCTTGCCGGGCACGGGTCTGGGCCCGCGCTCGGCCAGGTCGGCGCGATAGCTGTCGAACTCAGTGGGGTTCTGCGGGTCGGGTCGGAGCAGAATGCGAAACTCGAGCACCCCGGCGCCGCGCACCAGGCGCTGGAGATCCGCCGGACCGTCGAGTTGCGTCCTGTGCTTGCGCCACGCATCGTAGGCGGCGACCGCGGCGTCCAGCTTGTCGGCCAGTTCCGGATGCTTTTTGCTCAATTCCTCAAGCCCGTCGTCGCGGACCTGCAGATTCTCGTCCAACTCGAGCAGTCGTATGACGTGATCGCGGTCCATGTTGGTTGCCAGCAACCGCTCGTAGGCATCCTCCAGGGCCTCCTCCGCGTCGCGCAGCTCAAACTCGAGATCCGCCAGCGTCTTGGCCGGAGGCGTCGTCGCTACCGAGTCCGGGTCGGTCGGATCGGACTCCGCCGGCTCGGGCTCGGCCGGACCCGCGCGATAGGCCTCCAAGGCGGCCACGTAGGCGTCGTAGGCCGCGGCGGCGCGGACGGCCAGCATGCGCCGCTCCGCGGACCCGCGTGCCAACTCGTCCAGCGCGGCCGGCCGATCCGCCGCCGGTCGAGCCAGCGCCTCCTCCAACTGCCCGCGCGTAATCGCGACCGCGAACAACTCATCCAGGGCAATGGCGTACTGCCGGCGCAATTCACTGACGCGGGCCGGCGGCAACGGCATCTGGACTTCGAGGCGATTGCGTCCGTGCACGCGCCAAGTCAAGTCGTAAACGCCCTTCGGATCCACACGCTGCTGCAGCAGCCGCTTCATCTCCTCCGCCAGGTTCGGGTGATTCTCCATGCCCCGATCGTCAATCTCATAGACCAGGGACACACCGCCCGCGATGTCCAGGCCGGGACGCAGCGTGTTGCGCGGATCCCGAATCAACGCCAAGGCAGCCAGCAGCACCACCAGGATCAGCACGACGCGCTGACCGACATTCTTCTCCCACATAACGTTCCTTTCACTGCACGTTCGTCAGACAGCCGAAAAGCAAACCAGGCCTGAGTGCCAAGAACAATGGGGCAGGCGCCGGCGCCGTGCCAACCGCCCGCCGGTACGGTGATTGGGGCATCAAGCCAATGGCGGCCCGGTGCGCTGCAAGAAGATGCTGATAGCGGGGTCTTGTATCCGTTGGCAGCCCGGCTGTGCCGGCCGCGAGACCGGGTCGGGCAGCAGTTGCAGGGTGGCATGCCAGGGTGCGCCCGGGTCATCCGCGCCGGCCGGATACGTCTGCTGGCCGGAGAGATGCAGCGGGCCGCACGCCACGGTACCGTCGCGCGGGCCGACCAGTTCCTGTTGCGCCACCCGGCTGCAGTGCGTCGGCCAACGGACCGGCAGGACGTCCGGCAGCCAGGCCGCCAGATTGACCGCCTGCTGCTCCGGAGGCTCGACCGGCTCGCCTTCCTCCGTCAGCGGCGCCGCGGCGACCTCTGATCGCTCCGCCTCGGCATGGGGCGTGTCCGACGCAACCGGCAACAACAGGAGCCATGGGCAAACCTTCGCCTCGGCCACCAGCAGCAGCAGGAAACCCGCCGCGGCAGCCAAACGCGCCACTCTGTCCGCCCAAGTACGCAACATTCCACTCATCCTATCGATTGCCGTCGCGTCTGCCAACAGCCGCAAGGTCCGGGAAACCGCCTGCCCGCCTGGATTCGCGCTACCCGTCCCCGGGCGGCGGCCGGGCCGCCAGGAGCATGCCGACCAACCGCTACAACTGCACGCAGCGCGACCGCGCCACGGTCAGCCGGGCCAGCGCCCTTGGGTCAACCTCCACCCCCAACCCGAAGGATCGCCGCGGCCGGACGCGCCCGCGATAGCCGAAGCGGATCGGCCGGCGAACAACATCGGCCCGCATGAGGAAGCTGCCGAAAGCCCCCTCCACGAACCGCACGCGCGGGCAGGCCTCCAGGAAGGCCATACCGGCCGCCGACAGGATGCTCGTCTCACCAACCAGGCAGCCAAGCTGCACGTCGCAGCCGGCGCCCAACGCCAGGGACGCGATGCGCAGGGCCGGCAGCAGACCGCCGTTCTTGGCGATGCGGACGTTGAACACGCGCACGCCCCCCGCATTTATCAGCCGGCGCGCATCGTCCACCGTAATCAATGATTCGTCCACCACCAGGTCGCAGCCGGTCTGCGCGGCCAGCCAGGGCAGGTCACCGTCGGCCGCCTCGCTCAGCGGCTGCTCCACCGCGCATACGCCGTGGCGCTCCAGGAAGGCCAGGGCCTCATTGGCCTCGGCCAGCGACCAGCCGCCGTTGGCGTCCACGCGCAAGGTCACTTCCCGTCGCTCCAACCGCCGGCGCAGCACCTGGTGCGCGGCGGAGAGACGCTCTTGCCAGCCCGGGATGGCAACTTTCAGCTTGAAATCGCGCAAGCCGAACAGCCGCTGTAGCCGCAGCCGCCGGGTGACATCGCGCGGGGTTTGACCAATGACGATACCGGAGTAGCGGGCGGTCGGCAGGCATCCGGGCGAACCGAAACCGGGGAGTCCCAGCCAGCCGGCCGCGTCCGCCGGCCGGCGTCGAAACACTTGCCCGGCCAGATCGAGGAGGGCCAGCTCGACGGCCGCCCGCGCCGCCGACACGATTCGCCCGCTCAGTTGCGTCGGCAGCGCCTCGATGAACTCGAGCGCCTCGGCGAAGCTCTGCGGGGCAAAGCCGATCAGGCGCGGCGTAAACAGGTTGTTGATGTCGTCAACGACGGAAGTGGCGGTTTCGCCGGTAACGTATGGGCGGGCCAGGGTTTCGCCGAAGCCGGCATGTTGGGCGTACGGGGCCCCGGCCGTGAGTTGCACGATGATCGGGTCGGAGGTGTCCCGGGCCGCGGCGGCATGCTCGAAGCGCGTCCGCATCGGAATCGCCAGCCGGTAGGCCTGCACACTCCGGATGCGCAGCGGGGTCATGGCGGCGGCGCTACGGGGGCACGGTCCCAGGGCAGGGGCCAGATGCGGGATTCTTCCATGACCTGCTGCCCACGCTTGCTGAACAGATGCTCCAGGGCCGCAGACACGGCAGGGTTGGGCGGCGCCACGAAATACACGTACACGACCTTCGCCAGGCCGTAACGCTCGGTCTCGATCTCCTCCAGCGACGGGAAGGCCGGCTTGGACCGCCGCTGCATGCGCAGACCCAGGTAACGGGTCTCCTGATCGAACCCGATGCTGGCAAAGCCGAGGGCCAGCGGGTCGGCGGCGACGCGATTCACGATGTCCTGGTCGGTCGGCAGGACCTCCCAGGTAGGCTGGGCAAACCAGATGTTGGCTTGACGCATGAGGATGTCGCCACCCCGCGAGACCTTCGGCGGCCCGTAAAGACGTATCGGACCACTCAGGGCGGGGCTGTCCGGACCGGCCAATTCGCTCCAGTCGGTCACCTGGCGTTTGAATACCAGGCTAATGTGCTTGGAAAAGATGCTGTCCAGCGGATTATCGGGGTGGACGTAGAGGGCGTAGCCGTAAAACGCCACGCGGTAGCCCAGGATCTCTAGGTCGCCGAATTGGTCCAGCTCGCGCTGCTCGATGGGCCGGTCCGTGCAGGCCAGGTCGCATTGGCCGCGCGCCAGGGCGGCGAATCCGACCTGCGACCAGGTCGGGTTAACGGCCCGGGTAACCTGGAAGCTGTACGCATCGGCCCGCTTCAGCCAGGACTCGACCAGCTCAGTTGCGATCTGCGCGCCCGTCACGCGGACGCGCACGGTCGGCGGCACACTGGTAGCCACACAGCCGCTGCCGGCCCACAGCGCGCCGCAAAGGAGCGCCGCAGCGAGTAGTGGTCGGGCGAACGACCGTGGTTTGGCTTTGTCAGCCAAACCGCGTAGACTGGCAGTTTTCTCGGCATGCAGGAGAAAGGAACACGCGCAATGGCCACGCGGGCGACGATAGTTGATCTGGGCAATCATGTCGGGCAAACGGTAACACTTCAGGGCTGGCTCTACAACAGCCGTTCGAGCGGCAAGCTGCTGTTCCTGATCGTCCGCGACGGGACGGGCCTGTGCCAGTGCGTCCTGGAGCGAACCGACGCCCTGGCGGACCAGTTCGAAGCCGCCCGCCACCTGGGACAGGAATCCGCTCTGGAAGTTGACGGCCTCGTGCGCCAGGACGAGCGGTCCGTGGGCGGGCATGAGCTGGCGGTCAGTGCGCTCCGGATCGTGCAGGCGGCCGAGGGTTACCCGATTACCCCCAAGGAGCACGGGATCGAGTTCCTGATGGAGCGCCGGCACCTGTGGTTCCGCTCGGCCCGGCAGTGGGCCATCCTGCGGATTCGCCACACGGTCATCGACGCCATCCGCCGTTACTTCAACGACCGCGGCTACATTCTGATTGACACTCCCATCTTCGCGCCCGCCGCCGGCGAAGGCTCGCAGACGCTGTTCAAGGTGGATTACTTCGGCGAGGAAGTCTACCTGGCTCAGACCGGGCAACTCTACGTGGAATCGGCCTGCATGGCGCACCGCCGGGTGTACTGCTTCGGTCCGACTTTCCGGGCCGAGAAGAGCAAGACGCGCCGCCACCTGACCGAGTTCTGGATGGTCGAGCCGGAAATCGCGTATGCCGACCTGGACGACGTGATCGGCGTGGCGGAAGACTTCGTGTATGAACTGGTGCAGACCGTGCTGCGGGAACGCCGCTCAGAGCTTGAGTCGTTGGGCCGCGATCTGAGCGCGCTGGAGCAGGTGCAGAAGCCGTTCTGCCGCGTGACTTACAGCGCGGCGGCTGAGCTGCTGCGCGGCCCACGGGCCCGCGAATTGCTCGAGCGCGAGCTGTCCGACAACCAGGCGCGCGTCGCGGAGCTGCGCCGGGTGATCAGCGAGAAGGAAGCCGAGCGGACTTCCCCCGGCACCAAGAAGTGGAAGACCGAGCAGCTTGCCCGGGAGGTGATCGAGCTACGCGAAGAGCTCGCTGAGCGCGAGGAGCTCATCCGCAACATTCCCAAGCACATGGAGTTGGCCGCCAATTTCCAGTGGGGCTCGGACTTGGGCGGATCGGATGAGACCATTATCTCCCGGCTGCACGACCGGCCGGTCTTCGTCACGCACTACCCGCGCGACTGCAAGGCCTTCTACATGAAGCGTAACGAGCAGGACCACCGCCTGGTCAACAACCTCGATCTGCTGGCCCCGCAGGGCTACGGCGAGATTATCGGCGGCTCGCAACGCGAGGACGACTTCGACGTGCTGATGGAGTCCATCCAGCGCGAAGGGCTGAACCCGGCCGACTACGAATGGTACCTCGACCTGCGCCGCTACGGCTCGGTCCCGCACGGCGGCTTCGGCCTGGGCGTGGAGCGCACCGTGGCCTGGATCTGCGGCCTGAAGCACATCCGCGAGACGATTCCCTTCGCCCGCATGCTCGGCAAGATCTATCCGTAGGGCGCATCAGCCGGCCGCGCCGGCGTCCAGCGCGTGCATGCGCTGTAGCTCAGCTTGCCGGTAGCGCGTGAGGATGACGGGCAGGAGCACGGACGGCAGCAACGCGCAAAGCCCGCCACCAAGCAGCAACGGGTAGTAGACGGCGTAGGGCTGCGCTCCCAGCACCGCGACGAGCCCGGCGACCAAGGCCGCCGCGCCCCCTGCGATCATGAGACCGCAGATGGCCACGACCATGCGGCGCGCCCGCCCGAGCCCCGCCAGCACCCCCACCAGCGCGCCCAGCATGCCGATCAGGCCGCCGCCGATGCCGCCGATGTATCCGGCGTGACGCGCCCCCCACCACGCGCCGGTGGGCGCCAGCGGATCGGCCAGGCCGTCGTACTGGACGAGTTGGACCGGTCCGAGCCAGACCGTGCCGGGGCCCGGCAGGACCACATTCAGTTCCAGTGCCACGGGCGCTGCCCCGCCATCGCGCAAGTAGAACGGCACACTGAATTCGCGCCAGCCGGCCGTCCCCCTCAGCGGGCGCGCCAGGCCGCGCGCGTCCAGCGTCCGGCTGTAGGCGCGTGGCTGGTCGGGGAACGCGCTCCACATCTCAAGGTATCCGTTGCCGGCGACCTCGGCGCAACGCACCCGGCCCCGCAACGCGTAGCGCGCCGCGGAAATGCCCGGATCGGCAATGACCAGCACGGTCACCGTCTTCGCCGCGGGCTGGTCATTGCGAATCTCCAGCCGCGCGAAGGGCGTTTCGCTGTCCGCGGCCAGCAACGTAGCGTCGGCCGCCAGCGCCGCCGCGACCGCATCCCACTGAATCTCCCGCAGCGTCTCCTGCCCCAGGACCGGAGACTCCCAGAGCAACAAGGCACTAGTCAGCAGCAGCGTTGGAATTCGCATCGCCATTCTCCTTGTCGCGCTGGTGGGCCGCCAGCAGCGTCTTGAACGTCGCCAGGTCAAGCTTGCCCTCGGCGTAAAGCCCGCGCAGCACGCCCTCTAACTCGCTGCCAATGGTCTCGCTATCGGCCACCTCGATCTTGGCGATCAGGCGGTCGAGCCGCAGCCGAACGGTCGGGTAGGACACCCCGTACGCAGCGGCCATCTGCTTCAGCGAGCCCGAGGCCAGGACGAAGCGCTTAATGAACGCCAGGTCCTCCTCGCTGAGCAGCCGAATCCACTTTTCTCGGTCGTTCACTCTCATATTGTGTCCTGATGTGAGTATTATTCAATACGACTGAATGATATTCAACATTTAATCTCCTTCGGTTAATTAAAATTGCGGACGATGTGCGTTGCGGCGGGTACTGGCGGCCGGCCCACGGGTTAGCGCGAGCGACCGCCCGACGAGGGGTCGTTCGTCGGCTCAAAACGCAGGGCCGGCGGTGCGACGCCCAACCGCTCCAACGCGCGGTGCACGCGGGCGACGTCGGCGCGCAGCGCGCCAGCGCTGCGGATCGTCTGTGGGCGACCGGGATCAACTTGGCGGGCCAGCTTCAGCAGATCAGCCAGTTCCGGTAGCGACACCCAACGGTCGTCCACGTATGCCTGGCCGCGAAAGTCGATGTGCACATCCAGTTCGCGGGCTGCGGCCGGCCGCAGAATCAGGCGCACCGGCGTATCGATGGGCGGGATGGCCGGCGTGTTGGCCTCGACCCACATGGCACTGTAGTCGCTGGGGTAGCCGGCCGAGAGCGTGATCAGGCTGTCCGAGAAGTCGACCAGTGCGATGCCGACGCCCGAGTGGTCGGCGGACAACGTGCCGTCGCCGCGCGGCAGCGAACCGGCAAAGACCCAGGGCCGGCTGACGGGCGTGCGGGCATACTCGATCTCACGCAGCCAGGCGAAGGCGTCGACGGTGTGCTCCCGGCCAGCGGACTCCCACACGCACGTCATATCCAGCAGGTCGCCCGCAGGCGCAGAGAAACCGTCGGTCGCCCCGCTCCAGCGCGGCGGGTGCCCGGGCTCCAAGGCGATCAGGCCGAGGGCCATGTACACGTGCGTCGCGGTCGCCTCCAGGCGCAGAATGCTCTCATGCTCCTTGCCGGGCCGACACGCCAGAAACTCCAGCGGACCTCGCCGCAGCACGACGCGGCTGGCAACCACGACGCTGCGCTCCTGCCAGTCAATCCACACGCCCGGCTGAAACGGGACCGGCCCGGACCGCGTGGCGGCCGGCGGCTGGGCGGGCGCCAGAGGTCCGGCGCCGGCCAACACGGCGATGACAACGAGAACCGGCCAGCAACGGCGAATGGAGAAAAAGGAGCGCCCGCGGCAGTTGGCCGGCGGGCGCCTTGTTATCTGACGCGAAGCTGTCACGGCCGCCTGGTTCAGCCGCGACCCAGTGAGCTAAACGTGGGGAAGGCCTCCTCTTCGGCCTCGTCCTGGATGATGATCTTGGACTTCATGAGGATCAGCAGTGTGCGCGTGTCCTTGACGATCGTGCGATTGCTGAAGAACCGCTTCATGACCGGGATCTTGCTGAGGATGGGCACGCCGGCCTCGACCTCAACCTCACCGGCCTGCTTGAGCCCACCGAGCAGGACGGTCCCGCCGTCGGGAATGTGCACCTGCGTCTCCAATTGGATGAAGCTGCGGTCCACAAGCTGGATGAACACGCCGGGCGAGTTACCGGCGGCACGCGTCACCTCAAAGCGCTCGAATGACGGATCACCCAACTGCTGGGCCGTAACGCGCACCGCAACGTACCTGCGATCGGCGCTGATCGTGCCCTGCACGCTCAGGAGCGTACCGGACGCGGCCTGCGCCGTAACCGGCTGGGCCAGAGCGGCCCCTTCGGCGACGGTCGCGTTGATGGTGGAAACGTAGTCACGCGTGCGTCCGACCTGGATGTAGGTCCGCGACCAGTTCTCCATCACGATGCGCGGCGCCTGGACGATGGCGGAGCGCTGGTTGGCCTGCGTAGCGCGGATCAGAAAGTCCACCTGCAGGTTGTCCAGGAAGGAGCCCGCGATGTTCAGGGCGGGCGAGTTCACCGCCTGCTCAGCAAAGGAACCGGGAACCGCCGTGTTTATGTTGCCCGGATTGGTCAGCCCGAACGAACCCTGCTGAGCCGTAATGGGCGTCATCCTACTCATATGCGGGCCGATGCCCTCGGTGTAGGGCACCAGGCCGGCGTACCGGTAAGGCTGCAGGATGCCGGGGCCCGATGTCATCGGCGTACCGTAGCCGGGCGAAACCGGCAGTACGCCCGTTCTACCAAAGGGCCGCGGGACCAGGACCGAGGCACCGGAGAAGGGGTCTGTTATCGCACCCTGACTGCCAAACGCCTGGTCATAGCCGGCGCTGGCACTGTTGAAGACGAAGTCCAGGTCGACGCCGAACTCCTCGAGGAAGTTCGAGGTCACGTCCAGGAAACGGGCCTCAATGGAAATCTGCAGGGCCCGACGGGCGCGGAGTTGATCCAGCAGCCCGCGAACCTGGGTGTGGGCATCGGAAGTGTTGTAAACAATCAGTTGGCCGTTCAACTCGCGGATGGAAGCATCACCGCCACCGCTGGTTTGCCAGGAATCGGGCGCCACGGTCTGCCGAATCACACCGATCAGCTCTTGCACCATCTCGTCGCTGTCGTCGCTGCGCAGGCTGCTGCGCTCCTCACTGTAGCCGGGCGACTCGAACAGGCTGCCTTCATTCCAGCGGGAGCGGCCGGTCACGACCGGCGCGGCCCCCGGATCGAGCCGGGCCGCGTTGCTGAAGCGGGCCGCGCTCATGAGCAGGTCGCGCACGTCGTACACCAGCACGTACTTGTCGCGATCCAGCTTCTCCTTGCTGGCGACACGCAGCAGTCCCTCGACAACGGAGTAGGCCAGCGCGGTCTCACCGCCGACCTGGGCCAGTACCTCCTTGAGCACCGTGCG
The DNA here is from genome assembly GCA_964550375.1 of uncultured Planctomycetales bacterium. Taxonomy (GTDB): domain Bacteria; phylum Planctomycetota; class Phycisphaerae; order UBA1845; family Fen-1342; genus JAAYXS01. The sequence continues at coordinate 16,722 of CAZJYX010000012.1, read as the reverse complement.
GAAGGGCAGGCCGCGCAGCGACAGTGAGACCGGCTTGCTCGGCTCGATGCCATTGAGCGTCAGATCCTCCCAGTCCACCGCGATGTTGATCTGCTGCACGTCCTGCAAGTGCCCAATCACGGAATGCAGCGGCGTCTCGTCGAACTGGAACTCGGGCAGGATCTCGTCCAGCTTGCGGTTCAGCTCGGAATCCTCCCGGGCACCCCCGATGCCTGTGCCGGTTCGGCTGCGGCGTTCCGACAGCTCGCGCCAGTTCTTCGGGTACAGCACTTCGTAATCCCAGGGGATCAGCGCCTCCTGCGCGTTGACGATCGCCTCGCGAAACTGCAGGCTTACGTCGTCGTGCCAGCGCTGCTGATGCAGCAGCGAGGCGTAGTCCTCGGCGATCTCCAGGTAGTTGCGGGCGCGAGCGTTACCCGGATCGATGTGCAGAATCTGTCGCAGAACTTCGGCGGCCTCGTCGAAGCGCTGCTGAGCGCGCAGTTGGGCGGCCGTGTTGAAAAGCTGCTCCACCTTCTCGAGCCGGTGCTGCTCCTGCAACTCGCGGCGCTTGGCGACGCGCCCCGCGATCTCCTCGCGCTCGCGCTGTGCCTGCGACAGTTGCCAGGTTTCGTCGGCCGCGGCGATTTCACGCCGCAACTGCTCGATGCTGCTCTTGGCATCCGTGTACTTCGTGGCCGGCTCGGCGTAGCTGCGGGCCGCCTCGATCTTCTGCAATGCCATGTCGGCAAGCTGCCGGGCCAACTGGTAGTCAGCGCCGTCGACCGCCTCGCGCGCCCGCGTGGCCAACTCCTGCGCCTGGGCCACGGCCCGCTGCCATAGCAGGCTGTCACGACCCCGCATTTCGTCGATCGGCGTCAAACGCCGCGACCCGGGCGGCGGCGGCTCGGCCGGTGCGACCGGCTGCACCGGAACCCCCTGCGGCTGCGGCGGCTCGGTCGCCAACACGTCGGTCGGCGCGGCGGCCTCGGCCAGGCGGCGCTTCTCATCAATCTGCGTCAGTCGGGCGGACGCCTCGGTCCGCATCACCACCAGCGCATACTCATTGTCAAGCACCGCTCGGTAGGAATGCTCGGCCGCATCCCAGCGCTCGGCCGCGAAGTCCTGCCCGGCCTGGATCATGTCCCGGGTGGCTTGGTGCAAGCCCGCCCGGGCCAGCGGCAGCCGGCGCTGCAATTCGTCGTACGCGGCCTGCTCCGACTGGTCGAGCTCGTCACGTGACACGTCGTCCAGGGCCAACTGGGCGGCCTCATACTCCTGCTGCTCGAACAGCATCCGGGCCTTGGCCAACTGCCCGTCCTCCGCCGCAGCCACGCCGGCCACCGCGAGCGCAAAGACCAAGGCCAACCCTCTGAGAATCCACGCTGACTGTTGCATCGAGGGGCTCTCCTTAACATCCGGCGCGCGGCCGTCAGCCGCCGCGACCTACGCGCCGGCACGCTACGATGCACGCCCAGGCATCGTGCGGCCATTCGTCTGAACCAACCACCAAGCACTACGACGGTTGGTATGGATGTATGAGGCCGATTGCGGGCGTCGTGTTATCACTGCAACACACCGAGACAGAAGTTTAGCCCCGGCTCCGCCCCCGTGCAACCGCCATTCACCGCCCTCCCGAAACCCTTCCGCCACCCAGGCCGCCGCCCCCACGCCGCCAAACCTACTCCAGCCGCGTCGCCAGTATCTCCGCGGCGTTCTTGCGACGCCGCTCCTGCAACGCGCTGCGCAGCTCCGGCCGACTCAGCGCCAGGATCGACACGGCCAGCAACGCCGCGTTCACGGCCCCGGGCGCGCCGATGGCCACCGTGGCGACCGGCATGCCCGGCGGCATCTGGACCGTCGCCAGCAGGGCATCCAGACCGTTAAGGTCGGAAGCCGCCAGCGGCACCCCAATCACCGGCCGCGTCGTGTGAGCCGCGACCGCCCCGGCCAGATGCGCCGCCATCCCCGCCGCCGCGATGAACACCTGCGTCCCGGCCGCATCGGCCTGCCGCACGTACTCCGCCGCCTCCGCCGGCGTACGATGAGCCGAGAGCACCCGGGCCTCACAGGCCACGCCGCACTCCCGTAGCGTCTCCACCGCCGCCTTCATCACGGTCCAGTCGCGCTTGCTTCCCATAAGTACGGCAACTTCAATCGGCTCAACCATGCGCACGTCTCCCTTCACGCTCTGCTCTACTGTTGTGAGAACCTACTAAGCGGCACTATACTAGCCGGGCAATGCCGCAGCGGTACAGGCGCGGCGGGCCAACTCGGCCCGGCCGGGCAACCTCGCACCCTTGAGGATGAGTCGAATGGTCAGCGAGCGACCCGAAATCTCCGTCGTAGTACCCGTCTACCAGGAGCGCGAGAGCCTGCCCACGGTCATCCCGCGCTTCCTCGCATCCCTCACGGCCCAACGCCGATCTTTTGAGCTGATTGTCGTCAACGACGGCAGCCGCGACGGCAGCGGCGAGATCTTGGACGAGCTGGCCACGACCGTACCCCGCCTGCGCGTCATCCACCTGGCCCGCAACTACGGCCAGACTGCCGCCCTGATGGCCGGTTTCTGGGCCGCCCGGGCCCCGGTCATCGTGCCGCTCGACGGCGACGGCCAGAACGAGCCGGACGAGATCGAACGCCTCGTGGACAAGCTCGAAGAAGGCTACGACGTCGTCAGTGGCTGGCGCCGCGACCGCCACGATTCCTGGCTGCGCACGCGCGTCTCACGCGTCGCCAACGCCCTGATCGGCCGTGTCACGGGCGTCCGCCTGCACGACTACGGCTGCACGCTGAAGGCCTACCGCGCCGGCATGATCCGCGACGCGCGCCTCTACGGCGAAATGCACCGCTTCATCCCCGTCTTCACCAGCATGCACGGCGCCCGGATAACGGAAATAGTGGTCAAGCACCATGCCCGCGCGGCGGGCACCAGCAAGTACGGCTACGACCGCGTGCTGAAAGTGCTGTTCGACCTCGTGCTGGTGCGGATGCTGCAGCGTTACCGGACCAAGCCGCTGCACTTCTTCGGCAAGATCACCAAATGGTCGTGGGCTGCAACCGTTGCATGCCTGCTCTTCGCCGTCGTGCAGGCCATCTACTCGCAGGATGCCTGGCGGGCGTTCTGGGGCAAGGCGCCGCTGGTTGGCTTGATGTTCTTCCTGCTCGGCTGCTTCTCGATCATGCTGGGCCTCGTGGCCGAGTTGGCCATGCGCGCCGCTTACGAGTTCAACGCCGGCCGCTACTGGGACGAGGCCCGGCGGGTGAACTTCGAGCGGACCACGCCAAACTGGCCCGAGGCTAGGACGGGCCCGGACGGGCTGCGCTCCGAAGCGATCGAACACGCGCAGTGGCATTAACAGCGATGCGTGCGGGTGGCTTGGTGTTCGGCTTAATCGTCGCCGCTCAGTGCGTCGGCTGCGCCCAGCGCGTGGCCGGGCCGCCGCGGTCGGCGCTGCCCGTTTCGCCCGAGCTTCCTGCTGAAGCGCGGCCGCTGCCCTTCCCGGCAGAACCTGGCATGGAGCGCCAGGTGTGGCTGGGTAGTTCGGTCGAAGGCCGGCCGCTGACGCTGACGATCTTCGGTGCCGGCAGCCCGTGCTTCCTGATCATGGGCGGCACGCACGGCGATGAGCCCAGTTCGGCCTGCCTGGCGGAACAGCTTATCGAGCACTTGCGGGACGAGCCCGATGCCTACGCCGGTCGCACGGTCGCCATTCTCCCGGCGGTCAACCCCGACGGGCTGGCGGCCGGCACGCGCACCAATGCCAATGGCGTTGACCTCAACCGCAACTTTCCGGCCCGCAACTGGCGCGCTGCCACGGGCCGGACCAGCCACGGCACTCACCCGGCCAGCGAGCCGGAAACCCGCGCTGTGGTCAAGGCGCTGGAGTACGTGCGGCCGACCTGCATCGTCTCGCTGCACGCCATCACGGGCGGGCGCCAGTGCAACAACTACGATGGGCCGGCGCGCGAACTGGCCCACCTGCTGGCCGGCTTCAACGGCTACCCGGTCCAGGAATACATCGGTTATCCCACCCCCGGCAGCCTGGGCACGTGGACCGGCGCGGACCTGGCCGTCCCCACCGTCACGCTCGAACTGCCCAACATGCTCTCCTGTCACGAGGCCTGGCAGGATAACAGCGCCGCCCTGCTCGCGCTGATCCGCAGCGACGCCGCGGCAGTAATGCCCACGGCGCGCTGACCGCCTCGCGTAAGACACGGTCCCGTCCACCCGCGCATTTCCTGCCTGCTGACGCCGGGACAGAAGCGCGAGAAAACCAAGTTAGTGGAAATGCCCGTGGGGCGCTGCCGCCGAAGCGCTGTATAGTACTCTGGTATCTTACGCGGGTCAGTACCGACGAGCCCCGCGCTAGAAAGCGGCCACATGCGATTGCTACTTGTGGGTGATATTGTCGGACGGCCCGGCAAGCACGCCTGTTCGCAGGTCATCCCCCAGATGATTCGGGACCGGCAGGTCGATTTCGTCGTCGCCAACGCCGAGAACGCCTCGGACGGCAGCGGCCTGACCCCCTCCATGTACACCAAACTGCGGCATTACGGCGTGGACGTATGCACGATGGGCGACCACATCTACCGGCGCCGTGAGATTATGCCGTTGCTGAACTCGGAGGACCGCCTGGTGCGGCCGGCGAACTTCGCGCCGGAGGCCGCCGGCCGGCAGGTGTCGCTAGTTGAGGCGCGCGGGGGCGGCCGCGTGGCGGTTATCTCGCTGTTGGGCCGCACCTTCATGAACGTGCGCAGCGACTGCCCGTACCACGCGGCGGATCGCGTGTTGGCGACCATCCCGCACGACGTGAGGATCATCGTCGTGGACATGCACGCCGAAACCACCAGCGAGAAGATCGCTATGGGCTGGCACCTCGACGGCCGCGCCAGCGTGGTCTTCGGCACGCACACGCACGTCCAGACCGCCGACGAGCGGATTCTGCCGAAGGGCACCGCCTACATCACCGACATCGGCATGACCGGCCCGCACGACTCGGTGCTGGGCCGCGACAAGCACGCGGTCTTACGCGCCCTGGTGACCGGCATGCCGACCCCCTACGTGGTGGCCAAGGGCGACGCGCGCTTGCAGGGCGTCATCGTGGACGTGGACAACAACACCGGCCGAGCCACGCTCATCGAGCGCGTCAACGCGGCCGATCCGGAGTGGGCCGCCGTCGCTGATAACGAGTGACGGCGCTGCTGCTTGCCGGCCGCTCGGTTCGGAGGGCTATCGGCCGCCGGCCATCATCGCGTAGACTCCGGGCATGTCCGCCGCACAGCCCGCCATCATCCTGCTCTCGGGCGGCCTCGACAGCGCCACGTTATTGGCACTCGCGCGGGCGGACGGCTTCGCTCTGCACGCCCTGACCTTCCGCTACGGCCAGCGCCACGCCTGCGAGATCGACGCGGCCCGCCGCGTCGCCACGACCGCCGGCGTCCGCGAGCATCAGGTGATTGACATCGACCTGCGGGTCTTCGGCGGGTCGGCCCTCACGGCTGACATCGCCGTCCCGAAGGACCGCGACCTGGCCGGCACCGACATTCCGATAACCTACGTCCCGGCTCGCAACACGATCTTCCTCGCGTACGCGCTGGCCTTCGCCGAGGTGCGCCGCGCGGCGGACGTCTTCATCGGCGTGAACGCGGTCGATTACAGCGGCTACCCGGATTGCCGCCCGGCCTACATCGCCGCCTTCGAGCAAATGGCTAATCTGGCCACGAAGGCCGCCGTCGAAGGCCGTCGGCTGCGCATGCACGCCCCCCTGCTCGAACTGAGCAAGGCGCAGATCATCACGCGCGGCCTGGCGCTGGGCGTCGACTACGGCCTGACGCGCAGTTGCTACGACCCCGACCAGCAGGGGCGCGCTTGCGGTCGGTGCGACAGTTGCCGACTGCGCCTGGCCGCGTTTGCCGCAGTCGGCGTATCCGACCCGGCCCCGTACACCCCGGCCGACTGAGTTCTCTCCGACCGGCCGGTCGCCAAACCTTGTGCCGCTCGCAGCGCGCGGGGCGCTCTTGACCGGCCGCGGCGTTTGCGGTGATCTGTCCGCATGGCAATGGGTACGGCATACGTTCTGGCAGGCGGCGGCACGGGCGGACACCTATACCCCGGCCTGGCGGTGGCTGCGGCCCTGCGCCACGCCGAGCCAGACGCCGAGGTCACGTTCTTCACGACTACCCGCGCGCTGGACTGCACGCTGCTCGAGCATACGCCGTTTACTCAGGTCCCCCAGCCGGTGCAGCCGCTGACCGGCCGCCCCTGGGCCTGGCCCGGGTTCTTGCTCGCCTGGCGGCGCAGCGTCACCGCGGCAACGGTGTATCTGCGCCAAACGCAACCGCGCGCCGTTCTCGGGCTGGGCGGCTATGCCGCCGGGCCGGCGGCGGTCGCCGCGCGGAAACTGGGCATCCGGACAGCGATTCTCAACCCGGATGCCAAGCCCGGACGTGCCAACCGCTACCTGGCGCGCCACGCCGACCTCGTCGTGCTGCAATGGGACGTGGCCGCCCAGCATTTCCCGCCCGGCACGAACTGCCGCACGCTGGGCTGCCCGCTGCGGCCGGAGTTCACTACCGCGGACCGGGCCGCCGGGCGGCGCCACTTCGGCTTAGATCCGCAGCGGCCCCTGCTGGTCGTCACGGGGGCCTCGCAGGGCGCCCAATCCGTCAACCTGACCATGTACGCGGTCTGGCCGGCGTTCGCTGCCGCCCACCCCGAGTGGCAACTCCTGCACCTGACCGGGCCGGACAACGCCGCGGCGGCCCGCTCGGCGTACGGCTGCGGCGAAGATGGTGTCGCCGCCGGCGGGGCCGTGCACGTCGTCGGCTTCACGCACGAAATGTGGCTCGCATTGGCGGCGGCGGACGCGGTCGTCTCGCGCGCCGGAGCCGGCACGCTGGCCGAGCTGACCGTGCTGGGCAAGCCGGCCATCCTCCTGCCTTACCCCTATCATCGCGATCGCCACCAACACGCCAACGCCCAGGTGCTCGTTGACGCCGGCGCCGCCCTACTGATCGACGACGGCCGGACAGCGGCGGCCAATAGCGCGCCGCTGCGCGCCGCCCTGGAGCACCTGGCACACCCCGACAACCGCGCGCGCATGGCGCAGGCCGCACTGCAACTCAGCCGGTCGGACGCAGCCCAGCAGGTTGCCGCCTGGCTGCGTCACGAAACCGCGGCGCCGCCCCAAACAGAACGCCCGACCGCATTGGCCGGGCGTTCCGCGTAGATCAAGCTCAGGCCGGACGGCAGGTCTTACTCACCGTACTTGGCAATGATCTCTTCCTTGGTCTTGTGCAGGATGTCGTACTTCTTGCCAATCTTCGTAAAGGCCTCAACGGCCTTGTCAATGTGCTTGAAGTCGTGCGCCGCGGACATCTGGCAGCGGATGCGGGCCAGGCCCTTGCCGACCACCGGGTAGAAGAACCCGATCACGAACACGCCTTCGGCGTACATGTCGCGGGCGATGTCCTGACTGAGCTTGGCGTTGTAGAGCATGATCGGCACGATCGGGTGATCGCCCGGCTTGATGTCAAAGCCGGCTTCCTTCATGCCCTTGCGGAAACGCTTGGTGTTCGCCTCGACCTTGTCGCGCAGCTCGGTCGACTCGGTGATCATGTCGAACACGGCGATGGAGGCCTTGACGACGATCGGCGACACGGTGTTGCTGAACAGGTAGGGCCGCGAGCGCTGCCGGAGCATCGCGATGATTTCCTTGCGGCCGGTGGTGAAGCCGCCCGAAGCGCCGCCCAGCGCCTTGCCCAGCGTGCCAGTGACAATGTCAACGCGGCCCATGACGTTGCAGTATTCGGTCGAGCCGCGGCCGGTCTTGCCCATGAAGCCGGTGCAGTGGCAATCGTCGACCATGACGAGCGCGTCGTACTTGTCGGCCAGATCGCAGATCTTGTCGAGCTGGGCGACGGTGCCGTCCATGGAGAAGGCGCCGTCGGTCGCGATTACGCGGTAGCGGGCGTCCTTGGCTTCCTTGAGCTTGGCCTCCAGGTCGGCCATGTCGTTGTTCTGGTAAATGTACCGGGCCGCCTTGGTAAGCCGGATGCCGTCGATGATCGAGGCGTGGTTGAGCGAATCAGTGATGATCGCATCTTCCTTCTTGAAGAACGGCTCGAACAGGCCGCCGTTGGCGTCGAAGCACGCGCAGTAGAGAATCGTGTCCTCGGTCTTGAAGAAGCTGGCGATCTTCTTCTCCAACTCGCGGTGGATATCCTGCGTGCCACAGATGAAGCGCACGCTGCTCATGCCGTAGCCGTGGGTCTTCAGCGCTTCGTGGGCCGCCTCGATCACCCGCGGATGCGACGACAGGCCCAGGTAGTTGTTGGCGCAAAAGTTAATGACTTCCTTCTTCGGCGCGCCTTCCGGATACTCCACGCTGATGTCGGCCGCCTGCGGGCCGAGAATGTAGCGCTCTTCCTTCCACAAACCCGCCTGCTTTACCTCGGCGAGCTCCTTCTGAAGATCATCTTTCATCTTGCCGTACATGTCGTCGCTCCGATCGAGTCACTGCTGATGAGGTCTTGCATCCACTATCGCGGCAGGCGGCGCCTGCCGATTACGTTGACCGCTTCCTGCCCGCCGGCGCCGCCGGCCGGGTTGCTAGGACTTCCGCCGCTTCAGAGCCGCCTGGTACTCGGCCTGGTCCGGGAACAGCACGATCTTCGCGCTCTTCCGCGGGCGCTCCATCATCTTGCCAAAGCCCGTGGCGAACTCGGACAACGGCATGATGTCCGTGATGACCGGGGTCGGATCGAGCCGACCGGCCGCGAGCAGGTTCCGGTTGCGATACCACGTGTCAAAAATCTTGCGGCCGTTGATGCCGTGCACCTGGCACGCCTTGAAGACGATGCCGTTGTTGTAGTCGATCGGAACCGTGTTCTGGCTGGCAACGCCGAAGGCGGTCACCCGGCCGGCCTTGCGCACCGCCGCGAAGCAGTCGGTCACCGAATCGTTCGAGCCGACCATCTCCAGCGCGATATCAACGCCGTTGCCGCCGGTGTGGTCCATGATGAACTGCAGCCGCTCGGCCGCGCTGGTCTTGTTGGTGTATACCTGCAGCTTCGCATCGGCTCCCAGCTTGCGCGCGATTTCCATGTTCACGTCGTACTTGCCGAAGTGGAAGATCTTGGCCACACCGCACACCCGCGCCACCCCAGCGGCGAACAGGCTGATCGGCCCGTCGCCCGTGATCAGCATGGTCTTGCCGGCCACATCGGCATCCTCACCCAGAACCGCGTACGTGGCGTTGCCCAAGGGCTCCTGGATGGTGGCGACTTCCGGCGGAATGGCCGGGTCGTTGGGCCAGCAAATGGACTCCGGCAACGCGAAGTACTCGGCGAAGCAGCCGTCGAAATCGACGCCCAGAATCTTCATGTTCTTGCCAACGTGCAGGGCTCCCAGCATGCTCGTCAGATCGCCGGGATCGTAAATGTGCGTCTCGGCCGAGATGTAATCGCCGACCTTGATCCGCCGGCAATGCTGGCCGACCTCGACCACCTCGCCGGCCACCTCGTGCCCGAGAATCTGCGGCAGGGCCTTCTGGCCGATCCGGCCGGCCGACCACTCGTCCCATTTGTATATGTGAACGTCCGTTCCGCAAATGCTCGTCGCCCGCACCTTCACCAGCACCCAGTCCGGCCGGAGCGTGGGCATCGCCTTGTCCTGCAACTCCGCACCCAGCTCGGGCTTCGTCTTGACCACCGCCTTCATGGTCGCCATCTGCTTTTTCTCCTGTGCGTGAAATTCAGCGGCCGGAGCGCCAACTGGCATAGTGTTCGACGCAAAACCCCCCGCATTCGCGTGGCCGCAGGGGACTCTCTTACTCTCATCGCAATCCGCGTTCCAACCGGACGCTGCACGTTCTCTTCGCCGCCTGAACCCGCCCGTTGCTTGGCGCGACTGAGTGCCCGGCAAGCCCGACCGGCCGCCCAAGTCGGAAGTTTAGGCCATCCCGGCGCGCGCCACAAGGCCCCCCGCGGCACTCTGGTCGCCTTCTTCGTATATCATCCTGCCCGGACCGCAACGGAGACCAGGATGACAGCCCTCTTGCCGTGGATGGCCGCCATGCCCACCCTGATCCTGACCATGCCCCAGCCGGGCACACCCGCCGCCCCAGCCGAACCGGCCCGCGGGTTTCTCTACAAGACGCTCACGTTCGAGGGCGAAACGTACGCCTACAGCGTCTACGTGCCGCCTGACTACTCGACCCAGCAACGCTGGCCACTCATCCTGGCGCTGTGCGGCTCCGGCGAGCGCGGCACCGACGGGTTCCTCCAGACGGACGTCGGGATCGGACGCGCCATTCGCCGCCGCCACCAGGATATCCCCGCGATCGTCGTGATGCCGCAGTGCCGGCCCGAGACCTCGTGGACCGGTCCCATGGCCCGCTTGGCCCTGCGCTGCGTGGAAGTCACATCGCAGGAATACCGGATCGACCCGGACCGCCTCTACCTCACCGGACTGTCCCTGGGCGGCCAGGGAGCCTGGCTGATCGGGGCCGAAGCGGCCGACCATTTCGCGGCCATTGTCCCAATCTGCGGCTTCGTGGAATGGAACGAACAAACCGGCCTCATGGACCGTATCGCTCCACGCCTCAAGAAAGTGCCGATCTGGTGCTTCCACGGGGAGAAGGACGACGCCGTACCCGTGGAGCGCTCACGCGACATGGTTGCCGCCCTTCGGCGGGCCGGCGGGAACGTCAAGTACACCGAGTATGCCGGCGGCGGCCACGCCATCTGGGACCGGGTCTATGGCGACCCCGAACTGTGGAAATGGCTGTTCGCGCAGAAGCGTGCCCCGCGGTAGCGCGGCGCCGCTCCGGCGAGTCTGTGAAACCTTTCACTTCGGCGGTTTGCATTGCGAGCAGGGCTCGTAGCCGCGCGCCCGGGCTTCATTTAACTCTATGGGGATACAGCTCTTGCGCAGATGGCGGCATTCCGCTCGGTGGTACTTTGTACCGCTGGCCGTGATGTAGACGATTACCGCCCCCTGGTCAGTCGTGGATTGGGTTGCCGCAGGCTCCGTCGCGACTGCCTCGGTCGGTGCGGGGATCCCCCCATATGCCCAACAACCCTTGCCGGCTTGTTTGGCGCGCATCTCGAACTGCTCGAAAAGCGGCCGCAGCTCGAAGGTCGCCTGCGCATCCACGGGCGCATAGCCCTGCCTTATCAACTCGAGGTTAATGAACAGGCCGTCCGGACAACGGTATACATATGCCGGGTGGCGCCCGAAGAGGTCCAGCTGCGGCGGGTCTGACTCGTACTGGACGAAGACCTGTTCCCCCTTGAGTAGGTTCAGCGCGAAGCGGTTGGCGTCCTGGGCCGCCGCCTCGCCGGCCGGCAGACCCGCCACGCCGATCAGGGCCACGCGCAGCCCGCGCTGGCCGTCCTGTACGATCAGCGTGTCGTGCGCGACGACGCGCAGGACGTCACAGGGGCGTAAGCCGCTCAAGTCCTTCGGCGGGATCACTGGTCCCCTGGCTTCATCCTCGCCCGCCGACCAGCCCAATGACCAGCTCAGCAGCAGCGCTCCGGCCAACGCCGCCACGTAGCGCTTCCAGCGGTACCACCTCATATGCGCCTCCCGTCCTTGCACGCTACCGCACTCCAAACGGCCGCGCGGCCACGATGCTGCGGCGACCGTCGCCGCCAACCTCTCAGCCGCGCAGCCCTCTGTCGCCGATGGCTGCGGCGTCCTGCCATGCGGCCGCAGCCGGTTGTACCTACTACGTCCGAGAGTTATAGTCGGATCTACCGGGTCGGTGAACAGGGCCCGGCAAGCCGCGCGGAGTTACCACATGAATGTGCTGTGGATTATGCTGCTGGCGGGCCTCCTGCTCGTTCTGGCCGGCCGGTTCTACGCGCCCGTCATAGCCCGTGTTCTCGGCGAGCGTGCCGACCGTCCGACGCCGGCCGTGCTCCTCAACGACGGCCGGGATTACGTGCCAACCCAGACCCCGGTGGTCTTCGCCCACCATTACGCGTCAATCGCCGGCGCCGGCCCCATAATTGGCCCCATCCTAGCCATCTACTACGGTTGGGGGCCGGCGCTGCTCTGGATTGTGCTGGGCGGCATCTTCCTCGGCGCCGTCCACGACTACGTGGCTACCCACATCGCCGTCCGGGAAGGCGGCAAGAACCTGGCGGTCGTCACCCGGCGCTACGTGGGCCGCGCGGCCTTCGTCATGATGCTCGTGCTGCTCGTGGCCCTGCTGGTGCTCGTGTGCGCTGCGTTCCTCGACCTGTCGGCCTTGGCCTTAACCTCCATGGTGTCCCTGGACACGCTCAAGCTGCCGGCCGACCAGAAACTCTTCCGCATCCAGGACGGCGAGGCGGTGATAGGCGGCATTGCCTCCACGTCGGTCGTGCTGATCACGGCCTTTTCTCCGCTGATCGGCTTCCTCTATCTCAAGCGCAGAACGCCGGTCTGGGTCTGCAGTCTGCTGGCGATCGTTATCTGCATCCTCTCCATCGTCGTCGGGCTGGTGCTACCGATGAGCGTGACGCCGCTCACCTGGAAGTTGCTCATCAGCGGCTACGTCCTGATCTCCGCCGGTCTGCCGGTTTGGCTCTTCCTGCAGAGCCGCGACTTCATCAACGTTCATATTCTCTACCTGGGCATTGTCTTCCTGGTCGTCGCACTCCTGGCCGCGGCAGTACGCGGCGGCGGGGAGTTTGGTCAGGGCACGACGATCCCACCTAGCAACTGGACGGAAGGTTCGGCGCGCCTGGGCCCGGGCTGGCCGTTCCTGTTCGTCATGATCGCCTGCGGGGCGGTCAGTGGGTTTCACAGCCTCTGCGCGGGCGGCACCACCTGCAAGCAACTCAGGAACGAACTGGCCGCCCGCCGCGTCGGCTACTACGCCATGCTCCTCGAGAGCTTCCTGGCCGTGTGCGTCGTCTGCTGCGTGCTCGTCGGCCTTTCCCGCATCAACTACGAGGAACTACGCTTCCTGTACGGCGGCGGCGGCAACCCCGTCCTGACCTTCGCCATGGCCGTCGGCCACACCTCCCACGTCGGGCTGGGCCTGCCGATTTGGGCCGGAGCCCTGGGCGCCATGCTCCTGCTGGAGGGCTTCCTGGTAACCACGCTGGATACGGCCATCCGGCTGACGCGTTACATGATCGAGGAGGGCTGGACCACCTTCTTCGGACGTTACGACGTCTTTGCCGAGGCTGCCCGGCAGGTTCCGGACACCATCGCCTCGGACGATCGCGCCACGACCGAACTCATCGGCACCGGCGGCCTGACTGCCGAGCGACCCGAGATCGCCGAACCCGTGCACCCCGCGGCCGCAATCAGCACGAGCGGGGCGGGCCGCTGGGCCTTGCAGCTCCTGCGCCAGTACTGGGTGAACTCCGGCATCGCGGTCGGGCTCATGCTGCTGCTGGCGCTGACCGGCGGCTACAACACTGTATGGAAAATATTCGGTGCATCGAACCAGCTTCTCGCCGCTCTGGCGCTGGTTGTTGCTACCTGTTGGCTCCTTGCTCGTTCCCGGCCGGTCTGGCTCATCCTGCTCCCGGCACTGTTCATGCTGGTGACTGCCATCTCGGCGCTCGTTTGGGAGCTGTACTGGAAGTACCTCCCCGGATGGCCGGAAACCGCGCCGCTCGTCGTCACCGCCATCGTCGTCCTCGTCGTCACGGCCGGGATACTCGTCTGCGTCATTCTGCGCTGGGCGCGCCTCGCCCGGCCCGCCGCGGCAACCGCGTAGGCGTCCGCCCAAGTGTCCCGGAGACCTTATCCGGCGACATGGCGTCCGGAATGGTCACTCGCGGCCCACTCCGGTGACCGGTCGGCGCGGCGGCGGCCACCCGGCCCGAAAAATCGCGCCGGCGTACTGACGTAACCGATAATTTGTGTAGAATAACTATTGGCCGAGCGCGTCGGGACCCCCGGTTAGTATGCGCGGGGCGCGCCTTCGCCGCCGTCGGAAGTGAAGGAGAAACCCATGCTCAGACACCTGTTAGTGGCAGCACTCGTGGCGCTGTTCGTCACCACCAGTCTGGCCCAAGGCCCGTCCGAACGCGGCGGACAATCGGCAGGTACGCCGAGCACGCTGGAGTTGCTAAACCGGCGCGTGCCGGACGTCGACTTCACCGACACACCGCTAACCGAGATCCTCGAGTGGCTGGGCAACTTCACCGGCGCCAACATCAGGGTGCGCTGGCAGTTGCTGCAGGATGCCGGCGTCGACCCCTACCTGCCGGTAACCATCAAGGCCAAGAACATGCGCCTCTCGCAGCTACTCTGGCAACTGATGAACGAGGTGGGCGGCACCGATCTGAAGCTCGCCTACCGGGCTGAGGGTGACCGGATCATCCTGTCCAGCGAGGAGGATCTGCGGTCCGACATGGTGATCCAGATCTATGATCTGCGAGACATGATGGTCGGCGTGCTTCGCGCTGAAGCCCCGGAGATGGATGCGTCGCAGGCCATGCAGGGTACTGGCGGCGGCGGCGGCGGCGCCACCAGCCTCTTTGGCGGCCAACGGGGCGGCCAGCGCAACCGGCGGGGCGATGATGCACAGGACCCGGAGCTGCAGCGCATAATCCAGATGATCCAGAACTCAATCGAGCCGAGTTCCTGGCAGGTGAGCAACGGCCGCGGCACAATCAACGAATTCAACGGCATGCTCATCATCTACAACAGTCCCCTGGTGCACCAGCAGATTGGCGGTTTCATCATGCAGGAAGACCTCAGCGCGCGATGAAGTCTGCCGCCGGCACTGCGCGCCGCGTCACAGGCACCCACCGGCGCCCGTAGTCATGATCAGCACCCCGGCGATCTTGGCCACGTTGGCAGACAGCGCCGCTTACTTCCCTGCCGATCTGTTGCTGACGCTGGCGGTCGTGTTGGTTGTCTGCGGTGCCGGGCTCGTGATCGCATACATGGTCAAACGCTGGTCCCGTCGCGAGCACACTAGTCAGACATTCACCCTGCAAGACCTGCGCGAGCTGCGCGACCGCGGTGATATCACCGACCCGGAGTACGTCGCACTGCGGACTGAGATCCTCGGCCGCGCCGGCCGGCAATTAGACCAGGATCCATAGAGGGCGGCACGCTCCCACGGGGACACCTCCGCGACACAGCTCGCCGATTATCAACGGTCCGCCGTGACGCCGCCCGGCCGCCCGAAAGGTAAAATACGCGGGACGCGAATGTTGCCGCCCCGGTCGGTTGGAACCCCGGCGCCGGGCGGCTAGAATAGACTCAGGTGATATGGGGCAACACGTCGAAAGTGTTTACGAAGACCGCCCGGCACCGAATTAGGCAGGAGCGCTGATGTCCAACAGCAGGGGATCGTCCAGCGGCCGCGGCCGACGTGGAAACGTCTGCAGCTTCTGTGGCAAGAGCCACCGCGACGCCGCGCCGATGGTCGAGGGCGCCAACGACGTCTTCATCTGCGCCACGTGCATCGAGCTGTGCTACAACCTGGTCCGCGAGGAGCGCCGCCGATCCGGCCGGACGCACACCCCGCTGCAGTCCATTCCGAAGCCGCGCGAGACCTGCGAGTTCCTGGATCAGTATGTTATCGGACAATCACTCGCCAAGCGCACGCTCTCTGTCTCAGTCCACACGCACTACAAGCGCCTGGCCCACGCCGACGTCATGAACCCCGATGACGTCGAGATCGACAAAAGCAACGTCCTGCTCATCGGCCCGACCGGCTCCGGCAAGACGCTGCTGGCCCGTACGCTCGCCCGCATCCTCAACGTCCCCTTTGCCATCGGCGACGCCACGACGCTGACCGAGGCCGGCTACGTCGGCGAGGACGTCGAGAACATCCTGCTCAAGCTGCTGCAGAACGCCGACTACGACCTCGAAGCCGCCCAACGCGGCATCATCTACCTGGACGAGATCGACAAGATCGGCAAGACCTGGAACAACGTCTCCATCACCCGCGATGTCAGCGGCGAGGGCGTGCAGCAGGCCCTGCTGAAGATGCTCGAGGGCACGATCAGCAACATTCCGCCCCAGGGCGGCCGCAAGCATCCCGAACAGCAGTACATTCAGATGGACACCTCCAACATCCTGTTCATCTGCGGCGGGACCTTTGTCGGGCTGGAGAAGATCATCCGCAAGCGCCTGGGTAAGAAGGCGATTGGGTTCGCGTCTGCAGGGACGCCCACCAACGATCATGAGGAGCTCGGCCGGCTGCTCGAACAAGTGACGCCGGACGACCTGATCGAGTTCGGGATGATCCCCGAGTTCGTGGGTCGGCTGCCGGTGGTCGCGACGCTGGAGCCGCTGGATACGCCGGCGTTGATACAGATTCTCACCGAACCGCGCAACGCGATTGTCAAGCAGTACCAGAAGCTGTTTGAGCTTGAGAAGGCCAAGCTGGAGTTTACGCCGGAGGCGCTATCGGAAATCGCGGCGGTGGCGCTCGAGCGTGACACCGGGGCCCGGGCGCTGCGTTCGGTCGTTGAGCGGGTCATGCTGGATTACCTGTACGAGCTGCCGGACGTGAAGGCGGGCGGCACGTACACGGTGACGCCGGCGGTGATCCGGGGCGAGGACGACCTGCTCGCGCGTGGCCGGCTGCGCAAGGAATCGGCCTGAGGCAGGGCGAAACCGGCTGGCGCGGGGGCAAGGCTGGCGCGCCTGCGGGGGACGTATTTGGTTGTCAAAGATCCGCTCCGGTGCTGCGCTGAGTGACCACGAGGCGGTGGTTCCGTTGCAGGCAGCCGCGGCCCGGTTCACAGCCGATGCGATTGGCGTCC